>JAUZRZ010000025.1 GCA_030949945.1 Sulfurimonas sp. | reverse complement strand
TGCTACTGTATCTAAACCCCAGTTACTACATCATTTACATTGGACAGGCGAGGTAAAATAAGTGTAAGTGGTCCAGGCCAGAATGCTTTAGCTAACTTCCAAGCTGACTCAGGAATATCTTTTGCCCACTCATTGAGTTTACTTTCATCAAAAATATGTACTATTAAAGGATGGTTAGTAGGTCGACCTTTAAGAGTAAATATTGACTTAACAGCCTCAGTATTTGATGCATCTGCACCTAAACCATAAACTGTTTCAGTAGGAAAAGCAACTAGCTTGACCTTTCTTGAGTAACATAACAGCTTGCTTTATACTTGGTGATAGTTCAGATAGTGTACTCACTTATAACTCCTTTGAGTTAATACCAACCCTTATTAATAAAGGGGAGAGAAAATTATTTACTCGCCTTGACCAAGAGAATAAGCAAGTTCTCCATTAAGTTTGTAAAGGTTTTCAGTTTTAATTACTTCAATACCTGATGCTGAAATTCTATTCATCATATCTGTGATTATCTCATTTGAGATAATGTCACCTTGATTCTTAGCATAGTATCTACATCTCCAGTGATCTGTTAAGAAAGTCTCTGGGTGACCATTTGGATAATACTTTTGACCACTGTTAGAAATCATTTTAAGTCTCATGTCCTGTATGCTTCTGCTAGCTTCAACCAAGTTTATCACCAATGATATTCGCATCATTAAAGTCACCTCTTGTAAAAATATCTACACCGATTAAGTCCATTTTTTGGCTCTTAACATTAGTAAGTGTTGGCTTTTTAATCTTGATAGCTTTGTCATATCTAATTACATCAAAAGTAGATGGTTCTTGACCAAGTCTCTCTATAACTGCATCAGCAAACTCTTTAGTACCAACTTCTGTATGTGCTCTACCCTTCAGCTTTAAGCTTTCTAGCAAGGTCATAAGTTACGATACCATCTTCAATAGTTTTTAACCAAGCATTGTGAACCTTCTCTGCTACTTCTGGTTGACCCATCTGAACCATCATCATAACACCTGAAAGTAAAAGTCCTGATGGATTTGCTTTGTTTTTACCAGCATGACGTGGAGCAGAACCGTGAATCGCTTCATACATAGCTATATCATCACCAACATTAGCACCTGGCGCAATACCAACTGAACCTGTCATAAGTCCAAGAATATCAGTTGCAACATCACCATAAAGGTTAGGCATAAGAACCATGTCAAACTCTTCAGGGCTATCTACTAGTTTAGCCATACCGATATCAATAATCCAATCTTCAGCTACGATATCTGGATAGTTTTTAGCAGTTTCGTAGAATACTTTTACAAAAAGACCATCAGTTAATTTCATAATGTTATCTTTAATCATACAAGTGATTCTTTTTCTACCATATGCTTTTGCATACTCAAATGCATATTGACATATTTTTTCACAACCAGGTCTTGTAATGATTTTTAGACACTGAGTTACTTCTGGAGTCTGTTGGTGCTCAATTCCTGCATATAAATCTTCTTCATTTTCACGAATAGTAAGAACATTCATACCTGGGTATCTTGAAGGTATAAACGGGTTATAAGAGATAGCAGGACGTACATTTGCATAAAGACCTAATGTTTTACGAATTGTTACATTTAAACTCTTATATCCACCACCTTGAGGTGTTGTAATAGGTGCTTTAAAAAGAACTTTGTTTTTCTTAATTGAAGCCCAAGCTTCCTCAGCGATACCAGAAGTATTACCAGCAAGGTAAACTTTTTCACCAACTTCGATATGTTCCCACTCTACATCTGCACCAGCAGCATCAAGTACTCTAAGACTCGCATCCATAATTTCTGGACCGATACCATCACCAAACAAAGTTCGCTACTGTAATCTGTTTGCTTTGCACATTGTTGTTATGAATCCTTTTTATGTGTCTAACTTAAGATTACCAAAGCATAATTCTTATGCGCACTCAGATTGCATTTGATAAGTCTGGTGAGAATTATAGGGTGTTTTTTTGTCTTACTCTATACTATTCTTGTTATGATAATTATCTTTTATTGAGTAAAAAATTAGCCAAAGTTGTGAATTAATGAAAAAAGAGACCATTGAGAAGAGAACAAGTATCTCCAATAACCTCATGCACTACATATATAAGCATATAGATACAGAGATAAATTTAGATGAATTAGCTGAAGTGTTTAAAATTAGTAAATTTCATATGCATAAGATATTTAAAGAGACTTTTGGACGAAATATTTATGAGACTGTTAAATCTATCCGTTTGCAAAAAGCATCAACTCTTCTACTTACAAATACAAATGCGAACATATCTACTATCGCGCTTGCATGTGGATATAGTGCTCAAACTTCATTTATAAGAGCATTTAAACAGCGTTTTTTAATGACACCTAAAGAGTGGCGCAAGGGTGGAGATAAAAAATACTCTCAAAACCTTATAGTATCTTCACCAAACGCAAGTGGCTCTGATGCATCTTTTGAAGAGATAAACCCTACTTTTGAAAAAATGCCAGATATATATGCATACTATATCCGTCATTATGGCTATGAGGAAAACATCCGTAGTACTTGGCAAAAACTTCAGGTATGGATTTTGTCTTCGGACATAGAGGAGCATACCTATATCTCACTATTTCATGATAATCCTGCAGTTACACCGCTTAGTGAGTGTCAGCATGTTGCCTGTGTTTCATTAAAAGAGGGTAAAAAAAGTATAGATACAACTGTCCTGCCTCAGTTATATATCTCTGGGGGTGTTTATGCTAAGTTTGACTTGCAAGGTAAACGCGGAGATATACTGAAGTTTATTAACTGGGTTTATCACGAGTGGTTACCAAAAAGTGACTATGTTACCACTATCCGTCCTCCTTATGCTATCTACAAAAAACACCACCATCTAAGTAAGGATGAAACTTTTGATATGAGCTTTTACTTGCCTGTGACCCTGTAACTACTTTTTCCTAAAGCCATTACTTTCACAACTGTGATAGTATAATTGCATAATTATTTACAAAAAAAGGAAATTTTATGTTTACAGTAATAATGGAAGAAGAGTGTAGTTGCTTTAAAAAAAGTGAATACACAAATAACAATACATTTAAAACGCAGCAAGAAGCATATCAATATGCAAATATCGTAGCAGAACTTATGAATGATGAGTTCTGCTCTAGACATACATTTGAGGCACAAATCGCAGAGGGAAATACCTTTGTAATCAGAGTTGCTCAGAATGCAACGAGTGTTTCAGGATGTAGTACTGGTGTGACTTGTGATGTGGGTTGTGAATCTACTGATGATTGGACTCTTGAGGCTACGAGTGGTGCTGAGAGTTGTGGTACGGGTTGTGGTTGTGCTTAAGTTCTAGAAAGTAGGCAGTTTTATCTGCCTAATTCTACTTATGACTCTTTTTTCGCTTTTTTATCATTACGTTTTTCTTTTAAAGTTTTTGCAGGTGCTTTTTTAACAGCTTTTTTTGAATCTTTACCTTTTGACATAATCTCTCCTTCGTTGAGTTTGTAGTTCATCTACATTGTATATGAGTTATACTTAAAATCAAGCAATTTTTCTAATAAAAACAACTTTGAGATAATTTCCCTCTTTAAACTTCTCTGATACTCTAAAGTCTTTAGGAAGAGTATATCTCTCTAAAATCTTATACTTTCCCTTTAACTCTTTAAATGCTTTATTTATAAAGTCCCCAAAGCTCATCATACTAAAATTTGCAGAGTTGGTAGAAGCTACGATAACTCCATTTTTTTAGTTATCTGTATGACTTCTTTTAGAAGGTTTACATAATCTTTACTTGCACTAAAGGTATGCTTTTTACTTCTTGCAAAACTAGGTGGGTCAACTACAACCATATCAAAGAGAAGTTTTTTACGCACTGCATATTTAAAGTAATTAAAGACATCTTCAACGATAATATTTTGCTGAGCCAAATCAACTGCGTTTACACGAAACTGCTCCTGCGTTTTAGCAAGGCTGCGTTTGGCTAAGTCTACACTTGTAGTCCCTTTAGCTCCACCAAGAGCAGCAAAAACCGAGAAAGCCCCAGTGTATGAGAAAGTATTAAGAACTGTTTTATCTTTGGCATACCTCTCTCGCAAGGCTTTTCTGACATCCCTTTGATCTAAAAAGACACCAACCATAGCCCCATCATCTAAATAAACTGCAAAATTAACACCATTTTCTTTTACAAGTATAGGGGCATTAGCCTCCTCTCCAAAAAGAAAATCATTTTTATCATCAAGGTACTTCCCTTTGCCATCAAAACGTTTTTTTTGATAAATCCCTTTGTACTCTACTGAGGATTTAAGTGCTTCTATGATGAGGTCTTTTAACTCATATATACCAAGAGAGTACCAAGTTAGCATATAAAATCCATCAAAATAGTCGATTGTTACACCACCGAGACCATCACCTTCTCCGTTTACAACTCTAAACGCAGTAGTACTTTTATCTTTAAAAAACTCTGCTCTATACTCAAGTGCCATTTTTATTTTTTTAGTAAAAAATGCTACATCTATCTCATCTTCTTTACTCTCACTTAAAACCCAGCCATAACCTTTATTTTGAATTCCATAATATGCTTTGGCAATAAATCTATTTTTATTATCAACAAGATTTAGGATAGTGCCCTCTTGAGGAAGAGAATTTAGGTCTGCAATAGACTCTTTAGAGAGAAGAGGGTAGCCATTTTTATACTTTTCTATATACTCAGGTTTAATGTGTAAATTTACTTCTTTTTTCATTTGTTCTTTTTTATCTCTAGTCTATCATACATCTCAAGCATATTTAGAGTAGTCTTTATGAAGAGATATATCTATAAGTAACTCATCCCCATCTAAAACACGAAGTGCTTTTTGGATGTTTTCTTGTCCGTAAATATTATAAAGAGCCTCTTCATAGTCACTAAAATCAAGTTCTGACTCTTCCATTTTGACAAGTTCTACTATGATAAGACCTAGTCTGTAGTGACCAAATTCTAAAAGCTCAAGAGCCTCTTCAACCTCTCCCATTGAAAATAAAACCTGTGCCTTGAACTCTCTCATAGAGAAGTTTTCATTGAAGATAACACCGATATATTTTTCCATATTTAAGTTTTCTTCAAGTTGTTCTATCTCTAGCATAATCTCATCAGGGCTATACTCTTTAAAGTTTAAAACCATATCACGGATGCGTTTACCGTTGTTTTTATTGTTATACATTAAGTCATCTATTGGATAGACTTCAGAGATAGTAGGAACTATCATTTGGCAAGAGTAAAAGCCGAGATAGTTGTACTCTCTAAGATAAGACTCTTTTCCCATACTCTCTAAAATACCTATGAGATAGGTATGTTCTTGTTGTGTGGAGTCTCCATCATAAACCCAAGGGGCATACTCAAAACTCTTTTTTGCACTTAAAAAGCTAAATCCAAGCTTGCCATTTGAGTCTATAAAATGTGCTTCGAGGTTAAAAGAGTCAGAGACTAAACTCATATCAAAAGTAGGCACTTCAAAACTATCTAAGTTTTCAAGTGAGCGTCCCTGCATAAGCTCTGTCATCGTTCTCTCTAGTGAGACTTCAAGTATAGGATGTGCGCCAAAAGAGACAAAAAGTGTAGAAGTTTTTGGGTTAATAAAAGAGATAGCAGTCACTGGAAAAACTCCGCCCAAAGAAGCATCTAAAACTTCGACAATATAGCCTAAGTCCCGTAACTCTTGAACATCTTTATAGACTCTAGGAAATGACTTAATAACACCATCAGGAAACTTTGGCAATGAATAGCCATTTTTTATGATTTGTATTTTTGCGAAGCGTTCAAATATTTCACTAAGAGCTTGAACCTGTGCCTCTTGTGGAGTGTTTCCTGTAGCTAAACCATTACTAACATAGAGATTACTTAAAATATTCAGAGGAATATATGTTTTTTTACCATCACTGCGTTTAATGAAGGGGAGGGCGACTATTTTATCTTCATAGTCACTATTAAAATCAACAAAATCTTCATCATCTAGTCTTGAGTCAGGGTTATAAATAGCTTGAAGCTCTGTGTTTAAGTACTCCTCCTCAAACTCAAATGCGACTTCATCGGGATAGTATTTTCTGTTTGGCAAATGAAAATCTATAAAAAAATTATTTGTCTGTAGTCTTTCGATGTACTCACCTAAGGCACTAGCAATAGAAGCATCAGATATAATTCCCTTACCGTTTGAGTAGATATGTCTAGGTGCTTCAACTGAAGCAAGGTTTACAGAAAAACAGTTTGAGAGAGGGTGCTTTTCTTGTGAAAACTTAGTCTCACAGCCTACATCTTCTAGTGTCGCTTTCATACGAGAAAGTGACTCTTCTAAGCTAGCATCTTTTGATAAGAGGTTCATATTTTTGGTGTCCTTATTTTGTACTGACCTGATGCCATCAAATTCTTTTTAAGGAAGTATATCAACAATTTACTTAATTCATTAATACTATAGTTAATCGCTATGTTTACTTGACATTAAACTTAAAATCTATTAGATTATGATTAAATAAAAAAAAGGATAAGAAAATGAATATTGCAAATGATGTAACTGATTTAATCGGAAATACTCCATTAGTGAGAATAAATAAATTTTCAGATGAAACACAGAGTACTATTTTGGGTAAGTGTGAGTTTATGAACCCGTCTAGTTCTGTTAAGGATAGAATCGCTTTAGCTATGATAGATGCAGCACTAAAAGATAAACTCATCGACATAGAAACGATGATAATAGAACCAACAAGTGGAAATACAGGGATAGGTTTAGCAATGGTATGTGCAGCAAAGGGCTTAAAACTTACACTGACTATGCCTGAGTCTATGAGTTTGGAGAGAAGACAACTTCTCAAAGCTTTAGGTGCAGAGATAGTTCTTACACCTGCTGCTTTGGGTATGAAAGGGGCTATCGATAAAGCGGCTGAGTTAGATGCCCAGATGCCCCAAAGTTTTATGCCTCAACAGTTTAATAATCCCTGCAAACCCTGAGGTACATCGAAAAACTACTGCATTAGAAATTTTAAAAGATACTGATGGTAAAATAGATATTTTAATTTCAGCAGTGGGAACAGGTGGTTCACTAACAGGTATAGGAGAAGTTCTAAAAGAGCATAATCCAAACATTCAAATAATCGCAGTTGAGCCTTCAGGTTCTGCTGTCATATCTGGAGAAAAAGCAGGTCCACATAAGATACAAGGTATTGGGGCAGGAATGATTCCTGGCGTTTTAAATACTACAGTAATAGATGAGATAATAAAAATAGATGAAGCAGATGCTTTTGCAACGGCTAAAGAGTTAGCAAGCACAGAGGGTCTACTTGTCGGAATTTCCTCTGGTGCAAATGTATTTGTAGCAAAACAGATAGCTCAAAGACCTGAGAACAGAGGTAAGATAATAGTTACCATCCTTTGTGACACAGGTGAGCGTTACTTAAGTACTACTCTCATTACAAGCTGTACACCTGACTATAAGGGTTTTACTCTTATAGTCAGTAACATCAGTTAAGATGAAGAGTTTTAATCTTCTGGATGTTTGAAAGCATCCAGATAGAAGTGATGAGTGCGACAAAGAAAAGAGCAACAAAAACATAAAGTGTATCTGTATAGCTACCAGTCGTATCTTTGACATAAGCGATGATAATAGGACCAGCAAGCCCCGCTAATGCCCATGCTGTTAAGATGTACCCGTGAATAGCACCTAACTCTTTAGTACCAAAAATATCACCTATATATGCAGGAATAGAAGCAAAAGCTCCACCATAACACATCATAATATAATAAATAAGTACTTGAAAAATAAGTATGCTTGTAACTGTTGTAAGAAAATAAAAAGCGATAATCTGTGTAACAAAGAAAAGCACAAAAACAATAGGTCGAGTAAGATAATCAGAAATACTTGCCCAGATAATTCTACCTGCACCATTGAAAATTCCCATAAGTCCAACTGCTGAAGCAGCGGCTAATGCAGAGATACCAATAACTTCTTGCATAAGAGGAGAGGCTACAGAGATAATAGCAATTCCACAAGTAACATTGATAAAAAGCATAATCCATAAGTCCATAAAAACGACCTGTTTTAATAGCTTCATCTCGTGTGATATTTACTAAGTCATCTTTTATCTTCTTTTTACCCGCACGAATTGCATCACTTAATCCCTCTGGCATATAGCCCTCTGGTGGATTTGAGAGGTACTGTGCCGCACTAAACATAATAAGAAAATAGATAGAACCTAAGATGTAAAATGTAGCAGGAATACCCTCTAAATCAATAAGCACTTTAATGGCTGGACCGGAAATAGCACTTGCAAAACCAAAGCCCATAATAGCGAGTCCTGTTGCCATCCCTCGGCGATCTGGAAACCATTTTACAAGCATAGAAACAGGCGAGAGATAACCTATGCCAAGCCCTGTTCCCCCTAAAACTCCATAAGTAAGATAGAGCAGTAGTTTTGACTCAATATCAATAGCTAGCCCTGAACCTATAGTCCCTAATCCAAACAAAACAGCGGCAAGTGTTGCTGCAACTCTAGGTCCTTTTCTCTCAACAAACTTCCCCATAAGTGCGGCTGAGAGACCTAGAAAAAAGATTGCTATTGAAAATGTAATAGTAACATCAGTTAGTGTCCAATTCATAGCAGATTGTATAGGGTTTACATACACACTCCATGCATATACAGAACCTATAGACATATGTATAGCCATAGCACCGAGTACCATGAGCCATCGGTTTTTAATTTTTGTCATTTATAATTATCCTTGATGATTTCATTGGTGGAATTGTATCAAATCTTTTAGAAATTTTTCTTATAAAGTATATTTTAGCGATATAATACCTAAAAAGGATGGCTCGTTATAAAAAGTATAAAAATAAGAGACTTATCGTATAAGTATGCTAGTGCTGTAGAGCCCATTTTTAAGGATATAAATTGTGACATAGAAGAGGGGTGGAGTGCTGTGACTGGTGTGAATGGTTCAGGTAAAAGTACACTTTTGAAGTTGATTTCAAAAGAACTTTTAAGTGAAAAAGGTATGATTACAGGTAATGAGCTTGTTGTTTATTGCTCGCAGAGTACAGAGTTTGAGCCTCCTGAACTTGAAGAGTTTATGTACACATATACTAAAGAAGCCTTTAAAATACGAGACCTATTAAAGGTTCAAGACTCTTGGTTAGGCGCATGGGATGTCTTAAGTCATGGGGAGCGTAAACGTCTGCAGTTGGCAGTTGCACTCGCAAGTAACAGTGATGTACTTATGGTAGATGAGCCGACAAATCATCTTGATGCACAATCCCAGAGTATTGTAAGCCAAGCCCTTAAAAGTTATAAAGGTATCGGTATTTTGGTGAGTCATGATAGAGTCCTACTTGACGAACTCTCAGAGCAGACCATCATGATAAAATCAGGTGAACTTTTCAAGTATAGAACAAAATTTTCTTTGGCAACAGAGGCTTATGAGCAGAGAGTTTCACATGAGAAAAAGCAAGTAAATGAACAAGAACATGAGATGAAAAAACTAGGAAGGCTAATTGAGTCCCAAAGAGAGCAGGTGGCACTGAGCAAAAAAAGGTTTTCAAAAAAAAATGTGGGAAAATTTGATAGTTCGCTAAAAGAGAAGATTAATGGAGCTATATTAACAGGTAAAGATAAAAATGATGGAAAGAACCTCCAGCGAACTCAAACTAAACAGCGACAACTATCTGAAAAAATGGGTAAAGTCACTAAAGAGTACGAAACAGGTATCAGTTTTGAGGGAATAATAGCTAAACATCATTTTCCTATAGCCCTTGAGTCCTCTACTATTTCACTTTTTGAGACTACAATACTTAGGTTTCCCAGACTCTCAATAGATGTAGGTGAAAAAGTAGGAATTAGTGGAGAAAATGGTGTGGGAAAGAGTAGTTTTATCAACTACTTTATAAAAAAAACAAACTTTGAGCATGAGTATTTATATATACCTCAAGAAATTACCGACTCAGAGGCAGCACAACTTTTTAAAAACATCAGTGAACTTAACAGTAAAGAGAAGGGTGAACTCTTTACACTTATTCAGAGACTCGGTTCAGATGCTAAAGCCTTACTATCAAGCACAGTTCCTAGTCCAGGGGAGGTAAGAAAGTTACTCATAGCTCAAGGACTTTTAAAACAACCCTCCCTTATTATCTTAGATGAGCCTACAAACCATATGGATTTGGACTCTATTGAGTCTTTGGAGAGTGCATTGGCGGAGTATGGAGGAGCATTGGTTTTCATCACTCACGATAAGGCCTTTTTACAAAACCTTAGCACTAAACGCTGGGTGTTTGAGAAGAGTGAGAAAGAGTGTTATACTATTGAAGAGATTTTATAACTCCAAGGGCTGCTTGTTTGCCTTGCCCCATAACACCTGTTAAAAGGTAGCCTCCTGTAGGAGCTTCCCAGTCTAGCATCTCTCCAACACAAAACACATTAGGAAACTCTTTTAGCATTAGGTTTTTGTCTAAGTTCTCCAAAGCTAAACCTCCAGCCGTACTAATCGCCTCCTTCTATACCTTGATAAGCTTCTAGTTTTAAGGGAAAATGTTTCAGTGTCCTAGCTACTAAATCTGCTTGAGTTAATAACTCCTTATCTAAAACTTCTCTAAGAAGAGAAGCCTTAACACCACTAATTCCTATGCGCTTCCAAAAAGCACTTAAACTCTGTTTCCCTCTATTTGCACTTAGTTGTTGCTCTAGTTTACTTTGGCTACGATGTGCGAATAGGTCTAAATATACTGTAAATGGAGAGTGTCGGTCGAGTTGTTCTCTGAGGAATTTTGAGTGAGTGTAGATTAAACTTCCCTCAACCCCATACTCACTTACTAAAAGTTCTCCAAGTTTAGTGTGAAGTTCACCTTTTATATCTCTAAAACTAAGTTCTACATTTTTAAGTGGAGTACCCGAAAATTTCTCTTTAAATACATTTGAATATTTTACATCAAAACCCATATTTGCAGGTTTGAGAGGAGTTATTTTAACTCCTTTCTCTTTTAGTATCTTTTACCCAAGTACCAGTAGAACCTAGTTGTGGCCAAGAAGCACCTCCTAGCGCTAAAATCACTCTGTCAAAAGAGTATTCACAAAGCCCATCAGGTGTCTCAAACTGCCAAATATCATTTGAAAAACCAAGCCACTTATGTTTCATCTTAAACTCAGTACCACTGTTTTTAAGTTTTCGTAGCCAAGTTCGCAGTAGGGGTCCTGCTTTTTTATCAAGTGGATAGACTTTACCAGAAGAGCCAACAAAGGTCTCAAATCCAAGATTTTTTGCCCATAACTGCATATCATCAGGGCTAAAAATATCTAGTGCAGGCTGTAAAAAAGATTGGGCTTCAAAGTAACGGCTTGCAAAAAGAGTAAACTCCTCTGCATGTGTAAGGTTTAAACCACCTCGTCCTGCTCGTAAAAACTTTCGCCCAGCAGAGGGCATCGCATCAAATACTATGGGAAAATATCCAGCCTCAGATAAAATCTCTGCCGCCATCAAACCCGCAGGACCAGCACCGATAATAGCAATCTTATTTGACATAATTTTATCCTTTATTTTAAGATTTTATTATATCAATAAAACTGTACTCTATTTCGTCCATCTTCTTTGGCCTTGTAGAGTGCATCATCAACACGTTTGAGTAGTTTTTCTTTCGTATCACCTGTATTAAAGGTAGTTACTCCTACACTGGTAGTTATTTTGGAGACACCTTTAAATGTATGAGATTCTATAGCCTGTCTTAACTTTTGTGCTATTATTATTGACTCTTCTTTATTTGTTTGAGGTAGAACTAACATAAACTCTTCTCCACCCCATCTTCCAAATTTATCACTCTCTCGAATGTTGTTCAAAACAACCTTACAAAGTTCTTTTAAAACATAATCCCCAGCATCATGCCCATAAGTATCATTGACTAACTTAAAATGATCAATATCTAGCATAAGAAGGGCAAAAGAGGCAGGGTGGCGTTTCATTCTTCTTATCTCAGAGTCTATCTCTTCGTTTGTTTTATATCTGTTATAGATACCAGTGAGGCTATCCCTTGTTGCTAGCTTCTTCATCTTCTCTTCCATCTTAATGCGTTGTGTAGTATCTTGACTTGTAGAAACAAAGTTTGTTATATCTCCTTTGCTATTTACTATAGGAGTAATAGTTGTCTCTTCATAGTAGAGCGAACCATTCTTTTTCTTGTTAGTAATCACACTTCTAAATACTTTTCCTGATTTAATTGTTCCCCATAAGTTTTCATAAAATTTTTTGTCATGTTTTCCTGATTTAAAGATACTTACATTATTCCCAATAAGCTCGATAGCTCTGTAACCAGAATGTGCCACTAATGCTTCATTTACATAAGTAATAGTGCCATTTTTATCCGTTATTTTCACGAACTCATCCATCTGCCCAATTGCTTGTGCAAGTAGTTTTAACTCTTTTTTTGTCTTTTTAATATCAGTTATATCAATGAAACTACCCATTCCAGCATACCCACCTTTGTACTTGATGGTTTGTGTTGCAACTCTCATAATTTTTATGTTTCCACTTTTTGTTAAAACTTTTATATCGCTATAGGACTTTGGAAACTCTTCTCCATTAAGTCGTCGTTTGGCAATTTCTTTCATATCTTCTTGAAGTGTTTCTTCAATAATGTCGTATGGCTTTAAATTATATATCTCCGAAGTGGAATATCCAAGCATATTTACAAAGGCATCATTCACATAAACATATTTTTCTTGATAGATAAATATACCTAGTAAAGAATTTTTAGAAATATTTCTAAACTTCTCTTCACTCTCTTCTAAATGTTGGAGTGCTACTTTTCTCTGCGTAATATCTTGTGCTATAGCAACAAATTGGTATTTACCATCCAAATACATTTTTTGGAGTCGTATCTCAACTGGATAGGTAGTGAAATCTTTTCTCTGGTGAAGAGTCTCTATGATTAGAAACTCTTTTTTATCTTCCATTAAAGGTTTTAAAAAGTTCTTAAATGTGATTTTATTGTACTGAGGTTTAATATCGACAGGGCTAATCTCCTTAATCTCTTCAAATGTATAGCCAATATTTTTTTGGGCAGTATTGTTCATGTAGGTAAAATATAAACTTTTGGCATCAAAGATATAGATTTCATTTATGCTTTGATCGACTATGAGACCTAAAGAGTGGAGTCTATTTTGGGCAATATTTTTTTTCTCTATCTCTAAAGCCAAGGCGACATTATTAGCAATTGCACTCGAAAATGAGATGTCTTCTTGTGTCCACTCCCGCCTAGTCTCTGTTTTTTCATTAGAGACTAAACCAACTAGCTTTCCCTCATAGATAATAGGATAATCTAAAAATGAGTGTATATTCAATGGTTTTATATAATCATCCATAAACTCTAAGGCAACTTTATCAGTCAGGGTATCATGAACAACCAAGGGAAGACCTTTAGCAAGAGATTTAAAATATGATGGGTATTTAGCTATTTCTAGTATTTCACCTTTAGGGTAGGTTTTTTCTTTACTAGAGTAGATACTAATACATTCGAGTTTAGTGTTATCATCCTTAAATAACCATACACTAGAACGATCTACTTTTAATGTCTCTGCTGATAACTTAGTAGCTTGTCTTAATGCCTCATCGAGTCTATTGTAGTTAACTTGTGCCCAGCTAAGTAGTGCATGTTTGATACTCTTTACTTTCACTAATGTTTTGCTTTACATCTTTTTGCCTTCTCATATCTGTGTAGGCAACAAGTATATCACCATTTTCAAGTCGATTAACAGTATTATGTCTCCAACTATTCACTCGCTCATCTTCATAAAAACTAATATCTAGTTCCTCTTCAACTCCAGTATCATGAACTTTTACAAGTAGTTCAAAAAGTCCAAACTCCTTTACCTTAGGAAATATTTTTGTTAAAGGCTTTCCAATAATGTCACTTTTAGTGAGTTTTTCAGTTTTTTCAGCCATCTTATTTAAATCAATAAATATAAAATCATTGTTTACATATCTATAAATTACTATATTGATGGGGAGTTTGTTGAGTAAAGATACTATACTTGACATGTTTTTCTCTTTCATATTATTTGTTAAAGTGTAACATATTTATGATAAAACTTTCTATCAGTTGTTCTAGTCAAGCTTAATTAGAGTATAATACAAAATCTTAACAAAGGAGTCATATCATGACAAAAGAAAATCATATAAAGTTAGAAGCACTAAGTCCTGAAGGAAAAAATGCTTATGTTACTGCTAAAGGGCGTATTTTAGATGTTTTGAGAAACATGGATTTATTTGAAGGTGTATCTTTGAGTGATAAAGAAAAGACAACAATTTATGAGCTACTCAACGAAACAGCTTTTTTAATGCAAAGCGAAGAAGACAAATAGTTTCTTCTACAAGCCACAGCTCTGTGGCTTGTTCTCTATCATTATAAATCAAGTATCTAAGACTTAATTAAAAATAAGAAATTACATCCCCAAATAAGGTTTTAAAACCTCAGGAATATCTATACTTCCATCTTCATTTTGATTATTTTCCATAATAGCTACTAAAGTACGTCCAACTGCAAGAGAACTACCGTTTAGTGTGTTTACAAATACATTTTCTTTCCATCTTTGTATCTTATTTTCGCACGTCTTGCTTGGAAGTCTCTTGTGTTTGAGATAGAACTTATTTCACGGTATTGGTCTTGACCTGGTAACCACACTTCTAGGTCTGTTGTGTATGCTGCTCCAAAACCGAGGTCTCCTGTACAGAGATTTACAAGTCTGTGAGGAAGTTCTAGGGCTGTTAATATATCTGATGCACATGCTACCATCTCATCAAAAACTTTTTCACTCTCCTGTGGGGTAGTCATGGCTACGAGTTCTACTTTGTGAAACTGATGTTGTCTTATCATCCCACGTGTATCGCGTCCTGCTGCACCTGCTTCTTTTCTAAAACATGAGGTATAGGCAGTCATCTTTTTAGGGAGTTCATCTGTCAGTGAGTATCTCATCTGCATAAAGATTTGTCACTGGAACTTCTGCAGTTGGGATGAGAAAAAGCTCTTGTCCTTCTATCTTATAAAGGTCATCTTCAAACTTTGGAAGTTGTCCTGTTCCCTCTAGGTGCAGTTCTATTTACAAGAGCAGGGACACTTACCTCCTCAAAGCCACGTTCACGGTTAAAATCAAGCATAAAGTTAATGAGTGCGCGCTCAAGTCTCGCACCCATTCCAAAACTTACTGAAAAACGAGATGTTGCAAGTTTTACACCGCGTTCAAAATCTATCCAGCCATTTTGTTCTGCTAGTTCCCAGTGCTCCTTAGGTTTAAAACTAAACTCTTTAGGTGTAAGGACTTTTTTTATCTCTACATTGTCACTTTCATCTTTACCATCAACAACTGAGTCATCAGGCATATTTGGAACACTCATAGCAAGTGTTTCTAGGGTGGTTTGTGCTTGGCGTTGGACTTCTAGGGCTTCATCTACTTTTACATTATTAGCATCTATTCTTCTCTTTAGTTCATTGATGTCTTTGCCCTCGCGTTTATAAACGCCGAACTCTTTACTCATAGCATTTCGAGCAGCTTGTAACTCTTCAAACGCAGCCTTAGCTACTTTTAGAGTTTCATTTTTTGCTTTTAAGTCATTAAGAAGAGTTTCACTAACCCCTTTTCTCATAAGACTTTTACTTAAACCTTCAAAATCTTTTTGTAGTAGTTTTAAATCAATCATTTTTTACCTTTAATTTATATTAGTATATCTTTTGCAACATTAAACTGGTTTGCTGTCATCAAGTGTATTTTTGGATGAAGTGCTTTTAAGTCATCAAAAAGAGTTTTACTAAGTTCAAAACCTACTTTATACTCTTCTTCTACACCTCTCTCATGAGCAATACGTAGCTTTTCTAACCAGATGTCAGGAACATTTATTCCTGGAACATGTGCTGATAAAAACTGTGCAGTTCTTAGCTTTGTGATAGGAAAAACTCCAAAAATAAGTTCTGCTTTTTTCTTATCGGGACAGCACTCCGCATTTGCATTATCACGCATCTCGAGTAGAATTTTTGCACTTTCTAAGTCATACACGGGCTGAGTGATGATTCCAATAGCTCCATGTTTTATCTTCTTTTGTATCTTTTTTTGTAGTGTTTTAGGATTTTTTGCATAAGCATTCACAACGCCAAAGGCTGAAATATGTTTAGGCTGATGGGTCAAAGGTTTTCCCTGCATAGTCCATTCCTGCATTAAACGCAGAGATGATGTCAAGTAAAAGTGTACTATCGCCTTCAAAAACACCTTTAGTTCGTGGTTGGTCACTCATGGTTGCAGGGTCGCCAGTGAGTGCTAAAATAGCACGAATATCTACTTCATTTGCACCGAGTAGGTCAGATTGAAGTGCTATTTTATTTCTATCGCGCATAGCCATTGTTGCTATGACAGGTTTATTAAATCTATCTTGAAGCATTTTTGCTGCAAAAAGTGCATTGTATTTTAGTTTTGCTAGGGGGTTGTCTGTTGTTGAAAATCCATCTACATATTTATCAAGTTCTAACTCTGCTATTTTTTCACAGGTGGGAGCAAAAAGAGGGGAGTGCCCTGGAGTTGTCTCTAAGGTGATGTATGTATCATTATTTAACTTTTCTATTAAAGTATCAAACAAATAAAAGTCCTCTTTAGTTATAATGATGCAATTATAACAAAAGAGAGAAGATTTAATGCTAAAACTAGCTGTATTTGATTTTGATTCTACACTTATGGACGGAGAGACTATTGATTTCTTCGCACAAGAGTTAGGAATCGGTGAAAAAGTTGCAAAAATAACTGAAGAAGCGATGAGTGGAAGACTTGATTTTTTTTTGAGTCTCTTCAACAAAGAGTAGGACTACTCAAGGGTCTTGACTACTCAGTGGTAGAGAAAATAAGTCAAAATCTTCCCTTTATGCCAGGTGCAAAAGAGACTATAGCAGAACTTAAAAGCCGTGGGATGACAGTTATTTGTTTTTCTGGTGGCTTTAGAAGTGCTACAGGTTATGCAAAAGATATACTTGGGTTTGATGCGGACTTCTCAAATGTACTGCACGAAAAAGATGGAAAGCTTACTGGACTTATAGGTGGAGAGATGATGTTTTCTCACTCCAAAGGTGATATGCTAGTGCGTCTGCAAAAAATCTTAGGTGTTAGTGAAGAAGAGACATTAGTATGTGGTGATGGTGCAAATGACTTGAGTATGTTCAAACATGCCAACACGCGAATAGCATTTTGTGCTAGACCTGTTTTAGAAAAAGAAGCGAGTATCATCATAAAAGAGAAAGACTTAACTTTAATACTGGAGAAAATTTAATTATGTTAGAAAACACTGTGTGGAGACAATACCACAAAGAAAACAGTTTTAGAGAAAAACTAGCGGAGTGCTGTGCTTTAGACTCTATGGACTTAATAGTCGAAGATAAAGAACTTTATGGTATTTTAAAAGCCAAGCTTACAAAAAAAAGAGTTAAAATTATTTGCTATGGATAGTGCAAATATATCAGATGAAAAACTACAAGAAGAGTTTTCTTATGATGCAAAAGAATTAGAACAGGCAAAGTTTAAACTTTACAAAAAGTTAAAGCAGGATAAAACGCGACTTGAGTTTAGAGAGTCTTCAAGAGATAGACAGGCGTAACAAAAGAAAGAAATAAGTTTGATTTATTCGCTTAACATATACGATTAATCTATTATTTATATAATAGATTGTAGTATATCACAGACTTATCAAAAGAAAAGGAAATTAAATGAAAAAAACAACTTCATTATTACTAGCTGCTATGGTAGCTGGATCAGTTTTCACTACAAGTGCAATGGCTGATGCAAAAAAAGGTCAAAAATACTATCTTAAAAAACTAAAAGTTTGTAAAAAAGATGGTCTTAAAAATGGTGCAGTTTTTGCAACAAAACATTCACGTCAAGAGTGGGCTCGAATTAAAGAGTCTGGTAAACTTACAGACGAGTGGAAAAGCATCTGTCCTCATGGTGTAAAGAAGATTGATAAAATGAAAGAGAAAGATATTAACAATCTTTATGACTTTGTATGGAAATATGCATCTGATGGTGAAGTTCCATCTTGTGGTTAATCTTTAACTAGTTTTTTAGGGCTAAGGCTCTTAAAATACCCGAGAAATTATTTCGGGTATCTTCTCTTTTTTATCTCTTTAATCTAAAATTTACTTCGCAACATTCCCTACTACATTAAGTGCATCCCATGTTTTTGAAATCGGTGGAGAATAACAAAAGTCCATCATCCCTAGTTCACTTGTTGTCATTTTCATTTTAATAGCCATAGCAATAACATTAATACGAAGTGCTGCACCATTTTTGCCTAGAGTCTGTCCGCCTACGATAATTTTACTCTGTGTCTCATAAACTAGCTTTATATATAAATCTTCTTGATTAGGATAGTAGCCTGTAAAGTTTTTATCTTTTATAAACACAGTGCTATACTTTGTTTGCATATCTTGAGGCTTAGGTTGGCTTAGACCAGTAGTTGCAGCTTCATAGTCCATAACTTTTACACAAGCAGAACCTAGTGAGCCCATATACTCCGCATCACCGCCTGCAATATTTACACCAACAACACGACCGAGTTTATTTGCTCCTGTTGCTAAAGGAATATAAACATTTTCATGTGTAAGCATGTGGGGAACAGTGGCACAATCTCCTGCACTGTAAATATCTTTTATACTTGTCTCACCTTTTTTATTGACTATAATTGCTCCATTATTTAAGGTCTCTATCCCAGTATCTATTATAAAGTCTGTATTTGGCTTAAACCCAGTCGCTACTACAACTAAGTCTGTCTTATATGTTTGTTTATCTGTAACTACTGCTTGTACTTTATCTGTCCCAACAAATGAGCTAACAGATTCGTTTAATATGACTTCAACACCCTTACTAAGAAGTTCTTCTTGCATTAAATCTGTAATCTTTTCATCAAATATACCATTAAATACACGAGAACTTCGTTGAATGAGACGTACACTTTTTCCTAAGTGTATCATAGCTTCTACTACTTCTACACCTATAAAACCAGCACCAATAATAGTAATATTTTGTATATCCTCACTTGCTAGTTTCTCTTTGAGTCTAAGACCATCTTGCATTTTTGTGAGTTTAAAAATATTATCAATTTGCATATTTGAAAAAGGAGGTTGGATGACTGTTGCACCAGTAGCTATCATTAGCTTGTCATATGTCTGCTCAAAAACTTCTTCAGTATTGAGGTTTTTTACACTGATGGATTTTAGTTTTGGGTCTACACTTAGTACTTGGTGTCTCACTTGGACATTGACTCCAGCATCCTGCATTTGCTCTACTGTTCTCGCAATCATGCGCTTTTCATTTTTAAAGAAGTCACCGATATAGTAAGGAAGACCACAAGCTCCAAAAGAGATAATATCTTCCATCTCATATACAATTACCTCTGCATCTCTATTTACACGTCTCGCTTTTGCCGCTGCACTCATGCCCGCAGCTATTCCACCTACAATTATAATTTTCATAAAATATCCTTAAGTATTATTTTTAAATTTACTCTTCTAGACTTCTTTTTAGACTCTATATTGGAGTGGCTAATAGGTTTTGCAGAACTATATCCACTGGCTCTGAGAACTTTGGTTAGCCAGAGTTGTTGTTTCTTACTTTGAGTTTTAAACAGAGTATTTACTACTTCATATGAGCGGTTAAGTGAGAGCTTTTCATTGTTTAAGTAAGTATCTGCAAAATCTAATTTTCCCCATTCACTTGAGGTGTGACCATTTATTTCTAAGCTTAAAATATCTTCCTTATTTGCATACATAAAGGGTATGAGTTTAGAAGATAGTTGTGAGATAAACTCTTTTTGCTCTTTTGTAAGTCTATATTCTCCTACCTTAAAGTAAAGTTTAGGGTCAGTTATATTGATACTCAAATCTTTTTTAATCTTTATCTTTTTTTCTGTAATTTCCTTCTTGAAGAGTTCAAGTAATTTTTCATAAAAACTATCTGCGTTTATAGATACTTGAGCCATTGTAGCATCACGATTTAGTTTTGTTATCCACATATTTGTCTCTTGAGAACTGTTGTCTGTATGAACACCAGCTACTCCAGCTTGTGAATTGTGCATAATAGTTACACCGTTAAAAACATCATAGTTCTCTTGACCATAGTGTTCTTGTGTTAAAAGTATAAAGTTTGAATCTAAAATCATTGCTAAACCATCTGTATTGTATGTGTCTTTTACATAACCAACTGCGATGAACTTACCATCTGAGTACTCTTTTATATCATTTATCTCACTAGGATAAGTAGTAAATATCTCTTTATCAATCAAAATATTTTGATAAAGGTCAAATTTAATGATGCGAATATGCTCTTTTTGCATATGATTATACTGTGTGAGGACTAGAACAAAATTATTGTCTCTAAGGCGAATGATTTTTTTTGGTATAACTGTATTATCATCATTCTCTTTCTCTTGATAATGTTTTAACCAGACTCTATTCCCATTTTCAGTTAAACGCATGATATTTACATCTCTACTTTTTTCATATGATGTAGTACCAACTACAATAATAGAACCATCTCTTGCCTCAACAGCATCAATACCTCTATCATCATAGATAGTGCCGTATTTTTTGCTCCATAGCTTTTGTCCATTTTTGTTAAAACGAGTAATAAAAATATCGTTATTTCCAAGTCCAGTGTTGAACATATCATCACTAGTAGAACGCGATGTAAAGGAAGATCCAACTGCTAGTACTCCACCATCACTCATCAAAACCAGATTATTCATTCTGTCATAATTTTTTGTTCCAAAACTCTTAGAGTAAAGTATATTTGCATTTGCATCAAGCTTAAGGATAAGTAAAGACCCATCAAGAGTATATCCTCCAACAAAATAACCATTTGATGGGGTTTTTACTACGGCTATTGCTTCATTGAAATTAGGAAGGTTTGAGACTTTAGAGAGAAGAATTTTGGCTGTTTTATCTACTTTGATGATATGCATTTGAGAGCCAAACTTATGTGACATACTCGCTAAGTAATCAAAAGGGTCACTGTAAGAGAGTGCTGTTTTGGAGTTGTTTTTGTAGTCTTTTGAAAATCCAACGCTACTAAGTGTTCTGTCATAATCTTGTGTTATATCAAATAGAGCGGCATTAAATGGTTTTTTTACGATGATAGAGTAGTCAGATTTATTTGCAAATAGAGAGGTGAATAGAAGGAGAAGAAATAGGGTGTTTTTCATTATTTCACTTTTTTACTAATACATAGCAAAAAATATTCCTAAATGGTGTGAGAAAAGCACTCCCAAGAATTGGGAGTAAAAGAAAACCTATCTAAGGTTTTCGAATGGAGCTACTACAACTTGTTTACGAGTTACAGTATATGGTACTAGTGCAGCTGCACGAGCACGTTTAATTACGATTGAAATCATGTCTTGGTGGCGTTTACAGTTACCTGTTAAACGTCTTGGCATGATTTTATATCTCTCTGAAAGAGAAAAACGCAGTGAACCTGCATCTTTATAATCCATGAAGTCAACTTTTGCTTCACAGTACTTACAATATCTTTTTTTGTATTTTCTTTTTTCTGCCATGGTTTTTCCTTTGTGTTATCTATTTTTTAAAATGGAATTTCATCTTCGTTAATATCGTAAGATGGTACAGTGTCTGGGCTAGGCATTTGACGACTTTGCTGCTGAGCAGTTTGGTTATTGTTATAACTTTGTTGCTGTGCTGGTTTTTGGTACGACTGCTGTTGCTGAGGCTGTTGGTAACTTTGACCTTGACCTTGTGCTGGAGCACTCGTAATCGCCACCTTGAGAAGCACTCTCTGAAGGAGCATTTGAAGGTGCATTATATCCTGCACTTTGATTATCCCCTTTAGAGTCGAGCATTTGCATAGTCTCTGCTATTACAGAGTGCTTAGAACGTTTCTGTCCATTTTGGTCTACCCATTGCTCAAAATTTAATCTACCTTCAACAAGTATTTTACTACCTTTACGAAGATATTGGTTAGCTACTTCGCCACTTCTACCAAAAAAATGTTACATCTACAAAACATACTTCTTCTTTCTTTTCACCATTACTAGTGAATTTTCTAGAAGTAGCAATAGCTGTTTTAGCTATTGCTGTTCCGCTTTGTGTATATCTCAGCTCGATGTCACGTGTAAGATTGCCAACTAAAATTAGTTTATTGAACATAAGTTTTCCTTCAATTTTCTAGTCTAAGACTATTACTCAGCTGCTGCTTCAGTAGCTACTGGAGCTTCTGTCTCTACTGCTGGTGCTTCAGTTGAAGCTTCTGCTGCTGGAGTTTCAACTTCTTCAACAGGAGTTTCAACTTTAGCTGGTGCTTCTGCTGCTTTTTTTAGCTTTTTCAACCATACCGTTAAATGCAGCTATTTCACGATTTGTATCGTACTTAATAGTTACAAAACGAAGTAAGTCTTCGTTAATACGAAAACGTCTTTCGATTTCAGTAATTGCTGATGGAGCAATTGATGAATAGATAACATGGTAAAAACCACGTTCGTTTTTATCAATAGGATAAGCTAATTTTCTCATTCCCATTGGGCTTGTAGCGATAATCTCACCACCGTTTGAAGTTATTGTTTCTTCAATAGTTTTAAGACTTGCTTGAATTTCTTCTGCAGTTAATGTAGGTTTTACGATTACTAAGTTTTCGTAGTTTCTCATATAGTATGATCTCCTCTTGGTATTTGCCGTTATGGCGTATGTTTCCCCCTCGGCTTTAAGCACAATTGCTCTGACATATAATATCTTGTATTAAGAGATTACAAAGAGAAAGGAACTGAAATTATACATAAAAATGGCTTAAAGTGTTATTACGAAATTTATTGAATTTTATGGCATTTTGCAATAAAATTACATATTAATATTTAAGAGGGTATAGTTTCATAAAATAACATAAAGAATAGAGACAAATGGCAAAACGAAAAAAGAGTCAAGCAAAACAGATTAATAACAAGATACTTACATATATAGCATGGACTTTAGCTTTAATTGCACTTGTCCTGAGTGCACTTTTAGTTGGTTATTATATAGGTTTCTCTGATGGGAAAGTCAAAGCACAAAAAGCTTATAGTGAACAAAATAATAAACAAAAAGAACTTTTAACTAAACTGGAAAAAAGCCTAGTTAAAAAAGAACAAAGTGTTAATAGTCGCCTTAAAAATGTGCTTAAAAAAGAGACAAAACAGTATATTTCAGCCTCGCATGAGATTGATGGTAGTTCTTTAGATAAAGTACCAAAAATGGCACAAAGAAAAAAAATTATAATTTCGCATAAAGCACGTTTAGCGATAATAATAGATGATGTAGGAACAAAGTCTCAAGTAGCGGCTATAAAAAGTTTACGACTTCCTCTTACTATGTCTTTTCTACCTCCAAGTAAAGCAAGACCAAATACACCAGCACTTGCAAAGAAAGAAAAATATTATATGGTGCATCTACCAATGGAAGCACAAAACTGGAGTGCTGAAGAACCAAATACTCTTCGTATTCATGATAAACAGAGTAAAATATCAGCAAGAATTAAAGAGATAAAAAAACTTTTTCCAAAAGTAAACTATATAAATAATCATACTGGAAGTAAATTTACTTCAAATGAAGTGGCAATGAATAGGCTTATCTTTGCACTTAAGGCAAATGATATATACTTTATAGATAGTAGAACTACAGCACAAACAAAAGCACCAAAGGTTCTTAAAAACTTTGGACTAAAATATGTAGCACGCGATGTTTTCTTAGATCATCATATGGATAAAGCTTATGTACTACAACAGATTAAAAAGGCAATAAAAGTTGCAAAAAGTCATGGTACGGCTATAGCTATAGGTCATCCGCATAAAAATACAATTCAAGCACTTTATGAGTCAAAAGAGCTACTTAAAGATGTGGAGTTAGTCTATATTAATAGACTCTAATTTATGATGATAGAGAGTGTAGATTTTCATATAAACGAACTTGACTCTATGAAAAAGTATCCAAAAGAGCTCTTTTTTATAGGCAATACCGACTTACTTAAAAAGAGAAAAATATCTATAATTGGAAGCAGAAAACCAAACCAATATGCTCGAGATAAAAACACAAGAGTTAGCAAGAAAACTCTCACTAAATGGTCTCTGTGTAGTAAGTGGCGGTGCAATTGGAGTAGATGCTGTTGCACATAAATCAGCTGGTGCAAAAAATACTATTATGGTGGCAGCAACAGGGCTTGATAAACGCTATCCTGCTATAAATAAAAATCTTATTGAAGCAATGGAAACGCAAGGTCTAGTCTTGAGTCAGTTTAAAGAAAATTCTCCATCAACTCGATATAACTTTGTACTAAGAAATGAACTTGTAGTTGCTCTTGGGGATGTACTTATTGTGACTTATGCTGATTTAAACTCTGGGAGTATGCGCAGTGTAGAGTATGCACTTAAGATGGGTAAAGAAATCTATGTTCTTTCTCATAGAATAGGGGAGAGTGAAGCGACAAACAACTTACTTTTAGAAGGTAAAGCAAGAGCGATTTATGACATAGATGTTTTTGTAAGAGAATTTACTGGTGTGAAAGAAAAAAATGAACAAAAGAGTGATGACTTTTTAGAGTTTTGTAAAACAAACCCAAGTTATGATGAAACACTTCAAAAATTTCCTAGTCGAGTATTTGAAGCTGAACTTAGTGGAGAGATAGAGATAGTAGATGGTATATGTAAGTTAATATAAGTAGATTGGAGTATCAATTGATAATTGATATTACGAGTTTTTCTTAAAAAAGCCCCTTTTTTATAGCTTTAGGGGGTTGTAGGGACAAATCTTTTCCCTGCGACTATAAGGGGCTTCTGGCACTAAATGCCGACACCACTGTCACTAAAGTGTAAGTGTGAGTGTTGCTCTTTGATAGTCTGTAGCATTAGTTGAATAGAAGTAACATAGCATCGCCATATGAGTAAAAACGGTACTTCTCTTTTATTGCCTCGGCATATAACTCTTGTGTTTTTTCTAAGCCTATAAAAGATGCTACTAACATAAGTAGGGTTGATTTTGGTAGGTGAAAGTTTGTGAGTAGGTGATTTACTCTACTTGGTTTGTTATTTGGATGTAGAAAAAGATTTGCTTCGCCTCTTTGTACTTTTCCATGTTTGTCGTAAAACTCAATAGTTCTTGTTGAAGTTGTTCCTATGCTTAGAATAGGTGTTGTAGAATCAAGTATATCTTTTGCTGTATTTGAGATATTGTAATACTCTGAGTGCATTGGATGATCAGTAATTACTGTTGCATCAACAGGTTTAAAAGTACCACTTCCTACATGCAGTGTGACATAAGCGTGCTGGAAATTTTTACAAACTCTATCGTGTTGTTCTTTTGTGAAGTGAAGTGATGCAGTTGGTGCAGCAACCGCACCTTCCTCTTTTGCAAAGACAGTTTGGTACTCATCTTCATCACTTTTATTATCTTCTCTTTGGATATATGGAGGGAGAGGGAACATGACCGATGTTATCTATGATGGGGAGTAAGTCTTCAAAACGCAGTAAAGTAGTGTTTTGATAAAAGTTAACAATTCGGCTACCATCTTCATGTAGTTGCACAACCTTAGCTATCAACTCTTCATCAAAAAATATTTCACTATCTATTTTAACTTTTCCACGAATATAGACATTAACATCATGAGCATTAATGGCACGGTTAATAAGTAGTTCTATCTTCCCACCACTTGGTTTTTTCCCATAAAGTCTCGCTTTAATGACTTTAGTATCATTAAATATTAGGGCACACTCTTTTGGTATATATTTTTCAAAGTCATAAAAGTGTGTATGTGTAATAGTATCTGTTTTTCTATCATATACTAAAAGTTTAGCATGGTCTCTTGGAGATGCTGGGTGGGTTGCTATAAGCTCCTGTGGAAGAGTGAAATCATAGCTTTGTGTAAGTAAGTCTTTGTTTTGCGACATAGCTACTTACTTGTGATCTTCTATTTGAACTGTTGCACTCTCTTCTTCTTCATCTTCGTCTTCATCATCTTCATCCTCAGCAGGATTTACCATTTTAACTATTAAAATAGAGAGACCATATAGAATGATTAAAGGACCAGCCATAAGCATCTGAGTAAGGACATCAGGCGGAGTAAGAAGTGCTGCGACAATAAAAATAATAACGATAGCATATTTGAAAAATGCTATCATCTGTTTATCATTTACAAGTCCTAGTAGTGCTAAAAGTATGCAAAAACAGGAAGCTGAAATGCTAAACCAAATCCAAACATAATTTTGGTAAAAAAGCCAACATAATCTTCAATGTTGATGAGTGGAGTGAATTTAAAACTACCAAAAGTAATAAGAAAGTCAAATCCAAAAGGTGTTACTACATAGTAGGCAAAAAGGACACCACTCGCAAACATTACAGTCCCACCAACAACAAAAGGAATAATCATTTTTTTCTCATTTGCATAGAGACCAGGGGCTATAAACATCCAAATTTGTGCAAGTATTATCGGTAAAGCACCCATAATAGCGGCAAAGAATGCAACCTTAATGGCTACAAAAAAAGCACCACCAACTTGAGAAGTGGTGATCATTCCATCTGCAGCATGAACAGATTTTTTACCAACTTCAATAAGGGCAGTGTTTAGTGGTTCAACCATCCAGTTGAGTATTGGTTCATGAAAGTAAAACATAACAAAAAACATAACTATGAGGCTTCCTGCTGAGATAGCAAGTCTTTTTCTAAGTTCTACTAGGTGGGGACGGAGTTCATCAAACATCGGTATTTTCTTCTTTTTTATTTTTCTTTTTAAAGGTTACTTTTTGAGAAACTTTAGGTGCTGCATTCTCTGGAGCTTTAGATACTTCTTCTTCATCATCAAGAATTGAGCTAATCTGAGAGCCAACTTGAGTTTTCACATCTGTTATTTCACTTAGTTTTGAGCTTGCAGAGTCAAGTTTTGCTTTGTACTCTAGTGCTTCTTTTTTAATGTCACTGACATTTAGCTCTTCTTCAAGAGAGTCTTTAACACTACCTATAGCATCTTTAGCACTTTTAAAAAATTTTGCTATATCAACCATAGCACCAGGAAGTTTATCTGGACCCAAAAAGAGTATGGCAATAACAGCAATTATAAGTATTTCGGTGAAACCCATACCAAACATAGTAAACCTCTTATTATTTTAATTATGTGGATTTTAGCAAAAGAATGATTAAAGAGTGATTATGCAGTCAAAAAGAGTGTTATTTCATCTGCTAGTAGATAATCTTTATTGTAAAGTACATTATCTATTAAGTCTAATTTTTTCTCTTGGACAAGTATATCTGCTTGTATTTTCTCTTTTGAGCTCAATAAATCAGTCTCAATACCAATACATGAACGCATACCTAAAAAAAACTGCTCTATTCTTTTATCTTCTAGTGTAAGGAGTTCTTCTTTAATAGTGATGCACGGATTTTTTATGTACTCTTCTATATCTGGATTTGGATAAAAACGCAGTAGCTCGCGTTTACCCACAGCACCAGCACCAACTCCCATATAATCTTTATATCTCCAGTATCCTAAGTTGTGTGATGAGTGATATTTTCCAAAATTACTTATCTCATACTGAGGAAGCCCTCTCTCTTTAATAGCACTAAATATCCAAGAAGTAAGAGATAACTGCTCGCTACTCATCTGCGGTCTATTCTCAAATGCCGTTCCCTCTTCTATAGTTAAAGCATAGGCACTGATATGATTTATAGGGAGACTAAACTGCAGTGTCTATATCGTACTGGATGAGTTCTTTTGTATCGCCTAAGGTTGCATAAATCAAATCAAGAGAGAGGTTCTCAAAGCCTATGGTTTTTGCATTGTTTATAGCATCTATTGCCATTTGAGGGGAGTGCGCTCGGTTTAGAAGTTTGAGTTTTTTTTCATTAAAACTCTGTACTCCAAAACTGATGCGGTTTACACCAAGCCCATACATTCCCTCAAGCCATTCGTATGTGGCACTATTAGGATTTGCTTCACTTGTAATCTCAATATCTTTTTTGAGATAAGGTTTAAGATGAGTAAATATCTCTTTGTAAAGCTCAGGGGCAACAGTAGAAGGAGTTCCTCCACCGATAAATATAGTCTCAATAGACTCTTTTGTTGCATCAAAACGTTTAAGCTCATGTTTGAGTTGAACAAAAAGGGCTGACATATACTTTTCTTTTAGGTGAAACTTGTCAACATAAGAGTTAAAAGCACAGTAAGAACACTTAGAATCGCAAAATGGAATGTGAATATATAATAACATAGTGCGAAGTATAACCAACTTGTGTGCAATAAAAAGAATGAGTGCTGGGATATAAGCTTTGCGATAAAGTAAAAATAAAAACCACCAAAAAATCCCCACCAACTCCAATGTGCAAGTTGGCTTATCAATGCCATTAACATTAAATCTTGAAAATGCCATCTGATACCAGAAGTGTTTTTTCAGGTTTATCTATAAATGCTTCAATCATTGCATTAGAATAATCTTGTGTCTCATTACTTTGCATAAAGTTACTCCTTGTTTGATTTAATTATATCTAAAATAGACTTCTTACATAAATTATCTTGTTTTAATCACTTCTTTTGTATAATCGCGGTAATTATAATACAGGTTCAAATATGAATATAAAAAATGAGTATCGTCCAAATGTGGCGATGATTATCGTTTCATCCAACTATCCAAAAGTAAAAGAAATTTTTATTGCCCAGCGCAATGATTTAGCTGATATTTGGCAGTTTCCTCAGGGTGGGATTGACAAGGGTGAAGAGGTACAAGAAGCACTTTATCGTGAGATGGAAGAAGAGATAGGAACAAAGGATGCAGAGCTTATTGCAGAGTATCCAGAGTGGATCTCTTATGATTTTCCAACGAAGATAGCAAATAAGATGAAGCCCTATAAGGGACAAACGCAGAGATACTATTTAATGAAGCTTAGTAAGGATGCAAAAATCAACTTAGATACGATGCACCCTGAGTTTAGTGAGCATAAATTTGTGAGTAGTGATGAGATTTTAAATCATACTGCACATTTTAAAAAACCTGTGTATGAGAAAGTAATAAATTATTTTAAAAGTGAGGGACTCTTATAAATGTTAATAGTTCAAAAATTTGGTGGAACGAGTGTAGGTGACCTTGATCGCATAGGAAATGTAGCTTCGCGTGTGAGTGCTACAAAAAAAGAGGGTAATGATGTTATTGTAGTTGTATCGGCAATGAGCGGAGAGACTAACAAGCTTGTGGGCTATGCAGAACATTTTTCTTCACATCCTGCAGCAGCAGAGATGGACATGTTACTCAGTGCAGGTGAGCGGGTAACAGCTTCACTTCTTGCTATTGCTCTCCAAGAGATGGGACATGATGCAACAGCGATGACAGGTAGAAAAGCTGGTATAGTAACGGATGTAAACCATACAAAAGCTCGTATAGAACGAATAGATCCAGAAGTTATGCAAAATGCAGTAAAGTCAGGAAAAATTATTGTAGTTGCTGGTTTTCAGGGTGTTAATGAAGCAGGGGATGTTACAACACTCGGTCGCGGTGGGAGTGACCTCTCTGCTGTAGCTATTGCGGGGGCATTAAAAGCTGACCTTTGTGAGATATATACTGATGTGAGTGGTATATATACTACCGATCCACGAATAGAACCAAAAGCAAAAAAACTTGATAAAATCTCTTATGATGAGATGTTAGAGTTAGCATCTTTAGGTGCAAAAGTACTACAAAACCGTTCAGTCGAGATGGCAAAAAAGTTAAATGTAAATTTAGTAACACGAACAAGCTTTTCAAATGAAGAGGGAACATTAATAACAAAAGAGGAAAATATTATGGAAGCACCATTAGTAAGCGGAATAGCACTAGACAGAAACCAAGCACGTATCTCACTGATGGGTGTGAAAGATAGACCAGGAATAGCATCTGATATTTTTAATCGTCTTGCTACTGCTGAGGTAAATGTTGATATGATTATTCAAAACAAAGCACATGATGGTGCTACCAATATTGACTTTACTGTTCCCGTAGGCGACTTGTTTGATGCAAAAGAGATAGTGGATTCATTTGTGCAAGATGGTGAGATAAAAGCAGACTCTTATAATGAAGAGATATGTAAAGTCTCTGTAGTTGGTGTGGGTATGAGAAGTCATGCTGGTGTCGCTGCAAAAGCTTTCTCAACAATGGCTGAGAATAATATAAACATCAATATGATTTCAACTTCTGAGATAAAAATCAGTATGGTTATAGATGAAAAATATGCAGAACTTGCAGTTCGTGGACTTCATGATGCATATGAGTTAGAGAAGTAGGGCTGATGCCAAGTTCTTATGAGCCTAATTTTGCACAGTGGAGTTTAGATGCCATTAGAGAAGAGGGTGCTAGCTTATCATGGCTTGAAGAACAGCGTTTTGAGTGGTCAAAAACAACTGCATATGCCTTAGAACAGATACTTCAAGGAAAAACTATTATCCTTATCACGGATGAGAAGCATAAATGGCTTGAGAAATATATACTCTCCTCTATAAACACAGAGCAGTTAGAGAGACCATTAATTCCTATAGTGAGTATAGATAATATCTGTGTTCATTATAATAGCATTAATGGAGGGGAGATGATAGATATCGTTGATGATATGATTTCACTCTCCTATAAAGAGGATTTTTTCTTTTGGTATATAGGTAAGGGGAATGATAAACGCTGTGATATAGCAAAAAGAAGAGATGATAGCTATTATTGGATATTTGATGAAGATTTTAATAATGCTTTTACTCTGAAGTCTTATGATAAAGGTTTAGATATAAAACTTTTACAACTCTATCGTCTTTTTGATGCCTCACTTAATGCTGCAATGTTTGGAGAGGTAGATGCAAGCTCCTAGTATACGAGGTCACATTATTATCTCTGATGATATTGAGTCTGAAGTTACAAGACTAGAAGAAGAGTTAAAACCTTTTCGTGTGGTAAAGTTTGTAGTGATTGGTGAGATTTTTAAACTAGAACATGCGAAGGCTGTTTTAGCTGAATCATACATTAGCGAGTCAAATGTGAAGTATATTATTTTAGGGGCTAGTGACCTCTCAGATGTAGCACAAAACTCACTCTTAAAACTACTCGAAGAACCACCAAAAAATATTGAGTTTATCATCATAAGCCCAACAAAGTCTAATCTACTCCCAACTGTCCGTTCACGTCTCCCAATTTTAAAAATAAACAATCATCATATAGTTCATGAGTTAGAGTTAAACCTAGCACGACTAGACTATAAGGAAGTTTTTAGTTTTTTAAAAGAGAATGCACGGGTGAAAAAAGAGGATGCCAAAGAGTTAGTCCAAGCACTTTTTTATAGAGCAACTGTAGTTGATATGCTTATCTTAAGTCAATTACAGTTAGAAAATTTTGACAAAGCTTATAGACTACTAAGTTTAAATTCACGACCACAAAGTGTTTTAGCGATGCTTCTGATGAGTTTTGCAAGAGAGAAGTAATGATAGTTGAACACTTAAGTAACTCTATAGATATAAAACAATACCTTAAAGATATGAATGTAGATGCTGGTGGTGTCAGTATCTTAAGTGCTAAGGCTAAAATACATATTATTAAAATTAAAAATCTTCATGTGGGTGGAGCAAATATTTTAAAGCAAGATGCTCTCTCAATAGGGGCAGACTTAGCTGTCCCACGAGGAACAGTTTTAGCTAAAACTCCTAGTGTTGATTGTTTACTCATTGCAACTACTGCACACCTAAAAACCTTAGCAAGAAAGGAGCTAGCACAGCCTTTTGGTTTAAAGGAGTTCGCACATAAACTAGGAGAGATACTTAGTGCTAAAGCTGACAAAGAGATAAAAATAATGGGTGTTATCAATGCAAATGATGATAGTTTTTATGGAGATAGTCGCTTTAACTCAAAAGATGCAGTTGTAAAAATTGAGTTGATGATAGAAGAGGGTGCTACTATAATTGACATAGGTGCAGTCTCTTCTGCACCCAATACAAAGTCAGTAAGTGCAGAAGAGGAACTTTCTCGTATTAAACCACTTTTAGAGATGATAAAGGTGCAAAAACTTTATGAAAAGGTAGATTTTAGCATAGACAGTTATGAGCCTCTAGTAATTGAGCAGGCATTAAACGCAGGCTTTAAAATCGTAAATGACATTACAGGTTTAGCAAATGATGAGGTCTGTAAGCTTTGTGCAAAGTATGGTGCGAGTGCAGTGATCATGCATATGCAAGGAACACCTCAAACTATGCAAGATAACCCACAATATAGTGATATTTTAGATGAAGTCTATCTATTCCTGCAGCAAAGAGTTCAAAAAGCAGAATCTTTTGGCATAAAAGATATTATCTTAGATGTGGGAATTGGTTTTGGTAAAACACTAAAAGATAATCTAATGCTGATAAAACACTTAGAACATTTTATGAGTTTGGGAAAACCACTTTTAGTGGGTGCTTCAAGAAAATCAATGATAGCGATGATAGATAATGATGTAGATGTAAAAGAGAGGTTAGCTGGAACACTTGCACTGCATATTGAAGCACTAAAAAATGGTGCATCAATACTTAGAGTTCATGATGTGAAAGAACACTCTCAAGTTATAAAAACATTAGAGGCTCTAAAAAGGGTTTAGTGATTTTTTATAAATGCCTTATCTATTTGTACCCTTTTGATAGGTTTACTTCCTCTCACAGGTGTATTGTTAAGTTTTTGAAGTGTTTGGTATGATGTTTTTGAAATCTGACCAAATATAGTATGGTGCCCATTGAGCCAAGGTGTGGGTGCTGTTGTTATGAAAAACTGACTACCATTAGTAAATGGACCTCGATTCGCCATAGCTAAAATACCCGCTTTATCAAATGTTTTATCTTTAAACTCATCTTTAAAATCTTTATGCCATATAGATTCTCCACCTGCACCACTCTCAGTTGGATCACCACCTTGAATCATAAAATCTTTTATTATTCTGTGAAACGCAACACCATTATAGTATCCATTTTTTATATGAGTCATAAAATTTTCAACTGCTAAAGGAGCAACATCAGGAAAAAGTTCTATCTCTAAGTCGCCTTTGCTTGTGCTCAGTATAACTATGGGGTTAGCACTGTTCTCTTGTGCATTTAGTGTTGATGAAATAAGGCTAAGGCTTATCATAAGTGAACAGATTAGGGTATAAAATTTAAACATATTATTCTTCCTCTTCAAATGTTAAACAGACAGAGTTAATGCAGTAGCGTTGACCTGTTGGTTGGGGACCATCAGGAAAAACATGACCTAAGTGTGCATCACATCTGCTACATACAACTTCAACTCTCATCATACCAAGAGCATTATCTTTTATCTCGGTAACAGCATCTTCAATGGACTCAAAGTAGCTAGGCCAACCTGTCCCTGAATCAAATTTTGTATCTGATTGGAACAAGGGTGCTCCGCAACATACACATTTGTAAACACCATCTTTTTTGTTATCATTGAACTCACCAGAAAAAGGTGCTTCTGTTCCATGTTGTCTACAAACTGAATAAGCTTGTGGACTTAGTTGTGCTTTCCACTCTTCATCACTCTTTTGAATCTTGTTCATATTTATTCCTTAAATCTATAATCTCTTCACACTCTTCTTCATACAGTACATCAACTGATACCTGCGCTAAATTAAAGGCATATTCTATCTCATTTTTACTGACAAAACATAAATCCATTAAAATTATATGATTTGCATTTAACTCATTTATATCTGAATATGTACAAAACAGTATATTGTTAAAATTTTGATTTATAAGTGCACTAGAACTATTAATTGTATCAGGGTTTTCTTCTATAAATAGAGTAAGATCATCTTTTAGTTTGTCTCTACTTGTGGGACTGCATACTATAAGAATATTCTGGAGTTTTTTTCTTAGAAACCCCGATATAAGATGGAGTGCTTTAGCATGTGGATTTGTTTTGTGAAACTTAATTTCTCTATTTATATCTCTAAAGTTTTTATTCAGATTAGTATTACTCATGAGTCTGTTTACTAAGACTAAAGTAGAGTGTTTTTGTATATGCTGGAGGTATTGTATAAATTCTGAAGGGAGTTGATCTGAATCATCACACATTATTATATCAGCATAGTGAAAGTTTTTTTGCATTAATTTTGGATTTATTTCTATAAGAGATATGCTTTGTTTATTTAACTTTAATAGATGTTTATTAATAAGTTCAACTGGGGTGATAACTTCTATACTTGTTAAGTCTATCTCAACTATGGCATGCTCGATTATTGTTAAGAGCTTTTTCTTAAAAATATCGCAGGCAAGAACTGTAGGTTTAAGTAAGACAATTTTTTGAGCCTTTTTATCTAGTATCTCTATGATGGATTTTAAAAGTAAAAGATTACTTTTTCCACTCCCATGCAGACCTGTTAAGTGAGTTAGAGGCTTTAGTGGAGTATCTAAAAAAACTCTTTGCTCCTCACTACAGAGATAAACACTCTCTTGCTTGTTTATGATAGCATATTGAATAAACAGAGTACCCAAAACATTATCTATACTCGGTAAGTCACTACTCTCTTCACATGAGTTGTGCAATTTCTTTAAAATATCAGCTTGATTGGAATCACTAAAGATGATTTTCTCTTTAGGTAGTAAAGATTTAAATGAATCATTTAAATGCTCATACTCATCAGCATTTAAATTTTCCATCATTAGAAAGTTGAAAATTGGAACACCATCACTGTGTGTGAGTTCATTAAATTTTTGTTTTATAATATCTTGTGTGTTTTCAAATGCTAAGGTGTCTTGGGAAGCTTCTTGTTTTTGAGCTTTTTGAATTTTTGAATTTTTTAACTCATCATATGACCACTCTTTTGACTCAAATAGATAGAGACCACGTAAACTGTCAAAAACAATAAGACCTATTTTATAAACTGATGCATGATGGTAGATTTTTACATCTTTAAAAACAAGTAGATTACTTTGTTCTGAGAGACCTTTAAGCCTTTTTACAAGAATTGTATCTAGTGTAGCGAGTTGTGAAGGTTTCTTTTTAAAAAATGATGTGAGAGAAGATATATTCATTATGGAGATAAAACAATACCTGATTTAGGAGGTATTGTTTTTAAGTTACTACTTGCCTGAAGCTACACGGTCTTTAAGACCTTTACCAGCTTTAAACTTAGGAACCATTTTATCTTGAGTAGTATAAGTTTTATCAGTACCAGGAACTTTACCACTTTTTCCTTTTTGAAGTGCAGCAGTAAAACTACCAAAACCAACTAAAGAAACATCTTCTTTTTTAACTAATGCAGTTGTAACCGCATCTGTAAATGCTTTAATAGCAGCTTCTGCTTCTACTTTAGTTTTGTACTCGCCACTTGCTTGTACTAATTCAACGAATTGAGCTTTATTCATAAATTTACCCTTGGATTAAAATATTTCCGAACTTTCGCAGAGAACGAAATAATTCAGCTAGAAGTACTTTATACTTTATTTGCTTAAATTTTTCTTCTTTTATATAAAATCAAGTAAAAATTGTGACTTTTTTGTTTCATTTAGTCCATATTTAGCCACTTTGATGAGCTTTAGCATGTTAAACTTGGACTTATAGAACAATAATAAGCTTGAGATTTCTTTAATTTTTTCATATCTGTCTGTGTGGGTATGTATAGATATAAAGACTTCATCTAAACCATCTCGCTCATTTTTTGTAAGTACACTCATCTACTTATCTCCTGTAATTTATTTATTTTTCTTACAGCCCGAATTATTTCATCATCTTCTAAACTTCCTAACATTTGGATAACTATAGCTGCCGCTTGTGGTTTAGCACGACCGAGTTTCCAGTCTTGATATGTACGCATAGAGATACCAAACTTTGAAGCCATATCTTTGAGAGATATTTTTTTTCCATTGTTTTGAGACTCTAGCGAGTTGTGAAGGATATTAAATAAGTCATTAATTTGCATGAAGATAATTATACGGATTATATACTTAAATATACATTTAATATTGTTAAAAATTGTAAATATTGTATATGTTATGGTATTTATACACTATAATATAGTATATATAGATATAAACATATGTTTATTTGTATATAATATACGATATACCGTATCTTAATGGTAAATATATGTATATTGAAAAGTGTGAAGAGTTGGTTTAGGAAAACTAGGCGGGGTCTTAGAAGGGTTTTAGAATATAGTTAAAACTAAAAAAGAGGATGTAAGTATAGGATTTACTAGTATTCTAGTAAATCACTGTAGTCATATTTAGAAAAATTCAGATAAAGTTTACCATTTTGTTTAATAACACGGATGTCTTTACCATATACTGCTAAGAACCTTTTTTGATTATCTTTTTTGGTAATTTTCTAAATCAAGTGTTCTGAGGTAGTTTTTTAATTCTATAATTGTTTCTTCTTCTTTTTCTCAATTGTTTGGCTACTCTCAATAGTCTCTATCTCATGTATAGTTTGACTCGTCTGAGCTTGAAGTTTTGCATTTATAAGTTCTAAAATACTTTTAAGTTGTTCATCTTTTGAGCTATAAACCTGTTCGATCTTTGCCATTTCATCTCGAAGCATTTGTTCTTTATCATCAATGAGTTTGTCTATTTTAGTTTCAAGTTGAAGAATCTTCTCTTTAAGCTGCTGATTCTCTTTTTGATAAAGTCCCAAAACCATAGCAACTGTAGTTTTCTGTTTACTAGTTACGATTGACTTAGTGACTACTTTCTCCTTAGCGGGTAAAACTTTTTATCATTATGAATCTTACTTCTAAGGTCTGAATCTAAAGAACTTCCAGTGACGATAATATATGTAATACCATCTTCTATAATGTAGTTGAGTTTTTACTACGAAGTTTTGAGTTAATCATCTCTTTGGACATTTTAAAATGTTTTGAGTATTCATCTAAGGTTAATCTCATGTTGTTCCTTTTTATATAATTGAATTGTAGTTAATATTTGGAGGGTTGATTATGCCAGGTTTACGTAACCATATTAAGCAACCTTGTTTTTCATAACCATGTTTATCTTTAAAGTGTTGTACTGTTGACTTTTTGAGTTCTCTTTTTGTGAGTAGTATGTCAAAATCTTTATGAAGTTCCAAAAAAATTTTAAAATTTTCATAAGCAGTATCTGAAACCATTACAGTTGAAATAGTAAAGTTTTTTATCTCTAAATAGCGAGCACAGTCATTTAGTCCATCCCCTATAAAGTTTTTACTTCCTAGTATGTCTATAAACTCATTCACTTCACCCGTGTGTACAGCAATTCTAGATTACCTTGAAAATAGCTATACTTTTTGAAATATGTTCTGAGAAATGATTAAAACTTAAAACCAAGAATTGGCACCAAATCCTTTGAGTCTTGGATTTAAAAATACAGTAGAAACCATCACCAGTTGAAACATAACCTATAATGAACTTTGACAAAGGTAGTATTGGAGTTGATTAACATCTTTTCTATCATCTTTTTAAAGCTTTTAGTTAAAAACAGTACTAATTTCTAGCTGTTTGTGTAGATGATAGTTGCGAAAAGTTGATAATATCTATTAGAACAATATCTGTTATTAGTGCTTTTGTCATTGTATTTTTAATCTTCGTTTTATTTAGCATTTTAGCATAAAGTTCTTTTAAATGAACTTTTTCCTATAATAAGAAAATTAAATTTTTAGAGGTGAGTTTTTATGAGTAATGGTATTTTAGATATTGTAAAACCTGGAGTTCTTTTTGGCGAGGATGTTCAAAAAGTGTATGAGTATGCAAAAAAAGTCGGATTTGCTAATCCAGCTGTAAATGTTGTAGGTACTGACTCTATTAATGGTGTTCTTGAAGCTGCCGCAAAAGTAAACTCTCCTGTAATTATTCAGTTTAGTAATGGTGGAGTCATCTTACTATGCTGGCAAAGGTTTATCTAAATGAAAATGAAAAATCAGCGATAGTTGGTGCCATCTCTGGTGCAATATATACTGCATATGATGGCTGAAGCTTATGGTGTAGCTGTTATACTTCATACCGATCATGCAGCCAAAAAATTACTTCCTTGGATAGATGCACTTCTTGATGCTGGTGAAGCTCACTTTAAAAAAGAGGGTAAAGCACTTTTTTCCTCTCATATGCTTGACCTTTCTGAAGAACCACTTAGAATACAATATTAATACATGTAAGACATACTTAGAGCGTATGAGTAAAATTGGTATGAGTATAGAGATAGAGCTTGGCTGTACTGGTGGAGAAGAAGATGGTGTTGACAACACAGATATGGATAACTCACTTCTCTATACACAACCAGAAGATGTATGTTTTAGCATATGAAGTTTTAGGAGCTGTCTCATCTAACTTTACTATTGCTGCTTCATTTGGAAATGTTCATGGCGTTTATAAACCAGGGAATGTTTCATCTAACTCCAAAAATTCTTAGATAACTCTCAAAAATATCATAGAAGAAAAACATAATACAGAACCTAAACCAGTAAACTTTGTATTTCCATGGTGGTTCAGGTTCAAAGCCTAGTGAGATTAGTGAAGCTATTGGTTATGGTGTTATAAAGATGAACATTGACACAGATACTCAGTGGGCTACATGGCTCGGTACTAAAAACTATGTAGAGAAACACAATGCCTATCTTCAGTCACAAATAGGAAATCCAGAAGGTGAAGATAAGCCAAACAAAAAATATTACGATCCCCGTAAATGGCTTCGTGCAGGTCAAGTTACTCTTGTAGATAGAGTTGTTCAAGCCTTTAAAGACTTAAACGCTGATGGATAGAAACTAAAGCAGATGCTTTAGTCTATTTAAGTTAAAACGCCAAAAGAGTTTTTTATCAAACTCTTTGTGTACCTTCATTCTGTCCTAAAAATCTCTTTATCAGATAAATCCTCTTTGCTTTCATTTAGAACATCATTTAGAATTTTTTTCAGTTTTTCCTCTGCCTCCTCTGTTCTGTCATCATCTTCTAGCTGCTCGTTAGGTAAAAAAGCCCAGATTTTCCAGATGCTTAAAACCAAAAAGAGTATAAAAAAGAGCATCATGAGAGTTTGCATATAGTCATAGCCTATAGATGGGCATTAAAAACCTATATCTCACTCATAAATGGTAATAGAGCTTCAGAGCTCCTAAATACACTTCATATGTGAGAATATTAGGGTTTTTAGAGGTACCCTATAATAATTATAGGCAATTTTGGATAAAATTACATCCATGAATGATAAAGTATTTACTAAACCGATAAAAAAACAGTTTGAGTTTGATGAAGAAGTAGCCGCTGTTTTTGATGATATGCTAGAACGTAGTGTTCCTTTTTATAAAGAAAGCCAAAAAATCACACAGTTTTTTACACATAAAAATTTGAGTGAAAATGGTATTGTCTATGATTTAGGATGCTCGACTGCTTCATTACTCTTAAATATACATAGAGACTTGAAAGTAAATGCAAGCCTTATAGGTTTAGATAACTCTGAAGCTATGCTAAAACAAGCTAAACGCAAGTGTGAAGCATATGGTGCAGATATAGATGTGGTAAACGCCGACATACTAGAGTATGAGTATAAACAAGCCGATGTTTTTATCAGTAACTATACACTACAGTTTATAAGACCACTTGTTCGTGAAGAACTTGTGAAAAAAATAGCAACTTCTTTAAAAGAAGAGGGTGTGTTTATATTTAGTGAAAAAGTGATTAGTCATGAGCCAAAACTCAACAAAGACCTTATAGAGTGTTATTATGATTTTAAAAAAACTCAAGGGTATTCAGAGTATGAGATAATGCAAAAACGAGAAGCTTTAGAAAATGTACTTGTGCCTTATAGTGAAGACGAAAATATAAAAATGGCAAAGAATGCAGGCTTTAAACACTGTGAAGTGCTCTTCCGCTGGGCAAACTTTGCGACTTTTATAGCTATAAAATAAGTGTCTAGTCACTTCTCTCTTTTATCATCAGCACCAAAGATCTTAGCCCCAATACTATCTACACTAAACACAACAACTACACCAATCCCGATAACAGTTGTTATAACAAAAAACAGAATTAATCCCGTACTCATTCATTCTCCTTTAATAAACATTGCCAGTTGGTTCTGGTTCTTTTCTTTTAAGGCTTCACCCATCTCTTTATAGGTTATGATATCATCTTCGCCACACTCTTTATGGTAGTAGCCTTGAAGGTCATAGTATTCCCTGCAGTCACTATAGTATTTCGCAGATATACCATGTTTATTTACACAGCTCGTAAAAATTATACTTAAAAGTATTAATAAACTTATTTTTATCATATTAAATCTAAGCAAAAATTATACCTCATTTGGGTTAAGTACCTAATCATAAAGAATACCAACTATCAGAAACCTAAAAAAGATGACTAATGCAAGGCAAAAGTGCGAAAGAGCTACTAGTAGCTTCGAGTACTTTTAACGAAGTCAGTAGTTATCTTTTTTAGGTTTCCCTACGGGCGAATAGAGAAATATCCTATTGTGTCGTTAGATTTCCTTGAATTAGCCAGCTAGTTCTGCGAAAATCTGCCTAACACTAGAACATTTCTCTATTTGCTGATAGTTGGTATTCTTTTGATTAGGTACTTAAACCTTAAAAGTCTCTTTTGTTTTACAAAACTCAGTTAAAAAACATTTTTCACAGTCTGGATTTTTAGCCTTACATATATAACGACCAAATAAAACCATACCTTGATGCAGGGCATGTAAGTTGTTTTTAAACTTTTTAACAAGGGTTGCCTCTGTGGCAGTTGCGGTTTTGTCATCACTTAACCCGAGTCTATGGGCAACACGAAAGACATGTGTGTCAACAGCCATAAGGTTCGCTCCTGTGTACTCTATCATTACAACATTTGCAGTTTTTTGACCAACTCCTGCAAGAGTCTGTAACTCTTTTACATCAAGAGGAACTTCACCATTATATACCTCTTCAACTCTTTGTGCCATAGCAATAATATTTTTTGCTTTGTTGTTAAAAAACGAACAAGAGTTAATGAAAGACTTGACATCATCAAGCTCTGCATTTGCTAACTCTTTAGTTGTAGGGTACTTTTTAAATAACTCTGGTGTTAAGAGGTTTACTCTCTTGTCTGTGCACTGAGCAGAGAGTGCAACTGCAACAACTAACTCATAAGCATTTGTATAAGAAAGCTCTGTAACAGCATCATCATAGCGATCTATAAAAAGTTGGTGAATCGCTAAAATCTCTTTTTTTGTGGCTTTTTTTACTTTTTTTATCATAGCGGTATTTTAGCATTGTTTATGATATAATCAACATAATTTTATAAAATATAAGGAATATATATGGGTATCCTTTCGCTATTCTCATCAAAAAAACCAAAAAAACAGTCCAAACCTACAGATACAGAATCTCTGTTTGAAAACTACTTAGATAAAGAATTTTACTCTAATATAGTAGATAACTCTAACTCTATGATTTTGTACTTTTTCAAGGACATGGCTGGATTGGAGCTAATAAAACTTTTTTTGATACAATGAACTATAAAGATATAGATGAGTTTATCAAACAAAATGATAGTGTTAGAGATTTGTTTATAAGTGAAAGTGAAGAGATATTTACTGAGTCTGATAAATCATGGCTAGATTACATAAAAAAATATCAAAATTCAGGTTATCGTGTCACAATAGCAAAAGAGAGAGATGTTCTTGTGATAGATGCAAAATGTTATACATCACCAACAAATAAGAATTTTTATATTTTAGAACTACAAGATGTTACTAAATTATACAATGCAGAGCTTCAAACAAAAGAAGTTGAAAAGTTAAAAACTCGCTTTTTAGCAAATATAGGACATGAATTTCGTACACCGATGAATGGAATTTTAGGTTTTATAGAACTTTTTAAAGAGACACCACTCAACAAAAATCAAATTGAATATATAGATATGATAAATAGGTCTTCTATTAGTCTAATGAAAAATATAGAAACACTTTTAGAACTTTCACAACTCCAAGGTAATCGTTTAGAAATAGACTCTCAAGAGTGTAATATTTTACCTGAAATGGAAAAACTAGCTTACAGTTTTTATCAAATAGGTTTAAATAAAGGTATAAAAGTACTTACATTTATTGATCCTAAACTCCCACAAGAACTTCAGACTGATGCTAAAAAAATCAATCAAATTATGTTCTCCCTTATTCAAAATGCTATTAAGTTTACACCAAAGGGCGGCAAGGTAATTATCGAGGTAAAACTACTCAAACGTCAAAAAAATGGTGATTGTAGTATTGGTTTTGGAGTCAGAGATAATGGTAAGGGCATCTCTTTAGAGCAAATTGCACTTATCAATGAACCTTTTACAGCAGGAGCACATGCGGATGAGAGGTTAGGTGTCGGTCTTGCTCTCTCTCATGGCTTAGTTGAACTTTTTGGTTCAGAACTTCATATACAGTCAAAGGAAAATGCTGGAACATATGTAAACTTTGTTTTAGACTTTAAAGCTGCTTTGGGACAGAACTATAAAATGATGCCTAAACGCAAGGTAAAAGTTCTTCTACTTGATCAGAAAAAAGTTGAAGAGGCAAATTTCTTAACTATTTATCTACGTTCTTTTGCCCTTGATGTTGTAAAGGCAAATCAGCTTGATAAAAATGTATATGATGGAATTGATTCTTTATATATTGTAGCTAACCAAAATGATTCTTCTTGGATGCTTGAACTTGGTGCATACACAAAGAAAACACCAGTGATTTTATTACTTGAAGAGGATGAGAAGCTACAAACAAAATTATCTCATATTGTCAATGAAGTTATTCGTAAACCTCTCTTAGCAAGTCATATAGCAAAACATTTATACTCTGTAGGTGCGATGAAAACAGAAGAGACAAGCCAAAAAGTTGTACAGATACCCAAGTCAGTACATGCTCTTGTTGTTGAAGACAACCTTATAAATCAAAGGCTTATTCAAATTCTTTTAGAGAGTTATGATATCTCTGTTGTTACAGCTTCAAACGGAGTCGAAGCCCTAGAACAGTGTAATAAAAGTAAGTTTGATATTATTTTCATGGATATTGATATGCCAGAGAAAAATGGAATAGAGGCAACCAAAGAAATAAAACAAAGCATGAATATGAATAAGCTTACTCCTATTGTTGCTTTAACAGCTATGGCAATGGAAGGAGACAGGGAGATGCTTATTGAAAATGGATTAGATGAGTATATGGCTAAACCTTTAACTCGAGATAAACTTGAAGATATGCTCAATAAGTATTTAAAGACAACTGTTTAATAACTATTAGTTAATTCATATTAAACTAACTTTAATAAAATAAAGGAATACGAATGAAACTAGCGACAAAAATTTTATCGACAATATTAGTCACAGGTGCTATAGCTTCGGCAAATACTCTTGTAACGGTAAATGGAAAAGCAATTACACAACAAGAGGTTGATACGGAACTTATGAATGCTACTCAGGGTAGATTTAATCAAGTTCCAGCAGAGAAGCAAGCTGAATTTAGACAACAAGTACTCCAGCAACTTATAGGAAAAGAACTTATCTATGAGTGATGCAAAAAAAACTGGGATACTCAAATCAAAAGAGTATAAAGAAGAGTATAAAAAGCTTGAAGAACGTATGAAAAAAGAGCTTGCTGTTCAAGTGTGGCAAAAAAAGTAGTAGATAGTATTAAAGTTTCAGAGAAAAACTTAAAGATTATTATAATAAGAACAAAGAAGAGTTTAACGAAAAAGCAGCAGTTCATGCCCGTCATATTTTGGTTAAAGAAGAGGCAGAGGCTAAGAAAATCATAAATGAACTAAAACATTTAAGTGGTCAAAAGTTAAAAGAAAAATTTCAAGAGCTTGCTAAGAGTAAATCAACTGGACCTAGTGGACCAAAAGGTGGAGACTTAGGTTTCTTTGCTCAAGGGCAAATGGTTCCTGCGTTTAATGATAAGGTTTTTAGTATGAAAGTAGGGAGTATTACTACGGAGCCTGTTAAAACACAGTTTGGGTATCATGTTATTTATTTAGAAGAGAAAAAAGATGCAGCAACAAGAAGTTTTCAAGATGTAAAACCTGCGATAGAACAACGTTTAAAAATGGAAAAATTTAAATCAGTGATGCAAGAAAAAATGGCAGCACTTCAGAAAAAAGCTACAATTAAGTAGCTAGGTCTTTTTGAATACTCTCTCGCCTATCTCTAGTATAACTTTAGAGGGGCGGGATTTTTTTATAAAGCGAGATGAGTTAATAGATCCTTATCTCTCTGGAAATAAATATAGAAAACTCTATAGCCTCCTTCAAACTCCCAAAAATAAATACAACAAAATCATCTCTTATGGTGGCACTCAATCTAATGCTATGCTAGCACTCGCTGCGATATGTAGAGAAAAAGAGTGGGAGTTTATCTACTACACCCAAACACTTAGTCCTATAGTAAAAGAACAAAAGTATGGCAACTACTATGAATCTCTCTATCTTGGTATGAAAACTATAGAACTTGAGCGAAGTTTGTATAAAGAGTATATATCGGGTCTGCGTTTGAACCTAGATGATAAGAGTTTACTAATAGACCAAGGTGGAGCAGATGTTAGTGCAAAAGCAGGTTTAGAAGTTTTAGCTAGTGAGTTAAGAGAACAACTTAAAGATGAAAAGTTCTCAAAGCTTAAAGCTATAGCTACACCTTCTGGAACTGGAACTACAGCACTCTACCTTGCACTCTCTTTACCTGAGTATACTGTTTATACAACACCCTGTATCGGAAGTGTAGAGTATTTAAAAGAGCAGATGCAAGCCCCCTAGATACAATCCCAAATAATCTCATCATTTTAGAACCTAAAAAGAAGTATCATTTTGCTAAACTGTATGATGAGTTTTTTGAAATATATACAAAACTAAAAAGAGGTGGTGTGGAGTTTGACTTACTATATGCCCCAGCTATGTGGTTATCACTCTTGAGAGACACAAAAGAGAGTATTTTGTATATACATAGTGGAGGAGTTAGTGGAAATATGAGCATGCTTGAACGCTATAAACGTAAGAAGTCTAGTCTATAAAAGTTACAGACTCTTCTAAATTTACGCGTTTAGGTCGATAAGAATTTATTTTTGCCTCTTTATCTGCATAGCCCAAAACCACACTATATAAAAGTGCTAAGTTATCAGGAACTTCAAGTGCCTCTGCAACAACACGACCAAATTCAGTAGTTGAACCTTGAGGACAAGAGTCTATGCCAAACTCTTGAGCTGCAAGCATAATACTTTGCATATAGGCACCACAATCTATAAGTGCACCTTGAGAACCATCAATATTTGCCTTGTTTGTAAAGACAAAAATTACAGTTCCTGCACCAAACCATCTAAAATTATCTTTCCACATTTGGATGCGAGTTTCATTGTCTTTTCTATCGACTTCCATAAGTTTATAGAGACCTGAACCTGTCACAATGCGACGCTTTTTATAGGGGTTTGTCCATTTAACAGGATAGTACTGAATAAACTGGTCATGTTCTATACCCTCATCCATTTTAGCGATAACTGCATCACCAACTTTTTTGAGTTTGTCTGCATTACTAACAGCATAAGTAACCCATGGCTGCATATTTGCACCGCTTGGTGTCATTCCTGCAGCTCTTAGTATTTTCTCAAGAGTTTCGTGTGGGATTTTCACATCACTATACGCTCTTTTTGAAGAACGATTTTCTAAAGCTTCTAAAACAGTTGGCATATACAATCCTTTGGTGGAATTATAGTGAAATAATTATTAAAAAAATTATAAGTGCATAATACTATTATGGACTATAAGGAGCAAAGCACCTTATAGTCGCAGGAACATATCTATCCCTACAACCTAAAGCTATAAAAAGGGGCTTTTTGAAAAATCTGTAATGTTAGGTAAGTAATGGAATAAAGAGAACAAATAGGTAAATATTTAACTACCCATAATCAAAATAATTCATTTAAAGGATTCCAAATGAGTAATAATATTTTTGAAAAACTAACACATAATTTAACACAGACAATAGAGAGTGCAATATCTTTGGCACTACATAATAAAAACCAAGAGGTTACGAGTGAACATTTTTATGGGCACTACTTACAAATTCAGATTCGATTTTAAAATCAAATGCTCAGAAAGATGAATATAGATAAAGTTGCGATGGAGTTGGATGTAAAGAGTCTTAGTGAAAAGCTACCAAAATCTTCAAATGTAACTAAAGAGAGTATAAAGCTCTCTAAAGACTTTGTAGAAACATTAGAAAAAGGTGCTGGGCTAATGGCTCAAAATGGTGATACATTTTTAGCAGTAGATACTTATATTCTCGCAAACCTAAAGTCAGAACCATATGTAAGCATACTACCTAAGTATATAGATGTATTAGAGTTAAGTAAAAACTTAGAAGCATCGAGGGGTGGAGCGAAGATTGACTCACAAAGTGCAGATGAAACACTAGATGCACTCTCTAAGTATGGAATAGACTTAACACATGAAGCAGCAGAGGGAAAACTCTCTCCTGTAATAGGTCGTGATGAAGAGATAACACGTATGATGCAAATACTCATTCGTAAAACAAAAAATAATCCTATTTTATTAGGGGAACCAGGTGTTGGAAAAACAGCACTTGTAGAGGGTCTAGCACAAAGAATGAATTCAGGTAATGTCCCAACTTCACTCAAAAATAAACGAGTTGTTGCATTAGATATGAGTGCATTAATTGCTGGAGCAAAGTATAGAGGTGAGTTTGAAGATAGACTAAAATCAGTCATTACCGAGGTTAAAGAGAATGGTAATATTATTCTCTTTATCGATGAAATTCATACTATTGTTGGGGCAGGAGCGAGTGAGGGTAGTATGGATGCAGCAAATATCTTAAAACCAGCACTTGCAAGAGGTGAGTTAAATACTATTGGTGCGACTACTCTTAAAGAGTACAGAAAGTATTTTGAAAAAGATGCAGCGTTGCAACGTCGTTTTTTACCAATTAACTTAGATGAGCCAACTGTCAACCAATCGCTTCAAATACTTCGTGGTATTAAAAAGAGCGCTTAGAGGCACACTCATAATGTAACTATTACAGATAGTGCACTTGTAGCAGCAGCACGTTTGAGTGATAGATATATTGCAGATAGATTTTTACCTGATAAGGCGATTGACCTTATTGATGAGGCAGCAGCAGAGCTGAAGATGCAGATAGAATCAGAACCGACAGTGCTATCGCGTGCAAAACGCCAACTCTCAGAATTGATGGTAGAGAAAGAAGCACTTAAAATGGAAAAAACTCCTGCGAATGAAAAACGTCTAGTAGAAATAGAAAAAGAACTTGCTGATGTTGAAGAAGAAGTACAAAAATTGACTTCACAGTTTGAAACAGAAAAAGAGGTTTTTGAAAAAATATCTTCTATTAAAGGAAAGATTGAAGCAAAACGCAGAGAGGCAGAACTTGCAAAAAGTGCAAGTGATTTTAATAAAGCAGCTGAAATAGAGTATGGAGATATTCCAAAACTTCTAGAAGAAGAGAAAACTATTAATGAAAACTGGGATAAATTACAAGCAGAGGGGACACTTCTTAAAAATAGTGTTGATGAAGACTCCATTGCAGGGGTAATTTCTCGTTGGACACATATTCCAGTCAATAAAATGCTCCAATCAGAGCAGGCAAAAATAGTTCATGTAGAAGATGAGTTAAATAAAACTGTAATAGGTCAATCAAAAGCTACTCATGCAGTCGCTCGTGCCATCAAACGCAACAAAGCTGGTTTAAGTGATGAGAACTCACCTATAGGTAGTTTTCTCTTTCTAGGACCAACAGGAGTCGGTAAAACACAGACTGCTAAAACACTTGCAAACTTCTTGTTTGATTCAGAAGATGCAATGATTCGTATTGATATGAGTGAGTATATGGAAAAACATGCAGTCTCTCGACTAGTAGGTGCTGCACCTGGATATGTAGGTTATGATGAGGGAGGACAGTTAACAGAAGCAGTGAGAAGAAAACCATATAGTGTAATTCTTTTTGATGAGGTAGAAAAAAAGCACACCCAGATGTTTTTAATATACTTCTTCAAGTTTTAGATGATGGACGATTAACAGACAACAAAGGTGTAACGGTTGATTTTTCTAACACTATAATTATCTTGACATCAAATATTGCGAGTGATAAAATCATACAAAATGAGCCAAGTGAAGCACTTGATGAGATGGTTATGGCTGAGTTAAGAGGAGCATTTAAACCGGAGTTTTTAAATAGACTCGATGATGTAGTAATATTTAATGCACTCGGACAAGAAGAAATAGTTGGTATAGTAGATATATTTTTTAGTGATATTGCTAAAAAAGTAAAAGATAGAGATATTACATTAACACTCTCTCCTGAGGCTAAAACATATATTGCAGAAGCTGGATTTGACCCTGTTTATGGGGCAAGACCTCTTAAGCGTGCTCTTTATGAGATTGTTGAAGATAAACTAGCAGACTTGATTTTGGATGGCAGTATTGTCGAAGGTTCACGTGTTGAGTTTGTAAAAGAGGGTGAAAATATAGAAGTTATAGTCACTTAACAACACTTTAAGTAAAATTTTTGTATTATTTCGAACTTAATTTTATATAAGGATATGTCGTGAAAAGAACATACCAGCCACATTCAACACCAAGAAAAAGAACTCACGGTTTTAGAGCACGTATGGCTACTAAGAACGGTCGTAGAGTTTTAAACCGTAGAAGAGCTAAAGGTCGTAAAAGATTGTCAGTTTAGGCGGATTTTACACACTGAAGCTCCATAAGGAGTTTCAATATGTATATAACAAAGGGAAAAACCAACATTCAAACAGTGTTGTGCTTTTTTACCTTCCTCACAATGGAACTCACAAAGTAGGCTTTACAGCAACGAAAAAACTTGGAAATGCCGTTAAACGCAACCGAGCAAAACGTCGCATGCGAGCACTTTTTCGTGAACACTCTCCAAAACTCAAAGATGGCTCTTATGTATTTGTTGCAAAAGTAGGACTCTTTGATTCAACTCATGAAAAACTTCAAAATGATTTTATCAAAGTATTAAGAAATGCGAAAACTTTTACTTAAACTATTATGGCTTTATCAGAAGTTTTTACCCTCATTGGCTTTGGTTCTTGTAGATATTATCCAACTTGTAGTGAATATGCACGATTAAATTTCGAAAATAACTCAATTTCAAGTGCGTTTTACCACTCTTTAACTAGAATACTACGTTGTAATCAATTATTTGATGGAGGAATAGAGCATCCATTGCTTTATAACCTTGAGTGTAAACCTGCTAAGTTAGAAGTAGGCACAATAAAGTATTGGTTGGTTCCAGATAAAAAGAACCACTATTACATAATAAAAAATTTTTCATATAAAGGGTAATTTGTGTTAGACAAAATGTCACCAAACCAGAGATTAATAGTAGCTGTACTATTATCAGTAATTTTTTTCGTAGCGTATACAGCAATCTTTCCACCAGTAGAACCAGTAGTGGAAGATACTAAAGTTAAAACAGCAGTTAAAAGTAATATAGCTCAGCAGAGCGAATCAGTAAATGTAGAAGCAGAAGCTGGACATATTATTTCAGAGTCACAAAAGAGTAGTTCTAGTAACCTTGTAACTGTTACAAGTAAAAACTTTATACTTAAAATAGATACACTAGGGCGAATCTCTTCTAAAGAGTTACTCCAAGAGAAGTTTAGAGATAAAGAAGATAGACATGCACAGCTTATCCCTACTAATGGCACGAAACCTTTATATATTAGATTTATGGATGAAGAGTTAAATAAAGAGGCTATAAAAGTGGCCTATACTGCTAGTGTAGATGAACTCAATCTTGATGGGAGTGCTAAAAGTGTAACATTAACACAAAAACTCTCATCACTCTCAGTAAATAAAAAGATAACTTTTTTGAAGATGGGCATTATGATGTGTCAATTTCTTTAAGTCAAGATAAACGCTATTATGTTTACTTAGGTCAACGTCCTCGTGTAAACGAAGAAGAGCAAATGATGACAGTCGTAGGTGCTATGGTTTATACCGATGATGAAATTGTAACAATTATAGAAGATGGAGATGCTGAGGGTCGTAAGTCCTTTTCAGGTGTAGAACTTATCTCTGCGTTTGATCAATACACAGCGACTATTATGTACGAACTAGGTAAAGATAGAACTGTTTTTGTTGAAAGAGACTTAGAAGATAACCCTGTAGTATATTTTGATGGGATGCAAAACATAAACTTTAGCGGATACATAGGTCAAAAGAACTATAAAACACTCAAGTCAATTAACCCTGTACTTACGAATGCCATAGAGTATGGTTGGTTTACATTTGCAGCCAAACCACTCTTTGCACTTCTTTCATGGTTACATGGTATTTTTGGAAACTGGGGTTGGGCAATTATTGCACTTACTGCTATTATTAGATTTGTACTGTATCCTTTAACATATAAGGGTATGGTCTCAATGCAAAAGATGAAAGACCTTGCACCTAAAATCAAAGATTTAAAAGAGAAGTATAAAGGTGATCCTCAGCGTTTAAACCAAGCAACTATGGATATGTATAAAAAGAATGGCGCTAACCCACTGGGTGGATGTCTTCCTATGCTTATGCAAATTCCTGTATTTTTTGCGATTTATCGTGTACTCCTTAATGCGGTTGAGCTTCAAGGTGCTCCATGGATTTTATGGATAAATGATCTCTCTCGTATGGATCCTTACTACATAATGCCAATTCTTATGGGTGCATCAATGTTCCTACAACAGCGTATGACACCAAATAATTTTACTGACCCTATGCAAGAGAAAGTAATGAAATGGTTACCTGTAATCTTTACATTTTTCTTTGTAACTTTTCCTTCAGGTTTAGTTCTATACTGGTTTGTAAATAACCTCTTTTCAATCCTACAACAGTTTATTGTAAATCAGCAATTTAAAAATGCAAAAGATGCAATCAAAGCAGCTAAAGTAGAGAAATAGTTATGTTAAAAATTGAAGCAAGTACATTAGAAATAGCATATAAAAATGCAGCAGACCAACTAGAGTGTTCTATCACACAACTTAAAATAGAAGTTGTGCAGGTTCCAAGTAAAGGTTTCTTGGGACTATTTAAAAAGAGTGCCATAATTGTAGCAATTCGTTTAGATGAACAAGAGAAAAAAGAGCCCCAAAAGATAAAAAAAGAAGAAACTCCTAAAAAGAGTGAAATCAAAAAACCTTCTAATTTTCAAAAACCTCTAAAAGAAAAAGTACAAAACGAGAAAATATATAAAGAAAAACCTGTAAAAAAGAGAAAGTACAAAAAGTTTTAAATGATACTCATAATGCCAGCATCATTTGTCAGTGATCAAGATGATGAAGATGATGACTTAGTAGATGGTCTTAATTATACTGCAGATTATGATGATGAGTATGATGAAAAAGATGACTTCCAACATGATGTAGGAGTGCAACTTCAAACAAGTGCAAACTTAGCCCCAATTATAGAAGAAGTACAGAGTAAAATCAATGAACTTTTTAAACTCACTTGTTTTGCAATAGATACTATTGAAGTAAGTCAATATGACAGCGAAACTCTTTTAGTCGAATTTAAAGGTGATGATGCTGCACTACTTATAGGTAAAGAGGGTTATAGATATAAAGCACTCTCTTATATGATTTTTAACTGGATAAACTCTACATATGATGTACAGCTACGTTTAGAGATAGCAGAGTTTTTACAAAATCAAGAAGAGTCCATTGGGCGGTATCTTGTAAATGTATGCGAAAATATAGACAGAGATGGTAGAGCACAAACGAAAATTCTTGATGGTGTTTTAGTTCAAATAGCACTTAAAGAACTTCGAGCTAAATATCCTCAAAAATATGTAGTCATCCGTTCGACTCGTGATGGACTTAAATATATAATTATTAACGACTATAATAACTAAAATGAACTCAGATACAATTAGTGCCATTGCAACTGCTAATGGTATCGCCTCTATTGCAATTATCCGTATTAGCGGGGATGATGCTTTAGATATAGCAAAAAAACTTACACAAAAAAAAGAAATCCAGCCTAGATATGCAACACTCTCAACTATATTTGATAGTAGTGGCACACTTATAGATGAAGCAATAGTTATTTACTTTAAAGCCCCACACTCTTTTACAGCAGAACATGTAGTTGAGATTCAGTGTCATGGTGGCTTTATAGTGGCTCAAAGTATACTAAAAGCTACACTAAACGCAGGAGCAAGACTCGCAACACCTGGAGAGTTTTCCAAACGTGCTTTTTTTAATGGTCGTATTGATTTAAGTGAAGCAGAAGCTATCGCACAACTTATAGAAGCTAAAAGCGAGGATGCTGCAAAAATTTTAGCTGCACAGATGAAAGGTTCTCTTAAACATTTTATAGAAGATGTTCGAGATGAAATTATTCATATTTTAGCATTTAGTGAGGTTACTATTGATTATGCTGAAGAGGATTTACCTCCTGACTTAGTAGAGCAGATAAAGGCTAAACTAGATGAACTCTACATTCTACTAAATAAAACACTACAAGCCTCAAAATCAAGAGAAGGACTTATGCAAGGTTTTCGTGTAGCAATCATTGGAAAACCAAATGTAGGAAAATCTTCACTCTTAAATGCACTACTAAATTTTAATAGAGCAATTGTCAGTGATATTGCAGGAACTACTAGAGATACTATCGAAGAGCAGGTGAAAATTGGAACACACCTTATTCGTATGGTAGATACAGCAGGAATTCGTGAAGCAGATAATGAGATAGAAAAAATCGGGATAGAGAGAAGTTTAGAAGCAGTTGAGCAGAGTGATATTGTAGTTGCTTTGTTTGATAACTCAAGAGAAGCTGATGATGAAGATAAAAATATAGTAAAACTTTTAAAGAGTGTAGAAAATTCTAAACAAACCATAGTTGTAAAAAACAAAAAAGATTTAGAAGAAAAATTCTTATTTCCTTCACTAGAGTTTGACTTAGAGCTTAACTCCAAAGATGATGTTAGTAGTTTAGTGGCAGTTTTAGAAGAGATAATGGATAGAAGTAATAGTAGTGATGAGATTATGCTTATCTCAAGTCGTCAAATCTCAGCAGTTGAGGAGACTATGAAAAATATACAAGAGTCATTTTTACCACTAGAAGATCAAGAACTAGAGATATTTTCTTTTCATCTAAATGAAGCTGTCAAAGAGATGGCAAGCATAACAAGACCTTTTGAAAATGATGAGATGCTTGACAAGATGTTTGGCTCTTTTTGTTTAGGGAAATAAAATGAAATATATCGCTATTGACCTTGGACTCAAGCGCATAGGGCTTGCTTACTCTGCTCATAAAGATTTGGTAACACCCCTACCAGCCATCATAAGAAAAAATCGTAACCAAGCATCTGAAGAAGTAAAAAAAGCCATAAAAGAGTGGGAAATTGAGACTGTGATTATTGGTATTCCTCTTGGTGGTAGTAGTGAAGATGAGATGCGAAGACGGATTGCACATTTTATGAATCTTGTGGATTTTGAGGGTGAAGTTTTTTATCAAGATGAGGCAGGAAGTTCCTTAGAGGCGCAGAACCTTATGAAGGGCGAGATAAAGTACATAAGAGATGGAAGAATTGACTCTATCTCGGCTATGATAATCCTCCAACGGTATCTCTATAAGTTAAAACAAAAAAAATGAGACTTCAAGGTTTAGATATATTTCGAGGGTGTGGCTATTGTCCTGATGGTCATTTTTCATTTCTGTTTTGATTTGAAAAATTTCGGTTATGCTGATTTTGATTTAAGACATGGTGAGGGATGGAAATATTTTCGCTACACAATAGTAACTATGTTCATTCTCTCAGCAGGAATTAGTGCTCAGCTAACACATGCAAAGGGTATAGATATAAAGAAACTGAGAAAGAGAGTACTTCTTTTAACTCTTGCTTCTTTAGTTGTTAGTATAGGAAGTTATACGCAGTTTCCTAATTCATGGATTTACTTTTGGAATACTACACTTTTTTCTAGCAATTACAATTCTAGGATTACCTTTTTTAAATTTTCCAAAACTCTCTTTATTGACAGGAGCCTTTATTATTTTAGGCTATAAGATGTCATGGATAAATATGCATTGGCTCTATACTCTTTTACAAGAACCCCTACATTTACCCATCGCTTATACACAAGACCTAGTAAGTTTAGTACCTTGGTTTGGGGTCTATTTACTTGGATTAGCAGCAGGATATTACAAGCTACAAGAGATATTTTTAAATCTTGAAATACTTAATAGGAAAAATCTAATAAACAGTTCTTTAGCTCTACTTAGGGCGACACTCTTTTATTATATATTTGTCACACCAAATCATTTTATTTGCATTTTTTTATCTAATATTACTGTTTTTAAAATATATGTGATAAAATAAAAAATGCAGAATATAACTTTTGATTTTATTTTACCCAAAGAAGTTCTTGAGAAGTTAAATGGTGTAGTTGTAGATACACCACAAACACTTATACAAATTTTTTGTGCAACTACAGACTTTGAAGAGTTGAAAAATATACAGCACTACTTCTTAGAAACATTTCCAAATAGTGTACTGATTGGTAGTACTACAGATGGTATTATTCATGGTTCAAAAGTTTATACAGATAAAAAAAACATAGTTACTTTCACAATATTTGAGCAAACGAAACTACAAGCCATATTAGAAGAACATGATAATGTTTTTAATTCAAGTTATAAGACAGGAAAAAGGATTGCCAAAAAGCTTATAAGTGAAGATACAAAACTCCTTATAAGTTTTACAGATGGTTTAAATACAAATGGAGAAGAGTATGTTAAGGGGATTAGTAGTATATCTTCAGATGTAGTTCTCTCTGGAGGATTAGCAGGTGATAATGGAGAGCTTAGCAATACATATGTCTTTACTAAAAGTGAGATAACGAATAATGGTGCAGTTGGAGTCTCTTTAAGTGGAGATGAATTAACTGTCTCGACAAACTACTCCTTTGACTGGTTACCCGTTGGAAAAAAACTTCTTGTAACAAAAGCAATCAAGAACCGTGTTTACGAGATAGATGGAATGAGTGCAGTTAGTGTATATGCAAAATATATGGGTCAAGGAGTGGCTGATAGACTCCCTCAAGTAGGTATTGAATTTCCTCTAATATTTGAGAATCATGGCATACTTGTTGGAAGGGCAGTGCTTCTTAAACATGATGATGGGTCATTAACTTTTGCAGGTAATCTAAAAGAGGGAACTAGAGTTCGTTTTGGTGTAGGAGATATAGAAGACATTCTTAAAAATAGTAACTATAGAACAAGAAAAATATTGAGTGCTATCGAGTATACACCAGAGGCTGTTTTTGTTTACTCCTGTATGGCAAGACGGCGTTTTATGAAAGAGTATATAGTTGATGAGCTTGAAATACTTTCCAAATATTGGTGAAGTTTCTGGATTTTTACTTATGGTGAGTTCTATCATGAAAACAAATCGAATCAACTTCTTAATGAAACGATGACAATGTTAATCTTGAGTGAGAAAAAACATCCGCTATCTTTGGTAGATTATAGAGAAAAGTTACTTCGCCGTGAGTTCACTGTTGATGCACATCATGCTGTAGCACACCTTGCAAATACTGTTTCAAGAGAACTTGAAGAGTTAAACTATAGCCTAGAGAAGAGAATCCAAGAGAGCGCTGATTATATATATAAACAAGCATATTATGATAGCTTAACAGGTCTGCCAAATAGACTTAGTTTGATAAAAAGCTAATCACAAGTGTAGGAAAAATGATTATGCTAGTTAATATTGATGATTTTACTATGATAAATGATTTTTATGGACATGAAATAGGAGATCAGAGTGCTAAAAAAACTAGCATTTACCTTGAAAATGTTAAGCAAGGAAGAGGATGCTGAGCTTTTAAACTTCCTTCTGATGAGTTTGCAATGATTATGTATATAGACAAAAATGAGCAGGCGATTCAAGACAAAATAAACAGTTGTATTAATGCAGTTGAGTCTGAAGAGTTTTTGGTGGCAAATGGGCATTTTGCACATGTCTCTGTAACGATAGCAGTAGCCCTTATAAATGATAAAAATACAGGTTTAATAAATGCGGATATGACACTCAAAACAAGCAAAAACGAGCAGGTCAAGTATCTTTAATCTTTAACGAAGACCTTAAACTTGCGAAGCAGTATGAGTCAAATATCAACATGGCAAATACGATAAAATATGCGATTGCGAGTGATAGAATATTTCCTCATTTTCAGCCTATTGTAGATATGAAAACAGGTAAAGTTGAGAAATATGAATGTTTAGTGCGTTTACTTGATGATAACGCAGGAAAGCTGCTTTCACCATTTGCATTTTTAGAAGTAAGTAGAAAAATTAAACTTTATCCTTTGATTACTGAAATAATGCTTGAAAAATCTTTTCGTACTTTAAAAGTAAGGGCTTAAATTTTACCATAAACCTCTCTTTTAGTGATATTATAAGTGAAAAAATGAGAAGATTTATTTTTGATAAAATAAAAGAGTATGATATTGCATCACAGTTAACTATAGAGATACTAGAAACACAAGAGAATGACAATGCAATACTCGTAAATAATTTTATAGAAGATGTATATAGAGTAGGTGCCTCTATTGCTATTGATGATTTTGGTTCAGGATTTGCAAACTTTGAGCATATGACAAAAATGCGTTCAGATATTATGAAAATTGATGGTAGCTTGATAAAAAATATAGATACAGATAAAAATGCTCGACTTGTTGTTGAGACTATTATTATATTTGCTAGAAAACTTGATAAAAAAGTTGTTGCAGAGTTTGTGCATAACGAAGCAGTCTATAAAGTGATAAAAGAGTTAGGTATAGACTATGCACAAGGGTACTACCTCGGAAAACCAGAGGCTAGAAATAGTTGAGAACTTTATTTTCCCATTATAAAAAGATTATTACTCTCATCAGTTGCATCTGTAAAACGTTCTTTAAGTTCACGATCAAATGTAAGTATAAATACATTAGCATTAGTAATTTTCGCATTCATAAACTCTCCTAAAAGTACATCATCAGCCACATCTTTTCCATGGTCACATTTTATAAAATTAAAAGAGTAGAGTGTTTTTCCATAGTCATAAAGATTTGCTTCCCACTCAGCACGTTTGAGATAAAGTGAATCAGGGTTTGCAGCCATATAAATAAACTCATCTGCAATCTCATATTTATCGATAATGTCATTAAAAATAGAAGAGATACTCGAAAAATTTTCTATATCCCAAAAAAGATAATTTTTATTAGTTTTACTCTTGTTCTTTTTGTTAATGAGTTTGAGTCGTTTTGTGATGTTAAAACTTGTATGTGCACTATCATTTGTAAAAAGTATACAGTTTTTTAGTTTTAGAGCATCATCTGTACTGAAGCCTAAAATATCTCCCATCTCAATGTATAGCTCAATGTTTTCTAACTCTACTTCAGAAGAGCCTTTTTGATAGCGTTGTAGTTTCGCTAGTTTTGCTTTTGTAAAAAGGATAGCGACACTCATCTTTTCATGATTTGCATAAGCTTGTTTTGTACTGAAAGAAAACATTCTTTGCTTCTGTGTTGTCAGGTAGAGTGACACTACCTCTATATTTATGCTCTATAGTGATTTGTTGTTTATGTAATGACATTTAGAAAACTGTTCCACCTATTGTGTAATTTGGTTTAAGGGTTATTTTTCTGTATTATACAGAGTAATAGGTTAAATATGTTAGAGTGAGTTAAAAATATAAGCAAAAATAATAAAAGTTTTACTAAAGTTTGAGTATAATGCGACAAAATTTTAAGATTATTATCTTAATAGACACACTCAAGGAAATGAAATGGCATTAAATGTATATTATGACAAAGACACTAGTTTAGACTTAATTAAGAGCAAAAAAGTTGCAATGATTGGTTTTGGTTCTCAAGGGCATGCACATGCAGAAAACTTAAGAGATTCAGGTGTTGAAGTATGTGTTGGTCTTCGTAAAGGTGGTTCTTCATGGGCTAAAGCTGAGGCAAAAGGTTTTGAAGTATTAACTATCGCTGAAGCTACTGCAAAATCTGATGTCGTTATGATTCTTTTACCAGATGAAAATCAAGCTGAGATTTACACAGAGCAAATAGCTCCAAACCTTAAAGATGGTGCTACTATTGCATTTGGTCACGGTTTTAACATTCACTATGGTCGTGTGAAACCTGCTGCAAATATCAATGTTACTATGATTGCTCCAAAAGCTCCAGGTCATACAGTACGTTCTGAGTTTGTTCGTGGTGGTGGTATTCCTGACCTTATCGCTGTTGGTCAAAACCCTTCAGGAGAAACTAAAGAGTTAGCTCTTTCTTATGCATCTGCAATTGGTGGTGGTCGTACTGCTATCATCGAGACAACTTTCAAAGATGAAACAGAAACAGACCTTTTCGGAGAGCAAGCTGTTCTTTGTGGTGGTGTTACTTCTTTAGTTGAAGCTGGATTTGAGACATTAACTGAAGCTGGATATGCTCCAGAGCTTGCATACTTTGAGTGTCTTCACGAACTTAAACTCATCGTTGACTTAATGTTTGAGGGTGGTATCGCTGATATGAGATACTCTATCTCTAACACTGCTGAGTATGGTGACTATGTTTCAGGTAAACGTGTTATCAATGCTGAGTCTAAAGCTGCAATGAAAGAAATTCTTAAAGAGATTCAAGATGGTAGATTTGCAAAAGACTTCATCCTAGAAGGTCAAGCAGGGTATCCTCGTATGAATGCTGAGCGTACAAATGACAAAGAGAAACTTATCACAAAAACTGGTAATCAACTTCGTGAGATGATGCCATGGATTGGTGCAAGTCAAAATAGTTAATCAAGATACTAACTAGTATTTAGTTTTTATGATATACTAAATTCTGAAAGTCACATGTAAACCGTTATAGCTGATTACTATAACATGTTGGAAAGTAAGGGTAATTAGATTTATTTCTAGTTACCCTTTTTTTTTGCTTATTTTTAAGTGGGTGTGTTGGGTGGGAATCCAACACAAAGGTTTACTTGTGACTTCAAAAATAGTACTAATACTACTAATCTTGATGTTCTGCTGTGCAGTTCGTCTTTATTAGTAAAAGGTGGGATTAATCACCCCACTGTATTAGTATTTACTCTAATCCTCTCCTTAACCACCTTTACCTCAGAGTGCCAAACATAAGCAAAAAAGAATTCAGCTAAATAAAGATAAAATACGCCACAATCATAAATGAATTGCTCAAAACTTATGAGATATAAAATCAAAAATAAAATAAAAAGATAGTCACTATGAATAAACGAATTTTTGTAACTGCAACAAATACCAATATAGGCAAAACATACACAACACTTAAACTTTTAGAAAACTATTCTTCAAAAGGGATAGCTGTTGGTGTTGTTAAACTTATAGAGACGGGTGTTGTAGATGGAGTCTATCCTGATGGAGATATTTTACTCTCTATGCTTAAAAAATGTAATTGTGCTTGTCGTGATTTAACTGTCGAAGATATTGTGCCTATCTCTTACGAACTCCCTGCCGCACCGTTTATTGCCTCACAAGGAAAAGCACTTGATTTTGATGTCTTAAACAAGGCTATTGAAAAAATGGAAACTTTATGTGATGTTTTGATTATAGAAGGAGCTGGTGGACTGCTTGTTCCTGTTGATGGAAACTTTATGATGATAGATCTAATTCCATTTTTTAATGCAGTTGGACTATTGGTTACGCACTGCTCTCTTGGATGTATTAATGATAGTATGCTTAGTTTGGGAGCACTCCAAAGTAGAAATATCGATGCTATGATGGTCTTTAATCAACGAGAAGAAGAGAAAGATTTTTCTATCATCAGTGAGCCATACTTTTTAAGTAAAGATATTGAAGTACTAAAAGTGAATGAAGACATTGACACAATTTGCGATGTCTTGTATAATCTATAAAATGTTTAGTGTTTAAAAGGAACTATATGGCACATATGATTCGTACGGATGACTTTAGTATAGAAGAGATAGAAGAGATACTACTCGATGCAAAAAAGTTTAGTAAGGGTGGTTTTGATAGAATTCTTCAAGATAAAATCATCATTACACTTTTTTTTGAAAACTCAACACGTACTAAAAGTTCTTTTGAGATAGCAGCAAAAAGGTTAGGTGCGGAGATAATTCACTTAGATGTTGCACAGAGTTCAACTAAAAAAGGTGAGACGCTTGTTGATACTGCGATGAACCTTGATGCGATGGGACCTCATGCAATAATAGTCCGCCACCAAAACTCAGGTGTACCAAAAATCCTCTCAAAACACACAAATGCAAGCATACTAAACGCAGGGGATGGAGCACATGCACACCCCTCTCAAGCACTTCTTGACCTCTATACACTTAGAGAACATTTCGGGGAGCTTAAGGGTAAAAAGATAGCGATTGTAGGGGATATAAAAAACTCTCGTGTAGCGAACTCAAACATAGAGCTTCTATCGCGTTTTGGTATGGAGGTGATTTTAGTTGCTCCTCCGCATTTTTTACCAAAAACTTCCCTGCGTTTTACTCACTTTTTATCTGAGATTATAGATGAAGTTGATGCTATTATGAGTCTAAGAACTCAAACTGAGCGTCACTCTTCTCAAAGTTATGCTTCGCTTAAAGATTATGCGAGTGATTTTTGTATCACTGAAGAGATACTGGGAGATAGAGATATTGTACTGCTTCACCCTGGACCTGTACACAGAAACATAGACATAACGGATGCCCTCCTTGATGATAAACGCTGTAAGGTTTTAGACCAAGTTAGCAATGGTGTAAATATCCGTATGGCTATTTTGAAGAAACTTATCGCCTAAACTATATGGATGTAGAACTTTTAAACTCTCTAGGAAAACGACGGGAACCTTTTTTATTTATAAGTGACTTCAAGGCAAGTGAAGTCAAAATTATTACTCTAAAAGATTTGGAGAGTGAAGATATAGATGTCTGTATAGAGGAAAATTTTATCTATACAAAACATGCTCACTTTTTAAAAACAAAACCTATAAACTTTTCATCGTATGCTGTAAAATTTGATAAGATAATAGAGAAAATTAAAGAGGGAAAAACATATATTATTAACTTAACACAAGCGACTCCTGTTGAGATAGACTTGTCTTTAAAAGAGATATTTCATAGTGCAAATGCACACTATAAACTACGCTATAAAGATGAGTTTGTCTGTTTTTCTCCTGAGAAATTTATACAAATTCATAATAATAAAATTACTACTTTTCCTATGAAAGGGACAATAGATAGTGACACTCCTAATGCCAAAGAAAAAATATTAGCAGATGAAAAAGAGAAAGCTGAACATATCATGATAGTTGACTTACTTAGAAATGACCTCTCAATAGTTTCAAAAAATGTCAAAGTTGAGAGGTTTCGTTATCTAGGCGAGGTAAATACAGGTAGTAAAACACTACTGCAAGTAAGTTCAGAAATAAGTGGTAACTTGAGTGAGAACTGGCATGAAAATATCGGTACTATTTTAGATGCATTACTTCCTGCAGGGAGTATTAGCGGGGCTCCTAAGAGAAGTACTTTAGAGATTATAGAAGAGGTCGAAGGGTATGAACGCAAGTTTTTTAGTGGTGTTTTTGGTATTTTTGATGGAGAGAGTTTTGATAGTGGTGTGATGATTCGTTTTATTGAAAAAAGTACCCAAGGCTTGTTATATAAAAGTGGCGGAGGCATTACATTAGATAGTAATGTTAATTTAGAGTATAATGAACTTCAAGATAAAATATATTTACCTTAATGGAATGTGATGATAAGTAGAACAAATTTTTTTACAAGTGGTTGGGATAGTGAGGCAGTGGACTCTGAGTTAAAATCTAAATTTCAGATGATTAATATTGCTATATTACTCTCTTCTGTAGGTTTAATAGCTGGAATTATGTTAAATATAGTCCAAAATATTAATATACGAGGATTAATTCCATTTGAACTTCTTTTACTTGGAATGAATGTTTTTTTGTTTATACTTCTTCGCTATAAAAAAGAGACTCTGCAACTTGTTTCTTTAATTGAAACAGGGCAGTTTACACTACTCTTTTAGTTTTAGTGTATGTGAGTGAACCTGAGCAACTCAAACATGTTTGGGTTTTTACTTATCCTATTGTTTTACTCTATTTTCAGAGAGAAAAAAGTTCTGTATATTGGGTCCTAACAATGATTACAGGACTGCTTATTGCTCCCCTACAACCATATATAGAAGTCTCATATACTTTGTATCAAGTTATATATATCTCTATCGTTCTAGCAATTATTAGCATAATAACCTACTTTTATCAAATAAAGATGGACGAAGCAAGAAATTTAATTAAAAAACAAGTTGATCAGTTGATGCATAAAGATAAGTTGCTTACTCTACAATCTAAACAAGCAGTTATGGGTGAGATGATTAGTATGATAGCCCATCAATGGAGACAGCCACTCTCAACCATAACTTTAAGCATATCTGAACTGCAAGTAAAAAAAATGTTAGGTAAAGATATTGATGATAAGTATATGGATGAAGCCTTACAAAATATTAGTGATACTATTATCTACCTCTCTGACACAATAGATGATTTTCAAACCTATTTTGCACCAAATAAAAATATAAGTGAAGAAAAAATTACGGATATTATAAGTCGAGCAATTAATTTTATAAAGACACGAATTAAGAGTGCTAAGATTGAACTAGAATATAAACAAGAAGATTTTGGTCTCATTGAAACTTATTCAAATGAACTTGTTCAAGTAATATTAAATGTCATAAATAATGCAATCGATGAGTTAGTTGATAAAAAAATACCTAATCCTAAACTAAGTATTAGTATTGAAGAAAATAAAAGAGACTTTATCATTACTATAAAAGATAATGGAGAGGGAATATCTTTAGAAAATATAGAGTCTATTTTTGAGCCTTACTATAGTACAAAAGGAAAAAATGGAACAGGACTTGGTCTGTATATGTCACAAATGATTATGCAAAAGCAGTTTAACTCAAAAATACAACTGCAGAGTTCAAAAGTGGGGACTGAGTTTTATATAAGAGTTCCAAAAAAACTCGTATAATTTATATTTTCTTCGTTATAATAAAAGAAAATTATAATAATAAAGGTATAGAATGTATATAGAAGATTTAAAGTTTTCACTCTGGGCAGATTTTATTGAGAGAGATTATCTAGATAAAGAGTTTAAAGAGTTGATAGATAAAAAAATCATAAATGGTGCAACTTCTAATCCTGCTATATTTAAAAATGCAATTCTAACATCCTCTGCATATAAAGAACAGCTTAGCTCTTTAGGTTCACTTAGTGCAAAAGAGAAGTATGAAGCAGTAGCTATTTATGACATAAAAAAAGCTGCTGCTATTTTAAGACCACTTTACGATGCAAAAGATGATGGTTATGTTAGTATAGAAGTTGATCCCTCTTTGTGTGATGATGCAGATGCTACTATTGCTGAAGGTAAGAGACTTTTTAAAACGATTAACTGCCCAAATGTAATGATAAAAGTACCCGCTACAACTGCTGGTTATAAGGCGATGGAAGAGCTTACTTCGGTAGGAATTCCTGTAAATGCAACACTTATCTTTAAAAAAGAACAAGCTATAGCTTGTGCAAATGCTTTTAAACGCGGAGTCTATAAGTATGATAAGGTAGTCGATACAGTCATTAGTATTTTTGTCTCCCGTATTGATAGAGCACTGGACAAAGAACTTGCATCAAAAGGTATAGATGTTGCACTTAGTGGTATCTATAATACAGCTAGTATTTATGAAATAATTGAGAGAATGGATGTTAAGGGCTGTCGTGCATTATTTGCAAGCACTGGGGTTAAGGATGATACTCTTAATGCTGATTATTACATAGAAAACCTTCTCGCCTTTAATAGTGTAAATACAGCTCCAGTAGAGACAATTATGGCATTTACAAAAAATCCAACTACTAAAAGTGCATTACCAATTAGTAGAGAAATAATTGATGCACATTTTTTAAAAATAGAAGCAGCAGGAATCGATTTTGAGAAGATTTTAGATACTCAAATAGAAGATGGACTAAAAGCTTTTAAAGATGCATTTAAAGAGATACTGGAGTCAATATGAATACAGAAGTAGATGTAAGTAAATTAACATTTGAACAACTCAAAAAGATACGTATTCATTTAAAAAAAATGATTGAAGTTGGGGGAAGTGACCTCCACATAAAGGCAAATGCGGTAATTCGTGCTCGTATTAATGGAAATATTGTTCAGTTTTCTGGGGGAATTTTATCTAAAGAAGATGCAATGACATTTGCAAAAGAGTTACTTAAGGGGCGTTTTGCAGAGTTTGTTGAACAAAAGGAGCTTGACTTAGTGTATCCTTTTGATGAGAACAACCGTTTTCGAGTCAATATTTTTTTCCAGATGGATGGTGTTTCAGCAGTGTTTCGTGTGATTCCAGTAAAAATACCCTCATTTGATGAGCTGCATCTTCCTGATATTGTGAAAAGTTTTACAAAAAAAGATAGAGGTTTAGTTCTTGTAACTGGTGTAACAGGTTCTGGAAAGTCAACAACCTTAGCAGCACTAATTAATGAAATCAATTTGACTAGAAAACAGCATATTATTACTATTGAAGATCCTATTGAGTTTGTACATAAAGATAGAAACTGCATTATTAACCAGCGTTCAGTAGGGCAAGATACACTCTCTTTTGGCTCAGCTCTTCGTGCTGCTCTTAGAGAAGATCCAGATATAATACTTGTAGGAGAAATGCGCGATAAAGAGACTATCAATCTTGCTCTTCATGCTGCTGATACAGGGCATTTAGTGTTTTCAACTCTACATACAATTGATGCAAAAGAGACAATTAACCGTATTATTGGGCAGTTTCCATCTGAAGAGCAAAACCGTGTAAGACAATCTGTAGCAGGTGTACTTCAAGGTATAATCTCTCAGCGTTTAGTTCCTACGCGTTGATGGTGGTAGACGTGCTGCAATGGAAGTCCTTGTTAGAACTCCTCGAATTGAAAAACTGATTATGGAAAATCGTGATTATGAGATTAAAGATACTATAGAGGCTGGGAAAGAGCACTATAAATCACAAAGTTTTGATCAGTCTATTCTTGATTTATACAATGATGGGGTTATTTCTAAAGAACAAGCGATGAAAAATGCAACATCTGCTGCTGATTTAGAATTAAAAATAAGTGGTCTCACAAGTGGTAAAGCAAGTGATACATCCTCTTCTTCAGGCGAGAATATACAAATAGAACAGGATGATGCAGATATCTTTGACTTGAAGTAATATTTAAAGCATAAGAGGGTATAATTTCAACCATTTTTAAACACAAGGAAATTATATGTTAGAAGGTATCGTTAGAGAGAGTATGGCAAAAAGTGCTACAAAGGCACTACGTCGAGATGGTTATCTAATTGCGAATATCTACGGAAAAGGTTTTGAGAATATCAATGCTGCATTCAAATCAAATGAGTATATCCGTACTGTTCGTAAAAAAGAGACTATAGCATTCCCAGTAAAAGTTGCTGGTCAAGAGTTAAATGTTGTTGTTCAAGGCTATGAGTCTCATGCAGTTACAGGAAACTTACTTCATGTTGATTTAATGGTAGCACAAGCAGGTGTTGAGACTAAGTTTAGTATTCCTGTTGTACCAGTTGGTGAAGCAAAAGGTCTTAAAAATAAAGGTCTTCTTCATATGGCTAAAGAGCGTTTAACTGTAAAATGTACACCAGAAAACTTACTTAATAAGATAGAAGTTGATGTTACAGAGATGGATACAGGTGATTCTAAACTTGTTCGTGATCTTCCAGAATTAGAAAACATTACTATTCTTGATGCTGATCGTGTTGCTTTAATAAGTATCATTAAAGCGAAGTAAGTCATGCTTATAGTCGGACTTGGAAACCCAGGTTCTGACTATGAACAAACACGTCATAATATCGGTTTTATGCTTATTGATGCACTTATCAAGAGGCTTAATGCAAAGAGTGTCACCTCTACTTCATTTTTAGGTCTAACTTACAAAACAAAAAATCATTTTTTATTAAAACCACAAACTTTTATGAATCTATCTGGGGATAGTGTAGTTAAAGTGAAAAACTTCTACAAGATAGAAGATGTCATTGTAATACATGATGATTTAGATTTACCTTTTGGAAGCCTGCGTTTTAAACGAGGTGGTGGTCATGGTGGTCACAATGGTTTAAAGTCCATAGATGCAAATATAGGTAAAGAGTATATAAGAGTAAGAATGGGAATTGGAAAACCTGAACATAAAGGGGAAGTTGTTTCTTATGTTTTAGGGAAGTTTAGTGAGCAGCAACAGAAGTATTTAGATACATGGATAGATAAAACATGTGATGCAGTTCTTTATCTTTTAGAGCATACAATGGAAGAGACAAGCTCTCTGTTTACACAAAAAGCACAGCCACAGCTGGTAGTTTGATGCTAGCTTTTAAATATATAGCCTTTCATTATCTCAAATATTTTTTTGTGATTATGAGTGCCTTAGTCCTTTTCATGGTTGGATTTGACTATATGGGTAATGCACAAAGCCTTTCATCTTCGGCAAACCTTATTTTAATTTATCTAGTATATAAAGCATTCTTTGCCATAGATATGCTACTCCCTTTAGCCCTCGTTTTTGCAATGATAAGTACAAAAATTTTTCTTATTCGCTCAAATGCCTTAGTCTCTTTCTTTTCTTTAGGATACTCTAGAGTTGATATTCTTCGCCCTTTTGTTGTTGTCTCAACTACAATTATCCTTCTTTTTATCTCTTTGCACTCATGGTCGAGTTTTGCACGAGCTGATGAGTTTTCAAATAATATTCGCGAACATAGTCAGTATCTAAGTCCTACAAGAGACCTTTTTTTTACATATAAGGGGCAGTATGTCTATTTTTCAAAGATGCATCCACTCCAGAAAAAAGCAGAAAATGTACGTGTTTTTAGTGTGACTAATAGCTCATTACAAGAAGTAATTATTGCCAAAGAAGCAGTTTATAGAGATAATTTCTGGCTTATTAAAGAGGCAGATATTATCAGTAAGCCTGATGACTTGAGTTTTTCTTCTCATGGTATTAAGGTTACAAAAACAGATGATTTGAAAATTCTTGAGGGTTTTCGTCCTAAAATCCTTGATCAAGTATATGAGGGAAAGGTCAATTTTACTATAAAAAATGCAATAGATGCAATACTACTTTTAGAGGAACAAAATATTAATACAAGTAGTATTAAGGGTGCATTATACAAGATATTTATTTACCCATTTTTTGTTCCATGTTTGATTGTTATTATCTTCTTTTTTGTTCCAATGAGTGTACGTTTTTTAAATGTTTCACTTTTTAGTTTTGGAGCAATTTTAGCAACATTACTTATATGGGGTGTTCTATTTATGCTTATAGAACTCTCTAACAATAAAACTATCTCGAGTGAAGTTGGTGTAATAGCTCCCGTATTACTACTCTTTGTTATAGCCCTACGACAGTGGCGAAAATATCGGATGAGTGCTTAACGCACATATAAGCACATTTTAGATAAAATCATTTAAAAAAGAATTTGGAATTTTTATGATTGATTTTAAAGCGATAACTAACGAGTATAAAACCCCTCTTTACATTTATGATTTTGACTATATGAGTGCACAATATAATGAGCTCAAAGATGCCTTCAGGGGAAGAAAATCTATTTTGGCTTATGCGGTTAAAGCAAACTCAAATTTGAGTGTTATAAAACACTTTGCCAAGATGGGTAGTGGGGCTGACTGTGTCTCAATTGGTGAGGTTAGACGTGCTTTTATGGCAGGAGTTCCTGCATATAAAATTATATTCTCAGGTGTTGGTAAAACGGATGATGAGATTCGTGAGGCGATACAAAAAGATATTCTTTACATAAATGTGGAGAGTCAGAGGCTGAACTTGATCGTGTTGAGACTTATCGCTCAAAAGGTTAGGAAAAAGTTGCACGTATTAGTATACGTGTAAAAATCCAAATATCGATCAACAAACCCACCCCTACATCTCAACAGGACTCCATGATAATAAGTTTGGTGTAGATTTAGGTAGTGCAAAACGGATGTATATTATGGCAAACTAATTCAGACTTTTAAATCCCAGTAGGCGTACATTTTCATATTGGATCTCAACTTACAGAACTAACACCTATTCGTGAGTCTGCAGAAATTGTTGCAGATTTAGTCCGTTCACTCTCCACTATTAAAATAGAACTAAAGTTCTTTGATATTGGTGGTGGATTAGGGATTAAGTATGATAATGAAACTACTATCAAACCTTATGATTATGCACAGGCTGTTTTAGGATGTCTCACGGCTCTTGATTTAACTATACTTTGTGAACCAGGACGTTTTTTAACAGCAAACGCAGGCTACTTTGTAAGTAAGGTACTCTATGAGAAACAAAATGGAGAGAAAAAATTTGTAGTGATTGACGGTGCTATGAATGATCTACTTCGCCCAGCCCTTTATAGCGCTTATCATAAGATAGATGTGGTGACTGACTCAAAAGAAGAGCCTCGCCCTGTTGATGTTGTTGGACCCGTTTGTGAAAGTGGAGACTTCTTTGCAAAAGACTATCCGCTTCCTCCTCTAGCACATAATGACTTAGTCATAGTAAATAGTGCTGGTGCTTATGGCTTTGGTATGGGAAGTAACTACAATAGTCGTGGAAGAAGTGCTGAAGTTGCATTAGAAAATGGAAAAACAAAGATTCCTCTATCCACAGTCAGGGCGTAGAGACATTTGAAGACCTTGTCGCACTAGAGACAGAATTTTTAGAAAAATAAGGGAGATAGTTTGTACTTCATAGATGTTCAAGGGACCCTAATCAGTGATATTGATAAGTCCCCAATAGCAGGGAGCATAGCCTTTATAGAATATCTCAATGCACAAAATATTCCTTATATGATAGTTACAAACAATACAAAGAAACCTTCAAAAGTTTTTTTTGAGTATCTCAACTCTATAGGTTTTGATATTAGTTTTGATAAGTATCTTGACCCTTTAATGCTACTAGAAACAAAGGTAGCTAAAAATGCAGTTGCTGCTTATGGTGCACCTGAATTTTTAGCTACTTTAGAGTCTATGGGCTATTTCCTTGATTTTGTAAAACCCCAAGACTGTTCTTATTGCTATTAAAGAAGATTTTACCGCCCAAGAATATGCTCAAATGATAGACTTTTTACTCGATGGTGCTTCCTTGGTTGGTATGCATGAGACATCTATTTATGCTAAAAATAACAAACGCTACCCAGGAGTAGGGGCAATACTTAAACTCTTAGAATTTGCTACTAGTAGTTCTTATAGTGTTGTTGGGAAGCCAAGTCTTGCATTTTATGATGAAGCATTGGCTCGTTTAAAAATGCAAAATAGTGATGCTAGATATGAGTCTATTACTATGATAAGTGATGATGTAAAGGGTGATTTAGGCGGTGCAAAAGAGCTTGGGATGAAGACGATATTTGTAACAAGTGGTAAATATAAATCAGCTCAAGAGATAGTGCCTCTACTAGAAGAAAAATTAAAACCAGACCTAGTGTATAAAAATATGCAAGAGATAATGGAGAAAATATGGAGAAAAGTGACTGGCAGACTTTAGATGATTGTAGAGATGCAATAGATACGATTGATAATGAGATACTCACTCTGCTTAATAAGAGAATGAAAGTTGTTCAAAGAGTAGGGGAGATTAAAAGTAGTACAGGAGGGGCTATTTATAGACCTGAGCGGGGAAAAGCGCTATTATATCTCGTTTAACAGCTATGAGTAAGTCAAATAAAGGTCTTTTAAATGCGAATGCCATTGAAGCAATATTTTTAGAAATTTTTGCAGTTTCGCGCAATCTTGAACTCCCAGAGCGCATAGCTTACCTTGGACCTGAAGGGAGTTTTACACATCAAGCAGCAGAGAGTCGTTTTGGAGCTATGAGTGATTATCTCTCTTTAAATTCAATAGAGGCAGTATTTAAGACATTAGAGACTTCAAGAGCAAAGTTTGGAGTTGTGCCTATTGAAAACTCTCGTGATGGTATAGTTGGTGAGACACTAGATTTACTTTCTAAGTCAAGTGTAAAGATTGTCGCAGAACTCTATATGCCTATTCATGTGGCATTTGCAACAAAAGCTAACAAACTAGAAGATATTACTAAAATTTACTCAAAAGATAAAGGGTTTGGGCAGACGAGAGAGTTTTAAGTGAACATGGCTTTGATAATGTTGAACAGATTCCTGTGGAGTCAACTGCAAAAGCAGCAATACTTGCGGCAAAAGATGACAAATGCAGCTGCAATTTGCTCTCATATTGCAGCAAAACTTTATGGTGTTCCTACTATGTTTGAAAATATAGAAGATGAGGCTGATAATGCAACTCGTTTTGTAATTTTGAGTGATTTTAAAAATTCAATGAGTGGAGATGATAAAACTTCTATACTTGTGCGTTTAACAGATGCTTTAGAAGCAGGAGCTTTAGTTGGATTTTTGCAAGATTTTGAGGCTGAAAATATTAATCTTAGTAAAATCGAATCTCGACCATCAAAAGATAAAGATGGTGGTTTTGACTACTGGTTTTATATAGATTTTTATGGACATATTGATGAGCAAAAAGTTCAAAATGTACATACAAAAACATGAAAGTGAAGTGACATGGCTTGGCTCTTATGCAAAAGGGTGAAATAGTTGAAATTTAACAATAAACTAGAAAATATAAAAACATATGAAGCGGGTAAGCCCATAGAGTTAGTAGTACGTGAGTTTGGGATTGAAGCTAAAGATATTGTAAAACTTGCTTCAAATGAAAACCCTTATGGATGTGCACCAAAGGTTAAAGAGGCTGTAGTAAAAATAGTTTCAAATATGGCACTTTATCCTGATGATAGTATGGCTAAGTTAAAAACTGCTTTAAGTGATAGGTTTTGCATAAATGAAGAAAATTTAATTATTGGTAGTGGTAGTGATCAGGTGATTGAGTTTATTATGCATGCTAAAGCAGATGCAGACTCAAAAATACTTATAAACTCTGTTACTTTTGCTATGTATGAAATTTATGCTAAACATATAGGAGCGAGTATTATTAGAACAGCTTCAAGAGAGCATAATCTAGATGAGTTTTATGAACTATATACAAGCGAAAAACCGGATATTATTTTTTTATGTACCCCAAACAATCCAACTGGTGATGCAATAGATGCCACATCTATGATGGATTTTATGGCAAAAATTGATGAGAATACTTTAGTTGTAGTTGATGGTGCATATATGGAGTATGCTGCGTTTAAAGATGAGAAAAAGGCAGTCTCACCAAAAGAGCTTATAGAAAAGTTTAATAATGTAGTTTATTTAGGTACTTTTTCTAAGGCTTATGGACTCGGTGGTATGAGAGTTGGATATGGAATAAGTAACTCTAAAATCATTAAAGAGTTATACAAACTGCGTCCTCCTTTTAATATTACTACTCTTTCACTTGAAGCTGCATCTGTAGCAGTTGAAGATGAAGATTTTGTAAATAATTGTATCTCTTTGTGCTTTAGTGAGATGAAACGCTATGAAGAGTTTGCAACTAAGCAAAAAATAGATATAATAGAGAGTTATACAAACTTTGTTACTTTATGTCTGAATAAAAACAGTAATTCTAACAGATATCTGATGCCTTGCTTCGTCAAGGAATGATAGTGCGGGATTTAAGTGCTTATGGTATGAATGCACTGCGTGTAACAGTTGGAACTCCAGAACAAAATAGTCGTTTCTTTGAACTGTGCATCAGCATTACTATAAAAATTAAGATGGGAAATTAATGGACTTTAAAGTACTCTTTTCACAGCTAGTTGTTCTATATGATAAGCTAACAAAACAGCAAAAAATAATAATAGCAGCAGCTATTATTGGTATTGTTGGTTTTTTAATTTTTTTAGTTGTATTTACATCAACAAAAAATACAAAAACATCTTATGAAGTTCTGTTTGATTCCCTTAGCTCTAGTGATGCTGCAAAAGTTGTAGAACAACTTGAAAAAGATGAAATACCATATAAACTCGAAGCAAATAATGTTATAAAAGTTCCTAAAAATGTTGTCTATAAAGAGAGAATTAACTATTGCCTCTTTAGGAATTCCCAAAAACTCTGGAGTCGGTTTTGAACTTTTTGATAAGCAAGAGTTTGGAGCAACCTCGTTTGACCAGAAGATTAAACATCTTCGTGCACTTGAAGGAGAACTCTCCCGTACTATTAATGCACTTAGAACCCATAGAAAATGCAACTGTAAGTTTAGCACTTCCTAAAGATACTCTCTTTGTCTCAAAACAGATAGACCCAACTGCATCAGTAATGATTCAAATCAGAGATGGAAGAAGCCTCTCTTCTAAACAGATAAGAGGGATAAAAAACCTTATAGCAGCCGCAGTGCCTAAGCTTACTTTATCAAATGTTATGCTTGTGAGTAGTGATGGTAATACACTAGGTGATGAGGATGAAATGTCTCAAATGGGGGAACTTTCACTTGCTCAGCAGAGGTATAAACTCAAAGAAGAGAAAAAAAGACAGAAAAAAATACTTGAAGTTATATCTCCATTTGTTGGGGGTAGAGAAAAAGTAGTTGCTCAAGTGACAATAGAGTTTGATTTTTCTATAAAAAATTCCACTAGTGAGACTTATGACCCTGAAAATGTTGTAAGAAGTGAGCAGGTAAGTGAAGAAAAGCGAACAGGTAGTACTCCCATCAGAAGTAGGTGGTGTGCCTGGAACTGTGAGTAATATTGGTCCAGTAAAAGGACTCTCAAGTAGTAAAACGAGTGAAAAGTATGAAAAAAACTCAGGTACTACAAACTATGAAGTAGGTAAAACTGTTAGTACTACAAAAAGTCAATTTGCAAGAATCAAAAGAATAACTGCCGCCGTCGTTGTGGATGGTAAATATAAGTCTAAGCTTGATGAAAATGGTGAAGATAGTGACAAACTCGAGTATGTCGCATTAAGCAAAGCAGATATTGAGGCACTCTCATCTTTAGTTAGTCGTGCTATTGGCATAAATCAAGAGAGGGGTGATCAAATAACCGTTGAAAACCTTCAGTTTGATAGGGCTAAACTAGAACCAGAAGTGGATGGGGTAACTCAAAGTAAACTCTTTATAGATACCTACTTAGCTCCTTTCTCTGAAGCATTTAAGTATCTATTTGTACTCCTATTATTACTTATTTTGTATAAAAAAGTTATTTCACCATTTGCAGATAGAATGCTCGAAATTTCAAAAGAGGAAGAGAAGCTAAATGCTCCTACACTTGATATAGAAGATGATGAAGAAGAAGATTTAGTTGAAAAAGTACAACAGATGCGTAAAAAAGTTGAAGATCAATTAGGTGTTGGCGATAACTTTAATGAAGATGAACTAAAATATGAAGTTATTTTAGACAAAGTGAGATCTATGTCTGATGATGCTCCTGAAGATATTGCCTCATTGCTTCAAGCACTCTTAAGTGAAGAAGCTGACACAAATCTTCCTAGAGTAGGATAAGGAGAAAAATGGCAACACTTAACACAACAACAGCGTGCAGTATATGATGAGATGAGTATGGCGGAGAAGATAGCAATTTTACTACTGCAACTTGGAGAAGATACAACGGCTGGAATATTTTCATCAATGAGTGTGGATAATATCACTGAAATCTCCAAATATATTGCAACGAATACAACAGTAGATAGAGGAGTAGCTACTGCTATACTAGAAGAGTTTCTATGCAATATTTCAATCGGGGCAATACCTTACTAGCTGGTGGTTTAGAGTATGCACGAGAGCTTCTCTATAGAACACTTAGGCTCAGAAGAAGCAAAAAAAGTACTTGATAAGCTGAGTAAAAATATGCAAGATACACAAAATTTTGCTTATCTCTCTAAAATTAAGCCACAGCAACTCTCTGACTTTATACAGCATGAGCACCCCCAAACTATTGCACTTATTTTAGCACACATGGATGCCACAGAAGCTGCTGATACATTGCAGTTTTTTCCTGATGAATTACGAAGTGAAGTTGCTATGCGTATGGCAAGACTTGGCGATATCTCTCCATCTGTTATTAAACGTGTCTCAGCTGTTCTTGAATCAAAACTCGAATCTTTAGCTTCATATAAAGTTGAGGTTGGTGGTCCACGGGCTGTTGCTGATGTCTTTAACCGTCTTGGTGCAAAAAGCTCTAAATCAACACTTGCAAATATTGAGCAGGTTGATGAAGAGCTGGCAACTCTTATTAAAGAGATGATGTTTACCTTTGAAGATATAGTGAGTTTGGATAAAAATGCAATTACAGAGATTTTAAAAGCTGTTGATAAAGCTGAACTTATGTTAGCTCTAAAATCTTCACCAGAAGAGCTTAAAGAGAAGTTCTTCTCTGCTATGAGTGAGCGTGCTCGTGATGCTTTTGAAGAAGAGATGCAGTTCCTTGGTGCTGTGAAGATGAAAGATGTTGAAACTGCACAAAGAAAAATTGTTGAAGTTGTTAATAGTCTTGCTGAGTCTGGTGTAATCCAAATGGGTTCATCAGAAGAGATGATAGAGTAATAAATGGCACAAGTAATCACTGAAAGTGAACTTCTTAAACATAATGTGAATAAATATAACTTTAAAGTTATATCGAGTTCAAAGAAAAGTAATGAAGATGAAGAGCATTCAACTATGGGTGAAGAGATTTCTCCTCGGTCTAAAATTCAAGATGTAGATTCTAGTGCATTAAGCAGTAGTTCAAAAGAGTCACTTATTGAGTCTTTAATGCAAAAAACAGATGAAATGTCATCGAATTTTATTAAGCTACAGATGAAACTAGAACAAAAAGAAGAAGAGCATGCAAAAGAACTTCAAAAAGTAAAAGAGGAAGCTTTTGCACAAGGTATAGAAGCTGGAATTGCCAAGGCAAAAGAGGATGAAAAACAGGATAGAGTAAAAAATAGTGAGCTTTTTATTGCCTCAATTAAAAAGCTTGAAATGAGTGCGCAAGAGTTTGAAAAAGCACTTGAAGGTATGAAAAAAGAGTTAATTATGGCAGCTATAGATATAGCTAAAGAGGTTGTTAAGGTAGAAATAGATACAAATGCTAATGAAATAGCAAAAGTTCTCTCTACTGAGTTATTAAAAGATTTACAAGGTGCTTCAAAGATTACACTCAAGGTAAATCCAAATAATCATGCAGCTATTTCAGAACATGTAAGTAAATTAGAGCATATAAGTGTAGTAAGTGATAGTGCTATTAGTGAAGGTGGAGTTATAGTGTTTAGTGATGTAGGTAATATTGACTCACAAATTACTAAAAGATTTGAAAAGGTAAAGCGTGCAGCTTTAAGTGAATAAAACGAATGAATATAAAAGATAAAAATATAGAAGAATTAGAAGTAGTTTGTCAAGATATAAGAGATGAAATTCTTAGAGTAGTAAGTAAAAATGGTGGTCACTTGAGTTCTACTCTTGGGGCTACAGAACTTATAGTTGCTATGCATAAAGTATTTGATGTGAAAAAAGATCCTTTTATTTTTGATGTTAGTCATCAATCTTATGCACATAAACTTTTAACTGGTAGATGGAAAGATTTCTCTAGTCTGACGAGAATTTAATGGACTATGTGGTTACACAAAACCTAGTGAAAGTGATGCTGATTATTTTGTGGCAGGGCATAGTTCGACTTCTATCTCTTTAGGAGTAGGCGCAGCTAAGGCAATCGCTCTAAAAGGCGAACAGGAGAGTCGCATACCCGTTGTCATGATTGGAGATGGGTCAATGACTGCAGGTATGGTCTATGAAGCACTCAATGAATTAGGAGATAGAAAGTATCCTTTAGTAATTATTCTTAATGATAATGAGATGAGCATCGCAAAACCTATAGGTGCTATGAGTAGAATGCTTTCATCTGCCATGGCATCCCCTTTTTACCAGCGTTTTAAGAAATCAACAGAGAGTTTTGTAGATAACTTTGGAGAGGGTGCTCATTATATTGCCAAACGCATGGAGGAGTCACTTAAACTTATTACTCCTGGTTTGATGTTTGAAGAGATGGGAATTAACTATATTGGTCCTGTTGATGGTCATAACTTAGAGCAACTTATAGATATTTTAGAGCGTGCAAAAAAGATGGGTCTTCCCGTTATCGTTCATGCTCAAACCATTAAAGGAAAGGGCTACTCTATAGCAGAGGGTCAAGAAGAAAAATGGCATGGTGTTGGTCCTTTTGATTTAGATAGTGGCTCTAGTCCTAAAAAAAGTGGGGCTAAAAGTGCAACACAGATTTATACTGAGATTTTGTTAGAGCTTTGTGAAAAAAATGATAAAATTGTAGGAGCTACTGCTGCTATGCCTACAGGAACAGGACTCACACAGCTGTTAGAAAAATACCCTAATAGGTTTTGGGATGTAGCAATAGCTGAACAGCATGCTGTTACATCTATGAGTGCTTTAGCCAAAGAGGGTTTTAAACCTTTTTGTACTATCTACTCTACTTTTTTACAACGTGGTTTTGATCAGGTTATACATGATACTTGTCTTATGGATTTACCTGTTGTTTTTGCACTTGATCGTGCTGGAATTGTAGGAGAAGATGGAGAGACTCATCAGGGTGCTTTTGATATTAGTTTTTTAAGAGCTATCCCAAATATGACACTTTTTGCTCCTCGTGATGAGAGAAGTTTTTATCATGCAATGGAGTTTGCCTCTGAGTATGAGCATCCATGTTCTCTGCGTTATCCTCGGGGCTCATTTAAGGAGACTTCTTTAGTAGAATCTACTCCTTTTGAGCTAGGAAAATCTCAACTACTTCAATCAAGCCAATCAGATATTCTTTTTATTGGTTATGGTCAAGGTGTTGGACGCTCTTATGAGACTGCACAACTTCTTGATGAAAAAGTAAGTATTCTTGACCTTCGTTTTGTTAAACCACTTGACGAAGATATGCTCAAAGAGATGGCTAAGAAACATACAAAATGGTTTGTGTTTTCTGATAGTGCCAAAATGGGTGGAGTTGGTTCTGCTATTTTAGAGTTTTTAGCAAAAGAGAAGATACTAAATATAGAAGTAACTAGTTTTGAGTATGATGATAATTTTATTACTCACGGGAATACTAAACTTATAGAAGAATCACTTGGGATGCTTCCAGAGCAACTAGCATTAAAAATCAAGAAATAATACCATAGTGATAAACTATGTTTACTTGACTTTAAAATACGAACTTACTATTATTAGGAAAATTTAATAATAAAGGTAAGTTGTGAATAACAAATCATGTCCAATCTCCCTAATATCTGTTGATTCAAATATCGCAAGAATTAATGCATTTTATACAGGAGCAGTTGTTGTCGTTTACTTGATAACACTACAAGTTCCAATTGTATACTTTTTAGTGCTAGATTTTTCTACAAAACTTTTTCTAAAAAAAGAGTATAGCCTTCTTTTTATGCTCGCATCTGCAACAAAAAATATTCTCAAATTTGAATCAGTTAAAGTTGATGCAGCTCCCAAAAGACTTGCTAACTTTTTTGGACTCCTTTTTACAATACTTATAGCAATCACAGCACTTTTACAACTTACATCTATCATGTATGGACTCTCTATTGTGCTTCTTTTGTGTATTTTTTTAGAAGTTGTTTTTAATTACTGTTTAGGTTGTGAAATCTATCATATCTATAGAAGAGTAGTTAACTAAGATGGTAAGTATTTCAACTAAAGGTATCTATGGTGTTGCCGCAATGCATGCACTTTATAACTCTCCTAATTCAAAACTTATGCAGATAAAAGAGATAGCAGCAATGACACAAATTTCGCATGGTTATCTTGAACAAATTCTTTCAACTTTAAAAAAGAACTCTTTAGTTGTAAGCATACGAGGTGTAAATGGTGGCTATAAACTAGCACGGGATGCACAAGAGATTATTGTCTTAGATATAGTTGAAGCACTTGAAGGCAAACTATTTGTCCCATGTGAAAATGTAGGAGCGAGTGTAGTCCTAGACTCCTTTTGGGCAGATATGCAAGAGAGGACACGTAAGGTATTTAGCATCAAACTCTCAGATTTAGATAAGTCCTATCAGACTTTCTTTTATGAAATCTAATTGTTTAACTGATGTTATGGACTATAAGGAGCAACACCACACTTACACTTTAGTGACGGTAGTGTCGGCATTTAGTGCCAGAAGCCCCTTATAGTCGCAGGGACAATGTTTGTCCCTACAACCCCCTAAAGCTATAAAAAAGAGACTTTTTTAAGAAAAGTCCGTAACATTTGTAATTAATTTAGCATTATAAGCCCACAAAACCTCCCGGTCTCTCCTTGTTCTCTGTAAGAGAAGTATTTCTGTGTTTTACAAACTGTGCACTCTTTTGAAAACTCTATATTTTTATCCTCTAAACCATTATCTAGTAGTTGTTTATGAAGAATTTTTGAAATACTTAGATAGTAAGTATTTGCTTTTAAATTTAGTGCATAATCAAGGTGGAGACTTTTAGCTTCATGATAAATCTCCTCTCCAACTTCATAGCAACACTCCCCGATACTAGGACCAATACTTACATAAATATCTTTCATATCTGAGCAAAAATCATCTCTAAAGCTATGAAGTGTTTTTTGCACAATGTTAGAAAATGCACCAGCACGACCCGCATGCACAACTGCTATTGTTTTTGTTTTGGAGTCATAAAAAAGTAAAGGTGAGCAGTCCGCAACCATTACCATTAAAGGAGTATATTTTTTATTTGTAATTAAGCCATCACATGTTGGAGGATTAGAAAAAGCATCACCCTCTTTAATGACTTTTATTTCTGATTTATGAACCTGTTTCATATGTACAAGTTTTTCAAAGTCATAAGATAAGAGTATAGATAGTTGTTTATGATTGTTTATAACATGTATTTTAGAGTCATTTACATGAAAAGCTAGGTTTCCATGTTCCTTAGATGTAAAACCCTGTGTTAAGTTCCCAAATTGTTTTAATAATTTACTTTGAATAATTTTCATATAATAATTATATCAAACTAAAAGGTTAATATTTGAGTAAACTAAGTAAATATACAGTTTTACTAGAGGGTGAAAGTGTTGATGCAAAGCGTTTGGAAATCAAAGAGTATTTTAATAATACGAGTGATTTATTTGAAAAGGTATTTGAAGTCTTAAAAGATGATACTGTTTTTTATGAACAGTCTGAGAAATCGCGCCATCCGATGATATTTTATTTTGGACATACTGCTACATTTTTTATAAATAAACTTTTGAGTATGAAAATTATTAATGAACGGGTTAATCCAGATTATGAATCAATATTTGCTATTGGTGTGGATGAGATGTCTTGGGATGATATGGATAGTGCCAAATACAACTGGCCTAAAGTTGATGCAGTACGAGAGTACAGAAAAAAAGTTCGCAAACTTATAAATGAACTTATTATGGAATTGCCCTTAACTTTGCCTATCACTAAAGAGTCTCCTATGTGGATTATTCTTATGGGAATCGAGCATGAGCGAATTCATTTAGAGACCTCTTTAGTCTTACATAGACAGATGCCAATCGACTTAGTAAAAGATGTAGAAGCATTTAATATATGCCAGCATAGTGCTGATGCACCAAAAAATGTTATGGTTCGCATCGAGGCTCAGAAGATACAACTTGGAGTGGATGATTCACATCCCGTATATAGTTGGGATAATGAATATGGAGAGTTTACACAGAGTGTTGAGAGTTTTGAAGTAGCGAAGTATCTTGTCAGTAATGGTGAGTATCTCGCGTTTGTCAAAGATGGTGGATACGAAAATGAAGAGTTTTGGGATGAGGAGGGGAGAACTTTTTTAAAAGATACTGGCTCTTCTCATCCCGCCTTTTGGGTAAAAGAGGATGATGTTTATAAGTATAGAGCTTTAAATGCTATTATCGATATGCCTGAGGACTGGCCTGTAGATGTAAATGCACTCGAAGCAGAAGCATTTTGTAGATATAAAAGTCAAAAAGATGGTGTCATATATCAGTTACCTAGTGAAGCTGAGTATAGAGCTATGTATGAGCAGTCAGGGATAGAAGATATACCTACATTTCATGAGAGTAGAGCGAATCTTGATTTTTATCATTTTGCTTCATCCTGCCCTGTTAATGAGTTTAATTTTAATGGTATTTATGATGTAGTTGGAAATGTATGGCAGTGGAGTCGTACTCCGATACGTCCCTTTGATGGTTTTAAAGTTCATGAGGCATATGATGATTTTTCAGTGCCAACATTTGATGAAAAACATGCTTTAATCCTCGGTTCATCATGGGCAAGCAGTGGTAATTTAATCACAAAACATTCACGTTATGCATTTAGAAAACACTTTTATCAAAATGCAGGTTTTCGTTATGTAATAAGTCAAAAAAAGGAAGAAGAATTGTCAGACATATATGAGAGTGATGAGTTAGTTTCACAATACTGTGAGTTTCAATATGGAGCAGCACATTTTGGTGTAGAGAACTTTGCAATAAGTACGCCAAGAATAGCAAGTTCATTTGCAGTTAATAATAAAAAAGCACTTGATTTAGGTTGTGCAACTGGTCGAGCGACTTATGAACTTGCTCGAGAGTTTGACTACGTTGAGGGTATAGACTTCTCTGTACGTTTTGTGCAGGCTGGAGCGAAACTCAAAGATGATGGATACCTTGCATTTAGCACAAAAGAAGAGGGTGAAATAGCTACTCAAAAAAAGGTAACTATTGAAGAGTTGGGCTATGAAAATTTAAAAGAAAAAGTCTCTTTTTGGCAAGGCGATGCTTGTAATTTAAAAGCTAACTTTACAGGTTATGACTTAATTATGGCAACAAACCTAATCGACAGACTTTATGATCCAATGATATTTTTACAAACAATTGATGAGAGACTAAATAAGGATGGTATCTTAGTCATAACATCCCCATACACATGGCAAGAAAGCTCTACGGCTAAAGAGTCTTGGCTTGGTGGTTTTAGAGATGAAAATGGAAAAGATGTCAAAACGATTGATACACTCCAAAAAGTTTTAAGCGAAAAATTTGAACTTATTCACACTCAGGACCTAGAATTTGTCATCAAAGAGACAGCTAGAAAGTACCAGCATACTATTTCTGAGTTAAGTGTTTGGAAGAAAAAATAGTGTTATACGATTTCTCTCAAAGTGCTTGTAGAAAAGATACAAACGCAGAGAAATATACTCTAAGAGAAGAACTATTTGGTACAGAAGATGTGCAACCTGTTTGGGTTGCTGATATGGATATAGACACACCAGATTTTGTACTAAACGCAGTGCAAAAAAGAGTGCAACATCCTATAGTAGGATATGAAGAAGTTCCTGCTAGTGCTTTTAATGCACAAAGGGCTTGGATGAGTAAAACACATGGCTTTGAGTGCGAACTCGAAGATATGTTTTATTCTCATTCTGTCGTTGCATCTATGCATGTAGCTATTGAGGCTTTTAGCCAAGAGGGTGAGGGTGTAATTGTTCAGACTCCTGTTTACTCTCCTTTTTTTCATTCTGTTTTAGGGCTTAAGCGTAAACTTGTAAAAAATCCTCTCAAAGTAGATGAGAAGGGTCTTTATACCTTTGATATAGAAGATTTAAAATCAAAAATTACACCAACTACTAAACTTTTACTTCTGTGTTCTCCACACAACCCCGTTGGACGAGTATGGAAAAAAGAAGAACTTGAAGCTATTTTAGCTCTTTGTGTAGAACATAATATAGTCGTCTTTGCAGATGAAATTCATTCTGACTTAGTGTATGCACCGCATAAACATACAGTTTTTGCGAGTCTGAGCGAGGAAGCAAAGAGATTGACTCTTAGCGCTGTTGGTGTAGGAAAAACTTTTAATATGGCTGGTTTTGCTATGAGTAGCGTAATTATCCAAGATGAAGAGTTAAGACAAAGATTTAAAAAAGCTTATGATAGAGTCCATTTTGCACAAGGATCAGTTCTCTCTCATGTAGCATATGAAGCAGCTTACAAAGATGGAGCCAAGTGGCTAGAAGACCTTAAACTTCATCTTCATAAAAATTATGAAATGCTCCGAGCTGTATGTGAAAAATATCCCAAGCTCATTAAAATCACACCAATTGAGGGAACTTACCTTGCATGGTTAGATTGTCGTGGAATGAATCTTAGAGATAAAAAGCTTCGAGAGTTTTTTATACAAGAAGCAAAACTAGGACTAAACGCAGGAATTAGTTTTGGTAAAGAGGGTTCGGGCTTTATGCGTTTAAACTTTGCAGTATCGACTCAAAAAATGTTAGAGATTATTAAGAAGTTAGACAAAGCACTTTCGCTAAAATTACACTAATAAATACTAAGGAAATAATTTGACTAAAATTGATTGGGATGAGTACAAAGAACACAAAAAAATGAGTGTGAGAAATGACAACTTTGAGATACTAATAGAGTTTATTAAAAGTTACTATAATATGCATAGTCCAAATGAACTTTTTACTACACTTAAAAATGATGATATAGCTCAGATGATGTTAGAGAAACGCTCAATTGACACTGCAGAAAAATTGGAACAGTTTTTAAATAGATTTTAATTTTGAATGATTTAGAGAGAATAGAAGAGTTTATTGTGCATCATCATGTGATGAGTTTAGCTACTTGGAGTGAAGATGATGTGAGTGTCTGCTCTCTTTTTTATACATATGATGTTAAAAGTAAAAGTTTTATAGTTGCTAGTAGCCATGAAACACAGCATATAAAGAATATACTTCAAAAAAAAGAGATAGCAGGAAATATTTTACTTGAGACAAAAAATGTAGCAGAGATAAAAGGTTTACAGTTTAGGGGAGTATTTGTTCCCCTAGAAGATAAGAGACTCCAACTAAGCTATTTTGATACATTCCCCTATGCGGCAACTCTTCAACCGACACTCTGGCAAATAAAAGTACATTTTTATAAACTTACAGATAACTCTTTGGGCTTTGGTAAAAAGATAATCGTAGATTTTTAGTTTAGACTAAGTGCCACTTTTTCTTTATCTATCGAAATAACTTCTATTACGGGAAGGTATTGGTTGAGTGCGAGAACTTCAAGGGGATGACTCACTCTTGAAGTACTCATTTTTGATATATGAATCATCCCATCATTTTTCAGCCCAATATCAACAAACGCACCAAAATCAGTAATATTTCTCACAACTCCTGAGACAAAGCTACCCTCTTTAAGCATTTTAATATCAGTGAGTCCCTCTTTAAAAGGGATGAGAGGTAACTCTTCTCTTGGGTCAAAACCAGGTTTTTTTAACTCTTTTATAATGTCTTTGAGTGTCTCTTCTCCCGTTTTGAGGGCTTGGGCTGTCTCTTTTATACTAAGAGAATCTATGTCAAGTTTTACTAAACGACTCGCCACCTCATAACTCTCAGGATGAATTCCAGTGTTATCAAAGATATTTTTTGTCTCTTTTATTCTTATAAATCCAGCTGCTTGTTCATATGCCTTCTTACCTAAACCTTTTACTTTTAAGAGTTCAGCCTTGCTCTGAAAGTTTCCATTTTTATCTCTATAGTCTATGATATTCTGAGCAAGTGTAGCGCCAATGCCTGCGATATGAGAGAGAAGTGAAGCTGAAGCAGAGTTTATATCTACTCCTACTCTGTTTACAATATCAGATGTGACATCATGAAGTCGTTTATGGAGTAGTTTTTGATCTACATCATGTTGGTACTGTCCAATTCCTAAAGATTTTGGGTCTATTTTAACAAGTGTAGCCATAGGGTCACGGAGTCTTTGGGCTATTGAGATAGCACCTCTTATGGTTACATCTAGGTTTGGGTACTCATCTTGTGCGAGCTGTGAAGCTGAGTAAACTGAGGCTCCTGCTTCTGAAACTACAGTATATTTTAGTTTGGCATTCTCTTCACTGTTAAGTCTTGCAAAAAACTCTTGTGTCTCACGAGAGCCGGTACCATTTCCTATAGCTACACCTTGAATATTGTATTTTTGAGCGAGTCGTAAAACTATCTTTTTTGATTTTTCATAATCATTCTTAGGTTGTGTGGGATAGATAAGAGCCGATTCTAAATAGTTACCATTTTCATCAATCACAGCAAGTTTACAGCCACTTACAAACGCAGGGTCTACTCCTAGAAGAACCATTTTACTTACAGGTGGAGTCATCAGAAGTTGAGAAAGATTTTTCCCAAAAACAGATATGGCAGCCATATCAGCTTTTTCTTTGAGCTCATTTTGTACTTCTCTCTCTATGGAGGGTAGCAGTAGGCGTTTAAGTCCATCTTTATAAGCTAAAAAAAGTAACTCTTTTGAACTTGAGGCATCTTTAGGAATCTTGTAGCGTTTGATATTGTCTAAAATCCTCTCTACGTCTATAGTTATTTTAACTGAAAGCTCTTTTTCTTTTACACCACGCATAATTGCAAGGTATCTATGGGATGGAATATAGGCTACTTTTTGGGATTGCTCGGCTAAGTTTTTATAAAGACCATTCTCTTTAAAACTCTTTGTTTTTTTAGTCTGTATAACTCCATATCTAAGCATAGAAGATTTGATAGCTTCTCTCTCTTTAGGATGTTCACTATACTTTTGTGCAAGAATATCTTGTGCCCCTTTTATAGCCTCATCTACTGAAGTGACATCCTTCTTTACAAACTTTTTTGCTTCATTTAAAAACTCTTGTTTTGTGAGTTGTGCTCTTTTTAGAGTACTTGCTAAAGAACTCAGCCCTTTGGCTATAGCAACTGTTGCTCTGGAGGATTTATTTTCTTTGTAAGGTCTGTATATATTTTCTAAAGTGCTAAGAGTTTGAGCCTCTTGAATACTTTTTATTATGCTGTCGGTTAAGGTGGCTCTCTGCTGGATTAAACGTGAGATTTCATCTTTTTTTTCTAAAAGTTTTTTAGCACTGAGATAGAGAGTCTCAAACTCTCGAAGCACTTCATCATCTGCACCACCTGTCATCTCTTTTCGGTATCTCGCGATAAAAGGGATAGTTGAACCCTCATTTAAAAGTTTTAAGATATTTTCAATCTGTTCTTTTTTAAGTGAAGTTTTCTTGAGGAGGGTAGAGACTAGATTTTGAGATGACATTGGATTTCCTTGTTGAGATATTTGTGTATTATACATACTATAATCAGTGTTTTGGTTAATAATATAGTATTATTGCACTCATGAAACAAGTAGAAAGTTTAGCAGTAATTGCACACAAAAATGTTAGTACTATTATAGAAGATGTTTTTGAGCATACAGACAAACAAAATGCAGTTGTGGTATATGACACAAACTCTAGTCTCTCGAGTATTTTATATAGTGCTTACAAAGAAGCACTCCCCCAAGCTACTTTTATTGACTTTGATGCTACCGAGTCTGAAGTTATTTTAGAAACACTTACAGCATTAAAAGAGTCTGATTTTGTAGCCCTTATCCAGTCAACAAATTTTCGTTTAAATGCTTTTAGAATAAGAGTCGAACTCTTTAAACATAAGATAAAAGTGATAGAGCATCCTCACCTAAGTCGTATGAGTGAGGATGAAATCCCTGCTTATATAGATTCGCTACTTTATGATAAAGAGTATTATAGAGGTGTAGGTTATGCACTCAAGGAAAAGATAGATAATGCTAAGAGTGCAGTGATACAGAGTGATGGTGAGTTTCTTTACTATGACTCTGCGTTTGAGAGTACTAAACTCAACATTGGAGATTATTCTTTGATGGCAAATGTGGGTGGACAGTTTCCTATAGGTGAAGTGTTTACAGAAGCAAAAGACTTAGAAGCGCTTCACGGACGTGTAAAAATATCTGTTTTTAGTAACACTACATACAGAACTAATAAACCAGATACTTCAGCAATTTTAATAATAGAAAAAGGTAAGGTGATAGCAACTGAGAACACAACACCTGCGTTTGATGAAGTACTCAATCTCATTCGTGAGGGCGAGGGCTGTATACAAGTCAGAGAACTAGGCTTTGGACTCAACCGTGCGTTTAGCAAAACACGAATAGTAAGTGATACTGGAACTTATGAAAGAATGTGTGGTGTTCACCTCTCGCTAGGTCGTAAACATGGAATGTATGCTAAACCTGATATTAAACGCGGAGAGGGAAAGTTCCATGTAGATGTGTTTGTAGATATAACTACGGTAAAGCTTGATGATGAAACTGTTTTTGAAAATGAGGCTTGGGTAGTTTAGAGTAAAGCCTAATATTTCTCTTTTATCCACTCAGAAATCATATTTAACTCATCTCTGTCAATATTATGCTCTTTATCGTAAGTGACAAACTCTATGTCAAAACCACCATCTTGTAAGAGTTTTAATCTGCTCTTTTGATGTTTCATAGGGGAGAACAGGGTCACTTGTTCCATGTGTACATAACCAGTTATGAGCATTCACATTAGGGTTCATCTCTTCTAAGAGGGTAGGGGCATCGTAAATATAGCCACTAATAGCGATATAACCAGCAAGTACTTTATGATACCTTGCTCCAAACTCAAATGTAAGTAGTGCCCCTTGGGAAAAACCAAAAAGAAAACTCTCACTTACATTAAAGTCAGACTCAAAGAGAGTGTCTAAATCTTTTGTAAGAAGTTTTGATGAGTACTCTATACCTGGTAACTGGTCTGGGGGAAGTTGATACCATGAGTGTCCTGTAAAGTACTCAAAAGGTGCATCAAAAAGTATATAGTTCATATCATCAAGTGCTAAAAATGGAGGAAAACCTAAAAAGCCGTCAGAGGAGTCTCCTCGTCCGTGAAGAATTATCATAAGCTTTTTTGAAGGCACTTTTGAGGGGATAAATTGGTTTTGGAGTTCTAAGTTTTGATATTTCATGTTTTTCTTTTTCTTTTAATATTTGATGTTGGAACTAAAAAGTCTAAATTAGCTACATTTTTTATACTGACTTCTTTTGTAGATATAAGCTTTTGGAGTCTCTCTTTACTCTCTTCATCTAACAAGAGATTTATATCATCTTGTGTGAGTGGACGTTTATCAAGAGTATTGAGTATCTCCTCTTTAGAGTAGGGAGCATTGTTTGGCTCAGCATGAATACGAGAGGCGATATGTATAGGTAGAGAACTATCAAAATACATGCTTATCTCATGAAGTTCTTTGTAGCTAATACCTACAACAGGATAGGCAGGAGGTCTGTCAATAGTCCCTAAATCAACTCTGAAAGCATCTATCTCTAAAAGCACACTATTGAGTTTTCTAAGTTCTTCTTTTGTATCGTTTAACTCATGCACAAAAAGAATCTCAATAAAGAGTTTTCCCTTATACTCCTTACTAAACGCAGTAACTTTCTCTACAATATCTTCTATCTTTATACTCTCATGGGGTCTATCTATTTTTTTAAAAACATCAGGGCTAATGGCATCTAGTGAGAGTTTTACTTGGTCTAGTTTGAGTAAAGAGTTGTAAACACTAGCATCTACAAGGGTAGCACTATTTGTAAGTATAAGTGTCTGTGTATCAGCTTTGATGAGGTCAATAGCATCTATGAGCTGACTTAGCTTAGGGTAGAGTGTCGGCTCACCATTTGCAGTGAGAGTTATAACATCTATTGAACTGTTAAGATGCTTTTTAAGTTCTTTAATTATCTCTTCTACCGTGATACTCTGCGTTTGCTTATCCATAGTAATTGCAGGTGCGAGTTCGCAGTAGAGGCAGTCAAAGTTACACTGTTTTAAAGCAGGGGAGAGATCGATACCTAAACTCATACCAAAACGGCGAGAGTTTATAGGCCCGAAGATTATATTATTTTTTGCCACTAACTCGTTGGCACTCTGCCACAAAGTGTTTTGCATTTTCTACTGGTACATCTGGAAGTATTCCGTGACCTAGGTTAAAGATATGACGAGAGCCACCCATTACGGACTGAATATGTTCTACAGATTCTGTAGTAGCCTCTTTTGAGTAGAGACGACATGGTTCCATATTTCCTTGGAGAACATACTTATCACCTAACTTTCTTTGTGCGAACTCAATTGGAGTAGCCCAGTCAACACCAAATACATCGAAGTTTCCATAAACCTTGTCATAAAATGCAGGGATACCTTTAGGAAACATGATTACAGGGATATGAGGGTACTTCTCTTTTAAATACTCAGCGATTTCTACCATATATTTCCAAGAAAATTCATCATAGTTATCTACTTCAATAGCTGCTGCCCATGAGTCAAAAATTTGAACAACATCGATTCCTGATTGAATTTGCTTTTCCATATAAAGTTTTACAACTTCTGTGACTTTTTTAAGAATATTATGTAAGAGTTCAGGGTTAGAGTACATCATCTTTTTACAGATGTTATAAGTTTTAGTTCCTTGACCCTCTATCATGTAAGTTGCAAGAGTCCATGGTGCACCTGTAAAGCCAATAAGAGCTTTATCATCACCGCGTTCATCAAGCTGTTCTCTTAGGAGTTTGATAGTATCAAAAACATAAGTAAGTTTACTAGCAGCCGCGTCGCCACCAATAAGCCTATCTAAATCTGCTTGTGTAACTAGAGGGTCTGAAAATTTAGGACCCTCTCCTTTAACAAATGATAAGTCCATTCCCATCTCATCAGGAATAACAAGAATATCACTAAATAAAATTGCAGCATCAACACCAACAATGTCTAAAGGTTGAAGTGTAACAGCAGCCGCTTTTTTTGGGTCATGACAAAGGTTTAAAAAGTTTCCAGCTTCTGCACGAACTTTCATATATTCTGGTAAGTAACGACCAGCCTGTCTCATCATCCATACTGGTGTGTAAGGTGTTTTTTTCCCTAGACATGCATCTACAAATATTTTTCCCATTTAGTATCCTTAATTTTATGCGTTACGATAATTATTTTTAATTAATGTTTTCCAACTTTACCTAAAAAGTACAAACCAACAGCTACAGCTGTGATAGATAGTGCAAAATATAGCATATCTAAAGCTCCATTGTACTCAGTATGTCCAACTTTTTGAAAAAATCCAACTACAAGAACCATTACGATTACTTTAGAAATTTTATCTTTTAGTTGATCAAGAGAGTGAATAGTAAGGATTTTACTTCCTTTGTTCTCCCCATCTCTAGCAACGTCTATCTCAGAGATAAATAGTTCATATAAACCAAAAGAGAAAAGAAGCATAACGACACCGATAAGGTATAAATCTACAGCTCCAATAATTCCACCAACAACATTTTCATGAAAATCATGGGGATGCTGATGGCTAAGATAAGTACTTAAAACATATTTTGCACTGTCATAAACATCAACAGAAGCGACTATAAAAAGAATCACTGCCCCGATAAGACCAAAAATCACAGCCAGTATAACCATAAACCTTGTAGCCCATAAGCTACTCTCAAATACTCTTTCCATTTTAATTTTCCTCTTCTTGAAATTCTATCCATTTTTGTGCAATACGAACAGCATTTGTAGCAGCACCAACACGGAGGTTATCAGCAACTACAAAAAGATGTAATATATTTTTTGCATAAATATCATTACGAATACGACCAACAAAAGTCTCATTTTTATCTACACAAGTTGCAGGCATAGGATAGAGTGCTTCATCAGGGTTATCAAGTATAACTAGATTTGGTGCTTTAGCTAAAACTTCTCTAGCTTCATCTGCATTTACTTCAGAGTCAAACGTAAGAGTAAGAGCCTCAGCATGACCACGAAGAGTAGGAACACGAACACAAGTTGCACTTAAGGCTATATCTTTGTTCATGATTTTAACAGTTTCATTGACCATTTTCATCTCTTCTTTTGTGTAGCCATTATCAGTAAAAACATCTATCTGAGGAATAACATTAAGAGCAATTTGTTGGTTAAAAGCTTTATGCTCGGCATCGCTAAGAGTAAATGCAAAGAATGCTTGCATCTGATCTACTAGCTCTTTCATAGCCTCTTTACCAGCTCCACTTGTTGCTTGGTATGTGCTCACATCAACACGTAAAAGGTCATAAGCATCATCGAGTGGTTTGAGTGCTTGAACCATCTGAATAGTTGAACAGTTAGGATTTGCTATAACACCGGTCTGTCTCCATTTCTTTATATCTTGTGGATTTACTTCTGGGACAACTAAGGGAGTATTCTCATCCATTCTAAAATGAGAAGTATTGTCAATGACAACAGCTCCAGCTTTTACAGCTGAGGGTGCGAACTCAGCACTTACACTTCCACCAGCAGAAAAAAGTGCAATATCAATTCCATACTCTGTAAATACATCGTGAGTAAGTTCAATAATGGGAAGAGTTTCATCCATATAATTAACTGTTTTACCAATACTTCTTGCACTCGCAAGGGGAATTAATCTCTCTAGTGGAAAATCTATCTCCGCTAAAATTGTAAGTATTTCTTCACCAACAGCACCATTTGCACCAACAACTGCAACATTATATTTTTTACGATTCGGCATTTAGTGCCTCACTGCATTGAATTTTAATTCTTATATCGCTCATATTTTTTCCTATATTTTATTTTCTAACATTTAAAAAGAGTTCATCTTTTTGTATCTCTTGTGTTTCACTCAGTATAACAGCACGTTCAACTACAGAGATAAGTTCTCTAATATTTCCAGGCCAACTATAGTCTAGTAGTTCACTTTTCGCCTCAGTAGAGAATGTTTTTAGCTCAAAACTATACTTCTCGCAGTTACTTTTACAAGTAGCTTCTGCAATTTGAATTATCTCATCTTTTCTCTCACAAAGTGGAGGAATATGAAGAGGAATTGTATTGAGACGATAGTATAAATCCTCTCTAAATAATCCTTCTTTTATCTTTTCATCAAGATTTGCATTTGTAGCAGATATTACTCGAATATCTATTTTAATATTTTTAGATGAACCAAGACGACGTACCTCTTTTTCTTGAAGTGCACGCAAAAGTTTTGCTTGTACACCATAAGGCATCTCTCCTATCTCATCTAAAAAGAGTGTCCCTCCATTGGCTAACTCAAACTGTCCAGCTTTTGCTTCACTAGCATCAGTAAATGCACCTTTCTCGAAGCCAAAAAGTTCACTCTCTATAAGGTTCTCAGGAATAGCTGCCATGTTTATAGCGATAAATGGTTTTTTTACTCTTGGCGAGTTTGTGTGAATATAAGAAGCAAAAACCTCTTTACCAACACCACTTTGACCTAAAAGTAAAATACTAGCATCTGTTTTAGAAGCTTTATCAGCGATATTGAGAACTTTTGTTAGTGCATCACTTTTACCAAGAAAGCCACTATCACTTTTTTTACTCTTGACTACTCTCTTTTGAACTTTTTGAACCTTACTTTCACGCTTAATCGCATTAATAAGAGTATCTACATCAAAAGGTTTAAGCAAAAAATCTTTTACACCAAGGTGAATAGAGTCTATCGCTTTACTAAGTGTCGCATTTCCTGTCATTATAATAACTTCAAATCGACCGTTTAGCTCTTTGATGAGTTCAATACCATCCATCCCTGGCATATTTATATCTGTAATAACTAAATCAAAGCTACTATTAAGACCTTTGAGTGCATCTTTGGCATGTTTAAATGTTTGAATCTCAAACTCTTTATAATCACTCATAGCGATTTCAAGAGATTTTCTCATATTTATATCATCTTCAACGATTGCAATTTTCAATGAGTGTCCTATTTATTAGCTACTTTATAGGTGAAATTTTAACAAAATTATCATTAAAATCGACTTTGAAGCATCTTGTTTTTAGTGTAAGGGTAGTTGTTGATGTATAGTGAGTGTTTATAGTACTGTCTTGATGCTTTACACTGAGTCCTAGTTTATGTATGTAGTCTATAAATTCTTCTTTATTTGTAGAGAGAATTTTTTTTAGATTTTTATCATCTCGTGTTTCAAATATGATTGGATTATAGGGTATACCCTTACATTTTTTCATAGCATGAGAAATTTTGAGTGTTTCATTATAAAGAGTGGCATCTTTAACGATGTATTTATATGAAATGAGGTATTCACCTGCGTTTAATGCAAGTGAAAAGAGAAGAAGAGAGAGACCTACTTGAACTGAGCGTGAGATATTACAATCTCCATCTCTACTTCACAAAGTCCCTCTTTAAATGTAGTCTCAACGATATTTGCATTTCTAACCATTGCGGCAACTGAAGTACGCACAGTTGATCTTTTTACCATCATGTTCTTAATAAGGTCTTGACCATCAATACGAACACCTTTTACCTTCTCAGCAATAAGTCTGTATGCATCAGCAACAGCTGCACGTTTTGCTAGTGCATATGCTTGAGCAGGTGAAGATGTGTTAACCGGTGCAACACCTTGTCCGACAACACTAATAAGCATTCTCTCTTCTGCTGCAAGTACATCTTCTTTTGAGTTGACATCAGTAACCTCAGCTATCATCGGTTTAGCCACAGGTGACTTTTGATTCTTATCACAAGTCGCACAACTGACATTAATTGTAGATGTACTCGGAGCGGCCACAGTTTGAACTTTTGCCGAAACAGCTTCTGTTTTCATATCATCCGCTGTCAAAGAGACAGAGCTAAGAATCATTACTAAGACTAATAAGTATTTCATACAGTTTCCTTAAAGGGTGCCTTATGCTACCCGTTGTTTTATAAAAATAGATTAAGCAAACACTATTCCACTATTAATGTACCAGAACTCTTCTTCTGTTTCATCTTCATCTTTTTCTTCTTTAGGGCAGCGTGAAATACTTGCTACATCATCGCCTTTAACTATATAAACACCAGATGTATTTCGACTTGATTTTGATATAGTTTGCATATCTACACGAATCATTTTACCACTTTTGGTAAGTGCCATCATATCCATGCCCTCATCGACCATTAAGCAACCGATGATATTTTTACCAGTTTTAGTTGTCATTTTCATAGCAATTACACCTGATCCACCACGGTTGGTAAGTCTATATTCACCAGCATCTGTACGTTTACCAATACCTTTTTCAGCTATCATAAGAATCTCTTGCTCATCAGTTGCAATAATGTTTGCATCTACAACTTCATCACCCTCATGTTTAAACTTAATACCACGAACACCACGAGTTGAGCGACCTTGCTCACGAGTTTTCTCAATTTCAAACTTAATACATTGTGCAAATTTTGTAACAATAAAGAGATATTTTACCTCTTGGTTTGCAATTTTTGCAATGATAAGCTCATCATTATCATCAAGAACAATAGCACGAACACCATTACTTCTAATATTGCTAAATTCACTGAGGTTTGTGCGTTTAACAACACCATTTCTCGTAAAGAATACAAGACCTTTATCCTCACTAAAGTCAGTTGTTGGAATGATAGATTGAATTTTTTCACCTGGCATAAGGTTAACAAGGTTTACAACTGCTTTACCCTTTGCAATACGACTTCCTTCAGGAATACGATAAACTTTTAACCAGTGTAGTTGACCACGGTCAGTTACAAAGAGAAGTGTGTCGTGAGTGTTACAAGTAAAGAAATTCTCTATAAAGTCATCATCATAAGTAGTAACAGCTGTTTTACCTTTACCACCACGTTTTTGCTTTTCATAGGATGCTAGAGGTACACGTTTGATATAGCCACGATGAGTAATAGTTACGACCATTGGCTCATTAGGAATTAAATCTTCAATGTCTATATCATCATAATCATCTTCAACATCAGTACGACGTCCCTGCGTATATGTCGCTGAGACTTCATCAAACTCCTCAGAAATGATACCGTTAAGTACCTCTTCACTTTTAAGATAGACTCTAAGTAGTTGATAAGTTTCATAAGCTCTGCTAGCTCATTTTCAATCTTTTCTATTTCAAGACCAGTTAAACGACCGAGTCTCATGGCTACGATACTTGCAGCTTGAATATCTGAAAAATCAAATTCTGTTACTAAGTTTTCTTTTGCTGCATCTTCAGAATTTGAAGCACGAATTACACGAATAACATCTTCAATAATATCAATAGCTTTTTTGAGACCCTCTAAAATATGAGCACGAGCTTTTGCTTTTTCAAGATCAAAAATAGTACGACGAATGATTACTGTTTTACGGTGATTGATAAATTGTTTTAGTATTTCAATAATTCCAAAAATACGAGGCTCTTGGTTTAATATAGATAGCATGATGATACCAAAAGTAGTTTGCATACTAGTTTGTTTAAAGAGGTTGTTAAGAACGATTTCACTCATTGCATCGCGTTTAAGCTCAATGACCACACGCATACCATCACGGTCAGACTCATCACGGATAAGTGAAACACCATCTATCATTTTATCTTTTACTAAGTTAGCTATGTTTTCAATTAAACGCGATTTATTAACTTGATAAGGAAGTTCATCGATTACGATAATCTCTTTTTTTGCAGTCTGTTCAATATGAGTCTTTGCACGAACTTTTATGCGTCCACGACCAGACTCATATGCTTCAGTAATACCTTTTTTACCAAAAATAATTCCACCTGTTGGAAAATCAGGAGCTTTAACATGTTCCATAATTTCAGGAAGTGTTATTTCAGGGTTGGCTAAAAGTGCTTTGAGTGCATTCATAATTTCTGTAGGATTGTGAGGAGGAATATTTGTAGCCATACCAACTGCAATTCCTGAAGAACCATTAATAAGTAAGTTTGGTACACGAGTAGGCATTACATCTGGCTCTTTTGTTGTACCATCATAGTTATCTGTCATATTTACGGTGTTTTTCTCTAAATCTTTTAGAAGTTCCCCCGCATATTTTGTCATTCTTGCTTCAGTATATCTCATTGCTGCTGCACTATCTCCATCAACAGAACCAAAGTTTCCTTGCCCGTCAACAAGTTCCATTCTCATAGAAAAGTCTTGTGCCATACGAACAAGTGCATCATAAACAGAGTTGTCACCGTGTGGATGGTACTGACCAATTACATCACCAACGATACGTGCTGATTTTTTAAACTTTGCACCATGAGAGAGGTTAAGTTTATCCATAGCATAAAGAATACGTCTATGCACAGGTTTAAGTCCATCTCTTACATCTGGTAAGGCACGCCCAACGATAACACTCATTGAGTAGTCAAGGTAAGAGTTTTGAAGAGTTGTTTCTATATTTATCTGTTGTATGTCGTCATTGTTTAGCAAGTCGCTCATTAATACACCCTGTTAGAATTAAGAATAATTTTGATTATAATATCTAAAAATATCTTAAGTATATATATATTCACTTAATAAGATGATTAGAAAAATCAATGATTAAAAATTAATCAATATAAAAAATAATTAATTCTTCTTTTATGGCATACTTCAAGCTGAAATTATATAAAAAGGATTCACATGAAAAAATGGCTTGTAGCATTAGCACTTGCTTTACCATCTTTAGCATTTGCTGAAGATACATTAGATACGGGGGATACTGCATGGATGATGATGTCTACTGCTTTAGTATTACTTATGACACCGGCTGGTCTTGCACTTTTTTATGGTGGAATGACAAGAAGTAAAAATGTACTTAATACATATGCTATGGTTTTGGAGCATTTGTAATTGCATTTATAGTGTGGATTGTTGCTGGATATTCTATAGCATTTGGTACAGCTGAGTCTGCAGCAGTTCAAAATGTAATTGGTGGATTTGGTAATGTAATGTTAAGCGGTATATCTTGGACTGATTTAAGTGGAACATATCCTACATATGTATTTGTTGTTTTTCAAGGTACATTTGCTGCAATTACTGTTGCTATTGCATCTGGTTCAGTTATTGAGCGTATTAAATTTTCTACATGGTTAGTATTTGTAGCTCTTTGGGGATTAGTCGTTTATGCTCCTATCACACATATGGTATGGGGTGGAGATGGTGCTTATCTTTTTGATGCAGGTGCACTAGACTTTGCAGGTGGTACTGTTGTTCATATGAATGGTGGTTTAGCTGGTTTAGTTCTTGGTATCTTAGTAGGTAAGCGTGTTGGTTACCCTAAAATTGCTATGAAACCTGCAAATGTAATGCTAACTGCTTTAGGTGCTGCTATCTTATGGTTTGGTTGGTATGGATTTAATGGTGGTTCTGCATTTGGTGCAAATGCAATCGCTGGTTTAGCTTTCTTAACTACAACTATTGCTACTGCAATGGCTGCAATTACATGGATGCTTGCTGAGTGGGTAGTTTACAAAAAACCAACTCTTTTAGGTTTAGCTTCTGGTGCTGTAGCAGGTCTTGTTGCGATTACTCCTGCCGCTGGTTTTGTTGATGTTACTGGTGCATTTATACTCGGTATTGCTGGTTCACTATTTGCTTTTTGGGGTGTTACAGTGTTGAAGAAGAAACTTGGTTACGATGACTCTTTAGATGCTTTTGGTATCCACTTCTTAGCTGGTTTATTTGGTGCTCTTGCAACTGCATTTTTAGCTGTAAAAGATAATGATTTACTATGGGATGGTCCACTTAAAGAGTCTGGGGACAGAATGGGTCAGTTTATGGTTCAAGTAGAATCAGTTGTAATTGTTAGTCTATTTACATTAGTTGGTACTATAGTAGTTTACTACATTGCTACTGCTTTAACTGGTGGATCTCGTGTTGATGAAGAGAGTGAGAGCATGGGTCTTGATGAATCAGTTCATGGTGAAAAATATACTAACTAATGAGACAGGATACAGGGCGAAGCCCTTGTATCCTGGGACATAATGTCCTACAACCTAAAGCTATAAAGGACTTTTAAGAAAAGTTCGTAATGTCAGATACTAACTCTTAATAGAGTTAGGCTATAATAAAAAAATAACTTTTATAAGGATTATAAATGAAGAAAATTGAAGCAATTATTAAGCCCTTCAAACTAGAAGATGTAAAAGATGCTCTTGCAGAGATTGGTGTTACTGGTATGACAGTGAGTGAAGTAAAAGGGTATGGTGCTCAAAAAGGTCACTCTGAGCTTTATCGTGGTGCTGAGTATGTTGTAGATTTTTTACCAAAAATCAAAATGGAGATGGTTGTTTCTGCTGATATGTTACAAAAAACAACAGATACTATCGTAGAAGTTGCTCGTACGGGCAAAATCGGTGATGGGAAAATTTTTGTGACTGATGTAGAAAAAGTTATCCGTATACGTACAGGTGAAGAGGGTGGCGAAGCTATATAAGCTTTGTTCTTTCTCTAAAAACACACATTATGTGTGTTTTTCCTCATAATTATTCCTCTTTAAATATTAACATATTATTATTTTGCTAAACTGCCCTCTTTTAATCATTCAATATAAAGGTTTTTAATGTCAGAAGCTGATTTTCAATATATAATAGATACTTTCTTTACACTTTTTTCTATGGTTCTTATCATCTTTATGGTCCCTGGTTTCGCAATGCTTGAAGCAGGACTAGTTAGAACAAAAAATGTCACAAGTGTACTTACTATAAATGTAATGATTTATGCAGTAGCCTCAATGGCTTTTCTTTTAGTAGGTTACACACTTGCATTTGGTTCATGGGAAAACAGTTCTATGAGTATCTGGGCTGCGTTTATGTTTCAGATGGCATTTGTTGGTAAAACAGTAAATATTATGAGTGGTGGAGTGAGTGAGCGTGTAAAAATTATTCCATTGATGTTTTTCACCATAATTATGGGTGCTATTATCTACCCCTCAGTGGTAAATATATCTTGGGGAGCTGACTTTTTAAATGGCACAATCTTAGATATAAATATGTATGATTTAGCTGGTTCAACTGTGATACATTCAACTGGTGGCTGGGCACTTCTTGCGGCCATTATGATTATTGGTGCACGTAAAGGTCGCTATAAAGATGGAAAGATTCGGGTAATCCCTGCTTCAAATGTTCCGCTGGTTGTGCTTGGGGCTTTGCTACTTTGGATAGGTTGGTTTGGTTTTAATGGTGGTAGTGTAGGGAGTATCTCTAGTGTAGAAAATGCAAACCTAGTAGCAAAAACTATTATGAACACAAATACAGCAGGACTCTCAGGAGCAATAATTGCAGGTTTTATTATGTATGTACGATATAAACTTTTTGATATTACAATGATATTAAATGGAGCTTTAGGTGGACTTGTTGCAGTTACGGCAGGACCTGATTTGTATGATGTTTATACACCAATTTTAATCGGTTTAATAGGTGGTAGTTTAGTCGTTTTTGCAGTGCCTCTTTTTGATAAACTAAAGCTTGATGATCCTGTTGGAGCACTTTCTGTACATTTAGTAAATGGTATATGGGGAACATTAGCTGTAGGAATATTTGTAGATAGTGTCTCCATACTAGACCAATTAAAAGGAATAGGAGTTGTAGCACTTTTTGCATTTACAAGTTCATATATAGTTCTTTTTATCATTAATAAGATTATTCCTTTTAGAGCTGAAGATGATGTACAAGTTGAAGGTCTAGATGTAAATGAAGTTGGTGTTGAAGCCTATCCTGAATTTAAACGGGCTATTTAAAGTTTTTAGAGTTGCCCTTAACATATTTGTAACAGATATTTAGATAATATCTGTTTATGATACGACATTCCCGCTCTTTTATTGTTTCTATTCTTATTCATATAATGCTTTTTGGAGTACTATACCTTACTTATAAAGAAGTGTCAGCAGGTTTTAAAGCAGAGAAAAAAGAACCTTTGTTGTGTATAAAGCTCTCTTCTTGTCAAATACAAAATACTCCTAAAAAAAATACTAAAGTTCCAGTAAAAGCTAATAATAAAATAGTTAAGGCAGAGGTGAAGAGAAAAGAAAAAGTTGTAAAAAAGATTGTCACTAAAAAGAAGATTGTAGCTAAAAAGCTGAAGTTAAAAACCTTGAAACAATAAAGAAGGTTGAAGTTCAAAAAAAGATTGAGAATAAAATTCAAAATTCAACAGTTACACCAAAAGTTTCCAAAGCTCTCACTAAACCTGTAAAGAAGAGAGTTTCCCCTGAGAAAGAGTATATAGATGAAAATATTGCAAAAATAATTGCACTATTAAAAGAGAATTTGTATTACCCAAGAAGAGCACGTAAAAGAGGTATAGAGGGGGAGGTGTTAGTGCGTTTCACACTTTCTGTTGAGGCTAAAATATCAGATGTAGAAATACTCTCTTCATCAAGTGAAGTGCTAAGTCGTGGAGCACTACAAACTATAAAAAATATAGATTATAAACTTCCAAAACCAAAACAGAAAATCACCTTTAATGTCCCCATATCTTATAAGTTATATTAATAATACTAAAACTTAAATATAAGTCAACTATAATAAAATATTATTTTAATAAAGTATTCATTTATAAGTTTTTATGATACAATGTTTTTGATTGAAAATTAATATCGAAGGATTTATTATGGGTATCTTACTTATCTCACTGGCAGGAGCTTTAATATTTGGCTTAATTGTGTTTTTTATTTGTGAAGAGAAGTCATTAACAAATGCAAACTTCTCAGACATGAAAGGTCTTTTTACTGAAGAATTAAAGTTATCAGAATGTGTAGGGGAGTTTAACACGATTCGTTATATGTTTGCATATGTTGCTATCTTGTTCTTTTTTGACCTAGCGATTATTCAGACAGTATTTATACCAAATGATTTTGGTGTAGCAGAAAAAATGGCTTTTATTTTTATGCCATCACTTGTTGGATCATGGCTAATACTACTTGTGAAGTGGACATATCAGCCTGTCATTAAAGTGATTTCATCGTTGATGTATGGAGCTGGATCTATTGGAGCAGCTGTACTCGCTTTTGGAATATCATATATTGCACTGTAAGTCCTTACTCAAGCCTCAAGCTAGGCTTGATGCTTTTGAAGGAAATCTTGTAGCTTTTCGTATTCAATTTTTGGTAAGTTGTCTATATTGCCTTTATCCACTATCTCTACACTTGTTATTTCATTATCTTCATTATTATTTCGTGAGTATTTTAAGACTATTTTTCCATTAGCGAAAATCTCTTGTTTAATTATATCTGCATTATTGTATGTTATGCACTCACCATGTAGTTTTCCCTTTTCATACATTTTAGTGCTTTTTATACTTTTGTTTGCTCTTGAGACTAAGTATTTCGTTTCCATACCATCTCTTTTGCCATCTATAAAATAGTCCATTTTGGCTAATATACCATATTCGTTAAAATGCTTAATCTTTTGGACTCCATCTTTAAGAGTAATAAACTCTCTTACATAAGCATTTTTGCCATTATAATAATGTTTTGTAATTATTGTATCAGCACTTTTATATGTTTGTGTTTTTATATTTCCATTTGGATAATTAACTATTTTTTCATTTTTTATCATTTAGTTCCTTAAGTTTAGTTTGTAAGCTTTAATTCTTGATATAAATTATTCTCAATGCCTATCAATATATTTGCTATATACTGATAAGCTTCTCTCCATGCATCTAAAAATTCTATAGAAGCTTTAAGTCCTTAGTCAAAAGAAACCCCAACTTAAGTTGGGGTTTCTTTTGACTAAGGACTTACTTCCTAAAACCTCTTCCATCGCCTGTATTAATGCCATTCCAATTTTTGGATACTGCACTGGAGAGACCATTTTTGCTACATGTACTAAAGAAATTTCTTTTAATGCAGGTAGTAAAGACTCTATCCTCTCTATGTTTACTGCATACATTGAGATAAGTTGAGCGAGTTTTTTATACTGTTCTTGAGATATGCCCTCAAATAGTTTTTCTAAATCAGGATACTTAGTAAATACTATTTCATACATTTTACTAGTAATCTTGCGGTCATTAGCCACTATTAAGTCAGCAGTTTCATTGATAATATTTATTGTTTTTTGAGAAATACTTTCTTCCATTTAGTATCCTAAATTAGATTTATCAAGTAGTATATCTAATTTTTATTACATGAAGAAGTTGTAAATGTTAAATATGCCTGAGATAGGCTATTGTAAGTGGTGACCCCGAGGAGAATTGAACTCCTGTAACATGGATGAAAACCATGGATCCTAACCGCTAGACGACGGGGCCACTAATTGTAATGGGTTTTTTTAATAAGTTGTGCTGAAGTCTTTGGCGAAGCATACGTTAGTACCCAAAGGGCATAGCAATATGTGAGTCAAATACTGAAGTGCAAATTATAAAAAAATGGTGTCCTGTGATGGATTCGAACCATCGGCCACATCATTAAAAGTGACGTGCTCTACCAGCTGAGCTAACAAGACTTATGCCTCTTATTGTTAAGAGGTCGAAATTATAGACAAATAGGTAAAAGATGTCAAGATAAACACAGAGAAATTACAATATTTGTATAAACAGGAACTATTTTGCATAGATAACTACTGACTGTTAAAGTACTCAAAGCTACTAGTAGCTCTTCACTTGCCTTGCATTAGTCATCTTTTAGGTTTCTGATAGTTGATATCTTTTAATTAGGTACTTAAGTATTAATTTTGATAAAATAGAGCTAATGAATTACTATAGTTTTGAATATCCATATCTTATTCTTTTGCTTATTCCAATTATTTGGTGCCTCTATAAATGTAGAGAACAGCTTAAACAGAAATATTTTGTACATTTACAATTTTTGCCTGTTAAACGCAACTTTATGAAGATAGAGTGGATAATAAAAATCCTTATTTTTATACTGCTGTGTATTGCCCTTGCTTCACCTATCATCGTTGATAAATCAAATCCTTTAAATAGAAATGGAAAAGATATTGTTCTTGTGCTTGATGGGAGTGGGTCTATGAATGCATCTGGCTTTGATGTTGAGGATGAATTTAGTGGAGGAAAAAGACTCTCTCGCTTTGCTCTTACTAAAATAGTAGCCAAGAGCTTTATTCAAAATAGAGAAAATGATAATATTGGAATAGTTTTATATGGAGATTTTGCTTTTATTGCTTCGCCAATTACTTATGAGAAAGAGATAGTTATAGATATGCTTAGCTATCTTAGTGAGGGGATGGCTGGACAAAACACCGCCATAGGTGAGGGTATAAGTATGGGGGTAAGAGCTTTTAGGCACTCGAAGGCTAAAAGTAAGGTGATGGTATTGCTGAGTGATGGAGAACATAACAGTGGTTCTATCTCGCCAAAAGATGCTCTATCTTTGGCAAAACAAGAGGGTATTAAGATTTATACTATTGCTATTGGGGAAGCTGATTCTGCTTTAATGGCTAAAATTGCTAAAGAGAGTGGGGGTGTTTATTATAGTGCTTTAAATGCTAAAGAGTTACAAAATGTTTATGAAGCTATAGACCAACTCGAATCATCAAAAATTAGTTCAAAAGAGTATAAGCTAAAAGAGTATTATTTTCAAAGTCTGCTACTTATAGCTTGTGGACTTTTACTTTTTTTACTCTATAGGGAGATAAAAAGATGAGTTTTTTAAACCCTGAGTATCTTTGGCTCTTGCTATTTTTACTGCTTGCCTTTGTGAAAAAAGACTTTAGAGCCCTGCGTTTAACAAGTTATGGATATATCATTACTTTTGTGTTTATTGTCATTGCCTTAACTCGTCCAGTGATAGAACAAGAACCCATAAAAATGCAGGAACTTTTAAATGATGTGGTAATTGCAGTTGACCTCTCTTACTCAATGCAGGCAGAAGACATAAGACCATCGCGTCTGCAGTTTGCAAAAAATCTTTAGAAGAGTTGGTTAAAAGTGAGCAAAAAAGTCGTTTTGGTGTACTTGGATTTACAACAAATGCTATTATCCTCTCACCTCTAACTCAAGATACTCAGCTTCTACTCCATCTTTTTAGTGCTTTGGATGAGAAACTCATTATGACAAAGGGGAGTAGCATTATGCCAGCTCTGCATTTGGCTAGAAAAATGTCCAAATCTCCTAGTGTGAGTGTAGTTTTACTCACAGATGGCGGGGATGAGCTAAACTATGAAGATGAAGCTAGAGTATGCAAAGAAAAACAACTTAGAAGTAAACATCATGATGATAGCGACAAAAACAGGAGCAACTCTGAAGCTAGAAAATGGGGAACTCCTAAAAGATGAGATGGATGATATTGTTGTGAGTCATGAAAACAGTGCTATAGAAATTATTAGTAAAGCGAGTGGAGGGATTTACACGCACTCCTTATCTGATATTATCTCTGCTCTACATGCACAAAGAGAAAAGGAGTATAAAAGTGATGTAACTATAGTGCAAAATAGGGAGCTTTTTTACTACTTCGTTGGTTTAGCACTTTTGACATTTTTGTTGAGTGTTAGCAGACTTAAACGCTACCTCGCAATGCTTTTACTCTTTTTTGGTATTTCAGTTGAGGCAAATATTTTAGACTTTGTAAAAAATGAAAATAGAGTGGCATTTGAGAGAGGGGTGGATTTTTATAAAAATGGAGAGTATGAGAAAGCTCTGTCTGCGTTTAGAAGTGTAAAATCAGATAAGGCAGAGATAAAAGCAGTAGTCTATTATAATAGTGCAAACTCTTTAGTGCGTTTAAAAGAGTTTGCTAAAGCTAGGGTGGCTTATAGAAAATCTTTAGCACTGCAGTACACAAAAGAAGCAGATGAGAATTTAAAGTTCATTCGTGGTGTAGATGAAAACAAGCAGATGATAACGGGACAACAAAAAAGTGCTAAGAAATCTAAGTTGGCTAAAAAAAATGATAGCTCTCAAAAAAAGAAAAAAGAGGGTGGGAGTTCAAATATGAAAGTGAGTGCAGCCGCTAGTAATGGTGCAAGTAAGAAAAACAAAAAGAGCAAACAAGAATCAAGTATCTCACTCAAAGCTACTAAAGCAAAACTAAGTTCTAAGCAGTATGAGCTTATAAATAAAAGGCAGGTAAATGAAAACAAACCTTGGTAAAGTGATACTACTACTTCTTTTTTTTACGACACTACTTCAAGCATCAGAATACAAATGGAGTCTTGAGGTAAATAAAAAAGAGGCATATGTAAACGAGGCAATACATCTCCACTTTAGCTGTCAGTATAGTGATAGTGCCGAGCTTTATGTCATAGAGTTTAACCCAAGCGATGATAATGAAAACTATAAGATAGAGATACTAAGAGAAGATGAAAAAATAGTAAATGGAAAAAAGATAAATGAGTATGATTTTGTTCTTTTTGTGAAAAAAGCGGGGCATTTTTCTCTAGTACTAGATACTCTGATGAAAAAAACAAATAAAGATTCAATAGAAAATGGAATGCTCGGTCGTGATAATGCTAACTATGAAGAGTTTTCTCTGTATCCCTATAAACAGCCTAGTATAGAAGTAAATATTTTAGAGACACAAAGTGATATGGTGGGTGAATTTAGTTTAAGTGTAAAATATGATGAGGGAGAGATTGAAGCTTATGCACCTTATCATTTAGAGTTTATAGTAAGTGGCGTGGGTGATTTTCAAGTTTTTAAAGATGTTGACTATAAGATAGCAGGTGTTGAGGTTTTTAGCGAAGAGGCTAAAGAAGAGATAGTTTTAACAGCTGAGGGTTACAGGGGCACTTGGAAAAAGAAGTTTGCATTTGTAAGTGATAAAAATTTTACAATTCCCTCTATGCAAACGCAGTACTTTGACTTAAAAGAGAAAAAACTAAAAACTCTGCGTTTTAATGGTTTAGATATAAAAATAAACCCTCCAAAGTTTAAAAAAGAAGAACTCCTTGACTCAGAAGAAAAAAGTTTTGAGTTGGATACTAAGTATTTTTACTATGTTTTAACTTTTATTGCTGGTTTTTTAGTCTCAAAAATAAAGTTTACTAAAAAAGAAGATGAAGATAGAGAAGAAAAACTGTTTTGTAATCGCATTAAAGAAGCTAACTCTTTAGAAAAGATAAGTTTTATTTTAGTGACAAAAGATGTGAAAAAGTATGAAGATATTATCTCTAAGATTGAGAAGAAAGAGTTAAACTCTTTAAAAGAAGTGAAAAACTTAATATGTAGTTAAATGAAACTTAACTACAATAGACCTCTTTGAGTGAGAGATTAGTGCACAAACACTGTAGTGATGACCAAAGAGTATTACCATCGACTGAGATAGCTACACAAAGATTAGCAAGAAAGAAGGCAAGTGATTTTACTCAAAATCTCTCAACTTGAAGAGATAAATGAGGCTATAAAAAGAATCGATAGGCTTATAGTAAAGCGTCGTCAAACGCACGAACAGATTAACAGATAAGGTTTACAGTGAATTATATATTTTTAGCAGTAGTTAGTATGGTGTTTATTTTAGGTGGATGTAGTAGTCCAAAACCGCAGGTGGATGTAAAAAAAGAAGATCTTCCTTCATGGTATATAAATCCTCCCCAGACAAACGAGAAAGAACTTTATGCACTAGGAGAGGGAAAAGATAAAAAAGAAGCGATAGCTGAAGCACTCTCTCTTATGGCTTCAAGCCTAAGTGTCTCAATCTCTTCAAATTTTAATGCTCGCACAGAGGTGAGAGAAGGTCGTGTAAATAGTTCAGATGCAGTATATAAAAGTAATATAACTAGTAAGGTACAAGAGCTTCGAATTAGCAGTTATGAAGTAGTGGATGCTAAGTCTTTAGGTTTTAAACATTATGCGGTGTTGATAAAGTCAAATAAAGAAAAACTTTTTCAAAGTATGTTACATGCCCTAAAGCAGAAGTTCGCACTCATAGAGAGTGAAGAAAAATCCCTCAAAGATGCAAATGCACTTGATAAACTATTTTTTTATAAAACGCAAAGAGAGAGTTTAAAAAGCATCCCCAATACTCTCATAGTTATGAACTCTTTAAACCCTGCGTTTGAAGGAGATGAGTACATCTACAAAACACAGCTAATAGCATCATCTTATCAAAATATAAGACAAAGTATAAGTTTTGAGATACATTCAAATAAGCAGGCTATAAACCTCAAAGCACCTATAGCAAAAGGCATTAGTGAGAAACGACTCAAAATAAAACAGACAAAAGGTGCTAATCATTTTAATGTTTATGTGAGTGCTAGCATTGAAAAAACAAATGCTTATGGTTTTTTACTCTTGCGTTGTGAGGTTAGCATTAAAACAAAAGACTATAGAGGTATTATAGTAGGTTCAAATAGTTTTCAAATCATAGGACAATCCTCACAAGGTTTCGCAGTTGCTAAACAGAATGTAGCCTTGAAACTGAGTACGATGATAAAAAATGAAGGTATAGGGAAAGTTTTAGGGTTGGATATTTAAAGCCTTAGCTTAGGAATAAATAAATAGTTGTTGTCCAGTATAATTTATTCTTATTATTATCCTTAAAAACAGAGTTTAAATCAATAAATTATGAAGAAAAAAGTGTTTTTAACAATAGATTAATACTAAACATAATATCATCCTTTTTATTAAAACAAAGGATAGTTATGAATAATGGTATTAAGTTAGTATTAGGTGCTACAGCAGTTGTAGTACTTATAAGTGGATGTGCTCAAAAAGTACGTATTAAGGCACTTAATCCAGCTGAAGTTGGAGAGATGGCATCAAAAAAGAAAGTTGCTGTAAGTAATTTTAAGAATGATAAAGTAGGTCTTTCTGGTAAGATCGAAGCAGAGATAGCAAGACAAAAAATTAGACAAGAAGAGATACTTTACAGTTTTGAGTAGAAAAGATATGGCAAAGGTAGTTGCTGAACAGAAACTACAATCTTCAGAGTTAATGGATGAGCAAACAAGTGCAAAAATTGGTAAACTTATCGGAGCTCAAGCTATTATTAATGGTGAAATAGCTTCTGCAGATGGAGAGAGTGGTTCTTATAAAGAAGATAGAGAAAAATGTTTATCTTACTATAAAGATGGCGGTGGTTGTGCAAAATATAGATATTATAAGGTTACTTGTAAAACAACACAAGCTACAGTGTCAGCTAATATTAACATAGTAAATGTTGAAACGGGTTCAATTATCTATGGAGATACAATAAGTAAAGATTATAGTGCTGATTCTTGTAAAGCAGGAACTGCTAGTCTTGGACTAATAAGCATACAAGGTGCTCCAAAACAGATACTCTCTAAAGGACAAGCTCTTAATTTATTAGCTTCAAAAATAGCTGCAGAATTTGTATATAAATTAACACCAAACTATATATATTTTAATGTAACACTTATTGATGATATTGAACTTGACAATGCAACTGATGCTCAAAAGAAAAATTTCTCAATTGCATCAGAGTATATAGCAGCAGCTCGTTATGACAAAGCTAAAAAGATTTTAGAAAACCTGATGAGAGATTTTGATGCAAAGAGTTATGCAGTAGCATATAACTATGGTGTGACAAATGAGGCTACAGGAGAGTTTGATAAGGCAAAAGAGCTGTATATGATTGCAGATGAACTAACTGTAGAACCAGTGCCTGAAATTGATTTAGCAATTAATAGAATTGATGGATTAATTGCTAAAAGAGAAGAAGCTAAAAAACAGATGAACTCAAAATAGAAAAATGAGTGTTTTTAATACTTCTATAGTATCATTGCTAATATTGATATTATCTGGATGTGGGGGAACAAGCCCCACTCCAGTGACACAAAAGACTCCTGTTCCAAAATGGGTATATTCTATTCTACCTGATAATGATAAGAAAATATTTGGTTTGGCTGTAGGAAAAGATAGAGAAGCGGCGATTCAAGCGGCTTTGAATAATATGGTTTCCAAACTAGGAATTACTATAGAGTCTTCATTTGAACGTAGTGAAAAATTTTCCCACTCATATTTAAAAGTTTCAGATAAAAGTGTTATTAAAGCAAATATTTCAAAAATAAAAATTAATAATTACAAAGTTATTAAATCACATAGACTCAACTATAAAGAGTTTGCAGTTTTACTCGAAACAGATAAACAGATACTAGCAAAAGGTCTAAGAGATGACTTAGAAATTAGAAAGAGTGCTATAGTTCAAAAGAAAAATTCTCTTGCTAATAGTGATATGTTGACAAAATATAATGGTATAAAGAGTTTACAAAAAGAAGCTGAAGCCTTAATGCCAACAATATTAATACTCTCTGAGCTTGATAAACAATTTGATAAAAAATCAAACCTTTCTTTTATATCAGAAATACAAAATGAGTTTCTCCTCCTTAATAAAAATTTAAAATTCTATATTTTTGGAGATAAAAAATCTATGAAGTTTGTTGATGGGATTAAAAACTATTTAGCTAAAAATAGTTTTAATATTGCACAATCAAAGAAGTCTGCTATACTAGTGAAACTATCTACTACAGACAATCTGAATAAAAGTCACTCCTCTATTGTAAGAATTACAATTAAAATATCTGTATATGACTCAGGAAAATATATAGGAGGAAAGTCAATAATTATAAAAGAACGATATAGCTCTTCAGAAAGTAATGTATATAAAAATGCATCTATTCATTTTATGCAAGAAATAGACTCTATGGGAATAAATAAAGCTATTGGAATTAACTTAAATCTTGATAAATCTTAGATAGATATTTAATAACTATTAACCACAAAGTATTATACTCCCAGTAGTTAAAATTGTAGAGGGTATAATAAAAATGATTAATAAAATTCAAAAAGTTAAAGATGAAGTTGCAAAGGTAGTTGTTGGTCAAGAGAAGATGATAGACTCTCTTTTGATAGCACTTTTATGTGAGGGGCATATTCTTATAGAGGGTGTACCAGGTCTTGCAAAGACTACCACTGTTAATGCACTGAGTAAAGCTCTCGGACTTAATTTTAAGCGTGCTCAGTTTACACCAGATTTACTCCCATCAGATATTTTAGGTGCGGAGATATATGACCCCCAAAACAATCAGTTTAAAATCAAAAAAGGTCCTATTTTTACTAACTTGCTACTCGCTGATGAGATTAACCGTGCTCCAGCAAAAGTGCAGTCGGCTCTGCTTGAAGTGATGCAAGAAAAACAAGTAACTTTAGGTGACACTACTTTTAAACTAGACCCTCCATTTTTTGTTATGGCTACACAAAACCCAGTTGAACAAGAGGGTGTTTACCAGCTCCCAGAAGCACAACTAGATCGTTTTATGCTCAAAGTCCTTGTGGATTACAATACTAAAAGTGAAGAACTAGAGATTGCACGCCGAATATCAAGTGCTAAGTTTGAGAAGATAAACGCAGTACTAAATCCTACAGAACTTGAGGAGATTAAAGCAAGTATCAATGCCATTCATGTAGATGCTGAGGTTGAAGAGTATATGATAGAGCTTGTAAACGCGACAAGAAACCCAAAAGAGTATGGACTTGAATCTATAGCTGAATTTATCCAGTTTGGGGCGAGTCCTCGTGTGAGTATAGATATGTTCAAAGCAGTTAAAGCCATGGCGTTTATGCGAGCTAAAGATTTTGTGACACCTATAGATGTTGCATACATTGCTAAAGAGTTGATGCGACACCGTATAGTCCTTACTTATGAAGCAGAAGCAGAGGGTGTTACAACTGATGAAATCATTCAAAAAGTGCTAGAAACTGTAGCAATTCCATAAGGCTTGTCTCTTGAGTACACTACAAAAAATCTTAGTCAGAGCTAGACGCCAAGTATTTTCTGAAATGGTGGGAAATAATCCCTCTATTTTTGTAGGCGAAGGCTATGACTTTATCGAACTTCGTGAGTATATGCCAGGTGATGATATTCGTCATATTGATTGGAATATCACAGCAAAGCTACAAAAGCCTTATATAAAAATATTCCGTGAAGAGAGAGAGTTAAATGTCGTTATAGTCTCCGTTCTTAATGGTAGTGTGCATTTTGGAGCTAAAAAATTTAAACAAGAAGTTATTGCTGAAGTTTCTGCTTTACTTAGTTACTCTACACTCAAAAATGGGGACTTACTTAGCTCATATATATTTACAGATAGGCTTATTAGTCAAACTAAACCGAGTAAAAAATTGTATCAGATTCAAAAAAATGTTGATGAGATTTTAAATTTTGATGCGATAGGAGAAAAACTTGACTTTCAAGCACTCTCAAACACTCTGTTTAAAAGGCTCAAAAGAAAATCTCTTATCTTAGTGATAGGTGATTTTTTCGAGATACCTGATTTTAAACTTTTAGCTAGAAAGCATGAGGTAGTAGCACTTATCGTACGTGACCATTTAGAAGAGAAACCACCAAAAATGGGTTTTGCATCTTTAGTTGACCCTGAGAGTGGAGCTACACTAGAGGGTGACTTTAATGATTCTAGTGTAAAGAGTTATGCTGCAAAGGTACATGCACATGATAGAAGACTCTATAAACAGTTACAAAAAGATAAGATACGTTTTACAAAGATTTATACAGATTCAAATGCTAGTGTAGCACTTCGTAGACTTTTTGAGGGAAAATAAAATGCAAACAAAAGATATACCACTTCATGATATTAAACCTCTTATCGAGATACAAGAGTACTCTTTGTACTACTTTAGTGCTCTTGTGATTTTTGTATCTCTAATAGTTTTACTTCTCTCCTATCTTCTCTATAGGTATATAAAAGAGAAAAATAGTTTTAACATTAGAGCTGAGCATTTAAAACTACTAAAAGCTCTTGACTTAAGTAATACAAAAAAAGCAGCATATGAACTTACTCTTTATGGGGCTACATTTAAAGATGATAGTGAGAACCATGCAAAGACTTATGAGACATTAGTGCATGACTTAGAGATGTATAAGTATAAAAAAAGTGTTGAGAGTTTTAGCGAGGAGACAAAGAATCGTATTGAAACTTATGTAGGAATGTTAGATGTTTGATGGTATCTATTTTGAGTATCCCTATCTTTTTCTAATAGTAGTGGTTTTTCTCATCTGTGAGTTTTTTTGTAAGATGAGACTCCCTTCTATCTACTTTCCTCATGCTTCGCAGTTTATGCAAAAAGGTATCACTACTTCAAAGCTACCACTTTTTTTAAAGTGGTTAGGCATCACAATGATGATACTTGCATTAAGTTCTCCTGTTAAAGATGAGCCTTATGAGCTAGAGCCAAAAAAAGGACATGAGATAGCCATCATAATAGATGCATCTCAGTCAATGCAGGCAAGAGGATTTGATGTAAACAATCCTGGAATTACACGTTTTGATGTAGTAAAACTAATAGTGAGTGATTTTATAAAAAATAGAAAAACTGACAATATGGGTCTTGTAGTGTTTGGAGCTTACTCGTTTATTGCTTCACCTCTTACCTATGATGAAAACATTTTAGCCCGCATCGTTGGGCAGCTTCAGATTGGTATGGCAGGAAAATATACAGCACTTTATGAGTCATTGGCACAGGGAGTTAACCTACTTAAAATGAGTGAGTCAAAGTCCAAAATTGCAATTTTACTCACTGATGGGTATTCATCTCCAAATGTAGATAAAATTCCCCTTGATGTTGCATTAGAGATGGCAAAAAAAGAGGGTGTTAAAGTTTATCCTATTGGTATAGGAAACAGACAAGAGTATAACGCAGCAGTACTGCTAAAAATTGCTAAAGAGACAGGTGGTGTTGCATTTGGAGCTTCAAATGGTGATGAGTTAAAAGCAGTTTATGATAAGATAGATGAACTTGAAAAAGTAGAGATAAAAAACGAGACTTATACTTACCTAAAGTATTATTATATTTATCCACTTTTTATAGGTTTTCTTGCTTTGATGCTTTATATATACCTCAAAAATAGAGATGGAGGTCATTGATTATGAGTTTTTTATATCCAGAGTTTTTATACTATATTTTACTTCCTATGCTACTACTGTTTGGACTAATCCTGAGTAAAAAATCATCTGAGGAACTTTACTTTAGTAGTGAAGTGATGGAAAAACTTAGAGTAAGTGCCAATACATTGACACTAAATGTAAGAAATTGGCTTTTTTTAGTGATGGGAGTTTTGATACTTATTGCTTTGAGTGGTCCTGTTATAAATGATGGTGTTGTTGAGGTAAAAGCTAAAAGTGCTGACATTATGATAGCACTTGATATATCTGACTCTATGCTAGCTGAGGATGTTTACCCTAACCGACTCAAACTTGCAAAACAAAAAGCACTAGAGCTTTTAAAGCTAGCACCAAATGAACGCATAGGTGTGATAGGTTTTGCAAAAAACTCTTATTTGGTTTCTCCTTTGAGTTTTGACACAAATGCAGTTGCTTTTTTACTCAGAGAGTTACGAACTGACTCCATCACAGAGAAGGGAACAGACTTTCTCTCAATGCTAAATGTAGTAGATAAAAGTATAAAAAAAGAGTCTAAAAAGTATCTACTTATTTTAAGTGATGGTGGGGATAGTGAAGATTTTAGAGATGAGATTGCATATGCAAAGGAGCATAAAATTGTTGTATTTGTTTTAGCGATAGGAACTTCAAAGGGTGCACCTATAAAAAGAGAAGATGGTTCATTTTTAAAACACAATGGAGAGATTTTAATATCTAAACGCAACGACAAGATAAGTACTCTTGCGACTAAAACAGGTGGCGTTTACATAAAGAGTGTTAACTCAAACGCAGACATACGAGCGATGCTCAAAGAGATAGAAGCACATAGCGAGAAAAAAGAGTTAAAGTCTCAAGAGATAAATCGCTATATTGCACTTTTTTATTATCCTTTAGCTCTTGCACTGTTTCTTTTGCTAATTGCGACCTCTTCATTTTATAAGAAAATAGAGAAAAATGTAGTGCTTATGTTTTTTATGAGTACTCTGTTTGTCTTTTCTGAGGATGCCAAAGCAGGAGTAACTGACTTTATGCTTTTAGATAAGGCAGAAGAAGCATATAAAACACGCAACTATGAAGAGGCTCAAAAGATTTATGAAGAGTATGCAAAAGAGAGACCAAGTGCAGATGCAGAGTATAATAGAGCCAATACTCTTTATAAACAAAAAAAGTATAAGCAAGCACAAAAAATATATGAGGGACTAAAACTAGATGGAGCTGATAAGCAGGCAAAAAACTATGCAAATCTTAGGTAACTCTTATGTAAAGTCACAAGAAAAAGATGGACTTCAAAAAGCACTCAAAGCTTATGAAGACTCTTTAAAAATAAGAGAAGACAAAGAAGTGAGAGAAAACTTAGAAGCAGTGAAAAAAGCTATTAAAGAGCAAGAAAAGAAAGAAGATAAGAACCAAAAGAATAACAAAGATAATAAGGACAAAAAAGACAAGGAAGAGAACAAGGACAAGAAAGAGAAGTCTGATAAAGATAAGAAAAAGGATAAGTCAGATAGTTCTGAGAAAAATGACAAGAAAGAAAAAGGTGATGAGAAATCAGAAAAGAACAAAGATAAAAAGTCAGATAAAAAAAGTGAAGATGAGAAGAACAAAGAGCAAGGAAAAAAAGATAAAGAAGAAGATAAAGCAAATAAAGATAAAGAGAAGAAAAATGAAAAAAAAGATAAGACAAAAGAGCTAAAAGATAATAATAGTTCAAAAGAGATGAGTCAAGCACAAATGAAAAAAGGTGAGATGAGTGATGCTGAAGAGAAAAAATGGTTAAAACAACTCTCAAAACAGCAGAGTACTTTTCTTTATAGGCTCAATGATAATAATAAATTTAAGGATAACACAGATGAAAAACCTTGGTAAAATAGTAATAATATTAATACTTTTTTTGAGTGGACTTCATGCAAGTGTGACAGCTACAATTACACCTAAAGATGTTTTTGCAGGAGATAGTGTAACTTATGAGTTGAGTATTACAGGTTCAGATATAAAAAAACCTATAATAAGTGATATTTGTGGTAATAATGTAACTGCAACGAGTTCACAAACAAGTATAATGGCTATAAATGGAGAGTATAAAAAGAGTTATCAGTTATCTTACCAATTTACACCAAAAAAAAGTTGTACAGTAGAGAGTGTATCAGTCCAAATTGATGGTCAAACGCAACACTCAAATAGTGTTGAACTTACAGTTCTTCCACGAACGCAAAATAAAAATGCAGACTTTATTCTGGAGTTTGAGAGTTCAGCAAAGGAGCTTTATGTAGGAGAACCTTTTAGCTTAACACTACTTCTAAAGCAAAAAAGAGGAGTTCAAGTAGTTGACAGTAAATTTATAGCTCCTGAGTTTAAAGGGTTTTGGATTAAGTCTGAGAGTGAGCCACAAAGAACACAAGACGGCGAATATGTGACTACTAAACTTGTGTATGAGCTAGCACCACAAAGAGAAGGAAACCTTAGTATAGAAGCGGCTGAACTTAAAGTGGCACATAGAGTCAGTGCAAGTCGTTTTACTATGATGAGCCCACAAGTTCGTTGGAGAACATACTACTCAAATGAGGTGAGTATTAATGTTAAAGGACTACCTGCTGGTGTGAGTATTATTGGTGATTTTTCTATTAGAGCAAGTGTGGATAAAAAAGAAGTAAATCCAAATGAAGCAGTTAATTTAAAACTAGAGATAGTAGGAAAAGGTAACTTTGAAGATATAGAGAGTTTTAAACCTTTTATAGCTGATGTAAATGTTTTTGATGAGAAAATTAAACTATCAAAAAATTCTTTGACTCAAAAGATAGTTTTTGTGAGCGATAGGGATTTTACAATTGAGCCATTTAAATTAAAGTATTTTGATTTAAAAACAAAAAAAGTTAAAACAATATATACAGAGCCAATAGAGATAAAAGTTAAAGGGCACTTAGCAAAAAAGGAGCTTAGTATTACTCGTGATGAAGAGAGTAGCCCTCAAGTTTCAAAAGTAGATAAAGTGGTGCTTGTAGAAAAAAACAACACTGCTTATCTCTCTTTAGCATTTTTACTTGGAGTTGTGATAGGTATAGGTTTGATGCTTTTAAGGGGAAAAATATCACTTAAAAAGAGTAAAACATTTGATATGAAAGATGAAAAAGTTTTACTCATTAAGCTGATGCCATATAAAGATAGTGACAAGGATGTTCAAGAGTTAGTGAATGTTTTAGAAAATAATATTTATGCAAAAGAGAAAGTTAGTGTCGATAAAAAAATGTTAAAAGAGGTACTTAAAAAGTATGATATTTCTTAATCTAAAATATCATGCAACTTATTCGCATCAAGCATCTCTTGATGGACTCTCTCCCAGTCATCACTCGCTATAGCAGATTTGAGCTGTGCTAGTTCTTCTTCAAATAGAGTTATAGACTCTAAAAGATTTGTTTTGTTTTGTCTAAAAATGTCTTCCCACATATAAGGAGAACTTTTGGCTAAACGACTCATAGAACGGTATCCACCAGCGGCTAGTGCTAAAATATTGTGTTTGTTTTCTTGTCGCATTACCGTGTTTGCAATGGCATATGAGACTGCATGGGGCATATGAGAGATAAACGCAGCATGACGGTCGTGCTCTTTTGCTCGCATAAATGTGAGTCGCATCTTTAGAGAGGAAAAAAATCATTTTTGCTGTATCAGCCTGATGTTTGGCACTATCTTCTAAGTCACATAAAACTACAACTTTATCTTCATAAAGACCTTTTACTGCAGCGAGTGGACCAAAGTTTTCAGTTCCAGTCATAGGGTGTGCTGCTACAAAGTTTTTACGAATTTTCCTTGGAATACTTTGTACTATCTTCTCTTTAGTACTTCCGAGGTCGATGATGGTAGTATTGGCACTGACATCTGTTAAGTTATGCAGTGTTGCTATTAAGCCATCAACAGGAATTGCTAAAAAAATAACATCACATTTTTTTACTTCACTAAAACTAGCGATACTGTTTACAAGTCCTAATTCCATGGCTTGAGCCGTATGAACTTCATTATGATCATACCCTACAATATCTGTTACATACTTTTGCTCTTTAAGGCTCATCGCAAGCGAGCCACCCATAAGTCCAAGTCCAATTATCGCAATTTTCATTTAAATTCTTTATGTTAATTTATTAATGTTACAGACTTTTCTTAAAAAAGTCTCTTTTTTATAGCTTTAGGGGGTTGTAGGGACAGATTTGTCCCTGCGACTATAAGGGGCTTTGCTCCTTATAGTACATAACATCAGTTATTTATACAATTATACACATTTTAATTTAAAGTTAACAATCTATTAATCAGATTAAGGATAAAATCACTTCTAATTTTAACTATGGAACATCAATGAAGATATTTTTACCTCTTTTTTTATTATTTACTACATTAAATCTTTTTGCACAAACACTTAACTCTATTAAATTTGAAGGAATGGTTCATATCTCTGAGCCCGTTGCCTTGCGTATGCTCTCATTTGAAAAAGGTGATGATATAAATGTTAAGATGGTAGATGATGCTATCAAAAAATATTTTAAACAGGGCTACTTTAATGATATTTGGGCAGAACTTGACAATGGTGAGCTGACATTTTTCTTTAAAGAAAAGGCGATTATCTCTAAAATAGAGTTAAAAGGCTGGAAAGATAATGATGAAGAGGTGCAAGACGCCGTTATCCAAATCAAAAAAGGTTCTCTTTATGATGAAAAAATACTCCAAGATGCGAAAAAACGCATAGTCGAAGCAATCTCACAAGAGGGAAAACTTGACACTGTTGTTGAGATACAAACAACATATCTTGAAAATGGAAGCATAAAAGTAACTTTTATTGTAAACGAGGGTGAAGAGATAATTATAAATAAATTACAATACAGTGGTGTTAATGGTTTAGACCCTGATGAGTTTGACGGAGTTATTGCAAATAAAGAACATGATTTTATGGGTTGGTTCTGGGGTCAAAATGATGGAAAAATGAGTCTTGCAGACTTAGCATATGATAACCTTCGTATTCGTGACTTATATATGCAGCATGGCTACTTAGATGCAAAAGTTAATGAGCCCTTTGTTCGTGTAAACTTTAACCACTATACAGCAGATATGAGTTATCAAATAAAAGAGGGAGAAGTGTATACCATTAGTAAAGTCACACTTTCTCAATCTAAGGAAGTTGTAGATGAAAATTTACTTCGAAATATTATATCACTCAAAGAGGGAGAGGTTTTTAATATTAAATCTTTTCGTGAAGATGCAGAGAAGATTAAAACACTCATCGCAGATAGAAGCTATGCCTTTGTGCAGGTGATACCAGATTTAAAGAAAAACAAAGAAGATAAAACAGTTGAAGTTGTTTTTAAGATAGCACCTGGTGATAAAGTGAGAATAAGAAATGTAGTTATTTCAGGAAATACAAGAACACTCGATAGAATAATACGACGTGAACTCTATCTAGGACCAGGAGATATGTACTCATTGACAGACTTAAAAGACTCACGAAACTCTTTGGGTCGTTTAGGTTACTTTGAAGGTACAACAATTGAAGAAAAGCGTGTAGATAATCAAACTATGGATTTAGTTGTAAAGCTTAAAGAGACTCCAACAGGGAATGTTCAGCTTGGTGGTGGTTATGGCTCTTTTGGTGGACTCTTGGTTAGTGTAGGGATAAACGATAGAAATATCTGGGGTTCTGGAATTAATGTAGGTCTAAAAGCAGAAAAGTCACAAACTACAGAGTCCTACTCTTTTAATGTCTCCAACAATAGACTCAATGATAGTGATTTTAGTGGAAATTTTTCAATATATACATCTTCATTTGATTATAATGATTATTCTGTTTTTTCAGATGGTATAACAATTGGTACTGGACATAGGTTCTCTCGTTATATTACAGGGCTACTTAGGGTATGGGTTTTCAAGTAATGCTTATGAATTCGATAATACGATAGACCTTAATGTTATAGATACTTTTTATTTTGAGGATTTTACAAAAAGCGGTATTACCATTAGTGCAAAATGGGATAATACAGATGACTTCTATTTACCTCGTCAGGGTTTTGATTTATCGCAAAGTTTTGAAAAAACAGGATTAGGGGCTCAGGCGAATTATATGAAATCTAGAACAAATTTTGGAAAGTATCTTGGTTTAGAAAAGTACATTGGATTTGATGCTATTTTTAGATATAAGGCTAAACTAAATATTCTTATTAGTAACGGCTATATCCCATTAGCAGAGAATTTTTATATGGGTGGAATAGGTAGTGTTAGAGGGTATCAAGCCTTTTCCTTATCTCCAGTCGTTACTGATGATAATGGTGTTGTAAGGCGTGTTGGTGGGCAGAAAACATTTTCAAACTCTCTTGAGCTAAGTGTACCATTAATACCAAAAGCAAAAATGCGTATCGTTTTCTTTGCAGACTGGGGTTTTATTGGGGATGACTCAATTACTGATATTTCACGTGGGGGATATGGAGCAGGGCTAGAGTGGTTCTCACCAGTTGGACCAATTCAGTTGATGTTCTCTTCACCATTAAATGTTAATGATGGAAATATTCCAGGACAGGCAGATACAGTTTCTAGCTTTGACTTCACAATGGGACAAAGATTTTAAATAAGTAGCTATTTAAAAGTCAAAGATGATTTTTATCTTTCTTTCTAATGGCTCTAGCTTTTTTAGTTTCTCTTTTGCAAGATAAAGATTCTGTTTACTTGATATTTTTAAACTGTTTCCTTTAAAGCTTAGAGAAAAGTCGATATTTTTAGGTCTGTGACTTAGTAAAATAAGACTCAGTGAAAGTAGATAAATTAAAGTTTGAGTAGTTCTCTCTTGAGGGAGTAAATCACTATACTTCTGGAGATGTCTATTAGATGCTGGTCTATTATTTGCATATTTGCAAACTGTTGCGATGAGAGTATTGCTCTCATGTGTAAAACCATACTCTAAAGCATTTTGTATGAGATAATATGTTTGTTTATTTTGTGAGAAGAAATGAGTATTGCTTCCAGTTGGATAAAGTTTTGCTGCAAGTGCTAACTCATATCTATACTTCTCATCAATATTTAAATACTCTGCACTCAAATCAAAAAGCTTTTTACTTAAAGCATTTAACTGTGATGAAAATGTTGTATCACTAAGCTGAGAATCTAGCAGATACTTTACACAGCTATTATAATTATGAGGAAACTTATGTTGAGAGTTTCTAAGTAAATCGGCTAAAAAGAGACCTTCTCTAACACCCACTCCACTAGTAACTATTTTTGTAAATATAATCTTTTTTAGTAAACATTGTAGTATAAGTGTTCCAGGTCTTATTACATCATAACGATTGGATTTGATGTAGAGTGCTTGAAGCTCGGAGTTTGTTTTAGAAGCTAGTATTTCATCTATAAACTTACTTAAGGTATCACAACTATAAGTATAAGCATGTATCTTTTTTAGTTGATAAGATTCTCTTTTCATAATAGCACCCGAGAGAGCTCTAAATGTACCACCAATTCCTATAAGTGTTGTATATGTTTTTATAGGAAGTTTCTCAAGTTCTTTATCAATATACTTAATAGCACCTTTTATGTTATTAGAATCAAAATAAAGCTCTTTAAGACGTACTGTTCCTAAATCTAATGATAGAGTACCAGTAACATTTCCATTATGAATTGAGCTGAATTCTGTTGAACCACCACCAATATCAATACTTAAAGCATCTGTCTGTTGAGGAAGGAGATTTGCACAGGCAATAGCACCTAGGTAAGCCTCTTTTTCCCCACTAATAATTTTTATACTGCAGCCGAGTTTACTTTGTACTTTTTTAAGAAACTCTTTGGCATTGGGAGCATCACGAAGGGCTGAAGTTGCCACACAGAGTAGTTTTCTTGTTTTGAAAGATTGTGTAATTTGGAGAAAGTTATGGAGGGCATCAAATGTACGTTGCATAGGTAATGCTTGAAGGTTACCTTTGTACTTATAGGCATTTTCAGATATACGAACCCTGCTTTTTTCTTCGTGTATCAGATGAAAGGCAAAACGAGAAGTCCTCTCATAAACAGCCATTCTAATCGAGTTAGAGCCTATATCTATGACAGCAACTCTCTTTGCCAAAATACTACTCTTCTATTTCTAAGTGTTTGGCTTTAAACTGGAGTTCTGCGATAGACTCAACATTATCTTTATCAGGTACAATACAGTCAACAGGACAAACAGAGATACAAGCTGGTTCATCATATATACCAACACATTCAGTACAACGATCTGGGTCGATATAGTAGATTGGATCTCCCTCTTCTATTGCTATTGTAGGACATTCTTCTCGACAAGCATCACACGCTATACATTCATCATTTATTATCAGAGCCATTAAAAAACCTTATATTTTATACTTATGTTATTTCTATGTCGATTTATAGCTAAATAAAGCTTTATTTTATTTTAAACGCTTTATTTATATCGTGGAATTATGCAAGATAGTTTAGAGTTAAGCTGTAGAGATGCAACTGTACCATCAATACCATCTTCTCTATTTCTAATTTTTATTTTCGCTCCTAGTGCATCTGCGGCACTTTGGGCAAGAAAAAGTCCAAGTCCAACACCCTGTCTATTGCCCTGTCTGACAAAAGGTGCAAAAAGGTCAACACTATCATCAATTCCACAACCTTCATCTATAACTTCAATAAGTAAACCATAATCATCTTGTGAACTCCTCAAAATTACTGTTTTATCTTTTGGTGTAAATTTTAAAGCATTTTGTAGAAAATTTTGAACTATTTGATTTAGGAGACTTACTTGTAGCATCGCCATAAAAGCATTAGGTTCAAAACTCATCTTTAACTCTTTGCCTTCATGAGAAGCGAGTAGCTTAAAGTCATTAGCTTTTTGTTTTAAGATAGAGATAACATCAACCTGTACTGGTTTCTCAAGCTGTGCCCCCTCCTGACGCCCAATATTTAAGATGTTAGAGACAATGATATTCATTTCATCAACACTTTTGTTTGTATTGTTTAGTGCTTCAATATACTCTTGAGGAGAACGTTTTTTAATCAGAGTGACTTGATTTTTTAGTTTTATAACTGCCAAAGGAGTTTTGAGCTCATGTGCAGTACCTATAAAAAGTTCTTTTTGATATTTGACAAAATTTTGTATGCGGGCGATAAGATGATTTAGTATCTCGCCTAATGGTTCAAACTCTTTAGGAAGTGTAGTTGTATCAATGGGTTTTAAAAGGTGCTCATTCATATTTGATAGCTTTGCACTCAAGTGCTTAATAGGTCTGATAAGCATATTTGATAAAGTTATGGCATACAGTACTACGAGTAAAAAACCAGCAATATTTATAAAGAAAATATACTTTAGAATAATATGTAGTAAATGTTTTGTGCTTGAGATGTCTTGTGTAATCCTAAGGTAAGCATTCTCTTTGAGATCAAAAGGATATATAAGTGTGAGATATGTATGTAGTCCAACTGTTTTTTCATACTCAGATATACTTACATTTTCATCTTTGAGATAAACTATTTCAACCGTAAGTGAAAAAAAGTTTTCACTAAAGTTTTCATCTTCTTTAAAAAGTGATTGGTGGTTAGATATATTTTGAGCATATTTGAGTAGCTGGGCATGTTTTTCATCATAAATTGACTTTTCAATAAAAAAGTATAAAATTAAAGAGAATGTAAAAATAAGAGCTAGTGTAGATATTACGATTTGAATTAAAAAATCTTTACGAATACTGTGTTTGGAGAACATGAGTACAACCTCAAATATTATAGATTTGAGATTATATCATTAAAGCCAAATTTTTCAATATAAAATAAAAAATTGACACTACCAATAAGGTAGCTTACAATTTTTACTAAATATCCCTTAAGTACAAGCATAGGCAATCTTTAGTAATCTCTATTGCATAATTTTGGTTAAAAATTTAAAAGAGAAAGATTATGAAAGCTCTTTAGGGAAACAAAATCTATAACCACGACGACGTACAGTCTCAATAGTTGTGATTTGTAATGGTTTATCCATTTTTTGTCTAATTTGATTGATTGCAACTTCAATTACATTTGGAGTAACAAGCTCTGGCTCTTCCCAAATAGCATCAAGAAGTTGTTCTTTAGAAACAATTTGATCACGGTGACGTGCAAGGTGAGTTAGTACTTCAAAAGGTTTCCCTTTAAGCTCTATCTCTTGTTCTTTGTATGTGATTTTTTCTTCTTCAGGATTAATAGTTAAATCTTCGATTTCAATGATGTTAGAACCACCAAAACGTAGTCTAGCTTCAATACGAGCAATAAGAACATCAAAATCAAAAGGTTTTCTAATATAGTCATCAGCACCAGCACGAAGTGCTTCGATTTCGCTTTCATTGTCATCTCTTGCTGAGATTACAACCACTGCAGTTTTGGGTGTGTTTGACTTGATGTCACCAATAATATCAACTGAGTTACCATCAGGTAACATCCAGTCCATAAGAACTAAATCATAGTTACGAATATCAAGATAATATTCGCCATCTTTAAGTGACTCAACTACATCACTTTGGTAACCAAACTCTTTAAGTCCCTCAGCAAGCATTTTGTTTAATGTAACTTCATCTTCAATGATAAGAATGCGCATTAATAATTTCCTATATGTGTATATTTTGGCGAAATTATAGCGTACTTTTAGGTTAATTTAAAGTTTTTTTCAATTTTCTTTAAAAAAAAATGAAGTTTGGATTAAGAATTGAAATCTTTTAGAAGAGTAACACTTACCTTACAATCGGGGAGAATAGATGGTTTTGTTATTTTCAGTTCAAGAGTATTTATCTTGTTAAATTCTTTTTTAAGTATATCGCTTAAATAAAGAAGGGCATCTTCAATGAGTAGAAACTTTTCTCTTTGCATACTTCTTTTAATAAGCTCACTAACGCTAGCATAGTTTATAAAATCATCTTGATAGTTATACTCCAATACTAGGTTAATAATTACATCTTGTGGGTTTATTCTCTCAAAGTCTAAAATTCCAATTATTGTTTGAAATTTTAGATCTTCAATGTGGACTTTCATCAAACGACAGCTTTTTCTTGACCACTAAAAAGGCGAATAATATTTGGAATATGTTTATAGTAAAGGATAAATACTATAAAAACTACAGGTGCATGTGCCATATCAGGGTGAATAATAAAGCTAGAGATGAGAAGTATCAAAACAGCCGTAAGTGAAGATATGGAAGAAATTTTAATTGTTTTAGCTAACACACCCCAAACAACTAAGGCGATGAGTGTCTCTTGAGGGAGCATGAACATCATAACACCCATACCTGTAGCAATACCTTTGCCACCCTCTAAACCAAGATAAGGAGAGAAACAGTGACCTACTACTGCTAAGACACCAATAGCCCAAAGAGTTGACTCACTCATACCCATCATCGTAGCAACGAGTAAGACTAGTACACCTTTGAGTGCATCAAGTGCTAGTGTTGCGATACCGAGTTTTTTAGCAAGAGAAGGGTTACTCTCTTTGACAACACGAAGAACATTTGTTGCACCTATGCTACCACTACCACTTGCTTTTATATCTACACCTGCAAACTTTTTTGCTAAAAGTAAACCAAAAGGAATACCACCTACTAAATATGCAGCAATAAAAAACTGTGCATTTGTATTAAATAAAAAATCCATTATAAACCTTAATGTTGATAGTGCAATTTTACACTTTAAATATTAAGAAGAAGCTTTTGGGAATAAAAATGAATTTAATTGTAAATGTTTATATTGTGTTTATGACAAAATGGGTATTATGTCAGCTATGAATACTCATTCAAAAAACATATTGGTTAAAATTTTCTACTTTTATTATGATGGTTTCCGTAATATGAAAATGGGAAAACAGTTGTGGCTTATTATAATTATAAAACTTTTTGTAATGTTTGCAATTATAAAAGTATTGTTTTTTCCAAATCAACTCAAAGAAAATTTTCAAACAGATGCCCAGAGAGCATCTTCAGTTATACAACATTTAACTAAGGAATAAATATGGAACACAGTGATTTACTTATAGATTGGTCCCGTGCACAGTTTGCACTTACAGCACTTTATCATTGGCTTTTTGTCCCACTTACATTAGGTTTAACATTTATAGTTGCCATTATGGAGACTATATATGTAAGAAGTGGTGATATGAAATGGAAGACAATTACAAAGTTCTGGATGGGACTCTTAGCTATTAACTTTGCTATTGGACTCGCTACAGGAATAATCATGGAGTTTGAGTTTGGTACTAACTGGTCAAATTACTCATGGATAGTTGGTGATATTTTTGGTGCACCTCTGGCTATAGAGGGTTTAATGGCATTCTTTATGGAGTCAACATTCTTTGCAGTGATGTTTTTTGGTTGGGATAAGGTAAGTAAGAGAATGCACTTAGTCTCTACTTGGCTAGTAGCATTAGGCTCAAATCTCTCAGCACTTTGGATTTTAGTAGCAAATGGATGGATGCAACATCCAGTTGGAATGCACTTTAACCCAGATACCGCAAGAAATGAGATGGTTGACTTTTGGGCAGTTTTATTTAATCCAAACGCAGTAAGTAAATTTTTACATACTGTCTCAAGTGGATATGTTCTTGCTTCTCTTTTTGTAGTTGCGATTAGCTCATGGTATCTTTTAAAAAGAAGAGATACTCAGTTTGCAAGAAGAAGTATAATAGTAGCAGCAACTTTTGGTCTTACAGCGTCACTATTTTTACTTGCAACAGGAGATGAAGCAGCCCATCAAGTAGCACAAACGCAACCTATGAAACTTGCAGCAATGGAAGGTTTATATGAGGGTGAGGGCAGAGCAGGGATTATCGCTTTTGGTCTTTTAGATGACAGTAAAGAGATAGGGGATGGTAAAGACCCTTTTCACTTTAGTTTTGAGATTCCAGGAGCACTCTCTTTTCTAGGTTATCATGATATAGATGCCTTTGTTCCAGGAATAGATGATATGATTTATGGTAATGAAAAGCATCATGTTATGTCAATTCCCGAGAAAATGCGACAGGGAAAAATAGCTGTTAATGCACTCAAAGATTATAAACAGTATAAAAAAGAGGGTGATGTAGTAAAAACAGCAGCAGCTCTAAAAACTTTTGAAGAGTATCAACACTTTATGGGATATGGATATTTAGACAAACCAGAAGATGCAGTTCCAAATGTTGCTATAGCATTTTACAGCTTTCACACTATGGTTGGCTTAGGATCACTCTTTATGCTTATTTTCTTTATGGCACTTTATTTTACTATGATTAATGAGATTGAAAAGAAACGCTGGTTCTTATATGCAGCACTATTTACACTTCCTCTAGGTTATGTTGCACAAGAGGCAGGATGGATTGTTGCTGAGTCTGGAAGACAGCCATGGGCGATACAAGATATGTTACCAGTAGGTATGGCAGCATCAAATATATCATCAACAAGTGTTATGATTACATTTTGGCTTTTTGCAGTGCTTTTTACAGGACTACTTATAGCCGAAGTAAAAATAATGTTAAAACAGATTAAAATAGGTCCAGAGGAGCATTAAGATGGAAATCACATTATACGGTTTACAGGTTTACTGGTGGTTACTTGTGAGTATTATAGGTGCATTATTTGTATTTATGACATTTGTACAGGGTGGACAGACTCTACTTTATACATTGGCACAAAATGAGGAGGAGAGAGATCTTCTTGTAAACTCATTAGGAAGAAAATGGGAGCTAACTTTTACAGCTCTTGTTATGTTTGGTGGAGCACTATTTGCTGCATTTCCACTCTTTTATGCCGTGAGTTTTGGTGGTGCTTATTATGTTTGGATGGCAATACTTTTTTGTTTTATCATTCAAGCGGTAGCTTATGAGTATAGAAAAAAGCCAGATAATGTTTATGGTGCTAGGTTCTATGAAACACTTTTATATATAAATGGTACATTAGGAATTTTTCTTATCGGTGTTGCCCTTGCAACACTTTTTAGTGGAGGAAACTTTACAGTAAATGAGTATAATTTCTCAAGATGGACACAGGAGAGTTATGGATTAGAAGCACTCCTAAACCCTTTTAACCTTGCATTTGGTTTTATGCTTGTCTTCTTAGCACGTGTTCAGGGTGCCTTATACTTTTATAACTCTTTAGCAAATAAAGCGATAGAAGAGAGAGTTGTGAGTGTTGTACGCAAAAACTTTATAATATTTTTAGTTCTTTTTCTCTATGTAGTCATAACAGTGCTTCTTCAAGATGGTTATGTTTATGATGCAAGTACAAAAGTTGTTACAGTTGTAGAGTATAAGTTTGTACATATATTTTTAAACTCTATTGTCTCTCTTTTGGTTTTTTACTGGGTGTTGTTACCCTCCTTTTTGGTATATACATGGCAGTGTTTAAATCTTCAAAAAAGGCAATTTTCTTTACGGGAACAGGTACTGTACTTACAGTTACATTTTTACTTTTTATTTTAGGTATAGAAAATTCAATATTTTATCCATCACTCTCTGATATGCAAAGTTCTTTAAGTATTGAGAATAGTTCGGGAAGTTACTATACCCTAAGTGTTATGGCTGTCGTTTCTTTACTTGTTCCTGTTGTTCTTGCATATATTGTAGCAGTATGGCGTTCAATGGATAAAACACAGTTAACTGTTGAAGAGATTCAAAATGATTCACACCACTATTAAAAAACAAAGGAGAGTATGATGGAGTTTTTAGGAAGTATTATTTGGTATTTATCATGGCCTATAGTCATAGGGATAGCTGTAAATTTTGTGCATCTCAACATAAAGCACTACAAAAGAATGGAAAGATTAGAAGAGCTTGAAGCTCGTTATGCAGCAGATATGAAATCACAAAATCCTCAATAAGAGAGAACTTTGGTATAATATCGCTCATAATAAATGAAGATAATAACTGATGTTACGACTTTTCTTAAAAAAACCCTTTTTATAGCTTTAGGGGGTTGTAGGGACAAGTTTTGTCCCTGCGACTAGAAGGGGCTTTGCTCCTTATAGTCCGTAACATAAGATAATAAGTAGGATATTTTTTTGCAATTAAGTAATGAAGAATTAAAAGTAGAAATACAGAGATTAAAAAACAAGTTAGATGTAACTGTTGTTGCACACTTTTATCAGCGTGATGAAGTTTTTGAGATAGCGGATATAACAGGTGATTCACTAGAACTAGCTATTCGCACAAAAGCAGATGATAGTAAGTTCGTCCTTTTTTGTGGTGTTGGTTTTATGGGGCAAAGTGTAAAAGTTTTAAGCCCTGAGAAACGAGTAGTTATGCCTAAAATCGCATGTTGTGCTATGGCTCGTATGATAGACTCTCTTTATTTTGATGACTCTATAAAATTTATGAACGATAATGGTATCCCAAGTGAAGATATTCTTCCTATTACCTATATTAACTCCAATGCAGATGTAAAAGCTAAAGTTGGTGAGATGGGTGGTATGGTTTGTACTAGTTCAAATGCAAAAACCATCATCACAAAAGCACTAGAGGAGGGTAAAAAAATCCTCTTTGTTCCCGATAGATGTTTAGGACAAAATATAGCAAATCAAATGGGCTTAAAGTCTATGGTTATTGGGCTTGAGGGAAATCCACAAGAGTGTGACATCTTATGCTTTGATGGTTTTTGTTCGGTACATCAGCTATTTACTGTGGATGATATAGCATTTTATCGTAAAAAATTTCCAGGTATTCTAATTGCGACACACCCTGAATGTGATCCTAGTATCTGTGATGCAAGTGATTTTGTTGGTTCTACTTCTCAGCTTATCAAATACATAGCAGATTTACCCGAGGAGCAAAAAGTAGCAGTAGGAACAGAGTTTAACCTTGTAAATCGCTTGCGCCAGAAGAATACATATGTCCTCAGTTCAACTAAAGCCAGAATGTCCAACTATGAATGAAACTACACTAGAAGATGTTTATGTAACACTCAAAGCTATAGATGATGGTGAGCTGATTAACGAGATAGAAATAGATGAAAAAACACAGAAGTGGGCTAAAATAGCATTAGAGCGAATGTTGGCATTATGATAGAAGCTTTTGTACGAGCAGCTTTGGCAGAAGATGTAGGTCGTGGCGACTTGTATGCTTTAGTTGAGAGAGCAGTAGATGCAAGTGCAAAAATAGTTGCAAAAAGTGATGGTGTTGTGGCTGGAGTAAAATACATAGATGTTTTAGCCAAGATAGAAAAGTTTGAAATTAAGTGGCTAGTAAATGATGGTGAGAGCTTTCTCAAAGGTGATGTTTTAGCTACATTAAATGCAGACTCTCATACTCTTCTTAGATGTGAACGCACCGTTTTAGATATGCTACTTCATGCAAGTTCTATAGCTACTTTGACTAGAAAATATGTAGAGATTATAGAGCCTTACGGTGTAAAGCTTTTAGACACAAGAAAAACACGACCACTACTTCGCGTTTTTGAGAAGTATGCAACAAGAACAGGTGGAGCAGTAAATCATAGAATGGGTCTTGATGACTCCCTTATGATAAAAGACACCCACCTCAAAACCATAAAAGATTTAAAATCCTACATAAAAACCGCAAGAACAAAAATCCCCTTTACCGCAAAAATAGAAGTAGAAGCAGAAACATTCGAGATAGCAAAACTAGCATTTGAAGCTGAATGTGACATAGTTATGTGTGATAATATGACACCAACTCAGATAAAAGAGATAGTCGCGTTTAGAGATGAAAAACATCCTCATATACTCTTAGAAGCAAGTGGAAATATATCTTTAAAAACAATAGAGTCGTATGCTAAGAGTGGTGTAGATGCCATTAGTTCTGGCTCTTTAATTCATCAGGCAAATTGGATTGATTTATCTATGAAGATGGACTAAAGTTTGTTATGTGCTATAATTATAGAAAGGGGTTTTTATGCATACTTTACAATTAAAGATTGATGATTCTATTTTTGATAAGTTTATGGGCTTATTAGATATTTTACCAAAAGAAAAAATATCAGTGTCAGAGGACTTAGACAATAACTCTATCTCATTTGAAAATGCACAAACAAAAGTTGAAAATGCTATAAATAATATTTCTACTAATGGTGGGATAGATATGGATGATGCCTTCGAGCAGGTACTGAACTCTTAAGATGATTTATAAAGTAATCATTGAACCAGAAGCTTTTTCAGACTTAATAAATATTAAAACTTACATCACAAAACAAGATACACTTCCTAAAGCAAATCAATTTATATCTGAATTAAAAAACAGTATAAAAACTCTAGCAGAGATGCCAATGAGGTGTAGAAAAAGCTACTACACAGATGATGAAAACACACATGATTTAATTTATAAAAAGTACACAACTGTTTTTAAAATAATAGATTATAAAGTTCATGTATTAACAATATTTAGACAAAGAGAGTATTAAAGTGCTAAAACTACTACTAACAACACTACTTTTGACAACACTTTTCTCATATGAGATAGTTATAGATAAAACTATAAAGAAGTTAGAAATATCTACATTTACAAGAGATAATGTAAAAGAGATAGTGAGTGATAGTGTTACGGGTTTTATGTGGCAAGATGATAGTCGTGCTAAAAATGTGAAGAGAGATTGGAGTGGGGCGAAAAAGTATTGTAAAAGTTTGAACTTTACTGGCTATGATGACTGGCATGTACCGAGCATAAGTGAACTAGAGTGATAAATGAAGAGAAGTACAAAAAATTTGACTTTCTCATAGAGTTTCTAAATGATAAAAACTTTACAACACTGAAAGTTGTAACAAAACCGAGGTTGTAGAATATAGATGGCTGATGATGGCGAAAAAACAGAAGAACCCACCGACAAAAAGATTGAGGATGCCCGAAAAGAGGGTAATGTTCCTAAATCTCAAGATACATCGGGTGTTATAACTCTATTTGTCGCAATTTTAGCTGTTTTAATGCTATTTCCTTTTATAGCTAAACATATGTTAGCACTATTTAAGTACTATTTTTCTCTTGTTGGTACTCCCTTAGATAAATCATTTATGCTTGATATTGCTAGTGGTGACCTTTAGAGAAGTTCTTTTAATGGTTATTCCTTTATCTGTTGCTGTAGCTATTGCTGGAATAATCGCTGCAGTAGCACAGTTTGGATTTTTATTTACAACTAAGTCTCTTGTACCAGATTTTAAAAAGATTGACCCGATTAAGGGAACAAAAAATCTCTTTAGTATGAAAAAAGTTATAGAGGGTGTTAAGATAACTTTTAAGTCACATATTACCTTAGGTGTAGGTTTTATTTTTTTCTTTTTGTTTATAGAAGAGTTACCCACTGTAGCACTATTTGGATTACATGATCAGCTTGAGTGGTTAAAAGATAAGATGATAATTCTTGCTTTTGTAATGTTGCTAGTTATATTTGTTTTTGCACTTATAGATATCGTAATAGTGCGTAAACAGTATTTTGATGGACTTAAAATGACTAAGCAAGAGATAAAAGATGAGATGAAAAATATGGAGGGTGACCCTCTTATAAAATCAAAAATTAAACAAAAACAGATGGAAATATCACGCCAACGTATGATGTCTGAAGTGCCAAATGCAGATGTAATCATTACAAATCCAACCCATTATGCAGTAGCTATAAAGTATGATGAAGAAAAAACAAGAGCACCTGTGGTTGTAGCTAAAGGTATGGATCATATAGCCCAACAAATCAAAAAAATAGCAAGAGAAAATGATGTACATATCGTACAAAATCCTCCTCTTGCTCGTTCACTTTATTCTGAGGTTGAGATTGAAAAGCCAATACCAGAAGCACTTTTTGGTGCAGTTGCTGAAGTTCTTGCATATGTCTATAAAATGAATAAGAAATAGAGCCATTTTATGCAAGTTAGGATATAATTTCTAAAAAATTTAGGACTAATTATTGAAGGGTGTATCATTATTTGCAAATGTTGGAATTGCAGAAACATATATTAAGCAACATAAAATAGAAATTGTTGTTGCAAACGAACTTTTGGACAATCGTGCAAAATTTTACCAAGAGATGCATAAAAAGTGTGAGATGATTCAAGGTGATATTACAAATGATGATGTGTTTAGTAGAGTATTAAGTAGTGCAAAGAAGCACAAATGTGACTTTTTAATAGCTACACCTCCTTGTCAAGGTATGAGTATTGCAGGAAGAATGCAAGAGGATGATCCAAGAAACTCTCTTATAAAGTATGTAATAAAACTAGCATGCGAATTACAACCTACAAATATTTTAATAGAAAATGTTCCCAAAGTTTTAAAGACATATCTTATTCACAATGGTACACAGATTAAAATTACAGACTACATTAAAAATGAGTTAGAGCCATTAGGATATATTATAAATCCTGTAGTTGTAGATGCTAGTGATTATGCAACTCCACAAAGCCGAAAGCGTGCTATATATCTTATCTCAAAAGTACATAAATGGGAACTACCTCCTAAGCAAGAAAAAATAACAGTACGAGATATGATAGAGTATCTTCCAAGTTTAGAGAGTGGAGAAGCATCACCTGTAAAGTTTCATAGAGCTAAAGTTCATAACGATAGACATATATCTTTTTTAAAGAAAACACCAACGGGTAAAACAGCATTACATAATAAAATTCACTATCCCAAAAAAGTTGATGGTACTCGAATCAAAAGGTTATGATACGACTTATAAACGCATAGAGTGGGATAAACCTGCACCGACTATAACTATGGCGAATGGTTCAGTTTCTAGCCAAAACAATGTACACCCTGGTCGCTTAAAAGAGGATGGTACATATAGTGATGCTCGTGTTTTAACACTTAAAGAGATATTTATACTAACAGGTTTGCCAGATAGTTGGACTCCACCTGAGTGGGCAAGTGAAAACTTAATAAGACAAGTGATTGGAGAAGGTGTTCCACCGAAGCTCATAGATCAGCTCTTATCAACCATGCCAAGATAAAATATACTTTCTTTAGGTACTTTTAGATAAGATTTTAAAAATATAATAGGGGGAAATAATGAGTGAACAAACAAAAATAATAGCGGATATTCAAGAATTAGTAATGCGTATTTTAAAAAATGGCTCAGTGACTGAAGAAGAGGGGATTGGCTATTGATAGTTTAGAAGAAGAGCTATTTAAAGAAAATGCTTTTAAAGCTAGTAAACAGACTGCAGGTTCTTTGCAAGGAGAAGATGTAGCCAAACTTTTTTATCAAAACGATATTACACAGGGTATAGAGAAGTTGATTGAGTATGAAATAACTCCTGAAGATTTTTTTGGATTTGTTGAGTACCATTATGATGAAGAGCATCCCGATGAGGAGCTTATAGGAATGTTTACGGAAGGCTTTATTGCAGATATTCATGAAAACTATAAACTTATAAATCAAAAATAGTATATAATTTCTAAAGAAGAAATATGCAAATAGATATAGAAAAAATTAAAAATGCACAACATATTTTGATTATTACAGATAGTGCTTCGTTTGCTAATGCAAGTGCACTCTACAGTGCTATATTGACCTTACACAAAAAGGTTTCTTTGCAAAATACCGAGTCTTTAGATGTGAAGTTATCATTTTTACCTTGGTTTGAAAAGAGTCGTACAAATAGACCCTCTACTGCTGATTATCTTATTGAGGTAAATATTGACACTTTAGAACTGTATAATTTCTTGACTCAAAATACTTTTAAGATAAATCAAAAAATTGCGACAGCTCTTTATGCAGGGCTACTGAGTCGTTATGATAATTTTTTAAGTAGTGATTGTGATAGTACAATTTTTGCTCTTGTCAGCAAACTCTTAGGGTATAATATACAAAAACAGTTATGCCATGAGTTTTTACTTCAAAGAGTCCCCTAGCTCATATGCGTTTAAAAGAGAGACTGTTAAAAAGTCTTGTTTTAAAGGATGATGCAAAACATGCACTTGTGAGTATATGTGATGATGATTTAAGAAGTTCAAATACACAACTTAGTGATGCATGCATAATTATAAAAGAATTTTTAACGATAGTGCATGTAGAAAAAGTGACACTTTTAAAAAGTGATGAAAACAATAAAATAATTAAGGAAATATAATTTGAGAAAAAAGAACAACTCTTCAATAGTTACACTATTTATAATGCTTTTAATTGTAGGAGGCTCACTATTTGTGTACTTCTCTTCAATTTTTGAAAGATCTGCACCTCTTGTTACGATGAAAGAGAGTGATTATTGGAATTTAAAGCAGGCACTTCATATTAAAATTGAAGATGAAAGTGGAATTAAGTCATATAAAATCAGACTCAAAACTGCATCAGAAGAGAAGACACTACAGTATGAGCAGTTAATCACTCCAGAGAAACTTTTAAACCTTGAAGTAGCACCACCTAGAAGCACATATGCTATGAAAGATAAAGAGATACAGATTGTTGTCCAAGCAAATGATGTAAGTAAATGGAATTTTCTTAATGGTAATGCAGTGAAACAAGTTTTTACATTTAAGATAGATAAAAAAAGACCGCGTTTAAGTATTGTAAGTAACTCTTATAAAATTTCTCGTGGTGGTTCAGCTCTTGTTATCTTTAAGGTTGAAGATGAAAACCTTGAGAGTGTCTATATACAAGGAAATAGTGAGAAAAAATTTATAGCACAGCCGTTTTATAAAGATGGTTATTTTATCTCACTTTTAGCTTGGCCCGTTGTAGATAATGATTTTAAAGCGACTGTAGTAGCCAAAGATAAGGCAGGTAATGTCTCAAAAGCATATATTCCTCTCTATCTTAAACAAAAAAATTATAAAGTCTCACGTATAAAAATAAGTGATAAATTTTTGAAAGGAAAAATTGCAGATTTAGCAGAGGAGTTTGTAGAGACACAAGGTGTTGATAACTCTTTAGAACAGTTTAAGATAATAAACGAAGATGTTAGAGCAAAAAATGAGCTACTTATACATGAAATTACATCAAAAGTTCAAACAAAAAAAATAGATAACTTTAAAATAAATAAAATGTATCCACTAAAAAATGCACAAGTTGTAGCAACTTTTGGGGATCATAGAAAGTATTTATATAATGGCGAGTATATTAGCCAATCGTATCACTTAGGACTAGACTTAGCTTCAAGTGCTATGGCTAGCATAAAGCCTCAAAATGGAGGGGAAGTTGTTTTTAGCAACTATAATGGACTATATGGAAATATGCCCTTGATTCATCATGGGCTTGGTCTTTATACTCTTTATGGACACTGTTCAAGTGTTAAAGTAAACAGTGGGGACAGAGTTACGAAAAAAGAGATAATTGCACATACTGGAAAAAGTGGTTATGCTATGGGTGATCATTTACACTTTGGTGTTTTAGTTCAAGGTATAGAAGTCCGTCCTCAAGAGTGGATGGATAAGCAGTGGATTAAGTTAAATATAACTAATGTTATTAAAAATGCTAAAAAGATTATAGATAGAAACTAAAAGTGAAGTGTTTTTTGCTGTAAGGCAAAACTTAATAAAATGATAAGAATTCACACCTTTTAGAAGGAGACAAGTGTCAAACAACTATTAAAAAGAGTGTTGAACTTGTTGGAATAGGGCTACATAAAGGTTCGCCTGTAAAGCTGCGTTTAGAACCCTTAGAGACAGGTAGCGGGATAGTCTTTTATCGCTCAGATGTTGATGTCTCTATTCCTCTTGTACCTCAAAATGTAGTAGATACAAAGATGGCTACTGTTATAGGTAAAGATGGGCATCTCATCTCTACGATTGAGCACTTACTTTCGGCTGTTTATGCATATGGTATAGATAACCTTCGTGTTATTGTTGATGGGGATGAAGTTCCTGTTATGGATGGGAGTAGTGCTAGTTACTGCATCCTTTTAGATGAAGCTCAAGTAGTCCAGCAAGATGTACCTAAAAAAGTTATGCGTATTAAAAAAGAGGTAATAGTGCAAGAGGGTGAAAAGTATGTAAAACTCTCTCCATCTCCTGATTTACAATATGATTTTACTATTAAGTTTCCTCATCCAGCAATTAAAACACAGGAGTATGTGCTAAAATTTACAAAAGAGACTTACAAAAAAGAGATCTCACGTGCTAGAACTTTTGGTTTTTTACATGAAGTACAGTATCTGCGTTCAAAAGGTTTAGCACTTGGTGGTTCACTTGAAAATGCCATAGTTTTAGATGAAAAAAAGATACTTAACCCCGAGGGTCTACGTTATCCAGATGAGTTTGTTCGTCATAAAATTCTTGATGCCATAGGAGATATGTGCTCTTATAGGGATGAACTTTATAGGAAACTATGAGGCCTTAGCTGGAAGTCATGATTTAAACCATAAGCTCACACTCGCACTACTAGCAGATTCAGAGAACTATGAGGTGGTAGAACTTGTTGGAGAAAAAACTAGAGAGTTAGAAAAAGCATATGCTTAAAGAGGTCGATATACTTTTAATTACACTAACGAGTCCTATAAAGATAGGGGTGTATGAAAATGAAAAACTCCTTGAGACTATAGAGTCTAGTGATAAAAGTTCAGATGTTTTACCACTTATTTTTAGAGATTTGCAAAAAAAATACGTGTTAAAAAAACTATTCTATGCAAATGGTCCAGGAAGCTTTATGGCGATTAAAGTTGCATATATCTTTTTAAAATCTTTGAGTATTTTGAAAAACATTCCACTTTTGCAACAGATGCTTTTTATTTTAATAATAATGAGCCAATAAAAGCCATTGGTAAGTTACATTTCGTTAAGATTGCATCAGAAATAAAAACTCAAAAATTAGAAACAGCACCTGAAGTTATTTTTACTCTTCCTGATGTGCTTGATTATAATGAGTTTAGTACAGATGCAGCACCTTTATATATGATAGGAGCTGTTGGACAATAGGAAGTAATTTGATAGTAAGTGTTCCAGCAACTTCAGCTAATTTAGGGCCAGGATTTGACTCTCTAGGTTTAGCAGTAGATCTTCGCAATAGAGTTGAATTTCATCCATCTAAATTTTTTAGTGTTAGTATAAAAGGTGAGGGTGAAAACAATCCACGACTAAAGGGTAATAACCTTTTTATATCTATCTTTAATGACCATTACTCGCGTTTAACAAAGAAAAAACAGAATTTTAAATTTACATTTTATAACTCTATTCCTATGTCTCGTGGACTTGGCAGTTCTTCTGCTGTAATAGTATCTGCAATTGTTTCAGCACATGAAGCAGCAGGAATAAGGGTAAGCAAACGCCGTATATTAAATCATGCTCTTGTTTATGAGTCTCATCCTGATAACATCACACCAGCTGTTATGGGTGGATTTAATGCGGCAACAGTGGAAAAAAATAAAGTTTTTTCACAAAGAAAACATCTTCCTGATTATCTAAAAGCTGTTGTTGTAATCCCTAATAAACAGATGAATACATCAAAGTCAAGAACTGTTTTACCAAAGTCATACTCAAAAGAGAATGCAGTGTATAACCTTTCACATACTGCTTTAACAGTTGCTGCATTTTTTAATGAAGATTGGGAAATGTTAAAGCTTGCAGCTCAAGATAGATTTCATCAAAAAGTTAGAATGAAAACACTTCCATGAACTTTTTGCTGTACAAAAAGTAGCTTATGAGTCAGGTGCTCTTATGAGTACACTTTCAGGGAGTGGAAGTACATTTTTTTCCCTCGTATATGATGAAGACTCATCTATGATAGCAAATAAGTTTACACAGAAATTTCCAGACTTTAATGTGAAAATTTTGGACTTTGATAATAATGGGCTGATAATAGAGCGATAAAGCCTATTAAATAAAGCAATATTTAGATATAATGTCACAAAATTTTCATCAACCAACTAGAATGTGTATCTCTTGTAGAGAAAGAAGCATTCAGTCTGATTTAATTAGACTACAGTGTGTTGATGGAGAGTTAAATTCATTTAATGGAATAGGTAGAAGTTTTTACTTATGTCAAACTTGCTTAGATGACGGCAAGAAACTACCGAAGGCTCTTATGCGACAGTGTCGCACAAATAAGAGGGAACAACTTATGAATAAACTAAAGGAGATCATCACTGATGACAGATAAAGTTAGCGTTAAAGAAATTGCAGACGAATTAGGTATAGCTTCAAAAGATGTCTTGGAAAAAGCTAAGAGCATGGGAATAGAAGTTAAGGCTGCACTGAGTAAAGTAAGTATGGAAGAAGCAGAAAAAATTGCAAACTATATTATGAATGGTGAAGATGATAAACCTACTCCTGCACCAAAACCTACAGTTGTAAAAAAAGCTAAAGATGATACTCCAGCAGTTAAACCGATAGAAAAAGAAGTTGTTGTTGAAGAGGAAAAAGTAGTAGAGACTACTAGTGAAAACAAAAAATGCAAGAAGTTCCAGCGCAAACAGAAGTAGCGAGTGAAACAAAAAGTGAAACTCCTGCCCAAGAAGTGAAAAAAGAGCCTGAGATTAAAAAACCTACATCTACTTTAAGAGTTGTTTCTCCTTCAACTAGACCAGCTCTCAAAAGATCTGGTTTAAAGATTGTAAAAAAGAAAAAGCCAAAAGTAGTAGAGAACTATAACCTTCCACAAAAACAAGCCTCGGTATCTTCTTACGGAAAGATGAGTGCTGAAGTTTTAGAAGAGTTAGCACAAAAGAAAAAATCAAGATCAAGTAGTTCTACTGCAAGAAAGCAAGATCAAGGTAGAAGAATGGAAATCTTTGGTGGTGCTATGTCAGATGTATCAATGGATATGGACGACCAAGTTACACTTCTAGATTTAAATGCTACTGAGAGAGCTCCTTTACCTGATGAAGCACCAAGAAAACCTCGTGCTCCTAAACCAGCAGGTAGAAATGCTAACAAAAGCAGCCCCACGTGGAAGAAAAGTACGTAAAGATAAACGTAAAAAATATGCAAAAGTGACTCAAGAAGAAGAGATTGTTACTCATGTAGAAATTCCAGAAGATATTCGTGTTTATGAGTTTGCAGAAGCACTTAAGCGTCCAATGTCTGATATTATCAAGGTTCTTTTTGATCTTGGTATGATGATGACTAAGAATGATTTCTTAGGAAATGATGAAATAGAGATTCTTTCAGAAGAGTTTGAAGTTGAAGTAACTATTATCGATCCTAAAGATGAGTTTACTCAAGAAGTTGAAGATATTGAAGCTGATCCAGATGCTACTGAGAGAGCTCCAATTATTACTATTATGGGTCATGTTGACCATGGTAAAACTTCACTTCTTGATGCTATTCGTAAAGCAAAAGTAACAGAGGGTGAAGCGGGTGGTATTACTCAGCATATCGGTGCTTATACAATCGAGCAAGCAGGTAAAGCAATTACATTTATCGATACACCGGGACATGCTGCATTTAGTCATATGCGTCAAAAAGGTACTGATATTACAGATATTATTGTTATCGTTGTTGCTGCTGATGATGGTGTAAAACCACAAACTCTTGAAGTTATTAAAATGGCAAAAGAATCAGGTGTTCCTATTATCGTTGCATTAAATAAAATGGATAAAGAGACAGCACAACCTGATATGGTAAAAGGTCAAATGGCAGAACATGGTATTAACCCTGTTGACTGGGGTGGAGATGTGGAATTTGTTCCTGTTTCTGCGAAAATCTGGTATGGGTATTGATGATTTACTAGAAAATATTCTTACAACTGCGGAGATACTAGAACTTAAAGCAAATAAAAACACACTTGCAAAAGCTGCTGTTATCGAGTCTTCTTTAGAAAAAGGCCGTGGTCCAGTTGCTACAGTTATCGTTCAAAATGGTACTCTTAAAGTTGGAGATTATGTTGTTTGTGGTGCGGCTTATGGTCGTGTTAAAGCAATGATTGATGAACATAATAAGCAAATTAAGTCTCTTTTACCTTCTCATACTGCAGTTATCGCTGGGCTCAATGAAGTTCCAGCATCTGGCGAAGTTATGATAGTGATGGAAGATGAAAAAGCTGCAAAAGAGTTTGCTTTAAAACGTCATGAGTATGATAGACATAAAGAACTCTCAATCTCTACAAAATCTTCACTAGAAGATATGACAGCAATGATTGCTGAGGGTAAACTTAAATCTCTTAAAGTAGTACTTAAAACTGATGTTCATGGTACTCTTGAGGCTATTAAAAATTCTATTACAGCACTACGTAATGATGAAGTTAAAGTAAACATTATCTCTTCTGGTGTTGGTGGAATTACTGAAAATGATGTTGAACTTGTTAATAACTCTGAAAACTGTATTCTTCTTGGATTTAATGTCCGTCCAACTGGTGCCGTTAAAGCAGCAGCGAAACAAAAAGGTGTTGAGATTAAGACTTACTCAATTATCTATCAACTAATTGATGATGTAACTGGTATGTTAACTGGTATGATGTCTCCAAAATATACTGAAGAAAATACAGGTCAGGCAGAAGTTAAAGAGGTGTTTAAAATACCTAAAGGTCTTGTTGCTGGTTGTGTTGTTGTTGATGGTCGTCTTATACGTGGTGGAATGGTTCGTGTTATTCGTGATGGTGTTGTTCATTATGAAGGTGAGCTTACTTCACTTAAACGTTTTAAAGATGATGTTGATGAAATCGGGAACGGTTATGAATGTGGTGTTGTTATCAGTGGTTATGATGATGTTATACCAGGCGATGTTCTTGAAACATTTAGAAAAGTTGAGCAGAAAGTAAGTCTGTAATTCTTATGACAGAAGCACAAATAAAACTCAAAAGGACTGAATCTATCCTTTTAGAGTTGGTCCCTCAAGCATTAGGTCAAATGAATGACAAAAGACTTCATGAGTTAGATATTATTGAAGTCAAATGTTCTCGTGGTAAAAGTGATGCAAAAGTTTATATTAACCCTCATGAATTAACGCAAGCTCAAAAAAATGAGTATCTTAGACTTCTTAGAAAAGCACGTCCAATTGTTGAGACTTACTGTTTAAAAGATCAGGGCTGGTACAGATGTCCTACTTTTACTTTTGAGTTTGATGAACAGCTTGAAAAGTCAAAAAACATAAATGAGCTTTTTAGCAAAATTGCAAAAAGAAATAAAGATGAGGAAGAAGTATGAGCCTACAAAGTGATATAGAGTCTATAATAAAATCAGTTGACTTAGAGCTTTACGATGCAGTAATTGTGAGCGAAAATGATGAGACTATTTATCGTATTAGTATTATCTCAAAAGAAGTTGAGGATGCAAAACGTAAGGGTGTTAGTTTAGATACTTGTGTGGAACTTACTCATATGATTTCTCCACTCTTAGATGTTACACCTCCTGTTTCAGGAGACTATAGACTTGAAGTTGGAACAGCTGGCATTGAGCGTAAACTTATGAACATTGGACACTTCAAAAAAAGTGTTGGTGAAAAAGTATCTCTTCTTCATAGTGGGAAAGAGAAAGCTAGAGGTGTATTAGTAAAAGTAGAAGGCACAAAAGTTTTTGTAGAGACTGATGATGAGACTGTAGAAGTTGAGTTTAATGACATCATAAAAGCTAAAACATATTTTGAGTGGTAAGATACTTTTAGATGATTATAGACAATAACTTTTATATGAACCTAGCCCTAAATGAGGCTTGGAAGTATCAAGGTTTGACCTATCCAAATCCAGCGGTTGGCTGCACAATAGTTGGTAAAAGCTCTGAAATTTTAGCAGTTGAGGCACACCAAAAAGCTGGTGCACCTCATGCTGAAGTGAATGCACTTCAATCTGCATACTACAAACTAACAAATGATAAATCCATTTTATCATTAGCAGATTCTGCTGATATTCATAACTACCTACTATTAAATCATAATAATATTTTTACAAAAACAAAACTTTTTACAACACTTGAACCTTGTTCTCATCATGGAAAAACTCCTTCATGTGCTTCACTAATATATGAACTTGGGATTAAAGAGGTGTATGTTGGTTCGCCTGATACAAATGTATTAGCTCAGAATGGGAAGGATATTTTAACTAATAATGGATGTAGTGTTTATACAAAATTATTAGCTAAAGAGTGTGATGCTTTACTTTTACCCTTTAAACGGAGTTTAGAAGAAAATTTTGTCTATTTTAAATGGGCACAAAGACTCAACGGGACTACAGATGATGGAAATGTGAGTTCATTAGAGTCAAGAACTGATGTTCATGCTAAGCGAGATGTATGTGACTTGCTAGTCATTGGTGGCAACACAGTACGAGAAGATAGACCAAAACTTGATGCTAGGCTAGTAGATGGGAAAGCTCCTGATATTTTAATCTATTCAAGAGAAAAAGAGTTTGATAAAACAATTGCTCTATTTAATGTAGAGGGAAGAGAAATTTTTATAGAGAGTGATTTTAAAAGAGTCAAAAATTATAAAAATGTTATGATAGAGGGGACTGATACGATGTATATGATGACTCGTGATATTGTTGATTATTATCTCTGTTATCTTTCGCCTAGTTTTGGTGGTTCAAAGAGTTTTGATGTCTGCGGAGATAAGTTTGATATTTTAAATGTCACTCAAGAAAGTGAAGATATAATTATGTGGATGAAAAGGATATAGATGAGTTCTCAGGGTAAAAAAGATAGGGCTAAACAAGAAAAAATAGTAGATATGTTTGATGATATTGCACCAACATATGATACAGCAAATCGTATTATGAGTATGGGAATAGATAAGTCATGGAGAAGAAAAGCTTGTGATTTAGCATATCGTTACACAGGAAAAGATTCCCTTGATAAAATTGTTGATATCGCTTGTGGAACTGGAGATATGATGGAGTTTTGGCGAGATCGTGCTGAAAAATCTGGTATAGCAATAGGTGAAATAGTTGGAGTTGATCCATCAAATGGGATGGTGAATGTTGCAAGAAAAAAATATCCTAAGTTTACTTATCATATAGCAAAGGCTACACAAATTCCCCTTGAGAATGAAGATGCAGATATTTTGAGTATTACATACGGTATTCGAAATGTTGTTGAGAGAAAAGAAGCACTTGATGAGTTTAATCGTGTACTAAAAAAAGATGGGCTTGTTGTTATTTTAGAGTTTATGAAAAATGAGAATCCTTCATTTTTGAGTAAAATTATGAACTTTTATACAAATAAGATACTTCCAAAAGTAGGGGGCTTTATCTCTAAAAACTTAGAAGCATATGAGTACTTACCAAACTCAATTGAGAATTTTTCAACAGTAAAAAATATGCAAGATGAACTAGAAAATGCAGGTTTTGAGATGCTTTATACTAAAAGTTTTTCTATGGATATATCTACACTCCTAATCGCTCGTAAAAAGTAACTCTTTTATGTTTACACTCTCTGTATCGGGATTAAACGAACAGATAAAAGGTCTTTTAGAGACAAGCTTTACACAAGTTTTTGTAGAAGGTGAACTCTCGCGTATCACTTTTCATAATTCAGGGCATATATACTTTACACTTAAAGATAGCTCTTCGGTCATTAGTTGTGTAATGTTTAGAGGAAATGCTTCAAAGTTAAAGTTTCGCCTAGAAGAGGGTATGAAAGTTGTCTTAAATGCAGCATTAACACTTTATAAGCCTCGTGGGTCTTATCAACTAAACTGTTTTAGCATTGAGCCATCTGGTCAAGGTGCATTAGCTCTGGCTTATGAGCAGTTAAAACAAAAACTCTCCGCTCAAGGTTACTTCAGTAGTGAGATAAAAAAACAACTTCCCAAGTTTCCATCTCGTATAGCTCTAATAACTTCGGCTACAGGGGCAGCATTGCAAGATATGCTTAGAGTTGCAAACAGTAGATATAAAAATATAGAGATAGATATATATGATGTTTTAGTTCAAGGCGATAGTGCTAGTGGGGCAATAGTAAACGCAGTGCAATTAGCAGATACAAGAGCATATGATATTTTAGTTCTTGGTCGTGGTGGAGGTAGTATCGAAGATTTGTGGGCTTTTAATGAAGAGCGAGTTGCAGATGTGATTTTTCATGCAAAGACTCCCATTATTTCTGCAGTTGGTCATGAGATAGATTGGGTTATTAGTGATTTTGTTGCAGATGTAAGAGCTGCTACTCCAAGTGCTGCTATGGAGATTTGTTTACCTGATGTGAATGAGCTTTATCAGTATATTGATTCACTTTCAACTCAGATAGAACAACTTTTTAAACAAAAAATTCATACAAAATCTCAAGAGTTAGAACATTTGAGAAATTCATTTGTACAACACTCAGTTGAGAAAAAACTGCAAGCTAGAGAAGATGAGATACAACAACTTAAAGAGAATTTTTTTGGGGCAATCAGCTTTAATATAAAAGGTTACGAGAGAGAGCTTCAAAGTTTAAAGCAACAGTTACCTCAAGCGATAGACAGACAGCTGCATTTTGCAGAGGAGCAACTCCTTGGAGTAGAAAAAACACTCCAACTCAATAACCCAAAATATAAAACAAAAACAGGTTTTGCACAACTCTCAAAAAATAGTAAAGTTATAGATATAGATTCACTTGAAGTAGATTCAGAGTTTAATTTACAGAGTGATACTGTTTTTATAAAAGCAAAAGTAATACACAAGGAGCATATATAATGAAGTACCCAAGTTTTTTTGACACAATAGAGACCATAAAAGTAAAAGACCCTCTCTCTCAGGTTTTAGGTGCATTTTTTATGGGTGAATATGAGTTTTCTTATTTAGAAATAGTAAAATCAGCGGGACACTCTTGTCCTACAGTAGCAGGTGCATACATCATCACGAATGAAGCATTAAAGGTGCTTTATCCAAATGAGAGGGCAGTGAGAGGTAATATAAAAGTAGAGTTTGAAGAGGCATTAGAAGATGGTGTAGCTGGTGTTATATCAAATGTTATAGCACAGATTACTGGTGCTACAGATAAGAGTGGTTTTAAAGGACTGCAGGGACAGTTTGCACGTCACTCTTTAATGTATTTCAGTGCAGATATACAATCTTCAGCTCGTTTTACACGATTGGATAATTCTAAAAGTGTTGATGTGACTTATAATCCAGAGCCAATAAAAGCAAATCCAAAAATGATGAAACTTATGAAAAAGTTAAGTTCAGGGGATGCAACAGATACTGATGTTAAAGAGTTTGGTGAACTTTGGCAAGAGAGAGTACAAAGAATTTTTGAAAACATAGAAGTAGTTGTAGAAGTAAATGAGCTAAGTGCCTGACAAGAATAAATGTCATATTCAACAATCTTTAAAAGGTTTAGATTCAAGGCAAACTTTATTTGGCGATACTAGTATTATTGAATGAAGTTTAACACAGAAGGTAAGCCTTTTAAAAGATTGCCCCTACGGGTGAGACAAGAAGCTACAATCTGCTTCGTTAAAAATACTTGAAGCTACTAGTAGCTCCTGCGTCTTTTTGCCTCACATATTATAGCTTCTTTTCTCATTGAATTATGGCATTTATTCTTGTCAGGCACTTATAAGCCCGTTTATTTTAGTACCATACTCGGAAAGTATGTGTGAAGAGTTATGGCTGTTGAAGCAGATAGCTTTTTGATAAGTTTATCAAACTTATCTTCTTTATTCCAGACTGGATTAGCTACAGCGGTTAGTTCTACTAGTTTGGCTTTTGCATCAAATCCAACACCTAAAGAATCAATAAGTCCAACCTCTTTAGCTTGTGCTGCTGTAAATATATGTGCATTAGCAAAGAAGTCGCGTTTTTTGATGTCTAAACCTCTGGCATCGGCTACATCTTTGCTAAACATATCGTAAGTTCCTTGTATAACCTTGTTTAACTCATTGACTTCAAAGTCAGCCCATTGTCTATCTGGTGTACCTATTTGTTTATATTTTCCTGCTTTTACTGACTGCGTTTTGATACCAATTTTTTGCATAATACCACTTAAATCAGCTCCTTGCATAATAACTCCAATACTTCCAACCATACTTCCAGGGTTAGCAATAATTTCATCTGCCCAGATACTCGCATAATAACTTCCACTCGCAATAGTTCCTTTAGCATAGGCAACAACAGGTTTTACCTTCTTGAGCCGTTTTATAGCATAGGCTATTTCAATAGATGGAGCGACAGCACCACCAGGAGAGTCTATGGTCAGTAAGACACCTTTAATATCTTTATTATTTGCAGCATTATCTATCTGTTGAACTACTTCAGTTGCATCCATAATAGGACCTACTAGAAAAATTTCTTGAAGATTGTGGGGCTGTAAGTCTTGTTCACTCTGTGGTGCGAAGAGCAGAAAAAGGAGTAGCAAAAAGAGCATTGCTTTGAAATGTTCTTGAATAAATTTTAGTGGTAGTGTTATTGGTAAAAATATCTTTTTAATGGTGTCCATCTTAGTTTTCCTTTTCTAGTTTACCCTGAATGTAAACTTTTGATATATTGTAGCGATGCAGTATTAAATGAATGGCTAACTCCTCTGTTGGCTGGGCATCTAAGTCAAGTACAATCATGTCTGCATTTTTACCCTAGTGCAATTTCGCCTGCGTTTACTCCAAGTGCCTCCGCTGCATTTAGTGTAACTCCGTCTATAAGAGCTTTAGCAAAACCAAGCAAGGGAGCATCCGCATGCATAAAAAGAGATACCTTCATCTCTTCAAAAAGGTCAAGTTTATAGTTTGAACTCAGACCGTCTGTTGCGACAATCCATTTTATGTTTTTCTTATTTAGCTCTTCTATATTGAGTGTTGGGTTACCAAGGAGACGATTAGAGATTGGGCAGTGAATTACTATATGCCCATTTTTAGAAAGTGTCTCAAGCTCGCTTTGACTTGCATTTGTAACATGTGTGAGTGAAGCTTTTACACCATCGAAGTGTGTTAAAAACTCTTTTGCATCGCTAACATTTTGTTCTTGTTTTAGTAAGTCGATAAAAAACTTTTTAAACTCTCCATCACTTGAATCAAGCCAATCTCTCTCAGCTAAACTTTCCATAAAGTGAGCAGTAAGTGCTAAGTTCTCATTTTTTACTATGTTAATGGCTTTTTTTATGAGTACAGGATGCACCGCATAAGGAGAATGAATTGCAACTCCTGCTTGAAACCCACTGCGTTTAATACTTTTACTTGCATCTAAACGCGATAAAAAATCTGTAAAAAGGGTGTCAGCCATAGTTGCTTGTGAACCGATTAACTCATTAAAAAAGACAACATTTTGTTTGGCATTTGCACAGGCATCAAGATCCATACCATGTGAACTAATAGCACCAAATGTCGTGATACCATTTGTGAGCATAGTATCTATTGCCTTACTCATACACTCATTGTCGCAACCACCAATAAGATCCTCACGGTTTTCTATTACACTATAAAGCCACGACATAAAATCTCCATAACTTAGTTGTGTTTTATTTGCTGAAAATTCTATATGAACATGGGCATTTATAAACCCTGGCATAAGGAGTGAGTTTTCTCTCAAGGTAGTTATTTCTGCATTTGGGAACTCTTCTCTGAGTTCTTCAATAGGAGCGATTTTTTTTATGGTTTTATCAAAAGCAACTGATAGGTTTGTACTAATTCTATCTCTAAAATATATAAAATGTGGTGTTATTATTTGCATCTGTCTCATCTTTATTTGAATATATAAGTTTGATTATACACTTTTAATATTAATTTCGATAAAATGGCTTTATATCTATATAAAGGTTAATTAATGAAAATAGTAGTTATTCAAGGTCCTAATTTAAACATGCTCGGTGTTAGAGAGACAAATATTTATGGTCCAATGAAGCTAGAGCAAATACATGCTCAAATGAAAGATGTAGCAAGTCAAAATGGTGTAGAGATTGAATTTTTTCAAAGCAATTTAGAGGGTGAACTTGTTGATAAGGTTCAAGAGTGTTATGGTGAAGCACAAGGTATTATCATTAATGCTGCTGCATATACTCACACTTCAATCGCTATTCGTGATGCGATTAGTGCTGTAAGTATTCCAACTATTGAGGTACACATTTCAAACATTCATAGACGCGAAGAGTTTAGAAAAGAGAATATGTTAGCACCTGTATGTTCTTCATCTATTATAGGTTTTGGTCCTTTTGGATACCACTTAGCAATGATGGGAATGCTTCAAATTATGAATGAGATAAAAGCAGCACAAGAAGCTCAGCAAAAGCAAGCCTAGCAAAATGCCCTTAAAACACTCTCTAAGTGAAACATTGAGTGTTTACTCATCTAAACATTTTCCATGGACTCGTAGAAAAACTTCTACACATAGACATAAAGTTGTGATAGGTGTTGGTGGAAATGTTGGAGATGTTCAGCGGCGTTTTGAACATCTCTTTTTTGAAATTCAAAAAGATAAAAGAGTAGTAATAATACAAACATCGTTGATTTTGAAAAATCCTCCTTTTGGTTTTACAGAGCAAGAGGATTTTTTAAATACAACAATACTGATAAAAACATCAATGAATGCCAAGGTTTTTTTAGACTACCTCATGAGACTAGAAAAAAAATTTGGTAGAAAAAGAAGTTTTGCTAATGCACCAAGGACCTTAGATTTGGATATTATATTTTTTGATAACTTAGTTATGAATACAGATAAGTTAACACTTCCTCATCCTGCTTGGTCTGAGCGTGAAAGTGTTCTTATCCCACTCTCAGGTCTGCGTTTATGAAAATATTAACATTTACAGGTGCTACTCCATCTGCTGCACTTAAAAAAGCAAAGCTTGAAATTGGTGATGAGGGTATGCTTATAGAGACGAAAGAAGTTCGTAAAAAATCTTTTGGTAAAGAGGGACTCTATGAGATTATAATTGGGATAGAAGAGGATATGCTGCCCTCAAATTATAAGAAGTCTTCTATACCACTCTCAGAGCAAAGACCCTTAAAACAAGAGAGCGAAGATGTTCTTTTTGACCTCTCTAATGCAGCGGAACAGATTGCAAAAGTTTCTCGTGTAACAGATGACCCAATAGCTCAATATATGGTGCCACCTAGACAGAGTCACACACCAGTTACTCCACTCCCTGAACCAAGAGAACTCAAAGAGATAAAATCAGAAATAAATAAACTTACTGACAAAGTGAAAATTATTCAAAATATGTTTTGGGATGAAAAATCACCAGATATAGAGAGTCAAATTCCATCAGAATTTGCAGAGATCTATAGACTGGCCTCTCAGAGTGGTATGAATAAAAAACATCTTGACGAGCTAATGAAGATTACCTTAGAGCATATGCCTTTTAAAATGCGTGAAAACTCTGTAACTGTTAAACGTTATTTTCAAACTATACTTAGAAAGATGGTTCCAATACGAAGAGAACCACTCCTTAAGATTGGTACAAAAAAAGTTATTATGCTTGTTGGACCAACTGGTGTTGGAAAAACAACTAGCATCGCAAAACTTGCAGCACGTTACTCTTTTTTAATGCAAAAAAAATATAAGGTCGGTTTAGTTGTATTAGATACCTACAGGATTGGTGCAGTTGAGCAACTTATGCAGTATGCAAGAATGATGAAGTTAGGGATAGAAACTGTTGTTGACCCTCCTGAATTTACAAGTGCCTTAGATTCTCTTCGTTATTGTGATTATATTCTTATTGATACTATGGGATCATCTCCTTATGATAAAGGAAAAATAGAAAAAATACATGAATGCTTAAATAATAATAGTACAGAGTTTGAAGTAGAAGTAGTACTCGTAATGCCGAGTTCTATAAAATATGAAGACTTAAAAGTTACATATGATAACTTTTCAACCTTAGGAGTAGATAGTCTTATGTTTACAAAATTAGATGAGACTATGGGTTTTGGTAATATTTTTTCACTAGGCTATGAAATTAAAAAGCCTATAGCTTACTTTTCAGTTGGACAAGAAGTGCCCGAAGACTTAGTCTGTGCAAGTAGTGATTTTTTAGTTGAGTGTTTACTTAATGGATTTAATAGGAGTAAAGCATGATAGGTCATCAGGCTCAAAAATTAGAAGAGCTCGTTGCATCCAATAGTGATGGTGTTAAGACAACATCTAAAAAAACACGCTTTATTGCTATTACAAGTGGTAAGGGTGGTGTAGGAAAAAGTACAATTAGTTCAAACCTTGCATATACACTTTCACAAAAAGGGCTCAATGTTGGGATATTTGATGCAGATATAGGGCTTGCTAATCTTGATGTGATGTTTAATGTTAAAATAAAAAAAAATATTTTACATGTACTTAAAGGTGAAGCAACTGTAAGTGATATATTAATTCCTATTACAAGAAATTTGATTCTTATTCCGGGGGAGAGTGGTGATGAGATATTAAAGTATTCAGACTTAGCACTCTTTGAGCGATTTATGGAAGAAGCAAAGATTTTAGATAAACTTGATGTAATGATTATTGATACTGGTGCTGGAATAGGAGAGCATATACAGATGTTCTTAAATGCAGCAGATGATGTTGTTGTTGTGACTGTACCTGATCCTGCGGCAATTACAGATGCCTATGCAACTATCAAAACAATAGCTACACTTCGTGATGATGTAAGTATGATAATGAATCAAGTGAAAAATGAGAGAGAGGCTACTGCAGTTTTTGAGAAGATTAAAAAAGTTGCTAGTTCTAATATCAAGTCAAATCTTAACTTACAACTTATGGGTAAAATAAATGCAGATATTAAGGTTTCTTCTTCTGTTAAACAAAGAGCACTGTTTTGTTCACAGTACCCAGCTTCTGTCCCAGCTAGGGATATTGAAGTCATCGCTATGAAAATAGTGCATAAGCTGGAACGAAATGTGCTGGTTAGTTCCAATGAAAGTGGTCTCTCTGGTCTATTTAAGAGACTAATACAACATTTTTAATAGAGTTTGGGGTAGTAAATGTTAGGTGAAAATTATGTCTATTTTTTTACAGTTCAAGGATTCTTTGTCGGAATAATCTTTGGAATTTTAAAATCCTTTGATGCTAGTGGTCTATTTATATATACATCCCTAATAACAATTTTCTTTTATCTGTTCTCTCACATCATAATTGCACTATACTATAAAACTTTAACGGCAAGATCATATGACTTTCCAAGAGATAGACATGAGGGTGATTTAGATGTTTTTGTTAAAGAGATTAACAAACGTGAACGTTTGATTGACTCGGCTATTAAAATTACAGATGCCGCTATGAAAATGAACTCAGATGATAATGATGGACTCCCAGCATGAGTGCTAATGCCTATACAGATGAGTTAAAACATAAAGAGGATGAACTAGCTATTGCATATCTTCCTGCAGTAAAAGGTATGGCATACAGGCTCAAAGAGAGACTTCCAAGTAGTGTTGATTTCTCAGATCTTAGTGCTATTGGAACTGAAGAACTGGTACGACTTGCTCGCCGTTACGATGAAGCACTTAATGATTCTTTTTGGGGATATGCAAAGAAGAGAGTATATGGTGCGATGCTAGATTATCTCAGAAGTTTAGATATATTGAGTCGTGCTAGCCGTAAACTGGTTAAAGCAATAGACTATGCAGTTGAGGAGCACCTTTTAACACATGATGAAGAGCCAAGTGATGTTGAGTTAGCTGAGTTGCTAGAAGAGAGTGTTGAAAAAGTCCATGATGCACGTATTGCTTCGAGTATTTATACTGTTATGCCCTTACATGATCAACTGCAAGTAGGCGATGAAGGGGCAGCATTAGCCCAGGTAGAAAAAGATCAACTTGTTGAGGTGATAAAAAAAATATTAAGTGCATACAAAGAGAGAGAACAGATGATTATTCAACTCTATTATTTTGAAGAGCTAACACTCAAAGAAATTAGCAATATTTTGGATATAACAGAGTCTCGTATCTCACAAATTCATAAATCAGTTATACAAAAAATCAAAGAAAGTATAGGAGCTTAAAATGGCAGACATACTTTCACAAGAAGAGATTGATGCACTACTCGATGTTGTAGAAGATGAGGGTGATGATGTCTTAGAAAGTGGTGATGAAGGACTTCTCCCTCAAAGACAAGTAACACTTTATGATTTTAAACGTCCAAATCGAGTTTCAAAAGAACAACTTCGTGCCTTTCGTGGTGTACATGATAAAATGGCAAGAAGTTTGGCTTCTCAAATTTCTGCAATTATGCGTTCTATTGTTGAGATACAGCTTCATTCAGTAGATCAAATGACATATGGTGAGTTTTTGATGTCTTTACCAAATCCAACTTCATTTAATGTTTTTTCTGTTAAACCTCTTGAAGGAAGTGGAGTTATTGAGATTAATCCATCTATTGCATTTCCAATGCTTGACCGTTTGCTAGGTGGGAAGGGAGAACCTTTTGATGCTTCACGAGAATTCTCAGATATTGAACTTTCACTGTTTGAGACTATTTTACGGGTTATGATGAGTACACTTAAAGAGGCATGGGGACCTGTTATGGATATTTATCCTACTATTGAGTCCAAAGAGTCTAGTCCTAATGTTGTTCAAATTGTTGCACAAAATGAAATTGTTGTTATGGTTGTTATGGAAATTATTATTGGGCATAGTTCTGGTATGATGAATATATGTTATCCTGTTATTGCATTAGAACCAGTACTTCCAAAACTTGCATCTCGTGATTTGATGCTTAATGAGACAAGTTCTAAAAAAAGTAGAAATACAGAGTTGCAAGTACTTTTAGGTGGTGCCAAGGTTGATATTGAAGCAAATTTGGGTAATGCTGATTTAACATTAGGAGATGTTTTAGAGTTACATGTTGGTGATGTTTTAAGACTCTCAAGTGCTGCAGATGATATTGTTACAGTGAGTGTAGATGGTAAAGAGAGGTTTCGCGGTGAAATAGGTTTGCGCCGTTTTAGGAAATCTATAGCAATTACCGAAATTATAGATACAGAAAAAGATGCAGTCAAACGTGCTCTAGAAAATTTTGAGCAGTTACGCCATGAAAAAATATCGGGTGTAAGAGAAATTATAGATGATATTGAAAATGATGATGATTTGAAGGGGTCGGATAATGAGTGAATTTATGAAACTATTTGAGGATGAAACAACGGCAACGATAGAAGCACTTGTTGGGGTTGCTCCATCTTTAGAATTAAAAGAAGAACAAGAGTTAAGTATCATTTCAAATATTGTTCCTCCTATCGTTTTAGTAAAGTTAAGTGTTAGTGGTGCTGTCGATGCTGAGGCTATGATTGCGCTACCTCCAAATTTAGCTGCATCATTATCTGACATGATGATGGGTGAAGAGGCAAGTGATAGAGAAGATGTAAATGAAGATGATATTGATGCTACTAAAGAGATAGTGTCAAATATATTTGGTGCTATCTCCAACTCTCTTTCTGGACAAAAAGAGATACCAGCTCTCTCTTTTAGTGTCTCCAGCGTTGAAAATATGGGTGATGCAGAGGATGTAAGTTTAGAGAACTTTGCTAAAATGTATGTTTATAAATTTTCTTTGGAGTCATTAAACTCTCTTTTAATGTTTATAATTGATGAAAAGCTGAGTAATCTACTTGATGGGAACTCTTCAAGTGATGAAGAAGCGGTTATTAAAGAGAGTAATCATTCTGAGTTTATTAGTGCTGAGCCAGCTGAAGATGTACACTTAAATAACGATGAATTAAATAATATAGCTTTAATCATGGATGTAAAACTTCCTGTAAGAGTTCGCATTGGTAAAAAAAGAATGCTCTTAAAAGATGTTTTAAATATGGATATAGGTTCAGTAATTGAATTAAATCAATTAGCAAATGATCCTCTTGAAATCTTAGTAGATAACCATGTTATAGCAGAGGGTGAAGTTGTGATTGTGGATGGAAATTTCGGTGTTCAAATTACAACAATTGGAACAAAAAAAGAGCGATTAACACAGTTAAAGTCCTAAAATTATGAATAAAGATAGAGAATTAACGAAAAAATACATTAAAGATATTAAGTCAGCTGATGTATGGAGTGTTTTTAAAATTATTGCTGATTTTGTGAAAGGTTTTGATGAACTCGGAATCTAGGTCCAACAGTTACAATTTTTGGTAGTGCTAGAACTGATAAGAAGAACATATATTATAAGCAGGCTACAGACTTAGCAAAACTTTTAGCTAGTCGTGGTTATAATATAATGACAGGTGGTGGTCCCGGTATTATGGAAGCTGCAAATAATGGTGCATCCTTTAAAGATGTTGAATCAATTGGTTTAAATATTGATTTGTCACATGAGCAGAAAAAAATCCCTACACCACAAAAGACCTAACATTTGACTATTTCTTTTCGCGAAAAGTGATGTTAGTGAAGTATTCAATGGCTTATGTAATTTTTCCAGGTGGATTTGGAACTTTAGATGAGCTATTTGAAGCTTTAACTTTAGTACAAACAAGAAAAGTTACAGGTGTTAAAATATTTATAATTGGAACTGACTTTTATAAACCACTTTTAGAGTTTATAGAAAACAAGCTTGCTTGCAGAGAATATGATTGAAAAAGAAGATTTAGATATGATGTGGCTAACAGATGATTTTAAGTGTGTTGCTGATGAAATTGATATATCTTTAGAAAAACAAATAGAAGTACTTGAAGATGCAGGATTGTCAGATACTACATACTACAAGTCTTTATCAAGTTTGAGGAAATAATGAAAGAAAAAGTACTAGTTGGAATGAGTGGTGGAGTTGACTCTACTATCACAACATTAATGTTAAAAGAAGAGGGTTATGAGGTAGAGGGTTTATATATGAAGCTTCATTCAAAACCTGGATATCACGAGATTCATCAAGCTCGTGCACAAAAAGCTGCCGATAAAATAGGTGTAAAATTACATGTATTAGATTTACAAAAAGAGTTTAATGAAAATGTGTATAGACCATTTATAGATACTTATGCAGAGGGTAAAACACCCAATCCGTGTGCACTTTGTAATCGTACGATGAAATTTGGCGAGATGATAAATTTTGCAGATAAAATCGGTGCACACTATTTAGCAACTGGGCACTATATTAAAACTGATGGTGAGTATTTTTATCAAGCTGAAGATGACACTAAGGATCAAAGCTATTTTTTATTTTATGTAAAAAAAGAGATTTTACCAAGGTTGAAATTTCCATTGGGTGAACTTCATAAAAAAGATATCAAAGCAAAAGCAGCTTCTATTGAAGGACTGGAATCATTTTCATCGCAAGCAGAATCAAGTGAAATATGTTTTGTTGAGACAACATATACAGATGTCTTAAAAAAACATGTTGAAGTTGATATGCCTGGTGATGTATTAGACAAAGAGGGTAATGTTGTAGGTGAGCATAAAGGTTATATGCATTATACAATTGGAAAACGAAAAGGATTTACAGTTAATGGTGCACATGAACCACATTTTGTATTGAGTATAAATCCAGAGAAAAACCAAATTGTTGTAGGTAAAAAAGATGATTTAGCATGCTATAGAGTTGTTTTAGATAATCTCAATATGTTTAATGATGCTACTGAGTTTGATACAACGGTGAAACTAAGGTATAGAACAACGGCAGTCAAATGCCATGTGATTATCCAAAATGATAAAGCAGTAGTGAGTTTAGAAGATGGTGTGTTTGGTGTAGCAGTAGGACAAGCTGCAGTGTTTTATGATGATAATAAACTTATTGGTGGTGGCTGGATTTGTGAATCCTAGTCACTATCTACCATTCAATAAAAACAAACAAAACAAATATTTAAAATTCTCTAAACTTTAAGCAATCTCTAAGCCACAACCCCCTATAATTCCCATCCACAAACAGAGACACCTTGTTTAAAACGAGGATACGAACCCTTCATGTTGAAGAGTTAAGAGATCAGTTTGAGATCATTGAAAACTAAGCAAGTAAGAAGACTAAAGTTTAACGACAATAGTTTATATTACTTAGAAATAACTAATAAAACAACAACCGTCTATTCTATTTGAATTCTTAGATAATTTATTATTTAAGTTCCCTAAATAGTATAGATAACTATACTCTAATACTAAGTCAAATTAGTATTAGAAGCTCTGACTAAAGACTTTAAGCAGTTTAGATACGAGTAAAAACAAAGCCAATGAATTTTAATTCTTGGGCAAAAGATCAGTAATACTTAGAGATAAGTACTTTACATAATTAATTATGGAGAGTTTGATCCTGGCTCAGAATGAACGCTGGCGGCGTGCTTAACACATGCAAGTCGAACGATGAAACCTAGCTTGCTAGGTGGATTAGTGGCGCACGGGTGAGTAATATATAGATAACGTGCCTCCGAGACCGGGATAGCCATTGGAAACGATGATTAATACCGGATACTCCTTCTCTTTATAATTAGAGTTGGGAAAGTTTTCGCTCGGAGATCGGTCTATATCCCATCAGTTAGTTGGTAGTGTAAGAGACTACCAAGGCAATGACGGGTAGCGGGTTTGAGAGGATGATCCGCCACACTGGTACTGAGACACGGACCAGACTCCTACGGAGGCAGCAGTGAGGAATATTGCACAATGGAGGAAACTCTGATGCAGCAACGCCGCGTGGAGGATGACGCATTTCGGTGTGTAAACTCCTTTATATGTCAAGAAAATGACGGTAGCATATGAATAAGCACCGGCTAACTCCGTGCCAGCAGCCGCGGTAATACGGAGGGTGCAAGCGTTATTCGGAATCACTGGGCGTAAAGGACACGTAGGCGGGAAGCCAAGTCTGATGTGAAATCCTACAGCTTAACTGTAGAACTGCATTGGAAACTGGTTACCTAGAGTATGGGAGGGGGAGATGGAATTAGTGGTGTAGGGGTAAAATCCGTAGATATCACTAGGAATACCTAAAGCGAAGGCGATCTCCTGGAACATTACTGACGCTAAGGTGTGAAAGCGTGGGAGCAAACGGGATTAGATACCCCGGTAGTCCACGCCCTAAACGATGTTCACTAGTCGTCGGGATGCTAGTCATCTCGGTGATGCACTTAACAGATTAAGTGAACCGCCTGGGGAGTACGGTCGCAAGATTAAAACTCAAAGGAATAGACGGGGACCCGCACAAGTGGTGGAGCATGTGGTTTAATTCGAAGATACGCTGAAGAACCTTACCTAGCCTTGACATTGAAGAAACACACTAGAGATAGAGTGGTATTCCCTTCGGGGAATCTGAAAAACAGGTGCTGCACGGCTGTCGTCAGCTCGTGTCGTGAGATGTTGGGTTAAGTCCCGCAACGAGCGCAACCCTCGTCCTTAGTTGCCAGCAGGTTAAGCTGGGCACTTTAAGGAGACTGCCTTCGCAAGGAGGAGGAAGGTGAGGACGACGCCAAGTCATCATGGCCCTTATGGCTAGGGCTACACACGTGCTACAATGGGGCGTACAGAGAGTTGCGATACCGCGAGGTGGAGCCAATCTCATAAAGCGTCTCTCAGTTCGGATAGCAGTCTGCAACTCGACTGCTTGAAGCTGGAATCACTAGTAATCGTAGATCAGCAATGCTACGGTGAATACGTTCCCGGGTCTTGTACTCACCGCCCGTCACACCATGGGAGTTGATTTCACCCGAAATTGGGAAGCTAACCTTCGGGAGGCTACCACTTACGGTGGAATTAGCGACTGGGGTGAAGTCGTAACAAGGTAACCGTAGGAGAACCTGCGGTTGGATCACCTCCTTTCTAGAGTAAAGAGATTTCATTCGATTGAAATTCTTACAAAGAAAATCTCACGAGAGATACGTTTTATTAGTTACTATAAGTATTTCTTACTTGCTTAGTTTTCAGTGATCTGTGTTCATTTGACATATGATTACAAAAGAGTGGGGGGATTAGCTCAGCTGGGAGAGCGTCTGCCTTGCACGTAGAAGGTCAACAGTTCGATCCTGTTATTCTCCACCATTTTTTGCAGTATTTGCACTTAAAAAAAACTCACATACTTGATGTATGCTTCGCTTCTTCTTTAAGCACAACTAGCACCAAAAACATTGAGTGTATAAAACTTTAATTTAAGTTCTTAAACAAAGAATTTAAATTAGACTTTTATTACATACTAGTCTTGTTCATTAAATTATAATTGTTAAAGTCAACAACTTAATAATAGAAATATTATTAAACTAAATAACTACAATAAACAGATCATTCATCTTATTTTTTGTATGATATTCCAGAAACTGTAAAGTTTCTCTTTAGTCACCACAGCGGTGCAAGCGGAATTAAGGAGCTTTGCTTCTTAATGGGACTATCAATAGTACATTAAATAAGGTAGTGAACGCAAAATAGAATAAAAAGATATTAAGGGCCATAGGTGGATGCCTTGGCTGGTAGAGGCGATGAAAGACGTAATAGGCTGCGAAAAGCCTCGGGGAGCTGCCAATAAGCTTTGATCCGGGGATTTCTGAATGGGGCGACCCAGCATGGAGCGATTCATGTTACCTACTTCGGTAGGGGCGAACTCAGGGAAGTGAAACATCTCAGTACCTGAAGGAAGAGAAATCAAACGAGATTCCCATAGTAGCGGCGAGCGAAAAGGGAATAGGGCGGATAGTGATAGCATAGATATTAGCAGAACACTTTGGAAAGAGTGAGCATAGAGGGTGATACTCCCGTAAGCGAAAATATTTATGTGGTACTAGATTATCGAACGAGTAGGTCGGGACACGTGTTATCTTGACTGAATATGGGGGGACCACCCTCCAACCCTAAATACTACTACCAGACCGATAGCGAACTAGTACCGTGAGGGAAAGGTGAAAAGGACCGCGGTGAGCGGAGTGAAATAGAACCTGAAACCTATGGCTTACAATCATTCGGAGCACTATTGGATTACTTCGGTAATACAAGTGTGACGGACTGCCTTTTGCATAATGAGCCTGCGAGTTGTGGTATCTGGCAAGGTTAATCTAACGAGAAGCCGTAGCGAAAGCGAGTCTTAATAGGGCGAATTAGTCAGATCTGCAGACCCGAAACTAAGTGATCTATCCATGTGCAGGTTGAAGCTGGTGTAAGAGCCAGTGGAGGACCGAACCCGTATAGGTTGAAAACTGTTGGGATGACATGTGGATAGGGGTGAAAGGCCAATCAAACTTAGTGATAGCTGGTTCTCTCCGAAATATATTTAGGTATAGCCTCGAGCATTAGCATGAAGGGGTAGAGCACTGACAGGGCTAGGGCTGCTTACCGCGGTACCAAACCCTATCAAACTCCGAATACTTCATGTGTAACCTCGGGAGTCAGGCGTAGGGTGATAAAATCCTATGTCGAGAGGGGAACAACCCAGACTAACAGCTAAGGTCCCAAAGTCTTGTCTAAGTGGAAAAGGATGTGGAGTTGCTGTGACAACCAGGAGGTTGGCTTAGAAGCAGCCATCCTTTAAAGAAAGCGTAACAGCTCACTGGTCTAGCGATTCTGCGCCGAAAATATAACGGGGCTAAGACAAGCACCGAAGCTTTAGATTTGGTATTACTACCAAGTGGTAGGAGAGCGTTCCATTCAGCGTTGAAGGTACACCGGTAAGGAGTGCTGGAGCGGATGGAAGTGAGCATGCAGGCATGAGTAGCGAGAAAAGGGATGAGAATTCCCTTCGCCGTAAACCCAAGGTTTCCTACGCGATGCTCGTCATCGTAGGGTTAGTCGGGACCTAAGACGAGTCCGAAAGGGGTAGTCGATGGCAAATAGGTTAATATTCCTATACCGACATTACATCATTTGAGTGATGGGGGGACGCATAGAGTTAGACGAGGTCACTGATGGAATAGTGGCTCGAAGGAAGTAGGTTGAAGAGTAGGCAAATCCGCTCTTCATGCAACCGAGATCTTACAGGCAGACCAATCACTTCGGTGAGCGGTTTGAATCGTCGATACTGTCGTGCCGAGAAAAGCCTCTAAACGAGATGTAATGTTGCCCGTACCGTAAACCAACACAGGTGGGTGAGATGAGTATTCTAAGGCGCGTGGATGAACCATTGTTAAGGAACTCTGCAAAATAGCACCGTATCTTCGGTATAAGGTGTGCCCTACATGTTAAGAGATTTACTCTCTAAAGCATTAAAGGGTCGCAGCAAAGTGTCCCTCCCGACTGTTTACCAAAAACACAGCACTCTGCTAACTCGTAAGAGGATGTATAGGGTGTGACGCCTGCCCGGTGCTCGAAGGTTAAAAGGATTGCTTAGCTCCGGCGAAGGCATGAATTGAAGCCCGAGTAAACGGCGGCCGTAACTATAACGGTCCTAAGGTAGCGAAATTCCTTGTCGGTTAAATACCGACCTGCATGAATGGCGTAACGAGATGGGAGCTGTCTCAACAATGGATCCAGTGAAATTGTAGTGGAGGTGAAAATTCCTCCTACCCGCGGAAAGACGGAAAGACCCCGTGCACCTTTACTATAGCTTGACACTGCTGTCGGGATATTCATGTGCAGGATAGGTGGGAGCCATTGATTCATAGTCGCCAGATTATGATGAGGCATCCTTGAGATACCACCCTTGAATATTCTGATAGCTAACTCCGTACAATTATCTTGTGCGAGGACAATGTCTGGTGGGTAGTTTGACTGGGGCGGTCGCCTCCTAAAAAGTAACGGAGGCTTACAAAGTTCGGCTCAGGTGGGTTGGAAATCCACCGTAGAGTATAATGGCATAAGCCGGACTGACTGTGAGACATACAAGTCAAGCAGAGTCGAAAGACGGTCATAGTGATCCGGTGGTTCTGTGTGGAAGGGCCATCGCTCAAAGGATAAAAGGTACGCCGGGGATAACAGGCTGATCTCCCCCAAGAGCTCACATCGACGGGGAGGTTTGGCACCTCGATGTCGGCTCATCGCATCCTGGGGCTGGAGCAGGTCCCAAGGGTATGGCTGTTCGCCATTTAAAGCGGTACGCGAGCTGGGTTCAGAACGCCGTGAGACAGTTCGGTCCCTATCTTCCGTGGGCGTAGGATTGTTGAGGAGAGTTGACCCTAGTACGAGAGGACCGGGTTGAACGTGCCACTGGTGCACCAGTTGTTCTGCCAAGAGCATCGCTGGGTAGCTACGCACGGATGAGATAACCGCTGAAAGCATCTAAGCGGGAAGCCAACTCCAAGATGAACAATCCCTGAAGTACGCTTGAAGACTACAAGCTTGATAGGCTGGATGTGTACGCAGAGTAATCTGTTTAGCTGACCAGTACTAATAGTACGTTCGTCTTTTTTAACCAGTTCTTAAATGAACACAATTCGTTCACTACCTTATTTAGTGTATTAGCTTAACAGCGAATACAACAATAAGAGATTTGAATTATAGTTATTTAGTAAATAACGTTGACTTTAACAGTTTTAATTAATGAATTCTATTCATTAACCCTCAAACAACTACTCAAGTTGGATCTAAACACATTTAGGTGTCTTTAAACCCAACTTGTCTAGGTGGCTATAGAGAGGGGGAAACGCCTGGTCCCATTCCGAACCCAGAAGCTAAGCCCCTCTTCGCTGATAATACTTATCCTTTCAGGATTGGAAATGTAGGTCGTTGCCTAGTTAGTTGTTTTTACTTTTACTATTATATCTCTTAACTTTTTTACAAATAAACATTATAATAACTATAGATACAATTTTAGGATTTTTATGAATTTAGCTAATGACTGGTCTGAATTTTTAGATTTAGAATTACAAAAAGACTACTTTAAAAACTTACTATTATTTATAAAAAATGAATACAGAACAAAAACTATCTATCCAAAGTATGAAGATATATTTAGAGCTTTTAATTTACTTCCATTAAGTGAGGTAAAAGTTGTAATTATAGGTCAGGATCCATATCATGGTTTAAATCAAGCAAATGGTTTAGCATTTTCTGTTGCTTCTTCTGTTAAAATGCCACCTTCGCTTAAAAATATATATAAAGAGTTGATTGATGATATTGGTTGTTCTACACCCAAAGATGGTAATCTCACTAAATGGGCTACACAAGGTGTATTACTTATTAATAGTGTTTTAACAGTTCAGGACTCTATGCCTCATTCTCACAAAAATAAGGGTTGGGAAATATTTACAGATACTATTATTAAAAGTTTGTCTTATAAATATGAAAATATAGTTTTTATTTTGTGGGGCAGTTCTTCAAAAAAAAAGGAAATACTGATTGATGCTACAAAACATTTAGTTTTAAAGGCTCCACATCCTTCACCGCTCTCTTCTTATAGAGGTTTCTTTAATTCAAAACCATTCTCTAAAACAAATGAATACCTTAGAGTTCATAAAAAAAAAGAGATTGACTGGTGTCTTAGTGGACAAGGAACTCTGCTATAACAGCTAAATGATCTGAATATCCTTTTCCTTTATGTGTACGAGGTCTTTTACGGCTCATTTTCCATCTATTTATACTCTTACCATTAAAAAGATACTTTTGTTTATATGCATGAATACTGCTACTTTTATACTCTATTCCTGATCTATTTAAAAGAGATGGTGATATTAGTATGTTGTCTAAGGCTTCCTTTTTCCCTCTATAGATATAAGAGTATCTGTTTTCTTTATCTATATCATACCAGAGATTATAAAATTCTCCATAAGGTAGGTCTGTTTTTGCAGCTATTTTAGTATGCTCTATCGTGTTTAGTATATGGTTTATACCTGTTTTTCCATCTGTATCATTATGTTTTCTTTTTCTTTTAAAGAGTATATACTCTTCATAGTGAGAATTAAAATCTCCTAGAACAATTATATTTTTATCTAAACCGAGTTCTTGCATGCGTTTGAGGACTTTTTTTGCTGAAACAATTCTCATACTCTCTGGACCAGCCTTTGATTTCCAGTGATTTACTAAAACAAAAAATTCTTGATTGTTTACTATAAACTTAGCTTCTAAAATATTTCGATATTTATAAGATGCTTTGACGGCAATTTCATGAGTATATACAAAAGGAATTTTACTCAGTAGTGCTACTTTGATAGTTGTCTGCTTATAGTTAGCAATTTTATAGTACCTGTAATATAGACCTAGTCTTTTTAGCTCAAACCTTAAATCTTTGAGTGCAGTTATGGATTCAATCTCTTGGAGTGCAATAATATCGGCATCTATTTCATAAATAACTTTTGCTATATTTTTTAATTTAATTGCATAGTTTTTTTGATTCCACTTAGAATAGGAGTTAGGTATATACTCTTTGTACTCATGTCCACTTCTTTGTAAGTCAAAAAGATTTTCTACATTATATGTTGCTATTTTCAATGTTTGTGCTCCTTGGAGTATGGATATAAATAGAATGAAAATAGCAACATATCTCACTAACTTATTCCGTTTAAACGCAGTAATTTACTTGTATCTGGATCCCGACTCATAAGCTCTTTAAATAGCTCTTGCATACTTTTTGCACCACCACTTTTTAAGATAATGTTTGAGTACTCTTTTGCAGTTCTTGAGTCAAATATACCCTCATCAACTACAGAGTAAAATACATCTGCACTTAAAACCTCTGCCCATTTATAACTATAATAACCAGCTGCATAACCACCAGCAAATATATGTGCAAATCCATTCTGAAATTTATTATACTCGGGTGTTTTTATCAGGCTAGTTTCTTTTCTAATACTATCAAGTATCTCTTGAACTTCATTTTGAGAGTAAGCCCCATTATGCACTTTTAAGTCAAAAATTGAAAACTCTAGTTGTCTAATCATCCCCATTGCAGAGAGAAAGTTTTTACTACGAACTAGTTTATCTATCATACTATCAGAAATTATCTCTTTAGTTTTGTAATGAGATGCAAACATTTTTAAAACCTGTGGCTCATAAGCAAAGTTTTCTAAAAACTGTGAAGGAAATTCAACTGCATCCCACTCCACACCATTTACCCCACTTACTTCGTTCTCTTGGACACTCGATAGCAGGTGATGGATAGCATGACCCATTTCATGAAAAAGAGTTACTACATCATCATGGCGCAGTAGCGATGGGTTAGTATCACTAGATGCTGGAAAGTTACAAACGACAAATGCAGATGCAAGTTGTTCTTCACCTTCTTCGTTTAAGCAGTGTGTTTGATAGTTGTGCATCCAAGCCCCACCGCGTTTAGACTCTCTAGCCTCTAGGTCAAGATATATTCTTGCTCTTAATTTATCTGCTACATATAAATCATATGAAAAAGCTTTCTCATGCCATAATTTTTCTTCTACTTTACGAAATTCAATCCCAAAAAGCTTATCTAAGAAAGTAAACATCCCCTCTACTACATTTTTTTGCTCAAAATAGGGTCTATATTCCTCTTCATTAATATCATACTGTTCTTTTTTAAGGAGTTCACTATAAAAGGCTGTATCAAAACTCTCTAACTTTTTTGGTGCACTTTTTTGTAACTCACTGAGTTCATTTGCTGCTTGTTTTTTTGAATTTTTTAGTAGGTTTTGTAAAAGTTCAAAACCTCCTCTTCATTTTTTGCCATTTTACTAGAGAGGGAGTACTCTACATAGTTAGTAAAACCTAATAGTTGACTCATTTCACTCTTAAGGGCTAGCAACTCTTCTATGATTTTTTCATTTTCTGGTGCACGAGTGACATAAGCTCTATAAAGTGCTTCACGGATTTTTTCATTTTTCCCATATGTCATATAAGCTATATATGAAGGCATTTGTAGTGTAAACTTATATTTTACTTCTTTATCTTCGCTACTGAGCTTTGCATTCTCTATCTCACTACTAGGCAAACCTTCTATATCTTTCTCATCCGTGATAATATACTCATATGCAGTTGTAGCATCGAGGAGATTTTGAGAGAAGTTATTTGTCAGTTCACTTTTTTTAATGTTTATCTCTTCGAGCCTTTTTTTTGTTTTATCATCTAAGTGAGCTCCGCTTAGTTCGAAGTGTTGAATATTTAAAGCGATAACTCTTTTTTGCTCATAGTTAAGAGATTTTTCTTCATTTTTTTGTATCTCTTTATAAGCTTTATATATCTCTATGTTTTGTGAAAGTTTTGTTGAGTACTCTGTGATTATTGGAAGACTTTTTGTATAAACTTCTTGAGTCTTTTTTGAATTGTTCACTGCGTTTAAGTGCGAAAGTGGAGTGAAGAAATGTTCTAATCTCTCATCCATCATCTGCAAGGGTTTTACAAATGAACTATATGTTTTATTCTCTTGTTTGAGTAAGTCCTCAACTTTTTTTGTGTTTGATTCTAGTATCTCTTTTAGATCGTCTATAAAGCTATCTAAGTTACATGTAAATTGTAAAAATTTTGACATAATTATTTATTCCTTTTGTTTTATTAATCTTCTTCATCGCGTTTTTGTACTATAGCACCATACTCATTTATTAAAATATCATCATACTTATTTGAGAGTTTAATGAGTCTTTGAATCGCTATTTTTCCCTTATCAAATGTTAAAGAAGAGTCTACAATTAAGTAGGAGAGGTAGATGCTGTTTTCATTTATAGAAAACTGTAAATAGGATAGTTTTTCATTCTCTTTGAGTAGATAGTCATATATTTTATCTATATTATTCCCAGGTATTGCACAAAGTTTTGCATCTCCAATAATGACACCATTTTCATAGTAGTTTATATCTATTCTAGCCGTCCCCTCATCAACCCTCCATGAAGCAATGGAGCGACGTGCTAGAGTTACATTTATATCTAGTGCAGTAAGAATATCTTCTATCGTTTTTGTTGGACCTATTGGGTTATATCCCTTGCGTCTTAGCCTTGCAACTTCAAGTTTGACACCACATTCAGGACAGTAATCATGGTTAATATTTTTTTCTTCTATAAGATTTTTACATGAGGGACATTTGATGATATTTTCATGTTTTTGAGCTTTAAATGCAGTGAGTGCATCTTCAAGGTATCGTGATGGAAGTGCAAAACCAAGGTTGTTTGCATTTTGAATGATAAAAGTGTTTACTCCAACAAGTTTTCCAACACTATTAAGTAAGGGACCACCACTATTTCCAGGGTTAATAGCAGCATCAATTTGTATATATTCTAAATCATCTTGGAGTCTTGATGCACGTGAAACAATACCTTCAGTGGCTGTATAGTTGAGTCCATAAGGATGACCTATTGCTACAACAGTATCTCCATCATTTACAAGTTCATCTGCTAATACTAAATCAATATTTGAGCGTTTAAATTCACATTTAATAAAAGCTAAGTCAAAAAATGGGTCATCATAAACGACCTTAGCAATGGTTCGTGGAAGCTTTTTTGCACTTACAACTACCTCTTTGAGTCCACTTACAACATGTGAGTTAGTGATAATTATATCATCTATAACAAAGCCAGTACCACTCCCATAAGGAGTCATTATCTGCATTATATTTTCTATCTGTTTTTCGAGAATAATTTGTGTATTCATACTTTAAACCTCCTCAAAATCGAGATTTTTTAACATGATATAGTAAGAGTTGGAAAATTCATCAAGAGATGAAAAATTTAAACTCTCACTTGGAATATTCAGAGATGTATAAACTTGTGTTGACTCTTGCTCGATTTTTTTTATTTTGTTGAGTATGCTGCGTTTAGAAAATTTCTTTGTTTGTGTATTGTAAAGTTCATCGCAATCTAAATCTTTAAAAAAAGAGCTATTTTGTACTTCTACTAGAATATGAAAAAGGGCTTTTAAAACCGAGTTCATTCCATAGTTATAGAGTGAATAAAAAGCAATATAGTTATAAACAGTTGGAATAACTTGTGAGTAGCGATTGTTTTTATACCAACGTATTTTATTCTGCGATTCATTGATAAAGAGAACTATCTCATCATAAGATGATTTATCTATAGGGTCAAATGTATATTTTGCATTGTAAAAACTTTTGCTAAACTCTTCATATGTAAGTTTCTTGAGTTCAAGTGTATATTTTTGTAGTTCTTCATTTTTTGACTCAAGAGTAGAGTTCTCATTTGAAAAATACTCAAGCAATTTTTTAGATAGTTTATGACTTATTTTACATTTGATAGAAAATAGGTAATCGATTTTAAAGAGTATGTTTAGGTATAAAAAAGATTGCATTCCTGTATTGTCGTTTGAGGGTAGGGTAAGAACTTTTTGTTCTAGTTCTTCTATCCATAACATTAAATATTTGTACTTGACTTTGAGTTGTTTTTCATCTACTTTTTCTAAGTGGTCTGTATCTTGAAGTTTTATGTTTGAAAACTCACTTTTTATATGCTCTTTATCATGTTCACCATTAAGTGCTAACTCACGAAGGGGAAAAAATATTTTTTGAGGAGAGAGAGAAATATTATCCTGATAGAGTTTGAGTTTAATAGAACTCTCATCACTAAAGTAGTTTACATAGGTAAGTTGATAGTTTCTCTCTAAAAGATAACGTTTAATTGCAACAGTGGACTCTGCTGTGTGAATGATGTCTATCTGGGCATATAGAGTCTCAGGGGTTACTGTTCCAGAAATTTTAGCAAGACCTTGGTAAATCTCAAAATGAAGTTCTTTATCTGTTTTATTTAAAACTATATTTTCATTTGAAGAGTTGTTTGTAAAGTTTATAAGTGACTTGAAAAAGAACTCATAGGCATTTAAAATGTCGTTTTTTTCAAAAGCCTCGTGAGACTTTTTGAAAAGTTCTTCTTCATCAGGAGCTAATGAAGCATTGATGCCTCTTCCAAACCGTAGAGAACAGTTGTTTTGTGGTGCCTTAAATAGATTAAACCAGCTCATAAACTCACTTGTATTTTTAAACATATTATAGTAAAAGAGTCTTAAAATGTATCTTTTTTTCTCTATTTTAGCAGTAAATATAAAAGTACAAAGTTTAATAAAGTCATAACTGAAAAACCAATCTTATAAAAAAGTAAGGGAGATTTCTCTATTAAAGAGGCACTCTTAATAAAATAGGGTTTTACTTTTGTTGGGTTATGTAACTCAAAATTCATCTCAGAGTAGTGAGAGTATCGCTGCTCTTTATCTATGGCAATGGAACGCATAATAATAGAGTCTAGCCAGTTAGGAATGTTTTTATTATAAAAACTTGCCAGGTTTGGCTTCTTTAAAACTAGGATTTTGAAAAGGTTCTATCTCCCCATATGGATACTTTCCTGTTAGAGCTAAGTAGAGTGTAACACCGATAGAAAATATCTCTGTTGTCTCACTTATTGCCTCACCTAAAAAGCGTTCAGGAGCTATAAAACTAGGTGTTCCTTCTTGTGAGTTTATAGAAAATATCTCTGTTATACTTCCATAATCAATAATCTTAAACTCAAGGTTTTCATCATCATCTTTAGCTATCATAATATTTGGTGGTTTAATATCACCGTGAACTAGGTCATATCTGACTAGATACTGTGACATTTTTAAAAGAGTATTGGCTAACTCAATTGAATCATCAATAGTTATCTGTTTATGACTGAGATAGGTATCTAGGTTCTCGCCTTTGAAGAGTTGCATTACATAGTAGCGTGCCGAGCGATTTTTTGGGATAACTGCTTTTGGAAAAAAGTCAGCCTTTAATCGTTTAGCATTCCAAGCTTCTTTAACAAAAAGGTCTAAGCTTACTTCATCATCTATAGCTTCCAAAGGAGCAAATTTGAGTACATAATCCTTTGTTTTCTTATGGACTAGCCAAGTTCTATCATTTTGAATAAGGGATTTACTGTAAGTGTATAACCATCTATGTTTTGACCCTCTTTCAGAGATTTTGGAATATCAAGTTCTTGTTGCTTCATAGTTGCACACTCATCTGCTTGTAGAATATTTATCAACAACAGCAGTTGTGTCATCAGGAAGGTTGTCTTCTGAGAGTTTACTAGCTTTTTTTACTAGGGAATGAGCTCCCAGAGTGATATGGTGAGTGAGTAGTTTATCATTAAGTACATTATATAAACCATCACTACAAAGGAGAATCTTATCATCCTTTTGGATGATATTTTCAAAGTAGTAAGGTTCAACATCTTCACTTATACCTATGGCTTGTGTAAGTACATTTTCATACCCTGGTTCATCCATAGCATGATCTGATGATAATTGGTTGAGTTTCTTATCTCTATATAGATAAACGCGGCTATCACCTACATTTGCACCATATATACGGTTCCCTTGTATGACAACGATGGTGAGGGTAGTTACAAGTTCACTAGCTTCATAGTTTACCTGTGACTCTTTGTAAAGAATAGCATTTATGGACTCTATAAAGGTTCTGATAGATTTTTCTATACTCCAAGATTTAGGACGAATTTTAAAGTTATTCATCAGATGTGTTGTAGTGCGTTTAGCTGCTGCTGCACCCTCAGTTGCACTTCCTACACCATCGCATACAACTGCAATAGTAAGATCTCCAATATTTTTGATATCATAAAAATCATCTCCAGTTAACTCTTTGCGTTTAGCGAGTGAGAAACCAGAGTAGTTAATATTAGATGTTGCCATATTCTTACCTTTGCTTTATTTTGTTATATCATTCCACCTGAGGCAAGACCCCATGTTGTTCTCCATCTAGTTTTTACAATGCTTAGACCTGCTATTGCGATAACAGTAATCCCAGCAAAGATAAGAAAACCTACAGTGTATCCATCAAAAGTGCCTTTTGACCAACCTAGTGTTTTAATAAGGGCCGTTCCACCAATACCACCAGCAGCTCCAACAATACCCACCATAACACCTATATCTTTAGCAAAGCGTTGTGGAACTAGTTGAAATACTGCTCCATTTGCCATACCTAAGTTCGCCATTGTTATAAAGAAGACTAAGACAACGATAGGAAAAGGTAGTGTTACTAAAGCATTTATAGTTACCATAATAGTGACTATACTAAAGAAAATATATAATGCCTTAATTCCCCCTATCTTATCTGCGATACTTCCACCGATAGGACGTAAAATCGTTCCTGCAAAAATACATAAGGCACCAAAGTAACCTGCCATGACTTTAATGTTGTCTTCCGCAAACCACGAGAGCCCTATTTCTGCCATTTCATCTGAATATGTGTCTGTGAGATAGAGCTTTAAGAAGACTCCAAAACCTACAAATCCACCAAAACTTACTGCATAAAAAAGGTTAAACCACCAAGTGTCCTTATCTTTTAATAATTTTACATAATCTTTTAGCTTTTTAGGATTAGATTTGTAAACATCAGCCGGTGCATCTTTTGCTAGGAGTACATATGTGATAAAAAGTATCATGGCAAGAAAAGCTTCTACTAAAAAGACTGTTTGCCAGCCATAATACTGAGCAATTTTTGGTGCAAAAATAAAACCCATAACAACACCAAAGTAAGCAGATCCTGCTATACCTAAGACAAGACCTTGAAGTTTTGGTGGATACCATTGACCAGCTTGTGGAAGGGCTACTGCAAATGATGCCCCTGCAAAACCTATGACTAGAGCAATGGATAAAAGTTGTGTATAAGTGATAGAATCACCTAAAAAGTAGACAAGTAAAAGAGCAAGAATAACGATAAACTGAGAACTCAATGCTGTCTTCTTAGCACCAAATTTATCTACACTAAACCCAAGAGGAATACGTAAAAGTGCTCCTGAGAGGATAGGGAGAGAAAGTAGGGTTGCTTTTTGACCAGCAGACATTACAAATCCGCCTAGAGCAAAAGATTCGATTATTTCAGATGAGAGAGGACCTAAAATGGTCCAAATCATAAAACTTAAATCAAAATAGATAAAGGCTGAAAAGAGTGTGGGTGTATGCCCTTGCCCCTCGAGTTTTTTAAATAATGCCATAAATTTTCCTATAAAATAATATTATAGTGGCATTATAATCGCAATTATAATAAAATTCTATATCTTTATGATGAACTTTTAATCATTAGGGTAGTACATCTAGTCTTAAACTATATTCTACCACCTGACTGAACTCCCCAAGTTGTTCTCCATCTTGTCTTTACTAAAGATAGACCTATTAAAGCCACTCCAACAACTACTGCAAAGATTAAAAAGCCTTCTGTGTATCCTCCGAACTCTCCTTTTGACCAACCAAGTGTTTTGATAAGAGCTGTTCCACCAAGACCACCAGCACAACCAACTAAACCTGTCATAATTCCGATGTCTTTTGCAAAACGCTGAGGTACTAGTTGAAATACTGCCCCGTTAGCCATACCTAAGTTAGCCATGATTAAAAAGAGTACAAATATCGCTATAAAAAATGGAAGCTCAACTGTCGCTGTTAATGTTACCATTGCGGCTACCATACCGTAAAAGAAGTAAAGTGATTTTACACCTCCGAGTTTATCTGCGATATTTCCACCAACTGGACGAAGAACGGCACCGGCAAAAATACATAAAGCACCAAAATAACCAGCGATTACTTTTACATTTGTTTCATTAAATACATCTATACCAAACGCAGACATATCTGCTTGGTATGTGTTCATAAGGTAAACTTTCATATATCCAGCAAATCCTACAAATCCACCAAAACTAATCGCATAAAAGAGTGAAAACCACCATGTGTCTTTGTCACCTAAAAGTTTGATATAATCTTTAACTTTTTTAGGACGAGCACTGTATATATCTTTTGGAGCATCTTTAGCCATAAAAAGGTAAGCAATAAACACGACAATAGACATTGCCGCACCTACACCAAAGACTGAATACCATCCCCATAACTCAGCAATTTTTGGAGCAAATAAGAAGTCGATAACTACACCGATATTACCCGCACCGGCTATTCCTAAAACAACACCTTGAAGTTTTGGTGGGTACCACTGTCCTGCTTGTGGAAGTGCAACTGCAAAAGAAGCTCCTGCAAACCCAAGACCTAATGCAACTATAAGTAAAACTTCATAAGTTATAGAGTTATTTGAACCCATATAAAACGCTGTTATAAGTGAAAGTATAACTACCATCTGTGACATAAGTGCTGTTGTTTTTGCACCCAGCTTATCAACTCCAAATCCTAATAAAATTCTCAAAATTGCACCGGAGAGAATAGGAAGAGAGAGCAATGTTGCTTTTTCACCTGCACTTATAATGTGACCACCAAGTGCTAATGCCTCAGCTATTTCTGTTGAGAGGGGACCGAGCATTGTCCAAACCATAAAACTCATATCAAAATACAAAAACGCCATAAACAGAGTAGGAGTATGCCCTTGCCCTTTTAATTCTTTAAATCCTGCCATTATTTTTCCTTTTATTAATGTTATAGACTATAAGGAGCAAAGCCCCTTACAGTCGCAGGGACAAATTTGTCCCTACAACCCCCTAAAGCTATAAAAAGAAGCTTTTTAAGAAAAGTCTGTAACATTAGTTATTTATTATTAAAATTTATAATCTAGTTGTAACCAAGCTACTTGCTTGTCATTTTGTGCATTTGCAAAACTATTTACATCACCCTTAGAGTATGAAGCAAATTTAGCAAGTCCAGTTAAACCGTTAACATAAGATATTTTGTTTACATACTCTATGTCAATCTCTGATCCAAGATTATTCGTAGTTCCTGTAGCTGAACTCATCTTTTTGTCGGATGTGAAGTTGTGGTAAAAAGCAAGTAGTTTTCCAAAACCTTTTGTTTTATATCCTAAACGCAGGTTAGCATCTATAAGCACCACCTGTTGGCGTACCATTTGCTCCTACATAAAAGACATCAGCCCAACCATTAAACTTATGGTTTGTCCCTAGTTTAGGATTAAAAGTTGTTTTACTTGCATCAGATCCACTGAGTAGTTCATAGTTAAGACCTGCAATAAATCCAGAAATACTTGTTGCTAAATCTAAGTTAACATAGTATGCATCTGCTTTTATATTTGTAGTGCCATACTCAAGTGTTGGGTTGGACTGCTGTGCATATTCCCCGCGATATGAAAGTTTCATCTCTTTACCTAACTTACCAGTTAAGGCTAAACCATAAGTATCACTCACAGAGCCTAGCATATAGTCATAGGCGGTAATGTTTAAAAGTTCTGAAACTTTATACTTAGCATGAAGCAGTACAGAGTTTGTTTCAGTAGTCGTAACACTTCCAACCCCTGCATAACCATAAAGATAGGCTACATAAATATCTAAGTTTTCTATATCATTGTTAGTAACTGAAAGTGTATCGTATGAACGTTCAAGTTGTCTCCATCCAACAGTACCGATAAAACGTTGGTTATCAAGGTTTAGCTGAGACCTACCTGCATGAGCTTTAGTATTTCCTAGTTTATACTCAAGAGAAGCTTCACTAAGCATCGCTGCGTTTGGGTCATTTATGACTTCATATTTCTTTGGTGCTGTCGCTTGGAAGTGAGTAGTTAGTAAACCCGAAGTTATTAACACTTTGTAAACCTATTGTTGCTATCAAGATTGTCTACATTAAGTAACTTAGAACTGATTACTAAATGTGTTCTATTTGTAAATGCTTGTGCTTTTTCTAAGGTATTATCAGAAACTGCAGCGATTTCATATCGTGGACGAAGTTCACCTTTTATTTTGATATCGCTCAATATATTTATGCCATCATCTGCACTGAGATAAGTAGTTGAACCTAAAAGTACAACTGTAAGAGTGTTAGATAATAATTTTTTATTCATATTGTCTCCTTGTATGTTTAGATGAGAGTATTATAATAAAAAATATAAGCAATAGGTATATTTATGATGATTAATTTTTAATCATTTAGTGTGTTAAATATTAATCATTCTTGAAATAGAGGGAAATGAGTTGTCTTAAAAGTAAAGCTAACATTCTTTTATAGTATAATAATTTCATGAATAAATTTCTTTTCATTTTTTATGATATTTACAGCCTCTTATGCATCTGCTGCATCACTACAGAAGATAGTCGTACAGTTAGAGTGGAAGTATCAGTTTCAGTTTGCTGGTTTTATCATGGCAAAAGAGTTGGGCTTCTATAAGGAACTTGGTTTAGATGTCTTACTTCAAGAGTACACAAAACATGTAGATGTTGCTGATGTGGTTGATGGTAAGATTGATTATCTTGTGAGCAATAGTCTCTTACTTTATAATGAAGATGGCTTGTATGATCTGACATTACTTGCAACATATTTTCAAACATCTCCTTTAGTTTTTGCAGTACAGCCAGATATTTTAAAAGTACAAGATCTTAAGGGTAAAAAGATTGTCATAAATAATAGTGAACGTACAAATAGTTCTTTAGCAGTTTTACTCAAACATTATGCAATTGATATAAATAATACAACATTTATACAACCTAACTATGATATGAATGATTTTATACAAAAGAGAGTTGATGCAGTTGCTGCTTTTACCTCGGATGAGCTTTTTGAATTAGATAAAAAAGGTGTAGATTACAACATCATAGACCCAGTAGACTATGGCTACACTACAACAGCAATTAATCTCTTTGCAAACTATGATAAAGTTATAAACAATCCACAAGAGATTACAAACTTTTTAGAAGCGACAAAAAAAGGTTGGAAATATGCACTAAATCATATAGATGAGGTGACGGCACTTATACATGAAAAATATCGACCTAAAAAATCTTTAGATGCATTAAAGTATGAAGCGAATGTAACTAAAAAATTGATGACTGAGAGTCTATATGACATAGGTGAAATAAACAGTGCTAACCTTGTAGCATCTTACGAGCAGTTAGTAAAGCTAGGTCTTTTTCAAAAGAGCATATATGATCTTCATATGTTGAGTTTAGAGACGTATAAAGAAACACAACATTTATACCTCTCACATGATGAACGAAAATACTTAAAGCAGAAAAAAGAAATTACTATCTGTGTTGATCCAAAATGGAAACCTTTTGAGTGGATTGATGAAAATGGAGAGTATAAAGGAATGGGGGCTGACTATTTTGATGCTTTTATATCTCAAGTAGGTATTCCTTATCATCTGCATAAAACACAAAACTGGGCACAAACACTAGACTCTTTAAAGAGTGGAAAATGCGACCTTTTACCAATGGTTAGCATAACTCAACCACGAAAAAAGTTTCTTTCATTTACAGATGCATATTATAAGATGCCATATGTAGTTGCGACAACACTTGATAAGCCATTTATTGCAGATATAAGTACACAACTAGATAAAAAGTTTGCTGTTATTCGTGATTCTGCAGTGATTGACTATGTAAAAAAACTCTATCCAAGTATAAAGTTTGTAAAAGTGAGCACTGTTGCTCAAGGTATATCTTTTGTAAGAGAAAAAAAAGTATATGGACTTATCAATACTACAGCAGTTTATATCCCAACTCATGTATGAAGAGGGTTTTATAGATATTAAAATTGCGGGAGCCTTACCCATTGGATATAAAATGGCAATAGGTGTTAGCAAAGAAGAACCATATTTACGTAATATTTTACAAAAAGCCATACAAAATTTTCCAGTAGATAAAAAAGAGACAATAGAGCAGAGATGGCTTTCTATAGTGGTTTCACAAAAACAAGACTTTACTCTAGTGTATATGGTTTTAGCAGTCGCATTACTCTTTTTGAGTGCATTTTTTTATAGACAAATACTTTTAAAGAAGTTAAACAGAAGACTTGAAGCATTAGCACACTTTGATACTCTTACAAAATTACCAAATCGATCTCTTTTTTATGATAGACTTCACAAAACTATAAATGGGGCTAAAGATGATAATAAGCAGTTCGCACTTTTCTTTATTGACCTAGATAGATTTAAGCAGATAAATGACTCACTAGGGCATCACATTGGTGATGAAGTTCTTAAAATCATATCGCAGCGTTTATTAGTGGTAGTGAAAAAGAAATTTACTATAGCACGTCTTAGCGGTGATGAGTTTACGATTATAATGGAGTCGGAAAATGTAGAAAAAGATGCAACTTCTTTAGTAAAAGAGATATTAGAAGTGTGTACTCAAACTATATCTATTTCAGGGGAGACACTTTATCTTTCTGCTAGTGTAGGTATTAGTATATATCCGCAAGATGCACACGAAGCGAATGACCTTGTGAAGTTTGCAGATACAGCAATGTACAAGGCAAAGAAGAGGGCAAAAATCGTTATAAGTTTTACTCAAAAGAGTTTACAAAATTAGCACTAGAGAAAGCAACTCTTCAAAATAGACTCCGCGATGCAATAAAAAATGATGAATTTATTGTGCACTATCAAGTACAAATAAATGCACAAAATAACTCCATAATTGGAGTAGAAGCACTTGTTCGATGGGTACAAAGTAGTGGAGAGATTATCTCTCCTGCTAGTTTTATCCCTATTGCTGAAGAGACAGGACTCATTGTTGAAATAGATCGAAATAGTAATGAGAAAAGCGATGAAACAACTCTCATACTGGACCCAAAATAATCTTTTTAGTGGTACTCTCTCTTTAAATCTTGCTGCAAAATTATTAGCACAAGAGAATTTTATAGAAATTGTTCAAGAAAATTTAAACTCTTATAATATAGATGCAAAGAGAATAGAGTTTGAATTAATAGAGAGTGACATTATGGCAAAACCAGAAGAGGCGATAAAAAAACTCAATAGCTTGCATGATCTCGGTGTTAAAATATCTGTAGATGATTTTGGTACTGGCTATTCATCACTCTCATACTTAAAACGTTTTCCTATAGATAAGCTCAAAATTGATCAATCTTTTGTAAGAGATTTACCTGAAGATGAAGAGGATTGCTCAATTGTTAATGCTATCATTGCACTGGGTGAGAGTTTAAGTCTAACACTTTTAGCAGAGGGAGTTGAAGAGGAGAGTCAAAAACTATTTTTAGTTGAAAACGGCTGTGACAATATTCAAGGCTATCTCTACTCAAAACCACTTCCAGCAGATGAATTTGAAGACTTCATTAAAACATTCAAATAGAGTGTGTAAAATTTAAACAGTAACTCTCCTCTACATTCTAGTTGTTTATGTATAATAACATTAAGATATAAGAAAATTTGGAGAGTATATGCAGACACCTTTAGAGAGTTTTTTAGATCATAAGGCAGACACTGGGTACACAGTGTGGCTCATACTCCATAGATATTCCTGAACTGAAAGAGGGTGAACAGTACCGTTTTCATTTTGATGCTGTTGCCTGTGTTGGATGTCGTTGTTGTGAGGTTGCTTGTAATGAGCAAAATAACAACCCTGCAGATATAAAATGGCGTCGTGTTGGAGAGATGGAGGGAGGAGAGTTCCCTATGTTTACTCAGATGCTAAACTCTATGTCTTGTAACCATTGTATCGACCCCGAATGCCTTATCGGTTGTCCTACGGAGTCTTATATAAAGATAGCAGAAACTGGCATAGTTATTCATGATGATGATACCTGCATAGGGTGTCAGTACTGTACTTGGAACTGTCCTTATGAAGTCCCTGTATTTCATGAAGAGAGAAAAATTGTAACAAAATGCCATATGTGCCATGAACGCCTAGATGTGGGTCAGTCACCTGCTTGTGTTCAGGCTTGTCCAACGAGTGCTATAGAGATAGAAGTTGTCAATATAAAAGAGTGGCTAGAGCGAGACATAGACAAAGAGGGCAATATGCCTTTTTTACCAGATGCAAGAATCACAAACTCAACTACAAGATATACACTACCTGATAATTTACCCCAAGATATGAAAGAAGTTGATGAGCATATACTAAAACCTGCACACAAAGAGTTACCACTTGTTTTTATGACAGTGCTTACTCAAATCTCTTTAGGTGGTTTTTTAGCACTTTTTCTAGGTGATGTTATGAGCCTTTTTGGTTTTGAAGCAACGAACTGGATGATGGCACTTTTAGTGATGTTACCCGCTGCACTTGGTCTGCCTCTCTCAGCACTTCACTTAGGTCGTCCATTTTTAGCACTGACTGCTATGAAAAATATAAAAACTTCATGGCTTTCTCGTGAGGCAGCTGCACTTGGGGCATTTACTGGGCTTATGGGTGGAGTAGTCGCCTTGTACTTTTTTGAAGTAAATCATCTCCTGCGTTTAGCTTTAGAAGCACTGACATTAGCTCTTGGTATTTATGGTATCTATGCACAAGCGATGATATACCGCATACGAGCTCGACCAGCATGGGATAGGGTTACCACAAACTTGAAGTTTTTTGGTGTCTTCTATGTGGGTGTGTTTTTGTTGGCATTTGTCAGTTCTCTTTTAAGTCTTGGTGATGTAGTTGTTCCTCTCATAGCGATGGGAATGCTCGGAGCACTTGCACAACTTTTCTTTACTTATGAGGATACACGTAGTCTTGATACTTTAGAGAAAAATCAGTATCAACTCCAACGCACTAAAAGACTTTTAAATGAAAACTTTTTAAATGTTAAGATAGGGCGTTTAATAAGCTTACTCATAGGTGGAGTTCTCTTACCTCTTTTAGCCTTAGTCTTTGCAGGAAGTGGCTCTTTTGGACTTACTTCACTTGTAATGTTTTTTGCACTGCTCATAAGCTTTAGCAGTGAGATATGTGATAGATTTTTATTCTATGTAACTGTTGTTCCTTTAGGAATGGCAGGTGGATTTTTTGTGGGGAAACAGAGAACTTAAAGGAAAGGGTAATAGTTTTTCTATTTTAAGTATATTTTAAAGTATAATTTAATATTATGCTTTAAATTTAGATTAAATTAAATTAAATTAAGGATGAATGATAATGGGGAGAATTTTAATAGTAGATGATTCTAGTCTTATTCGCTCAGTCGCTTCCTCAGCAGCAGTCGAAGCAGGACATGAAGCGATTCTAGCGGAGAATGGACAAGAGGGCTTAGATGTTCTTCGTACACAAAAAATAGATTTAATTTTCAGTGATGTAAATATGCCTGTTATGGGTGGACTCGAGATGGTTGAAAATATTAAAGAGAATGAGAGTTATAAATATATTCCTATAATTATGCTTACAACAGAGTCTAATCCAGACTTAAAAGCTAAGGGACAGGCACTTGGGGTAAAAGCATGGATGCTCAAACCTTTTAATAAAAAGAAGTTTTTTATGGCTGTTAAAAAGCTTATCTCCTAAGGAATTTTTATGCAAATAGAACAAGAAGAGTTGAGTATTTATGAGGTTGAAGAGTTGCATAAAAATATACTTGCTCAAAAAGAAAAAATTGTTATAGATATGAGCCGTGTAAAAAAGATAGATATGAGTATTGTTCAACTTTTTGTGAGTGCTCAAAAAAGTGTTTCTGATGGCTCTTTTGAACTACAAAACATAAGTGATGAAGTAAAACAGATACTCTCTCAAAGTGCATGTGAATTTTTACTAGGAGAAGCTAATGGATGAAGAGTTAGAACTTTTTCGTGAAGATGTTGATGAACAGCTCACTTTTATGGAAAATGCACTTATTGCTATGCAAGACTCTGGTGTAAATGATGATGACATAGGAGCACTTTTTCGTGCAATGCATACAATAAAAGGTACAGCAGGTATGTTTGACTTTACAGATATAGTTGGTTTTGCACATATAGCAGAGAGTCTGTTGAGTGAAGTAAGAGAATCAAGAGTGACACTTGATGAAGAGATGATAGAGATCTTTTTTAAGACTAAAGATCATATGCAAACACTTGTTGACTTGGCACTTGAAGGTAAAACACTCGATGCTCAAACGCAGGCAACAAATGATGAACTCTTAAAGATATTAGTCTCAATGATGCCAAATGCAAAAAGCAGTAAAAACAGTACAGAAGTAGTAGTCGAAGAGATAACCGATGATGTGAGTAATGGAGATTTACTATGGCATGTGTCATTTAGGCTCAAACCACACTTTTTTTCAACTGGAATGGAAATTATTAGTATACTTAATTTTTTTGATATGCTAGGAAGTGTAGAGAAGAAACTACTCATAGATGACAATATTCCCAAGCTAGACTCTCTTAATCCAACAGAAGCATATATAGGCTATGAGATACTATTTTCAACTGACTCTCCTTATTCTGATATTGAAGAGATATTTGAGTTTATTATGGATGATGTAGAGTTAGAGATATTTAAAGCAGATGACTTAGATATGTTACAGGCTTTAGTAGATGCTAACAAAGGTTTACTTGAAAAACTAAATACAGAAGGCTTTAGTAATGTAGCTAAGCTTGGGACTACTAAAGAGGTAAAAGTAGAGCCTAAAGAAGTAGTTCAAGAGCAGGAGAGTTCAAAACCTTCTTCTGAAGTTAAAACTAAAGAGAAGAAAAAAAGTTTCTCTCTGCGTGTAGACTCCTCTAAAATTGATCAACTTATAAATCAGATATCTGAAATGGTTATTGCAAATGCAAAAATTACACAAAGAGCAGATGTTCTTGATGATAATGAACTCGGAGAGTCTGCTACTATACTGAGTGATATGTTAGAAGAGATTCGTACAGGTGTTATGAATATTCGTATGGTGCAGGTCGGAGATAGTTTTAACAAGTTCAAACGCATAGTCCATGATGTTGCAAAAAAAGTTGATAAGCAGATTGACTTTCAAATCATAGGTGGGGAAACAGAACTTGACAAGATGGTAGTTGAAAAGATTTCAGATCCGCTTATGCATATGCTTAGAAACTCTATTGATCATGGTATAGAGACACCTGAGGAGAGAAAAGCTGCTGCAAAAAATGAGATGGGGCATGTTCAACTTAAAACATACCCTGATGCAGGAACTATAGTTATAGAGATTAGTGATGATGGAAAAGGTCTTCCCAAAGAGAAGATTTTGCAAAAAGCTATAGCAAATGGTCTTGTGAGTGCAAACAACAACTTAAGCGATAAAGAGATTTACAACCTTATATTTGCAGCAGGACTCTCAACTGCAGAAAAGGTCTCAGATATATCTGGTCGTGGTGTGGGAATGGATGTTGTCAAGCGTAATATTGAGTCTCTTCGAGGGACAGTTGAGATTGATTCAAAACCAGGGGAAGGAAGTCTGTTTACTATTCGTCTCCCCCTCACTCTTGCAATAATTGATGGATTTTTAATTCAATCTGGACACACAAAGTATATTATTCCTCTTGAAATGATTCAAGAGTGTATAGAGCTTGATGATCACTATAAAAAAGAGATGGATGGTAATGAGTATATTAACCTAAGAGATTCTATGCTCCCTTTACTAGACTTAAGAAAAGTTTATAATGAGGAGAAGAGCCAAAGCGAGAGAGAAAATATAGTAGTCGTTCGTTATGGAGAGTATAAGATGGGTATGATGGTTGATGAACTCTATGGTGAGTTTCAGACTGTTATAAAACCATTAGGTTCAATGTTTAACAAAGTACCTGGTGTAAGCGGTGGAACAATTTTGGGAAGTGGTGAGATAGCTCTTATCTTTGATATACCAAAATTGATGGAACATAAAATAAAAGAATTAAACTAAAAAAAAGGATGGATACAATGGCAAAAGATTTAGAAAAAGAGTGTAAAAAGATTAAAAAAGAGAACAAGCAGCTAAAAAGTGACTATGAAAAATTAGTTTCAGAGATAGCACTTTTAAGAACAAGTATAGTAAGTCTTAGTGATGGAGATTTTAATGTAACTATTCCTCAAGTAGATGGTGAGCTTGGTGTTGTAAGTAAGTCAGTTGGAGTTTTACAGGCTACACTAAAGAGTCTAATTAAGGATTCAGATATGATGAACAAAGAGGGAGCAGCTGGTAACCTAGATGTTCAAATAGATTCTACTCAATATAAGGGCAACTTTTCAGATATAACTAATGGTATAAATAGTTTTGCAACTGTTATAAAAGAGACATTTTTAGATATAAATGATAAGCTCGATAAAGTAAGTAATGGTGACTTGAGTGTGAAAATGACAAAAGAGTATAGTGGTGCATTTAATGTGACTAAAACAGCTCTTAAATAATCTGACTCAAAAGTTAGAAAATATTGTTGGAAATGTCAATAGTGGAATTATAGAGATAACATCTGCTTCTACACAGCTTTCAGCTACAGCAGAAACTCTTTCTCAAGGTGCAACAGAGCAGGCATCTTCACTAGAAGAGACTAGTGCTGCACTTGAAGAGATGAGTGGTAGTGTTGCCGAGAGTGCTAAAAATGCACAGACTACAAACCTACTTGCTGAAGAGGCATCTGGTATGTCAAAAGATGGTGGAGAAGCTGTAGATAAAACAGTAGAAGCTATGAGAACTATATCTGAAAAAATCTCTATAATTGAAGATATTGTGTACCAAACAAATCTACTTGCACTTAATGCTGCCATAGAAGCTGCTCGTGCAGGTGAGCATGGTAAAGGTTTTGCCGTGGTAGCTGCTGAGGTGAGAAAACTAGCAAAAAGAAGTCAAATTGCAGCACAAGAGATTAGTACTATTACAAGTGAGAGTGTTAAAGTAAGTGAAAAAGCTGGTGAGCTTATAACAAATGTTGTCCCCAAGATTCAAGAGACCGCAACACTTGTAGAGGATATAGCAAATGCAGCTAAAGAGCAAGATATCGGTCTAGGACAGATCAATACTGCGATGACACAACTCGATCAAGTAACACAAACAAACGCAGCATCATCTCAAGAGGTAGCAAGTGCAAGTGAAGAGCTTAGTGGACAAGCAAATCAACTAAGCCAGTTGATGAGTTTCTTTAAAACAGGTCAAAGTGATGTTTTTTCTCCGGTACAAGTTGCTGCTCCACAAGCACAAATAGCATCGCCACAAGGAAATAGCGAAGAGCTTAGCCTTCAAAATTTCGATAGATACTAGAAGAGCCTAGTATGCAAGATAAAAAGAGCTATTTAGAAGAAGAGAGTAGTCAGGGACAGTACCTACTTTTTCTAGTAGGTGGTGTTATGTATGCCATTGAGGCTTTGAGTGCAAAAGAGATAGTTGAGTACTCAGGTATAACTAAAGTCCCAAAAATAAACACTTCAGTAAAAGGTGTGACAAATATACGTGGAAATATTGTTCCTGTTATAGACTTGCTTGAGAGATTCTCCATAGGTACAACAGCTATAGGTGAGAAAACATCAATTATTGTTGTTCATATTGGTGAGCATGAAGAGAGTATGGAGATAGGGATACTTATAGATGAGGTTTATGAAGTGGACAATATAGAAGCTTCAGATCTTAAAAAAGCACCTGAGTTTGGTTCAAAAGTGGATCCTAAGTTTATCCTATGTATGGGAAAATATGATGAAAAGTATATCGCTATTTTAAATACTAAAACTATTTTAGATATTGATGAACTTTCACAACTAGTAGAATAAAGTGAAAACATATGCAAGAGTATGATGAAGATATAGCTAATGACACAAATATTTTAGATGATGAAGAAGAGCTGGATTTACTTGCATTAGTAAGTGCAAATGCTAATGATACAAGTCAATATCTTATATTTGAAGGAAGTGATGGACAGTTTTATGCAAAAAATGTCTCAAAGATAGAAGAGCTTTTAGTCTATAAAGATATTGATATTGCTAAAACAAATACTGAAGGTCTCATTATTGGTACTGCAGATATCCGTGGTAATATGACTACTATCGTGAATTTTGACAAGTGGTTTGGGAATAAAGTGCTTGATGAGAGTGAGTATGAGTTAATTGTTCTGGCTCACTATGGTGGGCATAGATTAGGAATAGTGGTTAAAAGGGTGGAGTATATAGTAAATATACCTCCTGAAACTATGACAGACAACTCTCAAAATGATGAAAAAACATCATTTATTACTCGTGTCAATATCGCTCAAAGAAGTGAAATGTGCTTAATATTTGATAGTGATAAGATGCTTATTGACATTTTTGACACTATCGATACTAAGGCAGCGGATGATACTAAAAAAATTCAAAGAGTATCAAATGACAAACTAGTACTTTTTGCAGACGATAGTAAGTTTATCCGTAAGATGGCTGAATCACTTTTTGTTAAGATGGGACTAAAGTATAGAATGTATGAAAATGGACAACTTCTTTTAGAAGATTTAAAACATATAGCACCTGAGACAATAGCACTCTTTCATAACAGACTTAGAGATGCCAGTTCTTGGAGGTCGTGATGTGATAGACAACCTTCGTAGTGAAAAGAAATATGCAGATATAAATATTATTGTTCATACTAATATGTCAAATGATAATATGGCAGAATCACTCCTAAAAGCTGGTGCTCAAGATATTATTGGAAAAGTAAACATGTTAGCACTGAGTGAAGCTATTTTAAAATATATAGTGTAATTTGAGATGGCAATAAATTTAAAAGATAGTGAGTTTAGAACTATACAAAAGATAGTTTTTTCAGAAGTCGGAATTGATTTACAAGACTCAAAAAAGCACCTTGTACAGAGTAGACTTTTAAAGCGTTTACTATTTTATAAGTTTGACTCTTATGTGGACTATATAAGACTTATTCAAATTGATGCACATGAAAGGGTTGAGATGATTAACCTTATTTCAACGAATGAGACCTATTTTTTTAGGGAGATAGATCATTTTGAGTATTTACAAAAAAATATATTACCTAAACACCCACTTAAGAGTAAGTTTCGTTTTTGGAGTGCAGCTGCATCTGTAGGTGCTGAAGCTTATTCTGTAGCGATGCTTTTAGATCAAAAAGTAGCAAGAAGTGATTGGGAAGTTGTAGGAACAGATATTAATACTGATGTTATTAAAAAAGCTAGAGTTGGACTCTATCCTGAAAAGTGGTCAGATAAAATTCCACTGAACTTGAAAAAGCTTTATTGTCTTAAAGGTAAAGGAAGTCACGAAGGGCAGTTTATGATTGAGAGAAGTTTACTCAATAATATAGATTTTAAAGTTGGAAACCTTATGCAATATAACAGTGAAGTCGGTCTCTTTGATGTAATCTGGTTACGAAATGTACTAATTTACTTTGATGATGATACTAAGCAATTAGTTGTAGATAATGTTATAAAAAACCTCAAACTCGGAGGATATTTTTTATATCTTTAACGGAGAATTTAAATATGATAAAGACACCACATCTTAAAACAGTTTCAACTTCTGTATACCAAAAGATAAGGTAGGAGATGATGAGTCAAGCCTTGAAAATTGCTGTAATATCGAGTAAAGGCGGTGTAGGAAAGAGTACACTATCTATGCAGTTAATCTCTACCATATCTTTTGATAAAAATGAAAAAAAAGCTGTACGACATTATGAGTTTGATGATGAAAATTCTGATGCTTCAAGTTTTCATGCAAGTAGTTTAAGTATTCGTAGTCAAGTTAATGTTTCTTCTCCTCTGCTTAGAGAAGAACTAGCAGAAATTTTTGCGACAAATGACTCCTTATGTTTAGATATAGGAGCAAATAAGACAACTATGACACTTGTAGAAGCTCTAAATGACAGTGGAATGATTCACTTTTTAGATGCTGTAGTTATTCCTATACTTGATGGTGAGCAAGATGCTATAAATGCAAGCTTTATTTACACAGTCCTCAAAGGCTACAATCCAAAACTAAAGCTTATTTTCGCTCTAAACAGGGTAAAAGATGCTGAATATGTCAAGTATCAATTTGAAAATTATTTTGGAGATGTGCGAGGAATTTTTAAAAATATAAATGCTGTAGTAGATAATCTCTTTGATGATGATAAAGAAAATTATATTTTAATGTTAGATGATGAAGTGATAAAGTATAGCCGTAGATTTGGACTAACTATATATGAGATGGTTCAACAAAAAAAAGACTTTATTGGTGCACTAGAAAATTCATTTTCTTCTGTATCAAGGGAAGATGAAGTGAAGTTATTAAGTTTTAAAAATTATATAACAAAAAGTGCGATTAAATATGATAAAGATGTCCTTCAGGTGGCATTTAAAAAACTAGATGAGATTATATTTGGAGGGAATGATGAATAAACACTATAGTAATTATGTACAATTTTTAGCTAGCAGTCATAATATTTTATATATTGGTAGAGAGAGTGAAAAAATTTATGATGAAACATCCATATTCTTTTCATCAGCATCAAAGATAGATATGACAAAAGAGATGCTCGAAAAAATTAATGCTGTACTTTTAAAGCGCCATATTACAATAGCCATAATAGATGCAACAGCAAATGATGCTTTGGTCCAAGAGTATTATACTGCTATTGAAAACTTTAAAGAAGATGTTTTAACGATCTTACTATATGAACCAAGAAATTATAAGAAAGTTTTCGAGATAGTACCAAAAGCTGATAGTGTTGTTACATATCCTATTGATAAAAATATTTTTCATAAAAAGCTTTTTACTCTTTTATCTCGCCCCTACACTATTAATTCAATTGGAAGAAGAAATATTGTAATGAAGCATACTCATGAAGAAGAGAGTATAGATAAGTTTTTAGATAGTTACGAAGCTAGTGCATTATTTGTAGCGGATGAGTTAGTTTTGATGGTAGATGAACTTGATGCGGGAAATTTAACACATAATTTTTTTGTTAATATTGCAGATGAGTTAGATGCCGTTGCACATATATTTTCAAAGACACCACATACTAAGAGTGTAGCTCCAATATATACTCAACTTGCTATATATTTAAAAGGCTTAGAATTGGAAAGTGTTGAACCTGCCAATCTTCATGGCTTTAATTATTTATCTGAAATTTTAAGTGATATAAGTGTTTATTTAATCAGTATGTTTTTAGATAGAGTCTTTAAAAATGTTGCAATTTTTAAAGACTCTCTACAAAGTAATATAGACTTTATGCAACATACACTTAGCGGAGTTGATGAGACAGATGATGGAAGTGAACTAGACTTTTTTTAAGAGCCAAAGGAGAGCTAAAATGATAAAAGTATTTATAATTGATGACTCAGCATTAGTGCGAAATGAGTTTAAAAAGATTTTTTCTGGTGTAAGTGATATTAAAATCATTGGGAGTAGTGTAAATCCTGTAGATGCATTTGAACTTTTTAAGAGTACAGGTTTGCCCGATGTATTTATACTCGACATAGAGATGCCAAAGATGGATGGTCTGACATTTTTAGAGATGATTGCTAAGCAAAAACCTATTCCAACTATTATATGCTCAACTCTTGTTGAGAGGGGAAGTTCGGCAGCTATTGATGCAATGAGAATGGGTGCTGTTGATATTGTTTTGAAACCAACTTCAAATATATATGAGTTTTTTGGAGAGAAAAAAGAGGAGTTTGTATCTAAAGTTCGCATAGCAGCAAGGTCTCGTATGAATTTTGTACATAATATTAAAAGAACAAGTGATAGTAAAGTTTTAAATGAAAAACAAGTCTCAAGTAGTGTTAAAGCAGTAAATTCTCGGCCTCCATCAAAAAAAATAGTTGCAATTGGTGCGTCAACAGGTGGTGTACAAATTCTCGAAGAGTTACTACTTCAACTTGAGCCAAATCATCCTCCTGTAGTTATTACCCAACATATGCCAGCAGGATTTACGGCATCTTTTGCTGGAAGACTTAATCAGGTACTACCCTCTTCTCATGTTAAAGAAGCGGCAGATGGAGATACTTTAATGCATGGTCGAATTTTAATTGCCCCAGGTGATTTACATATGGAAGTACATAAACATGGATTTCAGTATAAAGTTGAATTGAAAAATTATCCAAAAGTAAATTCGCACAAACCGAGTGTAAATGTTTTATTTCGTTCAATGGCAAAAAATGTAGGTATTTTTGGTGTAGGTTTTATACTTAACAGGAATGGGAGATGATGGAGCTAGTGGACTACTCGAGATGAAAGAGTCCGGAGCTGCAACATATGCTCAAGAAGAAAAGAGTTGTATTGTTTATGGGATGCCAAAAAAAGCTGTTGAAATTGGTGGTGCAAAATCAAGTTTAAGTCTCAAAGAGATGGCAAAAATTATTAATACGGCAAGATAATGACAGGAATTAAAAAACTTACAAATGAGTATGCTTCAAATTTAATCTGTAACTTTATAGGCATTAATAATGTAAATGATAAGTACTATAATATGTTTAAAACAATTTTTAAAGAATGTAAATATTGTGAGAGTTTAGAAATTATAGACAGTAGCGATCTGATATTAACAGATATTGTTTTTATAGAGCTAGACAAGGGTACTTTTTTAAAAGAGTACAAAAATTTGAAACAGTTTATGCAAATTGCACGATATAAAAATGATTTTTTAAGAATATATCTCATTCAAGATAGTAAACATAGTAGAGTAGAAGAGATGAATTTATGGTATGAGTTTGATGGATCACTTCCGAGTGCTTTTGATAGGGAAAATACATATCTATTTTTATACAGAATGCTTCAACGAGTAACTGCTGAAAAGGCATTAGGCGATTATATTAAAATCTTAGAAAATCAACTTTTTTCTCCTTATGAAAAGCTTGAAGAAAAAACAGCTCCAGTTTTGAGTAATAAAAAGAAAATAGCAAAAAGAGATAGTACAAAAGAAAAAGACTTGCGTTTTACACAAGTTGAAAAAATCTCTGCAGCGGAGTTTATTAACTCCCTTGATGACACAATAATTGATAAGGTTGAAAGTTTTACAAGTAGTTTAGATAGTCTTATTGGAGATATATATGAGATGGAATCTCTGGAGTCAGCAGATGCCATAGGAAAAATTACTCTTATTAATGAAAAAATTAAAGATATAGAAATTTTAATTGCTTCAATGTTTGTTTTTCCCATTATTGAAAGAGCTTTCTTCTCCTTAAATGAATTTTTAAGTAACTTAACTGTTGAAGATATAGAAGCAAAGAAAAACCTTTTAGTGTCAGTTCTTATTGGTATTATTAATGATCTTGAAAAATGGATTAATGTTATTTTTGTGGCTTATAAGACTGAAGATATTCATTATTTTGATGCATCGTTTTCATCAAATATACTTGAGTTGGAAAATATTTTTAAAGAAGAAGAGCTTGAAGAAGATATGGATGAAGAGGATGATGACTTAGAGTTCTTTTAAGATGCAAGCTTAGTCTCTTTTAAAATTGTTTGATATGCATTAAGAATATTTTGAAATACCTTAGTGTGTTTGATAAGTGTCGCTTCATCTTGAGTATGTATCATATCAGGATGATGGCACTTTGCTAGGTATTTATAACGTTTTTTTATCTCAGAGAGTGTATCACTAGGCAAGAGACCTAATGTGAGATAGGGACAAGTAGGATTTTCTTGTATATTCCTTGTCCTTTTATCTTTTTCTTCTTTGAAAAATTCTGCAAATTCTTTCTTCTTATAGACATGTTTATGTTCAATATCTATAAGAGATGCTGAGTTCATAAACTCTTTTAAAAGTTTTTTATCACGGTTATTTTGTAAATGAAGAATTGTTCCAGAGTCAGTATGTACTATTGGTATATTTATATAAGATTTAATACATTTTACGATTTTATAGTTTTTTGGTTTTATCTCCAATGAAACACTACTCTCATCGATTATAGTATAAATAAGATGATGAACTAAGTTTTGAGGTAAAATAATCTTAATCGCTTTTTTTTGTCTAATAACAAGCCTCTCCTTCAGCTCAGGAATGAAGTTCTTTGTGCGTTTAGTATAGAGAGTGTAAATCCACTTTGAACAAGAATGTTCTATGATATGAATCATCGTTCGAAGCTGGAATTAGTATAATATTTTTATATATACTTCTATGTGAAAAGTGAGTATTAATAAAATCTTGTATATACCCTACTCCAACTGATTTAGAGTTTATTTTAATAATAGTTTCATTTGTACCTAGGAAAATTTGCATAATTAATCTTTTACTTTTTAAGATATAAAAGCATATTTCATTCCATCTCTACTTCTGCTTAATTTATATACTATTTATTTTATAAATCTATTTAAACTTATGCTATTATCTACAATAATATAATATAAAGAGTTTATGATGATAAATAAAATAAAAGATTTTTTAGGTTTTGATATAAAGGAGGCGAAGTATAAACTCTCTCATGATGATACTTTTGGGATGATAAGTGATGCAAACAAGCCTGATAAATGGGTTTTTTCTACTTGTGGTTACTGTGGTGTTGGTTGTGGTCTCTACATCGGTGTAAAAGATGGAAAAGCAGTTTCATACAAAAGGAAATCCAAAACATGGTGTAAACATGGGAACACTCTGTCCAAAAGGTCTCTCTGAACACCAGATGATAAACTCCAAAGATAGGATTTTAACACCACTTATAAAAAAAGATGGAAAGTTAGAAGCGGCTTCATGGGATGAAACTTTTACTAAAGTAAGTTCTGAGTTTAAACGCATCGCAAAAGAACATGGAGAAAAAGCTGTAGCTGTCATAGGTACAGGACAACTTTTAACAGAAGAGTTTTATACTCTTGGAAAGTTCGTGCAGTTAGGACTTAAAACAAACAACTTTGATGGAAATACTACACTCTGTATGGCATCAGCCGTGATGGGTTATAAACAATCTCTTGGAAGTGATGGTCCGGTCTCTTCATATGAAGACTTTACTCATGCCGATACTATTTTTCTCATCGGTGCAAATATCGCAGACAATCATCCTATAATCACACTTCATATCAATAAAAATCCAAATAAAAAAGTCATAGTAATTGATCCTCGTGCTAGTAAAACTTCACAGATGGCAGACTTGTTTGTTCCCATAAAACCTCGAACCGATTTAGCACTCTATAATGGTCTTGCATACATAGTAATGGAACAGGGATGGGAAGATGAGGGTTATATACTAGCAAATGTAAATGGCTATAAAGAACTCAAACGCCATGTGCAAGATTATCCTCCTCAAGAGGTGGCAAATATAACGGGAATAGATGTAAAAACTCTTTATGCACTTGCTCGTGAGTTTGTCTCCTCAGATGCTGTTATCTCTGCTTGGACTATGGGTGTGAACCAATCTTTTATGGGAACAGATACGGTAAGTGCCATCATCAACCTCCACCTCCTAACTGGGCATATTGGTCGAGAGGGAACAGGTCCTTTTAGTATCACAGGTCAGTGTAATGCAATGGGAACACGTGAGACAGGATTTACCTCAAGTCTTCCAGGGTATAGAAACTTTTGGGGATGAGAGAGCTTTAAAAGAGTATGCGAGCATCGTAAATGTACCAGAGGAGATAGTTCCAACTTCTCGTGGGTATAAATATGCTGAGATTATTGATGCTATAGACAGAGGGGAAATTAAAGCCCTTTGGATAACAGCGACAAATCCACTTGTTAGTTTTGTAAATCAAGAAAAACTTCGTAAAACTCTAGCAAAACTTGACTTGTTAGTTGTTCAAGATGCTTTTTTTGGAGATACAGCTCAAATTGCAGATGTTGTTTTTGCAGCAGCTACATGGGGTGAGAAAGAGGGTGTTTACACAAACTCTGAACGCCGATGCAACAAAGCGAACAAGGCAGTTGAACCTCTTGGCGATACAAAAAGTGACTTTGATATTGTCTTAGAGTTTTCAAAATATTTTGAGGGTGTAAATGAGATGCTATTTCCTTCATGGAGTAAGCCACAAGATGCTTTTGAAGAGTGGAAGAGAGTATCTAAAGGACAGTTGTGTGACTACTCTGGTATAGATTATGCACTTCTTGAATCTGAAAATGGTGTGCAGTGGCCTTGTAACGAGGAAAATCCAAAGGGAACTAAGCGTTTATACTCACCAGATATGGCGTTTAGAACTAAAGATAAAAAAGCAAATCTTATCTGTGCAGAGTGGTTTCCTATGGCAGAATCCCAATCAGCGGACTTTCCCGTTATCTTAAACACTGGAAGAACAGTGGAACAGTGGCATACCCGTACAAAAACACGAAGTATAGACATCTTAAATGATTTAGCTCCTGAAGCTTGGGTAGATGTAAGCCCAAATGATGCTAAAAAACTAAAAGTAAAAAGTGGCGATAGAATGGCACTCTCTTCTGCTCGTGGTCGCATTGAAGATGTGGTTGTAAGAGTGACAGGAAGTGTAAGAGAGGGAAATGTTTTTGTTCCTTTTCATTTTAATGAACAGCTTATAAATACTCTGACTAATGAAAGCTTTTGTCCAAAATCAGGTGAACCAAACTTCAAGCAAACTGCAATTCAACTTCACTCTATTGAAGTCCCTGAGGGGCTGCGTTTAGAAGAGGAAGAAATTATGGGTGAGATAGAACATATAAAGAGTGCATTTGAGGGAATAAAATTTAAGGAAAAAGAGGAAGAAAAAGCTGATTTGTTTAAAAAATAATCAAAAAAATGTCATATATTGCTTAAAAAAAGATAAAATTCCTTATATTTAAATTATATGGACTTATTATGAAAGCACTGCAAGAAGCATTTGATGCAAGAAACAAAAAATTAAATAAGATTGAAAAACTCAAAGAGTTAAAAACACCATTTGAAGCATATGAAAAATTAGAAGAGTATGCCCAAAATGGATTTGACTCTGTCCCCGAAGAGGATAAATCCTACTTCTTAAAATGTTTTGGTATCTACTACCGTCCTGCAACACCTGAGAAGTTTATGTTAAAGCTTCGTATTCCTGGTGGATTTATGACAGGTGAGCAAGCTAAAGTGATAGGAGAGTGTGCTAAAGAGTTTGGAGAGGATTATCTAGACTTAACAACAAGACAGCAGTGTGAGCTACGATATTTGACTATAGAATCACTTCCTCCCATCATAAAACGACTAAACGATGTTGGTATATCTGCGTTTCAAACAGGGGTAGATAATATTCGTGGGATTGTTGCGGATCCTTTTGATGATTTGGCTTTTGATAATGTTATTCCTTCTCATAGAACACTTTTCAAAACTTCAAGAGAAGTTTTTAGGAAATCCTGAGTGGATTTCAACACTTCCTCGAAAGTTTAACACTTCTATCACAGGAAATCTTTCAAACAGATGTAATGTTTATGGAAATGATTGCTGTTTTGTACTTAGCCCAAAAAGATGGAATGTTCTGGATACAACCTTGTATCTTGGTGGTCGTGTTGGAATGCTTGCAAAAAGTGCAAATATATTTCTTAAAAATGAGGATGAGAGTTTTAGCTGCATTTAGCTCGATTATCGACCTTTTTAAACGTTTTGGTTTTCGCGATAACCGTAATAAAAATAGACTCTGTTTTTTAATAGATGCGGTTGGTATGGATGAGATGGCAAAGGCTATTCGCCGAAAACGCAGAGATTGATTTTGCTAGTGCTGGTGAGACTATGACAAAGATGGACTATGTTGAACCTGACCATGGAAAAATTCAACTTCGTGATGCTACCCTTGGAGTGCATGCGGTAGTACCATCAGGTATATTTACAGGTTCTGCTATGATAAATGCAGGGGAGTTAGCACAGAAGTATGGAAATGGTGAGCTGCGTTTTGATATGGAGCAGAGTTTTTATATTATGGGTGTTAAAGATTTAGATGCTTTACTAAAAGAGGCATTTTTTCTTGAGTATAAAAATATAGACACTCCTTATAAAAATCATCTTATTGCTTGTGCAGGAACTGAGCACTGCCCTTTTGGAGTGATTGAAAATAAAAATGATGCGATAGCCATGGCGAACTACCTTGGAGAGAGAGTTCCCCTAGAGAGTGGACGTGTACGAATGTACTGGTCTGCGTGTGTGAAAGGATGTGGTATTCATGGTCTGGGAGATATAGGTTTTGAGGGGTGTAAGGCTAAGATAGAGGGAGTTAACGGTAGTGGTGTGCATATCTTTCTCGGTGGAAAACTTATGGGCGAATCTACAGAGGGGCATACCGTTATAAAGTCCGCTCCGCTTGAGTATGCAAAATATTATGTTGAGTCTTTGATGCTTGAGTATAAAAAGTTACGAAAAGAGGGTGAACATTTTGAAGGTTTTTATACACGAGTCCTCTCAAACTTTACACATGCAAAAATAGGTTTTCTTATGATGCTTCAAGCATATATGAGGGCTAAAAATATTAATATTGATTTTGGATTTGAGACAAAAGTTATAACTGGAAAAAATGAAGAGTTTGAAGTCTTTGAACTTGGTCGCCGTTTGTACTATGCTTTATCAAAAAAAGAGCCATACAGTGCATACGAGCGTTTTACAAATGTAAACAAACGCGAAAAGCTTGAGGATATAAGAAAACTTGTGAAGGGAGTTGATGAAAATATAGCACTTCTTTTAGAGTATATACTCAATGAAGAAGAGAATAAGCGTGCAGTGGTATTTTCAGAAATCACACCTTTAATAATGCTATACAATAAATAACTTTAAGAAGTAAAAAGTCCCTGATTATAGGGAGCTTCTGCAAATGCCGACAGCACTGTCATAAAGAGCCTCAAAGTAGACTTAAAGAAATGTTAAAGTATAATTCACAGATTTTATAAAATAAAAAGGTATGTCAATGGCTAAAAAACGTGTTTTAGTAAAGTTTTCGGGTGAAGCTCTTGCTGGTGAGGCAGGTCATGGTATTGACACACAGATTTTAAAGTATATAGCACGAGAGATTAAGTCTCTTATTCAAGCTGATATTGAAGTTGGTATTGTTATTGGTGGTGGAAATATTATTCGTGGTGTGACTGCTGCTCAAGATGGTATTATTAAACGCACCTCTGGTGACTATATGGGAATGCTAGCAACTGTTATAAATGGTGTTGCTATGCAAGAAGCTTGTGAACATGCTGGACTAGAAGTTCGTATGCAAACAGCTATTAAAATGGAACAAATTGCAGAGCCTTACATCAACCGTAAAGCTGTAAGACATTTAGAAAAAGGTCGTGTTGTGATTTTTGCAGCGGGAACTGGTAATCCTTTCTTTACTACGGATACAGCTGCGACACTTCGTGCTGTTGAAATTGGTGCAGAGGTTATTATAAAAGCAACAAAAGTTGATGGCGTTTATGATAAAGACCCAGCTAAATATAGCGATGCAGTAAAACTAGATACTATTACTTATGATGAAGCACTTCAAGATCATATTAAAGTTATGGATGATACTTCTATTGCTTTAGCAAAAGATAATAAGTTACCAATTATTGTATGTGATATGTCCATAGAAGGTAATCTTTTAGACATTTTAAATGGTAATATGAAGAACTGTTCTATCGTAAAGTAAGAGTAAAGTAACTGACAATACAGACGTTCTTAAAAAAGCCCCTTTTTTATAGCTTTAGGGGGTTGTAGGGACAAGCTTTGTCCCTGCGACTATAAGGGGCTTTGCTCCTTATAGTCCGTAACATCAGTAAAACAAAAGGAAATTAAGAGATGAAAACAGAAGAATTAACAGCAAAAATATTAGAAGACAACCCAAATATGGATCGTTATCAATTAGCATTGGCAATTTCGGCAAGATGTGATGAGTTAGAAAATGGTGCACAAAGTAAACTTAGTATAAGTAGTAAGTCTGTAAAGTCTGCAGATTTAGCACTTATGGAAATGGCAGAAGGTCTTATTAAAGTTAAAGGCTTTAGCGATAACGAAAAGTAAATATTTTGCCTATGAGTCAAGTAGAGATTGAAAAAGTAAAACATCTTCATGATGTAGACTCTGCTATAAGCTATCTCTACACAAAAATAAATTCTAGCCCAATGCTGGATAAAGCACTCTCTTTTTCCATTGAAGGTCATAAGCTTCAGTTTAGAAAAAGTGGAGAACCCTATGTAATTCACCCTATCCTTGTTGCCTCTATTGTCGCTTCGATTACAGATGATGAGTCTATGGCTATTGCTGCACTTTTACACGATATTGTTGAAGATACAGATACAACTATTGAAGATGTTTTAGAACTTTTTGGAAAAGATGTTGCACATCTTGTTGAGGGTCTTACTAAAATAGATTTAATTCGAGATAATGAGCTACTCCCATCAAGTTCAAATGAAAGGCTTACTGCCTCGGCTCTTACTTTTAGAAAAATGCTTTTAGCAAGTATAAAAGATGTACGAGTATTAGTAGTAAAACTTTGCGATAGACTTCACAATATGCTCACACTAGATGCTTTAGCAGAACATAAGCAACGACGTATTTCAGAAGAAACTTTAGTTGTTTATGCCCCAATAGCACATAGACTAGGAATAAGTTTTTTAAAAAACATGCTTGAAGATTTAAGTTTTGCATATCTTTTTAAAGAAGAAAAACACCATATAGATAATTATCTTGACACAAACTATCATGCTATAGAGCTTAGACTTAATGACTTTAAAGAAGCACTTAAAAAGCTGTTCTTGAAAAATGGTTTTTGTGAAGATGAATTTGAGATACTTTCTCGGGTGAAACACCGTTACTCTATTTACCTCAAAATGCAGAGAAAAGGTGTAAGTATTGATGAAGTTTTAGACCTTTTAGCTGTGAGAATTTTAACAAATGATCCTGTTAAATGTTATAAGATTTTAGGACTTATTCATCTAAATTTTCGTCCATTAGCCTCACGATTTAAAGATTATATTGCTGTTGAGAAAGATAATGGCTATCAAACAATACATACAAGTGTTTTTTATAATACGGCAATTTTTGAAGTACAAATAAGAACATATGAGATGCATAGAACCGCAGAGTTAGGAATAGCTGCACACTGGAAATATAAGTCTGGTGGAAATAATATAAAACTTGACTGGTTGTCTAACTTACAATATCAAGAAGAGTCTGTAGAAGACTTTTATGCACTCATTAAAAATGATTTATATAGTGAAGACATAAGCGTTTTTTCTCCAATAGGGGATGCTTTTACCCTGCCTCGAGGAGCACTCGCCTTAGACTATGCATATGCTGTTCATAGTGAAGTAGGAAATAAAGCTACTTCTGCACTTGTAAATAAAGTGAAATCCTCCCTGCTTACTGAACTACATAATGGGGATATTGTAAAAATTATTACAGCAGATGAGCTGATTACGAGATGTTCTTGGATTGATGCAGTTAAAACAAGTAAAGCAAAAACAAATATGAAACTAAACTGTAATATGCGTTTACGTGAAATTAATGTTAAATATGCTGTTAAAATTGTAGCAACTGTTATGGGTTTGAATGAACATAGAATTGAGGAGTGGTTTGCAGAAAATGGCTACGAAAACATAGCGAGCATAGCATCAGATGTGGAAGTATTTAAAAATGTAATTCATCGTTATGTTGCTGATATAGGAAAAAATAGTCGTTTTCGAGCTTTCATATCTAGGCATAGGTTTAAGCTAAAAAGTACAAAAATAGCTGGTTTAGAGATATACTCATCAAGCAGTATAAATGATGTAGTCTTTGACTACTGTTGTCACCCAAAAGCGGGGGATGAAGTCATGGGCTTTTTGGCAAAAGGAAAAGTAAATGTGCATCATAAGATGTGTAGTGTTGGTGCAAAAAAATTAACACAAAACTCCAAAATGGTTTTTATCTCATGGGAGCATCAAAAGCTTTATAAGTACAAGCTAATAGCATCTCTTCATAATGAAAAAGGTGCATTAGCTGAGTTTCTTAGTTATCTAGTGAAGTTAAATATAGACATACACTCTATTGAGCTTGGTAAAGAGAGTGAAAATTATACGAAGTTTTGTGAACTAGGTTTTGAATCTAAGGAAGCAGATATTAATGCACTACGTGCTAAAATGGAGTTAAAAATAAAAGTAATACATCTGATTCACAGTGATGATGCATATAAGAGTTAAATTTTTGGAGAAAGATAAAAGATGATAGAAGAGGCACTACGCGAGATAAACAGAGGAACAGCTGAGATAATTGATATTGAGAGAATTGAAAAACTCTTAAAGGCTTACTTTGAAGAGGGCAAAAATTATACTGTAAAAGCTGGTTTTGACCCTACTGCACCTGATTTACACTTAGGTCACACGGTACTACTCCAAAAACTGGCAACTTTTCAAAAATATGGGGCTCGTGTACAGTTTTTAATTGGAGACTTTACTGCTACAATTGGTGATCCTACTGGAAAAAGTGCTACTAGAAAAGTACTTACAGCTGAAGATATAGCTAAAAATATAGAGTCGTATACATCTCAAGCTTTTAAGATTTTGGATGAGAGTAAAACAGATATAGTTTATAACAAAGAGTGGTTAGATGCCTTAGGTTCTGTAGGTATGTTAGAACTTGCCTCAAACCTGACAGTTGCTCGTATGCTTGAGCGTGATGATTTTTCTAAACGTTATGCTTCTCAAACACCAATAGCTGTAAGTGAATTTATGTATCCATTGCTTCAAGGATACGATAGTGTACACCTTAAATCAGATATAGAAATAGGTGGAACAGATCAGAAATTTAACTTACTTATGGGTCGCCAGCTTCAAAAATCATATGATATTAAGAAACAACAAGCTGTTCTAATGATGCCTATTTTAGAGGGTCTTGATGGTGTACAAAAGATGTCTAAATCTCTTGGAAACTATATCGGTGTAACAGATTTACCAAATGATATGTTTGGTAAAATTTTAAGTATTAGTGATGATTTGATGTGGCGTTTTTATGAACTACTTAGTACTAAAACACTCGATGAAATTGAAGTCTTAAAGACTAATGTTCTTAATGGTTCGCTTCATCCAAAGAAAGCTAAAGAAGCACTTGCCTTAGAAATAACAGCTCGTTTTCACAGTGAAACACAAGCAAATATGGCTAAAATAGAGTTTGATAAAGTTCACTCTAAGAGCCAAATTCCCACTGATATTGAACTCTTTAGTTGTGATGGTGAGGTTTGGATTGCTAAAGCGCTACTTGATTGTAAGATTGAGCCATCAACTTCACAAGCAAGAAGAGATATTAAGCAAGGTGGCGTTAAAATAGATCAAAAAAAAGTAACTGATGAGAAGTTAGTACTTACAACAGGTGAGTACCTACTCCAAGTTGGAAAAAGAAAATTTGCAAAATTAAAGGTAAACTAATGAGCTTTAACTCTATAAAAATAGGAAAATATACTATCCCTAAACCTATTGTTCAAGGTGGTATGGGTGTCGGTATTAGTTGGGACCAACTCGCTGGTACAGTTTCAAATAATGGTGGACTCGGTGTTATCTCTTCTGTTGGAACGGGTTACTTTAAAGATAAAGAGTACTCTAAAAAACTAGTAGCAGATCGTCCTTTAAGTGAAGTTAATTTTTACTCTAAAGAGGGATTTGGTGCGATTATAGATAGTGCACGAGAGATTTGTGGAGATAAGCCATTGGCCGCGAATATCCTATATGCTATTAATGATTATGGTCGTGTGGTTCGTGATGCTTGTGAAGCTGGTATAAATATTATCATTACAGGTGCGGGACTTCCTACTAATATGCCAGAGTTTACTGAGGGTTATCCTGATGTAGCTTTAGTTCCAATAGTATCTTCTGCAAAGGCACTCAAAATTATCTGTAAACGCTGGAAGAAACGCTATGATAGAATACCTGATGCTGTGATTGTTGAGGGACCTAAGTCTGGTGGACATCAAGGTTTTACTTACGAGCAGTGTGCAATGGAAGAGAATCAACTAGAAAATATTGTAGCTCCCGTAGTTGAAGAAGCTCAGAAGTGGGGAAATATTCCAGTTATCGCTGCTGGTGGTGTTTGGGATAAAAATGATATAGAACAGATGTTAAGTCTGGGTGCTTGTGGTGTTCAGATGGGAACTCGTTTTATTGGAACACATGAGTGTGATGCACATGATAACTTTAAAAAAGTACTTCTTGGAGCTAAAAAAGAGGATATTCAACTTATGTCATCGCCTGTTGGTTATCCTGCTCGTGGTGTAGTTACTAACTTGACTAAATTAGTAGAAAAACGTGAAGGTCCTGCTATTAAATGTATTTCCAATTGTGTTGCACCTTGTAACCGTGGTGAAGAGGCAAAAGTTGTAGGTTTTTGTATAGCAGATAGACTCTCTGATGCTTATGAGGGAAATACAGAAATGGGTCTCTTTTTCTCAGGCTCAAATGGATACAGACTTAACGAGATTATCTCAGTAGAAGAACTTTTAAACAAACTGATGCAGGGCGAATAATCATCTGATGGTTCGTTCACTTTTTCTTATTCTCACTCTTGTTATATCACTTTGGGCTTTGAGTGACAAAGAAGTTCTAAAACGTGCAGATAGTTTTATGAAGAGTGCAAGTAAAAGTAATCAGTTCCGTGCCTATAACGATTATAAAAATCTTTATTTAAGAGCTTTGATGGGTGATGATGCAAAGTTACACTTAGCTGCTTTAAAAGGGATAGTCTCTAGTGGAGAAAAACTTCATATTGATGTCTCACAGTACTCCGATGAACTCTCTTCACTACATTCAAAGTCACGTTACAAAGCACCAACTTCTAAAGCAAACAAAAAAACAAAGAAAAAATTAAAAGTAAAATCTACACATAAGTTAAAGTCTATTCGATGGAAAAAAGATAGAATCGTAATGACTTTTGATAAGAAACTACGAAATAATCAAATAAACTACTTTACTCTTTATGATTCAAAAACGAAAGTATATAAATATGTTTTTGATATTCATGCTTCTATGCTTACAAACTCCCAAAATCTCAGAAAAGATGGTATAGATAAAATAAAACTTGCACAGTTTAGTACAAACACACTGCGTTTAGTGATTCAAAATAGCTATAAGTTAAAAATTAGTTTTAAAAAAGATACTAAATCACTTATTATACATATTAAAAATGTTAAAAAATCAGCCTATAAAGCTCCTCTGCCTCATGGTATTAAGCCAAAGTCTGTCAATAAAAATAAAATTATAGTGATAGATGCAGGGCATGGTGGAAAAGATCCTGGTGCCATTGGGTATAGAGGGTATAGAGAAAAAATTGTTGTACTTCAAATTGCACAAGAGTTGAAAAAAGTACTCAAAAGCCGTGGTTATAAGGTCTATATGACACATGACTCTGATAAATTTATAAAACTTAGAGATAGAACAAAATATGCAAATAGAAAAAAAGCAGACCTTTTTATCAGTATTCATGCAAATGCAGTAGATAAAAAGATTGCTAAACAAGTACATGGTGTTGAGTGCTACTTTTTAGACAAGTCGCGTTCTGCTCGTGCTAAGAGAGTCGCACAGGTTGAGAACAAAGCAGATATGTCTGAGATGGGTTTTTATGGTCGAGACTCATTTCTTAGTACACTGAATTCTCATAATATTGTTGCTGCAAATAAACTTGCTATTGATTTGCAACGAGGTATGCTTGGGAATTTGAAAAGAGTTTTAGGAATGTAAAAGATGCAGGTGTTAGACAAGGACCATTTTGGGTGCTTGTCGGAGCACAAATGCCTGCAGTATTAGTAGAGGTCGGATTTATTACAAATCCAAAAGAAGCCAAACGTTTGGTAAATAAAAAGTACCAAAAATCTATGGCACTAGGACTTGCAAATGGAGTAGAGCGTTACTTTAGAAATAATAACTAAGAAACTTCTCCCTCTTTCCACTCTAGTTTTCCATGCACAGACTCTTTATCACTTATGAGATATTCTATCTGTTGTTTTACTTTGTCATACTTATACTGCTCTTTAAAACCTTGAATACGACCACCAGCGGCATTAGGGTGACCTCCACCATTTGCCCACTCTTTAGAGATTTGAGCTACACTTACTTTGTTGTCAGCTCGAAGGCTCATAGCACCTTTAAAACTAATGTCTACGATAAAGTCATACTCAGGGTAAGCAACTAAAAAGCCATTTCCTACGATAGAAGTATTGCCTACTGCATAAGAGAGGTAACCCTTATATCCTTTGTAGTATATAGTATTTGTATCTCTTTGGGAACCCAGTAGTTCAACCACAAAGTCAGTTGCTAAATTATCTAAAGTATCATTTTTTTCTCGTGTGAAAAAAGCTTTTTTAATAAGGTGAATCTTCTCATCAAGTACAATTGGTGCATCTGCTTCGTTGATGTACTTAACAGCTTCTTCTAAAAGTGTAAGTTTATAATCATTGTCCTCATTAGCAAACATTATACGGTTAAGCTCTCTAGTCTCAGTTACTAAACGCATACAAACTTTCCCATACTCAAAGTTATCATGTTGCTCTTTTTTCCATAAATCTACTGCGTTTACTATCTCAACATACTTGCTCATCCACTCAGGTTCATCAAAATCAAAATGCTCTTTTACATAGTCATATACTATTTTTGTAGCACAACGCTCAGTATCAAGGTAGTACCACTCATGCTTTTTAGCAGACTCAGCACCACTTCCATGATGATCTAGTAAAGTAAGCTTTACATCAAGTTTAGAAGAGTTGAGTTTGGCTACTTCATCTGTGAGCCAACGAGACTCTTCAGCTGTCAGGTTTAAATCACTGATGAGTATAAATGAGGCGGATTTTTCTGCTCTTATATTGTCTAAAATCATAGTAAGTTTTGATTTTACCTCAGGACCATAGTTAGCATTGTAGTTGTATTTTTTATAGGGTGTATATTTCATCACAAGTTGACAGCTGTAACCATCGAGGTCTATATGAGAGAGGTGGTGGATAGTTCTATTGTTCATAATTTTATAATTTCCTTTTATGTTTATTAACTGATGTACGGTTTTTCTTAAAAAGTCCCTTTAGCGTAAAGTTGTATAGGGGGTTAGCCAACATCAGTTATTTAGTTTTTTGCTCAAATGCATTTATAGAGCCTAGAACTTCAAAAGTTGCATTAGAGTCTATTTCTGCATGTGAGAGTGTAACTATATCAAGTGAAAAGCGCTCAAATATCTCAGCAACACCTCGGCGAAGTTGTGGATCGACAATAATAACTACAGGAGAGATTCCTTTTTGAAGAAGCTCTGCTGCTTTGTCACTTGTCGCTTGGATAAGAGAATTTATCTCTCCTACATTGAGCATAAGATTTCTTACACCATCTTGTTCTACTGATTTTTGTAGAAGCATCTGTTCTGTGTTTGTGTCAAAGGTTAAAAGTCTCACAACATTATCATCACTTGAGTAAAGCTGTGTTATCACTCGCGAGAGTTTGGCACGTACTTGTTCAGTTATGAGTTCAACATTTTTTGTAAACTCTGCTATGTCGGCTATAGTCTCTAAGATAGTAAGCATATCTTTGAGTGGAATATTTTCATGTAAAAGAGCTTTAAGTACTCTTTGTATAAGTCCAATAGATGCAACTTTCATAACATCATCAACAATAACAGGGAAGGAGTCTTTTATCTTGTCTATAAGAGTTTGAACCTCTTGACGAGTAAGTAAATCTTCAGCATTGCGTTTAACAAGTTCACTCATATGTGTAGAGATTACAGTTGATGCATCAACTACAGTGTAGCCATTTATGATAGCATCTTCTTTATCACTAGGGAGTATCCATAAGGCATCTAGCCCAAACGCAGGCTCTTTAGTAGGGTCACCTTTTATCTCACCCGTAGCCATTCCACTATCCATTGCAAGAAATTTATCGGGTTGAATAGTACCATCGCCGATACTTATACCTTTGAGTAAAATTTGATACTCTTGTGGCTCTAAGTGTAAGTTATCTCGTATGCGAACCTGAGGCATTAAAAATCCAAAATCACTAGCAATTTTTCGGCGCATTGAGCGTATGCGTTCTAGTAAATCTCCACCTTGAGAATCATCTGCAAGTTTTATGAGTTGGTAGCCTAGTGTGAGTTCTAGCATCTCAACTTTTAGGATGTCTTCTAGGGCAGTCTCTTCTTCTTTTGCTATCTCTTCATGTGTCTTTTTAGGTTTAATCTTTTCACTCTCTTCTTGCTTTTGACGACTGTTTTTTGCAAAGTTATCTACATCTAAGATACTAAGTTCACCTTTGTCAAACTTATAAATAGCCCAACCAAGCGAGGCAAACAAAACACCAACAAGCCCCATAGAAGCAGTTGGCAGACCAGGAACAAGAGCAAAAAGTATCATGATAAACCCTACTATCATCATAATTTTAGAGTTTCCAACCATCTGGTTAATAGTTCCCTCAGCAAAGTTGTCACCATCACTAGAACTTCTAGTAATCATAATACCCGTTGCAGTAGAGATAATAAGAGCTGGAATTTGCCCTACTAATCCATCACCGATAGTAAGGAGTGTAAAAGTAGAAGCCGCTTCTCCAACAGGCATATCATGTTGAAAAACACCTATAAGAAAACCACCGATGATATTTATAAGAGTGATTATAATTCCAGCTACTGCGTCACCTTTAACAAACTTACTAGAACCATCCATCGCTCCATAAAAGTTTGCATCTTGTAGTATTTCCGCACGACGTGCTTTTGCCTGGGCATCATCTATAAGCCCTGCGTTTAGGTCAGCATCAACTGCCATCTGTTTACCAGGCATAGAGTCAAGTACAAATCTTGCTGCAACCTCTGCAACTCTAGTAGAACCTTTGGTTATAACCATAAAGTTTATGAGTACTAAGATAGAAAAACAATGATACCTATAACATAGTTTCCACCAACAACAAAGTCTCCAAAACTAGTAATAATATCACTCATCTCTTCAGGGCCATCTGCCCCATGACTCAAAATCATTCTGGTTGTAGCGATATTTAAAGAGAGTCTAAAGAGTGTTAAAATTAAAATAAGTGTTGGAAAAGTAGTTAAATCTGTTGGTTTTGGAACATAAAGTGAGATCAAAAGAATTAATACTGCAAATGCCATTGAAATTGTAAGTAGCACATCGAGTACGGCTGAGGGTAGGGGTACAATAATAATGGCTAAAATTGCCATTACGAAGATAACAACACTCAGATCTTTTTGTCCGAGTAAAAAGTTAAGAGTTGTTCCGACCTGCTGTCTAAAGCTTAGTTTTCTTGCCAAGGTATCTGTTCTCTACTCTTCTACTATATCAGCTAAGGTAAGTTCTTCTAAAAAAGAGTCAATTTTCCCTTGAAGTTTATGTAAAAATGGCCAGATAGAGCAGATATCTGCTTGTTGTGAGGGGCAGTGCTTCTCTGATGGAGCACACTCAAAAACGGCTGGTGCCTTGCCCTCAACACAGGACATAACTTCAAGCATACTTATATCATGCGGAGTTTTCGCAAGTGCAAAACCACCTTTAGCACCTTTGTAAGATTTTAATATACCAGACTTTGCGAGTGACTGTAAAATTTTTGCCAAAAAACTTTTTGAAATACTGAGCTCACGAGAGAGAGTATCTGTATCCATAGGGTCTGAAGCAGAAGAGAGTAATATTAAGGAGAGTATCGCATACTCACTTGCACGGGTTATTAGCATTATTGTATACTTTATATATTAGATTTAAAGCTAATTATATCTAAAAAACACCAAAATTGTCACTGTCGGGATATTTAAAGATTATTTAGCTATAATCCCAGTTCAGCTTTACATTTATATACTGACCTTACGGACTTTTCTTAAAAAAGTTCCTTTTTTATAGCTTTAGGGGGTTGTAGGGACAAAATTGTCCCTGCGACTATAAGGGGCTTTGCTCCTTATAGTCCGTAACATCAGTTATATATGTGAATGTTAGATTAATATACCCATCAGGAGGCTATTATGGCTTTAGATTCGGCTAAAAAACAAGAAATTGTTACAAAATACGGACGTAATGAAAACGACACTGGTTCAAGTGAAGTTCAAATTGCACTACTAACTACAAGAATTGCAGAGTTAACTGAACACTTAAAAGAGTTCAAAAAAGATCATGCATCACGTTTAGGACTTCTTAAACTTGTTGGTAAACGTCGTCGTTTAATGAGATACTTCAAGCGTGTAAACAAAGAAGCATACCTTAAACTTGTAGAATCTCTACAAATCCGTGATAACATCTAGTTATCCACTTTTTCTTCAGACTCAAAGATATATAAACTTTGGGTCAACTTCTATCTTTACAAGTAACCATCCTAAAACCATTCATAATTATAAGTAAATATAATACTTTTTCTGTCTCCTTTATGTAACCTTTTTGATATAGTATGTCATTTAAATAAACTTTTTTATATCTATTTCAATTTGAATTCAGTGTATAAAGAGTAGTATTTGTATAATTTAATTTTATGGGAGGTTTATAATGTCGACAAATAATAACAATAATGATATTCAAACAGATGGTCTAACATATTTAGAAGATGGAGAGGTCTTATATAGCGAACTATATCTATTGTCTGAAACTGATGAGAAGGGAATAGTTACTTATGCAAGTGACTCATTTTTAAAAGTTGCAAATATGAAAAAAGATGAGCTTATAGGTCAGCCACATAATGTTGTAAGACACCCAGAAATGCCTCGTGCTGCTTTTAAATCTTTATGGGGTGATGTTCAAAGTAAAGGTTTTTGGACTGGTCTTGTAAAGAACCAAAGAAAAGGGGGAGGGTATTACTGGGTTTATGCTACAGTGCTTCGCTCAATTGATAAAAGTGGAAATGTTAAGTATGTTTCAATCAGAGTAAAACCTTCACGTGAAGATATTCAAAAAGCTATAGAGCTTTATGCAACATTAGATTAAGATACAAGGAAAATAATATGGCATTAATGAAAAACGGTAATTCGAGTTCATCTTCAGCAGTAGTCTCTTCAGGTGGGGTTGATAAACGCAAACAAAGAACTTTGGCAAAACAGCAACAAATTAGTGAAAGTTTAGCAGGTGTTTCTATAAGTATACTAGAAAATGCACAAGAGAGTGTAAGTGCGATCGAGCAACTAAAATCTTCAATGGAGCAGATTGCTACTGCGGCAGAGGAGAACAATGGTGCAAGTGAACAAGCACTCTCCAATGTTAAAAATATTAGTACTAATATTGGGCGAATGACTACTACTATTAATGCAGTTGAGACATCAACAGTTGTAGCGGGTGATAATATCATGAGTGCAGTTGAAAAAATTAATATCTCAGTATCTCGAATGGCCTCTGCTGTAAGTGTTGCAAAAGAGTCATCTACAAAAAGTGAAGAGTTAAAAGAGTCTTCTCAAAATATTGGAAATGCGGTTGGCTTTATTGCAAAAATTGCAGATCAGACTAATTTACTTGCATTAAACGCAGCCATAGAAGCATCTCGTGCAAAAGAGCATGGTAAAGGTTTTGCAGTAGTTGCTGATGAGACACGTGCCTTAGCTGGTGAGAGTGAAAAAAATGCAGAGTTTATTTCTGAACTTGTAAATAAAATTCAAAGTAGTATTGATGGCATTATTAAAAGTATTGGGGCAACTACAGATATTATTTCAGATAATGGTTCTAAGGGTAATGATTTAGCATTAAAAATGGAAGAGCTTACAAAAATTGCAGTTTATTCAGTAGAGGCTGCAAGAAGTATAGGTTTATATACAGGACAACTTGATAGTTTTATAGAAAAATCAATGAAGGTTCTAGTGATATAGCAAAAGCTTCAGCTGAGATAGCTCTATCGGTAGAAAAAACTCTCAACTCTATTGAAGTACAATCAGATGCACTCGGACAAACCGAAGATGATATAAAAGAGTTGTCTAACCAAGCAGAAGAGTTAAAATATTCAACAGACACTATGAAGTCAGCTGAAGATATTGCTCTTAGTGCAGATACTATTAGTGCTTCTATGGATGAGATTCAAAATGCTCTTGAGGATGTGACAGGCGCACTAAATCAAATGGAAGAGTCTTCTCAAAATACAAATCAGAGTGCTTTAAATAATAAAGAACTCATAGAATCAGGTCTGGGTGTTGCAAAAGATATTGACAAACTTATAGAAATTGCAAGAAGAAACTTTGATTTGTTAAAAATATCTTTTAATGAAGTAAAAGCTTCTGTTATAGAAATTAAAGCATCATTTTCTGACTCTATAAAAGAGGGAAATAGTGCAGCAACGGAGTTAAATGTAATAGTAAAAGAGACTAAGAGTGTTGATAAAACAGTTGGAAATATCTCTAACTCTATTGTACAACTAAATATGCTCGCTATTAGTGGTTCTATTGAAGCTGCTCGTGCTGGTGACTTTGGAAAAGGTTTTGCTGTTGTTTCTTCTGATATTAGAAATCTTGCAAAAGACTCAGAGAGTAACACAGAAAAGATAAATGATATTGTTGAGTCAATGAACTCTGAGATTGACACTGTTAAAAGTGACTGGGGAGAGCTGCTCAACTCACAAGCAACAGAAGAGGATAGTATCTCATCTGTTGTGAATGACATCATTGGAATTACAGATATACTTGTTGATCTGCTTGATAAATATACAGGACTAAAATCTGCAAATGACCAGAATTTAGAGGGAATGAATCAAGTGATGATAGGAATAAGTGAAATTCAAAAAGCAGTAGAACTTGAGTGCTAAAAATGCAAGTGAATCGCGTAAGGCGAGTGAGCTCATTATTGACACTGTAACTCATATTGGTGAAGGTGTTGAAGAGTTAGCTGTGATGGCAGATGAACTACAACAAGGTTAAATAACAGGTGCAAAAGATGCAAATTCAAGAGATTTTAATTGTTCAAAATGATCATGAAAACTATGGTATTTCAACTGAATATATAAATCAAATTTCAAGAGTTCCAGACTTAATGCCTCTGCCCCTACGTCCATCTGGGGTAAGAGGTTTATGTTCAGTTGGTGGAAACGTTGTTGCTATGGTTGATATGAATTTACTTCTTGGTTTTAAAGAAGTAGATATAAATGAGCATAAAAGCAGAGTTGTGAGTTTTACTGGAGAACTCTCATCAAATACTTTGCTTGTTAGTGATGTTTATAATACAGTTGAGATTGAACAAGAGAATATTGATTATCTAGAAAATAGAGATGACCCTGTTATAGCAATATATAAATATAAAGATTTACTTGTTCAAGTACTCTCACTTGAGGAGTTGTTTTTAAAAATAAATAGAGTCAATATTCCTGCAAAAGAAGTTGTTACAGGAAAAGTCAAAGAAAAGAATATAGCAGAAGAAGATAGTACAAGATTTCTTATTTTTTCTATGTCAAGAGAGAGATATGCTTTAGAAATTGACTATCTTCAAGAGATAATATTAGCAGATCAAGATTTTACTGAGGTTGCAGGTTCATCGAGTGAGTTGATAGGACTTATAACTTTAAGAGAAGAACTTTTGATGGTTATAGATTTGAGAAGATATTATGGATTTGAATCCACACAAAGTGATGAAAATCGTATTTTAGTGATCTCTTATGATGGAAAGAAAATTGGCTTATACATAGATTCTATTATTGATATTAAAAACTTTTATACAAGAAATATTGAGTATATGTCCGATACATTTGAGAGAAATAAAATAGCAGGTGTTATTCATGATGAAGAGTCTCTTGTCTCTTTTTTTAATGAGAAGTTAATTTTAGAAATATTTAAAGAAAATGATGCTTTTGTTGAGTCTACAATTAAAAAGAGTGTAGTAGATGAGAGTGATGAGTATGCTATGGAAGTGATAGTTTTTAAACTCGGACAAAAAGAGTATGCATTTGATATAGAGTATGTAGATGAAATTATGGACATGGTAGCTTCAACTGAGCTTGCATTTACAGAGAGTTATATTGATGGAATTATAAATATTAGAGGACAAATAGTCACAACTATCTCTCTTTTTGATAAGTTAAACTTAGAAGCTATAACAAATGAAGACTCAAAAATTATTGTATGTAAAATTAGTGATAATCGTATAGGTTTTGTAGTAGATAGTGTAAGTGATATTTTAACAGTTAAACAAGAAGATATTCGAGAAGAACATGATGGCTACTTTAATAATATCTTGCATCTTAATGATGGAGAGAGATTAGTTCTCTCTATGGATATTGACAAGATTGTATCTAAAGAGCGGTTATTATGAGAAAAAGTGTACTTATAGTAGATGACTCGGCACTTGTGAGAAAACAATTATCTCAAATTATAGAGACATTAGATTTTGAAATAGAGTTTGCAAAAAATGGTCAAGAAGCAGTGAGTAAGGCGACTCAAAAACAGTTTGATGTTATTACTATGGATATTAATATGCCAATTATGGATGGCATAGAAGCAGTGAAGCAGATTATGAAGGCACAACCTACTCCTATTTTAATGGTGAGTTCTCTCACTACTAAAGATGCTTCAATTACGATGGATGCTTTAGATTTAGGAGCAATTGACTATATAGCTAAACCAGGAACCATGAATATTGGTAAAAGTGAAAATCGTGAAGAGATTTTAACTAAGCTTAGCTCCCTGAGTAAAATTTCTTCTAGACATCTTAAAAGAAAGATGTTACGAGTGGCCTCAAGAAAACGTCGCCGTGCGGAGCCTCAACAGAGTGAAAATGAGATATGTGAAACTCGTAGTTCATTAGATCTTCAAAAAGTGATACTTATAGGCTCTTCGACTGGTGGACCGGGTTTAATAGAGCAGATTTGTGCATCACTCCCAGCTGATTTTAAACATACAGTCTGTATTGTTCAGCATATGCCAGCACAATTTACTACAGCCTTTGCTCAGCGTTTAGCAAGAACATGTGTACTTCCAGTTTATGAATCAGAACAAAATTTAGAACTTTTACCAGGTGCTGTTTATCTTGCCCGTGGTGGTGTTCATATGGGTTTTACTAAAAAAGTATCTGGAAAAATTGTTATTCGAGAAGATAAAGAGAAGGGTAAGAGTTTTTTTCAACCGAGTGTTAATACAATGATGGAATCTGCATTAAAAACATTTGATGGCAAAAATTTAGTAGGTGTAATACTTACAGGCATCGGTGATGATGGTGCTGATGCTATGGCGAAAATCAAAAAAGCAGGTGCATATACTTTAGGTGAGAGCGAAGAGAGCGCTACAGTATATGGTATGCCTAAAGAGGCATATGAGAGAGGTGGAGTTCAAGAACAACTTGACTTTAGTGACATCCTTAAAAAAATAGCAACTTTAAGATAAGGGAGAAGTGTATGGCATTAGTTAAAACACATGTGAAACAAGATGTACCTGAACTCGAACAATATGAGAGTTTAGAAGAAGCTATAAATGCTTTTAACGAAACAGATGAGAATGCTCAAAAAGATGATATGATTGAACAAATTATAAAGTTTCACAAGGGTCCTGAGTTTCTAATAGAGTATATTTATCGTGATGATGCACATAGACCAGTCTCAACAAAAATAGCTTCTGCAATTTCATCTATGGATCCAGATGAAGCACCTATTGAGATGATAATGGAGTTGTTAAAACTTGACAATGCTTATGTGAGAAATCTTGGTATCTCTATGTTACGAGACTTTGGTGATTCTATAAAATATTATATAGTAAAGTTTTTAATTGGGGATGACCGCGATTTAAGAATATTTGCTATTAATGTTTTAGGTGATGTAAACTTCAGCGAGTCCCGTGATATGCTTATAGAACTACTAGAAACAGAAGAAGATATTAATGTAGCGATGACTGCGGTTGATTATATGGGTGAGATTGGAGAGCTTGAAGATATACCTCTTTTGGAGTCTTTAAAAGAACGTTTTAGTGGTGAAGTTTATGTTGAATTTGCTGTAGATGGTGCTATTACCATGATAAAAGGGTAGGTCTGATGAGCTATCTTTTATCCAAAGAGAATTTTACTAAATTAGGTGAGTTTATTTATAGAAAAAGTGGAATAAGCTTAGAAGTTTCCAAACACTATGAAAAGTTAGCAAAACATGTTGACAAACGCGCAAGTGAGCTCTCTTTAGACAATTTTAGAAAGTACTTTTTTAAACTTCGTTTTGAAGATAAAGAAGGATTGGAATTTCAAGAGTTGATGAATGCAATTACTGTAAATGAGACATACTTTTTTAGAGAAAAAGATCAGTTTGAGGTTTTGGTAAATAGAATTTTGCCAGAACTTCATAAGACTCTGCCTCCTTCAAAAACTTTGAGAATACTCTCTTCTCCCTGCTCAACAGGGGAAGAGCCTTACTCTATGATTCTCCATATTGTGGAGGAGGGAACTGTGGTTGAGCAGAGAGATATTGAAGTTGTTGGGATAGATATAGACTCGACAGTTATCAAAAAAGCAGAGCTGGCAAGGTACAGTGATAGGGCTGTTCATGCCATACCTAAAGATATCCTCGCTCGATGGTTTAAGAAAAAGTCACTCGGTTATGAACTAGGGGATGAACTTAAAGGTAGTGTTGATTTTCAAGTAGTTAATATATTTGACAAAGCACAGATGCGTAGTCTTGGAAAATTTGATGTCATCTTTTCAAGAAATATGCTTATCTATTTTGATGATGCATCACGCAAAGAAGTTGCTATGACATTTTATGACATGCTAAACCCAGGTGGTTATGTTCTTTTAGGACATGCTGAATATATGAGTCGAATTGTTTCGGTATTTAATGCCAAAAAAGTAGACACAACATTGATATATCAAAAATAAAATTTAAAATAAGGATTAAAAAATGCCATTAGTAATATTCGTAGATGATAGTGAGACAGCGTTAGCTTCAACAAGAATGGTGACAAACTCTATGCCTATAGAGGTTAAACAATACACAGAGGCTCAAGTAGCACTTGCAGAGATAAAAGCAGGAATGACACCTGACTTAATTATTACAGATTTAAATATGCCTGTAATGAATGGGTTTGAGTTTTTAAAAGGGCTAAGGGGCGTTCCTGCAACAAGTAGAACACCAACATTAATGCTTACAACTGAGACAAAACCTGAGTTAAAGCAACAAGGTAAAGCACTAGGACTTACTGGATGGATAGTCAAACCATTTAAGCCAGCACAGTTAAAGCAGGCTATAACTAGAGTGCTGCGTTTACCTGCATAAAGGATATGAATATGCTTATGCTCGATGCAATGGATGAACTACTTTCACATATAAAAGAGGTTCAAGCAGATGTTATTGAACTCTCAAATGAGTCTTTAATGAAGATGAGTAGCTTTATGGAAAAAAACAAGCTTGAAATTGATGAAGAGATATCTACGGCACTACAGTACCAAGATATTATCTCTCAACAATTAAGTGCTAGTATAGAAGCTATTGATAGTGTGAAAAAAAGTATAGATGTATATTCGGAGAGATATAAAGATGGCGAGGGTTTAACACAAGAAAGTATAGGTAAGTTACAAGAAGAACTAAGAGTAACCCTCGCTGATGCTAAAGATAAAAAGAGTAGGTTCTCGGGTAAGCTTAGTGAATCTAATGAAGAAGATGAGATAGAATTTTTTTAGGAGAATATGATGGCAACAGTTATGGTTGTAGATGATTCAAAAACAGTAAGAAATTATCATGGTTCTATTTTAAAGAGCATGAGTATGAATATCGTTGAGGCTGAAAACGGAATGGAAGCATTAGAAAAAAGTTTAGATGCAGATATTGACCTCTATTTAGTAGATGTAAATATGCCTATTATGGATGGATACTCTTTTATAAAAGATTTACGTAAGCAAGAGGCAAACAAAGATGTACCCGTTATTATGGTTACAACACAAAGAAAAGAAGAAGATATGATAAACGCATACAAGGTTGGTGCTAATTTATTTGAGACAAAACCAATCAAACCAGACCAACTGCAAGCTTATATAGATATTTTAGTAAAGAAATAGGGAGATATTATGGATCAATTATTAGAACAATTTTTAAGTGAAGCGAGAGAAAACCTAGCTTTTATCGATCAAAATATTGGTGAAATTGGTGGGGATGATCCAGAACTTTTAAACTCTGTCTTTCGTGCTGCACATACTCTAAAAGGGGGTAGCGGGATAGTCGGTTTTGAAGCTGTAAAAGATATTACACATCATGCTGAAGATTTACTAGATATGCTTCGCTCAGGAAAACTAGAATTTAACCCTAGTATGATAGATGTTCTTTATAATGCTTTTGATGAGGTAGTAAACTTGATTGAAGCAGCTGAAGAGACAGGGGGAATTGTTGAGGCTGATGAAGAGACTGTGGCAGAAATAGTTGCAAGTTTACACGAAGAGATGGGTAAAGAAACTGAGAGTGAAGTTAGCTGGTCGTGTCCTTTTATTTTAGCAGATAGAAATAAAATTATAAATCTTCCATTAAATACACTTCGTAATGTTTCTAATATTAAGATTCCTTTTAAACAAGATGAAGTTGATGAGAAATTTTGTTTAGATACTAACTTATATGCTGTTAGCTTTGATATAGATGATGCATGTATGGTTTATGGAAACGACCCTATATATACTTTGAGTCTTTTAGAAGAGAAAGTTGTAGGTGTTTACTCTTGTATGAGTGATGAAAACACAAAGTCTGTACTGAGTGGAACAGAGGACTCGGAGGGTTTACTTCTAAAAACTTCTTTAGTTGCGTTTATTTATGCTACTTATGAGGAGATAGAGGATTCACTTTTTAACTTCATAGATGAGTTAGAATTTCTTCCCTTAGATATACAAACACTCCTTGAAGTAAATAGAGGGGATACTGGTCTGCAGATAGACTCACTCAAAGAGCTTGTAAATATCACACAAAAAGCTGATTTAAACACTATAAAAGAGGAACTACAGAGTGCTACTAAGCTTGTTGGCATTGAGACAATTCAGCATGCACAACTCACACGTTTATTAGACATTATAGGGATGATAAAAGAAGAAGATAAAGATAAACTTAATGGCTTTTTTGCTTCTTTGTATAGAGGAGAAGCTTATAGTGCATCTAAGTCACAAGAGCGGGTAAAAGAAGAGGAGGCAAAAGAAGAAGAGGTCTCTACTCAAGAAGTTCCCGCTGAAATAAATGAGCATATAGCAGAAGCACTAAAAAATATTTTTGAGCAACAGCATAAAGCCCTAAATCATATACAAACGGGTGATGATTTACTTAGAATTGTAGTAACTCTTGAAAAAACAAGAAAATATTTACCAGATATGCCCCAACTTACAGACAAAGAGAGTGTAGTCTCCTTTTTAGCTCAACAACTGGGTCTTGAGAGTGCAGTAGCTGAAGAAGAAGTTAGTACAGATACTCAAGAAGAAAAAACTGCACAAGTAACAGAAGTTGCTGATGCAGTAGAAATAGTGAAAGTTCAAGAAGTACCTCAAGTCAAAAAAGTCGAATCTGAAGTTGTAAAAGAGCCAGAAGCTCTAAAGAGTAAAAAAGAACCAAAAGAAGAGAAACATAAAGCTGTAGTTGGTAAGACCGTAAAGGTTGAACAGGAGTCTATTGATAGTCTTATGAATGTTGTTGGGGAGTTACTCGTTGCTAAAAACTCACTCCCCTACTTAGCTGATAATGTTGTTGGAATGACTCATGATCAGATTAAACGCGAGATAATGGATAAGTATATTTTTATAAACCGTCTCTCAGAGCAACTCCAAGACCTTATTATGGGTATGAGAATGTTACCTATTTCGTATGTATTTGACAGATACCCTAAACTTGTGCGTGATATTGCTAAAACTTTAGGTAAAAAAGTAAAACTAGATATGCTTGGTGGCGAAACTAAGTTGGATAAAAATATGATTGAGATGTTAGCTGACCCTATGATCCATATTATGAGAAACTCTTTAGACCATGGTATTGAAATGCCAGATGTTCGTGAGAAAAAAGGAAAAAATCCTATTGGTTCTGTAACGCTCAATGCTTATGCTCAATCTGATAGAATTATTATAGAAATTACTGATGATGGTGCTGGTATAAATGTAGAAAAAGTTGCCAGTAAAGTACTAGAAAAAGGTCTTATGACACCAGAGCAGGTAGATGCACTGAGTGAGAAAGAGATGGCAGAGTTAGTACTTCTGCCTGGTCTCTCAACAGCAGATACAATCACTGAGTTTAGTGGACGTGGTGTTGGTATGGATGTTGTACGAAAATCTATTGAAAGTTTTGGAGGGAGTATTGGTATTACTACTAAAGCAAATGCAGGAACAGTGATAACTCTTGCTATTCCTATGTCTCTAGCGGTCACTTCACTTCTTCATGTGCAGATGAACTCTATTCATTATGGTATTCCCATGGATAGTGTTAGTGAAACAGTGAAGATCGAACGCAGTGAGATAGAGTATCTTCATAATGAGCCTTTTGTTTATATTAGAGGGGATGTGATTCCTCTTTTATTTATTAAGTCTATGTTAAATGAAGATGATATGGAAGATAAACCACTCTCTATTGTTGTCCTAAACATTAAAGAAAATCAATTAGCAGTAGTTGTAAATGAGTTCTTAGGTCAACTAGATGTTGTACAAAAACCACTTGTTGGTATTATGGAAGGACATCCTCTCTTTAGTGGAACAGCACTACTTGGAAATGGTCAAATTATAATGGCAATGGACCCACTAGGTCTTTTAGGTATAAGCCAAAAATTAAAAGAAGATATTCAAGTAGCATAGGGAGTAGAGATAATGACAGACTTAATAGTATTTAGTGTCGCTGGAAATAAATATGCTATGAATATCGAAAATGTTCAGCGTATTATCGAGTCGATGCCTTTAACAAATATTCCTAATTCTCATGAATATATTGATGGGATGATGTCTTATGAAGAAAAAGTGATTAAAGTGCTTAGTTTTCGTAAGTTGATACAGGTACAAACATATAAAGATGAACTTATTGCTCTCTTTGAGAGTCTCAAAAAGGGACATGCAGAGTGGGTTGAATCTTTAAAGCTTTCAGTGCAAACAGGAGCCCCTTTTACTAAAACACTTGATCCTCATGCTTGTGGTCTTGGAAAATGGATAGATTCATTTACAGCTTATGATGATCATGTGATAGAGATATTAAATGAGCTCATAGAGTATCATAAACAGTTACATGTTACAGGTGGCTATGTTTTAGAACTCTATCTAAAAGATAAAGAAGAAGCACTTAGAATGTTTAATATAGATATAAATGCTATATATGAGCATACAATGGGTGCACTTGTTACTTTTACAAAAGAGTTAGACTTAGTTGCTAACTCTTTACAGAAATTAATTATTTATGATAACAATGGTAGTCTATTTGCAATTAAAGTAGATATAATAGAAGATATTGCACATATTGAAGAAGAGAGTATAAATAATAATGTGAGTGAAAATGAAATGAGTGAGTTTTTAGAACTAGAGGGTGTTTTAGATATTGAAGGTGTTTTGATTAATGTAATCAAAACTGTAAAATTACCAAAATAAAGGAGAGAAGATGTCAATAACTTATGAAAATAATGAAGCAAGTTTTTCATCTGTAATATATGAAAATGAGTTAGTCGCTTTTCGAGATTTTTTACAAGAAAAAGCAGGCGAAGAGATCTCTTTTAACTTTAGAGAGTGTGAAGATATTCATCTAGCTATACTTCAACTTATAATGGCATATAAAAAAAACTATACTTGTTCTTATATTTTTAATGAAGAAAAGCTTTTATATCAAACTGTATTAGAAGGATTTGACACTAGTGAAAACCATTGTAGTTAGTAATCGTAAAGGTGGCTCAGCAAAAACAACAACTGCTGTAAATATTGCTAGTGGATTAGCAAAAAAAGCTTCAGTATTACTTTTGGATATGGACACACAGGGTCATGCATCTATTGGGGTAGGCTGTGAGCCTAGTGAAACACTTGGTGTACACTCTGTTTTTGACGGTGCAACCCTGAGCGAGACTTTTATTCCTACTGTACATAAAAACCTTACTCTCTCACCAGCACTTGTAAACTTTGATGTATATGAGTACTCCGACCTTCGTGGCATACTTAAAAATCGCTTCAGGCGAGAAAAAATAGCAGATTTTTTTGATTATTGTGTTATTGATACACCTCCAACATATGATGCATTATTGAAAAATTCACTTGAAGTTGCAGATAGTCTGCTTATCCCTTTTGTACCGCATCACTTAGGTGTTGTGGCAGTTGGACAGATGCTACGAGCTCTCTATCAAACTGCAAAAGTGCAAGGAAGAGAGATAGCAGATGTTTGTATCTTGCCTGTTATGTATAATCCTCATATAAATGAGCATAAAGAGTCTCTAAAGAAGATAAAAAAGTCTTTTGGTAAAGAGAAGCTACTCTCTCCTATAGGTGTAGATATTAAATTAGCACAGCAATTTGAATCTGGAAAACCTATCATCTTGGATGAAAAACGTTCTAAGGGAATGAAAGACTATAACAACTGTGTAAAAGAACTGCTAAAAAGGATTAAATAGATATGAACCTGCTTATAGTTGATGATAATAAAAATAATAGACTAATGTTAAGACTTCTTCTTGAAGATTATATGGAAGAAAATTCTGGTGTTGCATTTTGTATGGATGAAGCGACTGATGGACTTGAAGCTCTTAGAATGTGTGAAGAAAAAGAGTACAGTATAGTCTTTATGGATATTATGATGCCAAATATGGATGGAATTGAAGCTACAAAGCTTATCCGTCAAAATAATAAAAAGATTATGATTATAGCAGTGAGTGCTGTAGATGATGAACAGAGACAAAAAGAGATACTTGGTGGTGGTGCAGAAGATTATGTATCTAAACCCATTAATGCGGATATTTTTAATACTAGAATGTCTAATTATCTACAATTACTTAATGCTCGTAACACTACAGTAGAGACTAAAAAAGTTTATACTGAGTCTATTAACCTTTTTACAAAAGAGATTTATAGTCGTCATACATATTTTGATTTATCAAGTGAGGATGCACTCTCTGAACTTTGGGAGTACTATTTACTAGATGGTCATGAAAATGCAGAGGGTTTAAGTGATGTTGTACGGACAGTTTTTTCTTTAGCTGAGGTACAAATAAAGCTAGAGTTACAAAGTAGCCTTTATGTAGAAGATGATGAAGAGTATAAGTACTTTAGTGTAGTAAATATAGATAAAGTACCTCCTAAAATTTTACAACTTCTACTCAAAAAAAATGAGGTAAGATGTGAGTATAAAATCCAAGAAGATAAAATCTCTTTTAAATTACTTAAAATTATTATTGACTTTAGATAGTGTCCAAGCAGAGACTATTGTACAAACAATAGAGACACAAGCAGAAGAGCCTATTGTCGCATCAGACTATACTTCTTCTAAATTAGAGGTATTTGATTATATAGACCCTGATGATATGCTTGACCTAGAGGAGTTTTCAGCTCGTTTAAACTCACTAATGTTAATTGTCTCAGGTGATATTACTGAGGAGGATGCAGTGGAAATTTATACTAATCTTGAGAGAATAGCTACTCTTTTAGCGAGCTACCCTGAAGTTTATCCTATCTCCTTAGCCTTAAAAGAACTTTCAAGTACAATGTCCTTAAATATAGACACTTTTATACAAAATACAGAAGTACTCTCTCCTATGTGCTCTGCGTTTGCAAGGGATTTTATGAACTGGATGGAGGCATCCTTTCATACAGGAGCACCTAGTGTTGATTTTATGAATGATACTATTGTTGTGAATTGTCAAACGATTGAAAGTATGTTAAAGATGAATGATGAGACTGAGGCGAGTGAAGATATGGATGATATATTTGATTTTTAGAGAAGTCTACCACACCATTGCCGAGTTGAAGAAGAGAAGTGTAGCGAGTACAAGCAAATTATTGTAGAGCACTATTGTGCTTCAAGATACTTAACGCAGTAGTCGCTATACTTCTTTCTTTCAAAGATGGCAAAAAACAACAACTAACCTTTAAGCCACAGAGTTCGACAAATTAGTTGGTAATACTATATGTATAAAGTAAATGTAATGAACCCATGTAGCTGTTTTGTGAAAAATGGCTTAGCGGATACTCAAGATTTTTCAACAAAAGAAGCAGCACAAGCTGAGGCAAAAAAAATGATGGAGAAAATGCAAACAGCATTTTGCCAAAGACATGACTTCTCCTTAACTGAGCAGTTTGGAACTTATACAATTTTTATTAGAAGTCGTTAAAGAAATATCTCAACAGCTCGTTTGAGGTCCTCAACTGTATCTATTCCAAAACCTGTGCTACTAACTTTGACCATACTAATCTTTTTTTGATGGTAAATAGCACGGAGTTGTTCAAGTTTTTCGATGTCTTCTATCGGTGCATCTTTTAGAGTACAAAACTCTTGCAGACTTTTTTTAGAAAAACCATAAATACCTATGTGTCCAAAGTACTTTGCTCCACCCCCTTGGTTGTAGGGAATTGGACTACGAGAGAAATAAATCGCATTATCAGCATCATCAAGAACTACCTTAACAAGATTAGGGTCTTGTGCGGCATCTGCGTTTATAGCATTGTAACAACTTCCCATAATAAAAGGCTCATTTGACTGTTGAAGGGTTTTGAGCTTGTTTATGAGTGACTCTACTACATCAGGTTCTATAAAAGGCTCATCTGCTTGAACATTAATGATAAGTTCATCATCTGCAAGTTTTAAAATAGTGGCACATTCAAAAATGCGGTCTGTTCCACTTTTATGTGTAGTTGAAGTAAGCATCGCATCGATACCGTAACTTTTACAAACTTCTATAATCTTTTCATCATCAGTAGCTACAACAACCCTATCTAAGTGTGCCACTCTTTTGGCTGTACGAACAACCATAGGCAAACCACCAATATCTGCTAGAACTTTTTGAGGAAATCGTGTGGATGCAAGTCGTGCTGGAATAATTATCATGGGAATAAAGCCTTTATAGGATATAATAACTAAATTATATCCAAACATATTAAAAAGGTCTCTTTATTACATGACACTTTATCAACCCGAATCAGGTTATGCTTATAACTCTGATTCTCTATTTTTATATGATTTTATCTCGCGTTTTAATCCAAAGGGAGAACTGCTAGATGTTGGGGCAGGGTGTGGGATAGTTGGTTTACTGCTCAAGAGAGACTTTAGAAAAGTAACTGTCTCTGCTGTGGAGAAACAAGAACTATTTATAAAGTATGCACAAAAAAATGCACTTGTAAATGGACTAGAATATAGAGTTGATAAAGCAAATTTTTTAGAGATTGATGAGGAAAAAAAGTATGATTTTATAGTTTCAAATCCTCCCTTTTATCCCGATGGTGTCAAAAAAAGTCAAGATGAAGTGCTATTAAATGCACGGTATGCTTTTAACCTTCCCCTAGATGATTTTTTTGCAAAAGTCTCACGTATACTCAAACCACACTCACATTTTATTTTCTGTTACGACCCTAGTGCATTTGGAGATATTTGCACTGCACTAAACAGAGTGAAAATGCGGATATGTGATGTAGAGTTTGTACACCCAAAAGTAGATAAAAGTGCTTCACTTATTCTAATACATGCAAGAAATGGTTCTAAATCTATGATGAAAGTTTTAGAACCTTTAGTTGTTATGAGTGCTAATGAGTACACGAAAAAAGTACAAAGCATCTTTACAAAAGCAGATACAAAGAGTATAAAATGTCAAATATAATTACAAAAGAAAACTATCCTTATGCTTTTAACCAAGATGCTTGTGCTACTTGTGAGGGGAGATGTTGCACTGGAGAGAGTGGGTATATATATGTCTCAAAAGATGAAATATTTAAGATAGCCGAACTACTTAATCTAAGTGTTAATGATTTTGGAGTAAAATATCTCTTTAAACATGGCTATAAATACTCTATAAAAGAGATAAAACATGAGAACTCACATGAGTGTATCTTTTATGATAGAGAGAGTAATGGCTGTAAAATATATAAGGCAAGACCTTCACAGTGTATAACTTTTCCTTTTTGGGATTACTTTAAAACACATATAGATGAATTAAAAGAAGAGTGCCCAGGGATAGTTGATGATTAAACTTTTTGTTATTTTTATAAGTGTTCTTATGTTTAGTGCATGTTCACTCAAAGAAAATGTAAAGATACAAGGCAATGAAAAAGCTTTTATGGATGAAGATACTTATATACTCTTTGCCCTACGTGCTGAAGAAGTAAGTGATAATAAGTCTGCCTCTGATCTTTTTACAACTCTGTATGAAAAGTCGCAAAAAAAAGAGTATCTCTATCGTTCCCTTGAAAATGATTTGATGGCAAGAGAGAATGAAAAGCTTATAAAAAGAGTAGATATGCTTCAAAATGAGAAGAATATTGACTTTAGACTGCTAAGATACAAGGTTGTAGCACTTTTTGAACTGGACAGACTTGATGAAGCGATTAAACTTGCAGTTTTCTTAGCCAGTAAAACAAAAGAAGAAAATGACTATCTCCTTAGCTCAGATATTTACATTAAACGCCAAGAGTTTGATTTGGCTGTGAAGTACCTAGAGAGTGCTTATGTGAAAAACAATAGCGAAAAGATACTTGATAAAATGTCTATTATTCTTTATGTTAACCTCGGAAGAAAAAAAGAGGCAATAGCACACCTAGAGACTTACTCACGAATGCTTGCTTGCTCAAAACTTATCTGTTCAAGACTTATAGCTTTTTACTCTAATGATAACAATATTGATGGACTTCTTGCAACATACTTGAGACTCTATGAGGTTGAAAAAAATGCTAAAATTGCACATAAAATTATTCAAATCTACTCATATCAGCAAAACTATATCGATTTAGCAAAGTTTTTAGAAGAGTCAAAGAGTGATGATGAAGCACTACTGCAGATATATGCCTCTTTAAAGAACTATGACAAAGCATATAAACTAGCATATGATTTGTACTTAAAAACAGACAATATTGACTACCTTGGACAGAGTGCTATTTATGAGTATGAAAGTGCTGCAGATAAATCATCAAAAGTTTTACTTAAAAGTGTTGTTGAAAAATTAGAAAAAGTTGTACTTGTTCAAGCAAAAGCTGTATACCTTAACTACCTCGGATACATTCTTATAGACCATGAGGTAGATGTAAAAAAAGGGATGATGTATATTGACAGGGTTTTAGAGTTGCAACCTAAGTCAGCATTTTACCTTGACTCTAAAGCTTGGGGTTATTATAAGCTAGGAGAGTGTGAAAAAGCCGATAAACTTATAAAAAAAGTATCTAAAATGAAGGGTGGAGATGACCCTGAAGTTAAAGCACATATTAAAGAGATTGACAGGTGTTTAAAAAATATAAAAGGTAAAAATAGAAAATGATTTTAGATGATATTATTAAAAAAACAAAAGAGGATTTAGTTAAACGTGAAAAAGAGTTTTCTCTTGACTGGTTAGGTCGTTCACTTGCATTTAATGCTAGAGCACCACGTGATGTTATTCCTTACTTAAAAGCGACAGAAGAAGATCCATATAGAATTATTTCAGAAGTGAAAAAAGCTTCTCCCTCTAAGGGCATTATTCGTGAAGATTTTGATCCTTTAGCCATTGCTCAAGCCTATGAACGAGGAGGTGCGAGTGCTATTTCCATCTTGACTGAACCACACTTTTTTCAAGGCAGTCTTGATTATCTTGGTGGGATTCGTCGTTATGTAGGTATTCCACTACTTCGTAAAGATTTTATAGTTTCAAAGTATCAAGTTTTAGAAGCAGTTGTGCATGGAGCGGATTTTATTTTACTTATTGCTGCTGCACTCTCAAAAAAAGAGTTAAAAGATTTACTAGGATATACGAGGCACTTAGGTATGGAAGCACTTGTTGAGGTACACGATAAGAAAGACTTAGTAAAAGCCATCTATGCTGGAAGTGACATTATAGGGATTAACCATAGAAATCTTCAAACATTTGAGATGAATATGAACCTCTGTTATGAACTTATTCCACTTATTCCAAATGGTAAAATAATTGTAGCAGAGAGTGGTATTTATGAGCATGGGCAGTTAGAAGATTTGAGTAAGGCTGGTGTAGATGCTTTCTTGGTTGGTGAGTCTTTGATGAGGACTGATGATGAAGAGACCGCACTAAGAATTTTAAAAAATGGAGAAGCATAATGCGAAAAATAATTTTACTAATGAGTCTGATGATAGCTTTAATATTTACTGCCTGTACACAAGAGACACAAAATAAAATTGGTCGTTCTATTCAGAACTGGACAGGAACAGATGGTGTTTTAGATATTTATATGGGTGAAAAACTTGTACAGCGTTTTATAAAGATAGATAAACTCTCAACGGCAATCGCGACAAATGGTGTAGAGTCAAGAAACTATAGATATGGATATGGTTACTTAGATTTAAACCAAAACTATAAAGTAGATGCAGGTGAGAAAAAACTTTACTTTGAGATTAGTAACTACTCAACTCCTTATGTTTTTTATGATAATCCTGGAAAGTAAATATGGATGTAGTAGAATTATTTAAATTTTTTATCAACTCAAAAAGTGAAACACCTGATGATGGTGGACTTTTAGAGTTTATAGAGGAGTATCTTGAGGGTTTTGATGCTGTACGTGTTGATGTTAAAGATGTAAAAAACCTTTTTATATACAAGAAGTTTTCAGAGGGTGAGCATCTCTGTTTTGCGGGACATGTAGATGTGGTTCCGGCTGGAAGTAACTGGGATACAAACCCCTATGAAGCTGTTGAAAAAGATGGGTTTATATATGGTCGTGGGGCACAGGATATGAAGAGTGGTTTAGCTGCGTTTACTCAGGCCGTCAAAGAGACAAAAGAGTTCAAAGGCACACTTTCATTACTGCTTACTTCTGATGAAGAGGGAGAAGCTCTTAATGGCACAGTAAAACTTTTAGAATTTTTAGAAAATAATAATTTGCTTCCTGATGCTTGTGTAGTAGCTGAACCAACTTGTTCAAAAGAGTTTGGCGATGCAATAAAAGTAGGGCGTAGAGGCTCTATCAATGGTTACTTAACTCTTAAAAGGGAAACAAGGACATGCCGCATATCCTGAAAAAGCGATAAATCCTATACACAATATCTCAAAAGTTTTAGGCAATATGGCTGGAGTTGATTTAGATAATGGGGATGAGTTTTTTGCACCAAGTAAGTTTGTTATTACTGATATTCGCTCAGGTATGCAAGTCACAAATGTAACACCAAATGAGCTTCAAATGATGTTTAATGTCAGAAACAACACAAAAACTACACAAAAAGAAGTTAGAATGTTTGTGGAAGAACATCTTGAAGGACTTGACTATGAGCTGCGTTTAACACAAGGCTCATACCCCTTTAGGACTGATACTAACACTAAACTTGTAAGGTACATTGATAGTGCGATTGAGAGTGTGACAGGGATAAGACCTGAACACTCAACAGCAGGTGGGACAAGTGATGCAAGATTTATTGCACCACTTGGTGTAGCTGTGATAGAGTTTGGCGTTAAAAATGACTCTATTCATTCAGTAAATGAGAGAACTACGAGGCATGAAGTTGAAGATTTGTGTAAGGTGTTTAAAACTTTAATAGATAAGTGGGAGTAGATATGAAAAAATTATTATCAGTGATATTTTTAGCGACTTCACTTTTTAGTGCAAGTCTAGAGTGGTCAAGTGACTATGAGAAAGCTTTAGTAGATGCTAAAGCAGAAAATAAGTTAGTCTATATTTTTATCACAAGTGATAATTGTAAATGGTGTAAAAAATTTGCAAACACAACACTGCAAGATGAGGCAATAAAAAAGAGACTCGCAGATGAGTTCATCAGAGTTCATATCTCTCGTGATCAGCATACAATTCCAAAACAGTTTGAATCAGCACCAGTGCCAAGACACTACTTTACAGATGCCGAGGGAAATATTTTATATAGTTCTCTAGGTCATCGTGGAACGAGTTGTTTTGATGCTTTTATGGATAATGCACAAGATAGACTCAAAGTAAGTCAGTAAAATTAGTCAATAAACAAAAAGGAAGTTAGAACATGAAATTAGTACAAACAAATGATGCACCCTCTGCAATAGGACCCTACTCACAAGCTGTAGTAGCAAACGGTATTGTATATACTTCAGGACAGATTGCTTTAACACCAGAAGGTTCAGATGAGCTTTTAAGTGAAGATGTAGTTGTTCAAGCTGTTCGTGTGATGAAAAACCTTGAAGCAGTACTTCTTGAAGCTGGAAGTTCTTTAGACAGTGTCTTAAAAACTACTATTTTTTTGGCAGACATGGACTCTTTTGCTCTTGTAAATGAAGTTTACTCTGAAGCTTTTGGTTCACATAAACCAGCACGTGCAACAGTAGCAGTAAAAACATTACCTAAAAATGCACTTGTAGAGATAGATGCGGTAGCATTAGTGAAGTAAAAGAGTTATAGTGGAGAACTGGTTTTTCTACAAATATATGCATAATATATAGGTAAATCCGATGAACCAATTATCTAACGCACTGAGCTGGCACTTACAGCTGAATATTTGCAAGAATATTAAAAATCTACATTTTTGGGATGATTATTGAACTCTTTGAGCATAAATTTTGTGTAAAACTAGCCAGGTTTCCTACTGTTCAAGTAGATTGGAGACGAGTAGATCATCATGTTTACAACAATGAGAAATATTTGCCATAGTTGTCTTTGTTCTTGGAGAAAGAATCTTTTCATCCTTATGGCTGTTAAAATATATCTGATAAAGGTTAAGAGCGAAACTTCTGAGTATTGAGATACTAAAAGGATTAACATAAGCTATATGGTCATCTTCTTCCATCAGGTTATCCAAATGGTAATGATAAGTTTCCACTCTCCAATGCTGTAGTATCTTCTCTCTAAACTCTTGTGCATCTGCTTTATAGTTTGCTATGAGATATTCAGTTGTTGTTTTAATCTCTCCTGTTTTAAAACTTTTAGATGTTTTTGTCACTCTGATGATAGATTGAATATTATTAAAATTAGGGTGATAAAGCACTCTATCACAGTCTCTATTTTCAAAGATATCTACAACTCTTGTGACTCTACAATCCCTCTCTGTAATATTTAGATTTTCATCATTAAAGCTATCACTAGAGTTTATAAAGTTATTGACTGTATCAATAACCTTCTCTTTTAAAAGTTTTTGATTACCCTTAACTTTGGCAATATAGAATGAGCCTTGGGTATCAATAGTATTGAGTATCTCGGATTGTGTCAGGAGTGCATCAAAGGAGAATATTTGCTCATCATCTGCAAAAAAATTATCTTTTAATAAGCCCTCGAATGCAGCTATTTCACTCTTCTTGGTATGTTCTAAAAACCTATGTGCAAAAACTATTTTCGTATCTTTATCTAGGATATTTAGAATCGCATTATGACTTTGCTGTTTGTATTGAGCATTAATGTCACTACCATTAAGCCACTTACCATCAACAGCAATATTTTTCTTCTCTATAAACTTTTTAAAATATCTTCTAAATATTTTTTCAAGCTCATTATTGTCAATATTCATCAATATACGATGAAGTGTTGACTTGCAAGGAACAGCTATCTCTTTTTTATCAAATACTTTTTTGAGAATCTTGTTGTTTGCAGAAAATTCCATCCAAAGGTGCATCTCTTTAAAGGTTGTATTGCCCTTTAATAGGGAAAATAGTGTCATAAAGAGAATTTCATGTAAAGGGTAGAGTATCTTGTGTTTATCTACACGAAAATCTTTAACTGTTTTTAGCTCTTGGAGAAGTAATTTTTTCTGTTTTAGTTTCATGCTTCTGACTTTTTACATCATCTAGCAATTTCTGAACCTATTTCTCGTCGGATTTACCTATATTTTATAAGAGCTTCACCTTTAGTCGTAATGTACTCACTCGAATGTACATCACTTTTTACTAAAGATATAAAGTTCATCTTGAGGATAAAAGCTGAATCTTTTTCTTTCCTTGTAGCACATCTTTTAGCTTAAATGATATTGTTTCGTAGTTGAGTTTTTTTGCATATCTTTTAATAATTGCATATTCAAAATATGTATCAGGTAAAAAGAATGTTTTAGTACCTTCTCTAATTTGTGCTTGTAAGAATATACTAAGTTCTAAACCTTTACTTAAATGATAAGAACCAGGACGTATAACATTTCCATAAACATTTATTGTTTTTCTGCACTTGCATCAAGTTGGTACATAAAAACTTTATCACCATCTTGCATCTGAAAATTTTTAGCCCTTTCATAAGAGACATTGTATGTCTCAAAAATTGAATTATCACTATATCTATCAACCTTTATATGTCGCTTCGAGGCACTAGCCTTCATCCCTCCTGCATACTCTATAAGTTTTGCTAAACTCTCTTTACCTTTTAGTTCAAATATTGCCGCATTATTTACAAAGCCATCAATGCTTACAAGTTTTTGTGCTTGCTTAACAACTACGATGTCTCCATGCTTGAGAAGAGTAGCACCTACATTTTTAGCATCAAAAAGTAAGTCATAAAAATCTAAATTTGCTATTGTCTCTCCATTGCGTTTAATGCTTATGTCACGAACAGAAGCACTCTTTCTGACACCCTTAGAAACTATTAGTAAGTCTTTTGGTGTAGAAAAAGAGGAGAGGTTATAAATACCTGGGTACTTCACATCACCAATAAGTGTTACTTGTATACTACTGTAACTACTAATACTAACCTTAAATGAGCTCATTGTAAAATGTTTTTTCAGGCTAGCTTTGAGAGTTTTTGGCTTCTTTATAACTTTTACCTGCTAAATGGATTGGACCTAGATATGCGATATCAACTGTTCCGTCATTTTCAACTTTTAGCTCATACTTCTCATCCCTATCACCATAAATATGTAAAGAGATCATATCACCTGTAGAAATCGTATAGTTATCTGGAGTCGGGAGAGATGAACTATCTATATTGTTTTTATTTGCATAAAAACTCTCAGAGTAGCGTGTTAGTTTTGTTTCTTCTAAAACTTGTTGTTTAAGGTGTAACTCTTCTCTTATCTCTTCACTTGTTTTATAAGTAAAAGGATTTAATCTTTCATATGTGATATTTGCATCTTCGAGAATAATCATATCTGTACTGTTTGTTTCATTAGTATCATTGTTTTCATCTACTGAGACTATCTCTATATTATTTTCTATATCACTAGTCTCAATAAACTTTTTATCTAACTCATTATTTTTGTTCAGTTTAGCATTTATATCTTCTTTTGTTATCCCTTTTTCTTTCATAGCAGCTTTTGCCTGTGGGGTATCAAGGAGTGAGGGGTCCGCTATAACTGCAGCTTTGAGCTGTTCTATACTTGGTAGCGCTATACAAAGAGAGGGAAAGCAAGAGTGATGACAAGATAAAACGTAAAAACATACTGATCCTTGAGAAAAATTTTCTTATTGTATTTAAATAATCATTATGATAATGTTAAACTTCGCTATAATACACTATACAAATCATTATATAGGTCTTTTTCTTATGGTAAATCTTAAAAATCCAAATCTTTACAACAACCGTGAACTTTCATGGCTACAATTCAATACTCGTGTTTTAAAACAAGCACAAGATGAGTCTCTGCCACTTCTTGAGCGCTTAAAGTTTCTAGCCATTTATGGAACAAATTTAGATGAGTTTTATATGATTCGTGTTGACAGGATTAAAAAACTTTTGCAGCAAGGTATCATAGTCTCTGGTGCTGATAAGCTTACGCCGCTTGCAGCAACTTCATGAGATTCGTACATATCTACATCAAGAACAACAAGTAGTTGAGCATTGTCGTACTTCAGTTTTGAAAAAACTTGAGGATGAAGGTGTTAGTGTTAAAAGTTATGATGAAGTAACTAATCAAGAAAAGCATACTCTCAAACAGTTTTTAATGAAAATATCTACCCTGTTATTATCCCTATTGCTATTGATTCAACACACCCTTTTCCCTCACCTTAACAACCTTAGCTTTGGTCTTATTGTCAAGCTACAAGATGCTGATGATGACTCTGTTCAGCGTTTTGGTCTTATCCGTGTTCCTCGTGTTTTAGATAGGTTTGTTGAGCTAGAAAATGGAACATATATTCCTATTGAGTCTTTAGTTGCACAGCATGTTGCAGATCTTTTCCTGGATTTACACTTATAAAGTATGCTGCGTTTAGAGAGTTACAAGAAATGCAGATATAGCTATTGAAGAAGAGGAGGCTGATGACTTTATGGAAATCCTTGAAGAGGGTCTAAAACTTCGTCGTAAGGGTGAGATGGTACGTCTTGAAGTGGGTTCAAATGCAGATGATGAAATCATCAACTTTTTTAACCGCCATACAAATGTTTATAAAGATGACATTTATAAGTTTCACACTTACCTAAACCTCTCTAGTCTTTGGCAGATAGTATCAAACAAGAACTTTGCACACCTTTTAGCAGCCCCTTTTAAACCAAAAGTTTTACCCCCTTTTGATTCAAGTGAAGATATTTTTACACTCTTAGAAAAACAAGATGTACTCATGTACCATCCTTATGAGAGTTTTGAGCCTGTTGTAAAGTTTATTCAAGTTGCGAGTAAGGATCCTGATGTTGTTTCTATTAAGATGACACTCTATCGTTCAGGTACAAACTCTCCCATAGTAAAAGCCCTTATGGAAGCAAGCGAGAGTGGTAAACAAGTGACTGTTATGGTTGAACTTAAAGCTCGTTTTGATGAGGAAAACAACCTTATCTGGGCAAAAGCACTTGAGAAATCTGGAGCACATGTTATCTACGGTATAAAAGGTTTTAAGGTTCATGCAAAAGCAACACTTATCACTCGCAGAAAAATGGAAAGCTCAAGCAGTATGCACACTTAGGTACAGGAAACTATAACCCCTCAACTGCGAAAATTTATACAGATATGTCTTATATGACAAGTAAAGATGTTATCACAAATGATTTAACACGATTTTTTCACTTTTTAACTGGTTTTAGTAAAAGGGAAACTTAACGAGTTATATATGGCTCCCTCTCAGATAAAACCAAAAATACTCTCACTTATTCATAATGAAACAAGACTAAGGTACAAAGGGTCAAATCATCGCAAAAGTAAACTCTTTAGTTGATGAAGATGTTATCCGTCAGCTCTTTATAAGGCGAGTCAAAGCAGGTGTACAAAGTTGATCTTATAGTTCGTGGTATTTGTTGTCTTAAACCAGGCATCGAAGGGGGTGAGCGAAAATATTCGTGTTATATCTATTCTTGGAAAGTATCTCGAACACCCTAGAACTTTTTTACTTTAAAAATGATGCCTCCGCTGTTTTATATCTCAAGTGCAGACTGGATGCCGAGAAACTTAGCACGCCGGATTAGAGCTTCTTACTGCCATAAAAGACAAAACAGCACAGAGTAAAATCCTGCAGATACTCCAACCACAATGTGCAGATAATGCCCTCTCACACGAGCTTCAAAGTGATGGTTCATACATCAAAGTAAAAGCTGAAGATCGAAAAGAGATAAATAACCATAAACATCTTGAAGAGTATGTCAATAGCATAGTTAAAACAAGCAAAAAGAGTCTACAAGCTTTACAGCAAATCTTGCTACTCAAATTTTTACAGACCTAAAGGAATAAAGAGTGTTATATAATTTTAAAAACTTTAGCCCAAAATAGGAAAAAACACTTGGATAGCTCCTTCTGCAGATGTTATCGGTGATGTTACTATCGGTGAGGATTGTTCTATC
>JAUZRZ010000024.1 GCA_030949945.1 Sulfurimonas sp. | reverse complement strand
GTATGACTTATATTTAAAAATCTAGCAATTTCACTTTCGTCGTGTCAGAAAGTAGCTTGTAGGGCATTTTTCACATACTTGAGTTTCTATTTTATATCTTCTATCTTAGATTTCAAAAAAAGTTTCTATCCTTTTTTGAGTACTTTATATTTTCCATCGACTATGATGAGTTTTTGGTGAATCATAAACAATATCAAATAGCATTCAGATTAAAATCACCTAGATCACATATTCCTGTATATTCCATGAGAGTCATGTCAAAGATCATTGAATTGGATTAATAGATAGATGATAATTATATTTGTATTTCCATTGAAAAATGACTGATGTTTGTGCTCTTCAACATGTACTCACCATATTTGCTTTTTAATAGGGTTGGATCTCTATATATTTTGCAACTATCCAAAAATGGGCATCAATCAAATAAAGGATAAGATTTATACTTTCCTTGCCATAGGTGTCCTGATCTTGTATACTTTTGTTGGAAATATTTAGCGTACTTATCATTTAAAAACTGAATTGCTTTTTGAAAGGTTTGTCTGTTTTGTTTCTAATAGTAGATGGTAGTGGGTTTGTCATCAAGCAAAATGCATGTATGATTATTTGATAATCTTTTACTAGTCTTAACATAAGATCTAAAAAAGTTATAATCTTCTTGCTCTAAGTAGACATCTCTTCTTTCTACTCCACGATTGATAATGTGATAATGTCCCGCTTCTGCGTATCTTTCTTTTTCTAGGGCATTCATAATTATAATAAATTTGGCATATTAAAATAAGATTCAGTTTCAAAAGAGTGCCTGGCACCTCTTTTTCCTGGCTTTTGCACCCCTTTTTTAGTGTAGCAAGGAAAATGCATAGTCTTCTGAAGTACTGTAAGAATAGTAGCTATAATGAGCCATTGGAATCTATCTAGTTTAGATTCTACTTTAGCTATGTCTTGCTTTAAACTTGTTTCGACTTTAGCTATCTTATCTTCTACTTTAGCTATGTCTTGCTTTAAACTTGTTTCGACTTTAGCTATCTTATCTTCTGACTTTAGCTATGTCTTGCTTTAAACTTGTTTCTACTTTTGTTATATCTGCTTTTACTTCTTCTCTTGTAGCCATGTGTTGAGCATTATGAAGCATTAGTTTTATAAGATCGGCTTGTGTTAGTTTATCATCTAAGAGTTCAGTTTTTAAATCTACCATTTGCATGCCTTTTCTCTAATTATAGTATATATTGGCTTAATGCAAAAGAGTGCCTGGCACCTTTTTTTCCTTTTTTCCTTTTTTCCTTTTTTTTATTGGAAAGAGAGAAGAAATAAAAAATTAAGAAAAGTTTCAAGGACAGTGCCTGGCACCTTGGCACCTTTTTTCTAATAGTAGATGTAGTGGTTTGTATCAAGCAAAATGCATGTATGATTATTTGATAATCTTTTACTAGTCTTAACATAAGATCTAAAAAAAGTGTAACTAATCACCCTCTCTAAAGAGAGAATTCCCCTGCATTATAGAAACCAAGGATTCAAATTCATTTAAGCCGCGTTTACGAGAAGTATCAATAACAGATCGTAAGTTAGCATAATTTTGTGCACCTTCAAGTGATTTGAATTGTCCTGATACTTTTTGCTTAACCTTTACATTTCTAATAGCGCGTTCACTTCCATTATTATCAGCTGGTATATTTTCATCAAGTAAAAAAGTAAAGAGTTTATCTTTGGACTTTGTAAGTGATTTTATTTGTTTATGCGTTTCACTTTTTCTATATATGGCATAGATAAAAGATGTTGTAGCATTTTGTCATACTGAGCTTTGAGTAGCACTCTTTTGAGTAGAGCTTAAACTCTCTTTATCATCTCTTATAGCTTCTTTAAGTAATGTTTTAATGTCTTTCATTAGCTTCGTACCCTCACACTCAATAGCATAGTTTAAATCTCTCATCTTATGAGCTAAACATAACTGTTCACTCTTGCACTCAAGTGAGCTATATGATGAATAATTATCATGAACTACACAAGCATTTTTAAAACCATTTTCAAATGTATTGTTGATAACTTTTGTGCCTCGTGACTTGTTTGCAATAATCAAAGTGTTACGCTCATTCTGAAAAGTCCAATGCCAATATTTAAAACTATTGATTTTACATCCTGTTTCATCAATACCTATAATAGGTACTTGTTCTAAGATGGTAGTAATCCTATCTATAGTGCTTAGTGAAAGCTTTGAAGCTTTTGCTAATAAACCTGTAATACTTCCCTCTGATAGTTTGATGTTAAATAGATTCTTCATAAGTGCTACTATTCGCATATTTGACATATATTGAGAAACATTTAGATATGCAACCATCGCTATAACAGTTGAACCATAACTTATATTTGGAGCTATTGTAAATGAACTATTGTCATGATTTTCATATCCACAAGAGAAACACTTTTTAGAGAAGCTTTGATACTCTGTTATTTTATTATCAATAGATGAGAGTTCAATATCAAGAACTTGTCTCCTCTCTTTGAGTTTAGCTACTACAGTAGATATATCGACATTACACTTTTTACAGTGCGTCAAAGAATAAGGCAGTGTAACAATCTCATCAGGAGTATCACTTTGTAAAAGTGTAACTCCATCTCTTCCTAATTGCCCACCAACACTTTTATTACTCTTCTCTCGAAGAGATTGGTTTTTATTGTTTCTTTTTTTGGGAGGTGCTATCTCACTTGATGGTGAGATACTTGAGTTATGGTACCCCGAGGGCATATTCTTCAGGGCTTCGGTGGCTTTTCTTGTATTGAATTATCTTGAAGATCATTCACATATTTTAGTAATTCTTCATGTGTTAGTTGTTCTAATTCTTCTTTTGATTTTAATGAAAATTGATATTTTATTCTATTTTTCTTCAAGCATAAACCCTCTTTTTATTTAAAGATATTATAGCTAAAAAACCCTATAAATAGGCTTTTTTAAGAGGTATTTTGAGCTGAATTTTTGAATTGTTTTTAGCTTTAAATAGGGTGATTAGTTACAAAAAAGTTATAATCTTCTTGCTCTAAGTAGACATCTCTTCTTTCTACTCCACGATTGATAATGTGATAATGTCCCGCTTCTGCGTATCTTTCTTTTCTAGGCAGTTCATAATTATAATAAATTTAATATTAAAATAAGATTAGTTTTCAAAAAGGTGCCTGGCACCTTTTTTGCCTTGACAACCTTTTTTCTTAAAAATTAAGAAAAGTTTCAAAAGAGTGCATGGCACTTTTTGTGCGTATCTTTCTTTTCTAGGCATTCATAATTACAAAAGAGTGCCTGGCACCTTTTTTCTGGCACCTTTTTTCCGTTACCAAGCAGAGCTTGGGAACGAGTTAACTAGAGAGAGTTTTGGCTTATTATATTGTAGAGTTAGTATCGAAAGTGATATTTTGATCAGCTGAAGTAGCACCATAAATATCAGTTACGTTATAAGTAATTGTTACATTACCTTCTATACCTGGAGCTATATCAGTTGCACTTGCTGTAAAAGTCCATGACACAGTACCATTATTATTTAATGTAGAACATCTATGATTGGTGTACTTTGAAAGTTAATTGTGATCTCTTTTGCGAACAATGTGGTGGAGATTAGCGTGAATGCTAAAATGAGTTTAATATACTTCATATTTTAATTCCTTTGTTTTACCTTGATTTTGAATGGTGAGTTGGAGTTCTTTTAAGTTTTTCAAATTTTGAAAGAGTTGAATTGGTTGAGATGGTGATGTAAAGGGCTGATTATTCATCTTTACAATCAGATCACCTCTTCTTATTCCAAGTTTTGTAAATATGGAAGATGCTTTAATGGATGTGATTTTAAAACTTATTGCATTGTTAATTCTGTATACTTGAGCGCGTATAGTTGATATGAAAGTACTTGGATCAGAAAAAGTTTGAAGAAAATCTTTGGGAATATAATAGGTTCCATTTTTATACTTTATCTCTTCAAACATTTTTTTTGCTGTTGTTTCTCTTAGAGGTTTAGATTGTCCAGTCTTTGAAAGAGAAGCTGAGGGATTCGTATTTTCTTTGAAGTTTTTCTCATCATCAGGATTTAAAAATGCCCAGTAGTAATGTATACCCTTTTTAAATTTTGCCTTTTTTGAATACACATTTGTAAGTTCATAAGTTTTATAGAAATCACCGATATATAAAAATACACCACCCTTAACATCAGTTGCAATGACCATGTCCTCTCCTTGGGAGAGTAATATGGAGTTAATTGTAAATGCTTTAAGTAAAAAGTCTTGAGAGGCTTCTTTTTTTGTGATGTGTTGTTGGACTTCTTCTTTGTTTTGTATGCCAAAGGCTTTTGCAACTTTAAAAGTTGTTTCAGTAGTATCGGGTACTCTATTTTCTTGAGGAAAATATTGGTTTGGCAGAAAAAGAGAAGCTATTGTTGATAATGTAGCTCCAAGCATACCTAAAAGTAAAGAGTATCTGAGTAATGGACTATAAAGATATTTCATATACATAACTGTCTCCTACTTTTTTAAATTTTGCAAAAATCATAGAGTACTTGTTTTTTGTTGCTTGCTGCATGTTTGCTTTTAAAATTATTTTCATATCACTTAGTTTAAAACTAGCAGTAATCTCTCCGAAATCTCCACTTGCAACAGCAAAGACACCTGGTTTATAAGCTATGTCTACCTGAGTTAGAGATGGTACTGTATGCTCAAATGCACCGATTCCTCTTATGTCTTCTATACGCATTCCAAAAAGGGAAATATTTAAGTGTTTTATCTTTGCAATGGGAGATCCTGATAGTAAGAGAGTGCTCTCTTGTAAATCAAGTGAAAATAGTTGAGATTCTACGATTTTAGATTCTATGTTAATTTCATGGATTGCAAGTTTTTCTTGGGCAAAATAATAAACCTTTTCTTTTGGAAAAAATATAATAAATGATGCTAAGAATATAAAAGATAAAAAAATTATATTGAGAATTTTTTTCATTAAATTTCCACCAATAGTTGGATGTTATTCTGATCTATTTTTTTAATATTAAACTTTTTGATAGTAATACTTTTATTTATAAAAAAAGAAACAGCTCTGTCTGTATTTTTATTTTGAAGATTTACTGTAATGAATTTCTTCTTTTGAGTTTCTTTTAGTGTGTAATCTATGTCAAAAGCAGATAAAAACTTAAGGACTCTTTGCAATTCATCTTCTTGATTTTTCTTTGACCATTTGTTCTGAAGTCTATCTAAGCTCGAAAGAATTTCCTTTTTTTCAATAAGTTCTGTACTAAGTGTATCGATTTCAGAGTTGAAATAAAACCATTGAGAAACTTGAATAAAAACTAAAACTCCAAAAGCGATAGCAATTTTTTGTAAATCTATTACCATTTTATTATTAAACCTATACTTATTTGTTGATTGTTTGTTTGACTTGATGGTTCATAATAACCATCAACTACATTTGAAGCATCTATAGACCAATAATCTGCCTTATAAGCAACTTCTATAGAATAGTTGCGATTAATATCATAAACTAATGGAATTTCATAATAATATCCATAGGTATTACCTAAATCAAAGTCAATTCCATTGTTGATTGCCGCATACATCTTTGGCTTGTAAGCGTATTGATACGCAAATTCTAAGCCAATATGCCAATTTGATTCATGAAACAACATTTTTAAACCTACTTCTGGGTAAAACCAGCTGTATTGTTCTTGGTATCCATATTGGCTACCAAGGTTTCTCTCCCAATACCTATAGCCTAGAGATGCAAATACACCTATGTCGTATTTTGAACCTTTATTTGTTTCGCTCCATCTTATTTTTGGTTCTATTATCATGTTCTGTGTTGTAGTTTTGAATGGAATGAGCGTTGGTGTACCTGTGGATTGTAAAAATCCATCATAATCAGTCGCTCCTTGAGAAAATTCCAGTCCAAAAGTTAATGCACTTTCATTTGCTCCACCTGAACCATTTCCCATTGTTTTTGCATAGGATATATCCAGTCCTGGTATCTCACTGTAGTTGCTTTTTTCAGAATCTAAAAAGCTTCCATTCCTAGAAGTTTCTACATAGTCCATGGATAAAAATGTTCCGGCTATTTTAAAAGTATCTGCAGCTGCAAGACTGAAATATAGGCAAAATAATAGTAGATATTTAATCATTTTTTGACCTCAAAAGTTCCATCTGAATAGCTTAAGGACTTTAGATCTTCATCTTTTAAAACTTTAATTAATTTTTCTTTAATATTTTCAGATTTTTTTTCTAGTTTTGTATACTTTCTAATAAGCGACTTTATTTGGTAAA
>JAUZRZ010000023.1 GCA_030949945.1 Sulfurimonas sp. | reverse complement strand
CCTTATATATTTAACAAAAAGAGCAATTATAGGAGTATTGCAACTGCTCAATAAAGAGGAAGATTTTGAGTATTGAAGATATGGTTATGATCTTTTGCACTATGTAGTAGGATTTTTGGTTGACAAATGTTTTTAGAAGAGATAGAAGAAAGGAAAGAAGTAGATGAATCATGGCACAAATTGCAGAGTTTGGTCGAGTTGATGGCAGTTGATGAGGTAGATACTGTTTTAGAGCTTGTTGGCAAGGTAAAAGGTTAGTTGCATTAGATAGGTGTTCTGTATTTATGTTGATGCTCAAGACAATATGCTTTGGAGTCGTCTTAATGATGGCATGGTAGTATTATTGTTATCTCTTTAGATTCTGGAATAGTAGGTGAAGCATATAAGCAAAAAAAAGCACAGATAGAAAATAGCCCTTATGAAAATAAACGATTTTCAGTACAATAGATAAGAGCGGTTATGTCACAAAGTCCATACTAGCAGTGCCTATCTTTAATTCAAAGCACGAAGTAATGGGTGTAATGCAATTACTCCAACAAAAAAGTGGCGTTTTGGGAGGAAGATGTTGATAAACTATCTTTATTTTTGCAGATATAAGTGGAAGTTTAGAGGTTGATGTTAATCAATGAAGTTCTTTATCATAGCTCTTTATGTGCTTCAAAAGCAAGACGAAGCACTCTAATGCATAATTTGAAGGGATTTATTTATGCTTTTTGTAATTTTCTTTTGGCATAACTCATATAGTTAAGTTCTGGTTTTTTCTTTGTAAAGCAGTTGTAGAGCTTACCACTTTTGCTTTTTTCATATACAAATGAAGCATCTGTATATTTGAATGCATAATCATACCAAGCACTCTCAACTGTCGTAACATCTCCTACTTTTCCACTCCATAAGTGTATGAAAGCTAGCCTTTTTACACTTGTAAAAAATAAGCAACAGAGACTGCGCATCTTCCATTTGTGTCCGCATCCCCAATTTTACCTCTAAAAGATTTTGCATAGATGAAGACTGTTTGGCATAAATTGTGCTATTCCACTGCTCCAGCATAAGAGCTAGCAAGGGCGCATGCTTCAGGAGAAAGTCCTTTTTTCCTTCATGCAGTAATGTAATGATAGAAACCATATTTGTACTACTCATTTTTAGCGAATACCACTTCTCCGCGCGATGTTTTGCCTTGTGTTCGCATTAAAATAGTATTGAAAACCACAAAAGCATCATGTTTTGGTTTGATTTTACCTAATTTGATGTCTCTTATAAGTAAGATTGCTTAACGGTCTATCTCACGATTGACACCATACTTTTTTTTCAGCAAAGTCATATGCTTCTTTACTACTTTTTAGATTATCTATCATTTTTCGGTTTTCACAAAGAGGGAGGGACATTATTGGCTTTTTTCTCTTTGTTTCTATGGTACTCTAGTTTGCTTGGCTGTATATATTTCGAGTGAGCTTCATCGAAATTTCTTTGTTTTAAAGTAGGAGAGTAAAAAACTATTTGCATACTTGTGGGAGACACCGTTTTTAACAGCATCTGTGACATACTTAAGAGGATATATTTTTCTATTTTTAAAGTTACAGTTTGTATAGTCGGAGAAAAGAAGTGTTGTCAGACTAAGTGTGAGTAATGAAATTTTATCATCATTATTTATCTCTTTGCTTGCCATCTTTGAGGTGTTCCAATATCGTGCCATATATTGTTAAACAGTGTACCACTGAGACTCTTTTTGTCTATAGCCTTTGTACTGAAAGAATAGGTGCAAGTGGGGCTTTTTTTGTAACTCTACATCGGCAAAAAAATCTGGATTGTAGTAGCCTATACCCGAAAAGGTGAAAAGTTTATTGCCTGGATTACAGGTATGCCCATCTTTTAAGCCAAATATCTCCCTTGAGATTGTGCGGGGGATTAGGTACAAGTATGAGATGTGCAAAGTTTATTGCCTAAGTTAAAATGAGGGATCAAACTGATAGATTACACAAAAGATATCACCATTGAGTACTAAAAAAGTTTTATCTCCCTAAGAGAGGTAATGCCTTCTTAATACCACCAGCAGACTCAAGTGCACTCAAGTTTTTGCTCATCGGGTAGGTATATTAACTCCCCAAGCGGAACCATCTCCACAGTAACTCCAGGAATTTTGTATCCTAATATAGAGGCAATATTTATAAGCAATATCTTCAAAACCTCCACAGAGCAAGATTTTCTCTATGCCATACAATGAGTGGTTTTCTCTAACTTGTATAAGTGGGAACTTTGGCAGAGTATCTGTCAGAGGTCACGCATCACGCTCACCTCTACCAATTTTGCCAAGTATCATAGCTTTCATGCTATTGTATTCTTTTGTAAAAATATACAAAGAGCTTGCGTCTCTTCGTAGAGTGCGGCAGTCTCTATAGTATACTTTAAAACAAGAGGAATATCTTTTAAATAGCCATTTTTATTGTCTGACGATTTTCACAAGCGTGAAAAGACTCCAAGCACTTTAATATCTTAGCTGTAGACCCATAAAATCAAACCATTTTAGCAAAAAGAGCATCTTCTCCCATCTATGCCTTTTCGCCTTTAAAAAGAAGGAGAAGTTTCAGATGTCTCTTCACGCTCCAAATGCGATGTAGCAATCTTTTAAAAGTGAGACTAAATCATACATTATAGCCTCAAAATTTCACTAGCATCTTGATGGTGCAGATAATACACCAAGTGTGCCATCCTCTTTTAACATCAGGTTGCGTGAGTGAAAGTCACACTGATGAACAAATACATTTTTGAGAGGGCTGGGAATCTAGACAATTTTAGCAATACTCTTACATGTTGTATCAAGCATTTGTTCTTCTTTGCGTGAGAGTTTTAGGGAGAGTTTTTCTCTAAATACCACTCTTGCATGAGTTGCATCTCAAAAAGTAAAAATTCTTTATCATAAAGGGGTGAACGCAGTAGAAGCATTTTGCATTTTCATTATCATGTATAGCCTGTTTATAATAGATATAAAAGTTTGTTTTATCTAGTTTCTTAAGCAATACAATATCTCCAAAGTCTTCGAGTAGAAGATAGCCTTTATCTCTATCTTGTTCGATAATCTGTGGAGCAGAGACACCTACAGCATGGAGCCTTTGTGTTACATCTATAAAGGATCAATAGGAGGAGAGTTCTGGGAGCTATCCATCAAGATAAGAGTTGTATCTCCTTTGAAATACGATAATATTGACGAAAAGAGGCATCCCCAAAAGAGGTGTGCAGTTATAGTCGTAAAAGGAGTCTTTTGTAACCATATTTTTATCTTATCCATATATTGCTCCTAAGAGAGAGCTTTTTTCGATCCAGTAATTGAGCATAAATCTATTTCTTCTCTCATAAATAAACTTTTTGCAAACTAAGCAAAAGCCATTGCCTCAAGTGCATCACCATCTATACCAAAATCATCACTTCTTTTGACTTCACACTCTGTAAGTGCATCAATTCTTTGAGTAAAAAGCTGTTTTTACTCCACCTCCACAGAGTACCATTGTCCTTATCTCTCTTTTTTGAAGCACTTGAGCAATGCTTCCGGGCAACAAGTTCAAGGAGAGTTCTTTGTATGTCTCTGTTTTTATATGTATGCAAAAGCGGTAAAAAAGAGTTAATCCACTTTTCATTAAAATACTCTCTTCAGTACTTTTTGGAGGAAGTTTTTGCAAAATAGGGGTCTTTGAGCATACTCTCTAGTAGTTGAGGCAGCACCTCTCCTGTTGCTCAAATGCTCCATCCGTATCATATGCTTTTTGACAGCTCTTTTGCATCCAAATATCGAGTAAAACATTTCCACAGCCTACATCAAAGCCCTCTAATACATCACCTAAAAGGTAATGTTTGCTATGCCACCTATATTTAAGATTGCTATATTTCCTTGGAGGTGAGAAAATAAAAATTGATGAAACAGCGGTGCAAAGGAGCACCTTCCCCACCATTGCCATATCCATACGTCTAAAATCTGCAATAGTAGTTATGCCTGTTCTTCACTAACAATATTTGCATCACCAATTTGCAAAGTAAAGGGTGTCTCCTAAAGGTTCATGCCAAAGTGTTTGACCATGCAGACCAATAGCTTTCACTTCGTGCATATCTATAGAGTGCATATGAAAAAATTCCAGGATAGAGTCTGCAAAAGTTCACCGAGTTGATGGTCAAGTTTGCCGATTTTTCAGAGTTGTTGGCAGGGATATTATTTCAAAATACTCTCTTTAAGTTTTTGAGGAAAGACAAATTCATTTGCATAGAGTAGTTTACAGAGTCTGTAGATATTTCGCAGAGTGCAATATCTACTCCATCTAAACTTGTACCAGACATAACACCTACATATAAGTTACTCATATTTATCCATTTTAGAGATATTATATATCATTTGTATTGTTAAGTCAAATTTGGATATAACCCCAAATAATTCCATAACATTCCCATCACCTCCAAATTCATAAAAATCTCATCTTTTTTTAATCCAGAAACACCTAATAAGGCTAGGAAATTAGACGTTACATATTTTTGGCTCCATCTGTATTGATTTTTTTCTATTTTGACTGATTTTATGGTTTTTCAGGTAATAGTCTTGGGTTTTGGTTTTTGAATTATGCTTGCTTTTGATTTTGTGTATGCTCTAAGTTTTTTCACTGTAAACTCTCTTCATATGCTTTTTGCCTGATGGTTTGAAGTATATTGATAAACTTCTCATTCACTTTTAGTATTATATTTCTTGCATGTGTAATAACCTTACCAGCGATATTATAGAGTTTATATCTAATTGTCTTAACTGTATGCTTCTGTAAGTTTTTATCTAAAATCTGTTTGAAGAGTAAGAATAAATTGTAAGACAGGGTTCCAATCTGAAAATAAAAAGCATTTGCTTCAAGGTTTGAGCTTGGAAGATAGCTCATGTTGAAACCATTTTTGAGTTCTTTAATTTTATTTTCACTTGTTTCCCCACGTTGGCGGTGGAGTTTGATTATCTCTTCTGGTGTTAAATCATTGTCATTTGTAGCAATACAGTAAAAGATTTCATCTTGATGTTGCATCATCACTGCATCTGAGATATATTCTTCAAGAGTTGGAAGAGTAGGAGTAATATCTTTTTTAATCACTATCATTCTAAAAGCATTATCAGTATCTTGCATAGCATGAGTAAACTCTGCTACTTTTTCTCTCTTTGAGAAAGTTTGCCACTCTTCATCTTGAATGCTCTTGATAGCATCAAATACATTCTTATTCTTTTTTGCAGTGACTGTAAAGAGTATATTTTTCTCTTCACAGTAGTTGAAAATATCTGCTTGATAAGAGGCACTATCAGCTCTAAATCTATCAAACTTCTTACCTATTGGAAGTTGCAAGACACATTGTTTTATAAACTCCAGGTTTTTACTTGCTGGTGCCTCATTACCCTCTCTGAAATCTACATCAATGACATAGCCTCCATTGATATGCCCAACCATAGGCATATAACCAGGTGCATCTTTATATGACCACTTTGCTGTATTCTTATGAGCTTCAATGAATGTTGCATCAATATCTAAGAATCAAGTTCTTCCTCTTTCAAGTGAGTTTTAGAAATCTTTTAAGATATTGTTTATTTATCTCTCTCATACCTTTTTCACCATTAATCCCATGTTTACGAAGATATTTTGAGAAGGCATTTGATGTTGGAATGTTTTTTATTTTTAGAAGTGTTTTTAGTGCCTCATCTACTTTTATCTCTCTTATGTCATCAAGAAAGCGACCACCACTATGTAACATCAAGATTAGGGGATAGATAAACTCAAATGCCGAGTACCCGTTATTGCGTTTAGCTTTAGGTAAATTCATATTACAAAGCTCTTCAAGGTTCATCCCCTTAAGGTATTCTCCTAATATTGCAACACCTGTTCTTGGTGTTAATTTCTCGTTTGTGGATTGTAGTCCAAAATTTAATATTTTTTGTGGCATAATTACACCTGTTATTTGGAAAAAGTTGCACCCATCAGGTGAAAATTTTAGGTGCAACTTTTTCACTTTAAAGTACCTAATTATAGAACAAGTTGGCTTGTTGTCTAATTTGGTATGGAATTATTGAGGAGAAAAGCGGTGTTATTTTGGCTTAAGAAGAGTAAACAGTATAGTAAAAGTGTAGATGAAATAGAAAAAATAGACAAAAAGATAGATATTTTGTCACGCCATCCTAATCCGTAACATCATTTAGTCACTTGAATTAGTAGCTTGCATAATTGTAAAACTTACAAGAACTTCCCAATAATATCTGCCAAGAAAAACCTATACTTAAGCCGAAGATATAGGGCTGAAGTGCTAAAACACTAACAAAACCACCTCCCCAGTGCAAAAGGGACAGCTTTCGCACTACCTCTTTGTGTGAAAATTGCTGAGAAGAAGAGACCAAGGAGCCCAGTATATGCAAAAGACATAACACCTAATGCAAAGCCTATGAGAGAGAGTTGGGCATATCTTTGCCAAAAATAAGAGAGTATTGCCATGGCAAAAAGGCTCAAAGCAAAAAGAAGTACTGCTCTGCGTGAAGCTTGTAGAAAATATGCATCATCTGTATCTGGATTCTTTTGTAGTTTCCAAGGTTTATAGAGATCTTCAATAGCAACAGAAGCCATTGCACCTAAAACAGAGTTTGTACTAGAGAGTGCATTTGGCTATTGCACCTACTGTTACAAATCCTCGTAAACCTTCGGGCATTTCATTGAGAATATAGTACATAAATATAGTTATTTTTCACCATGAAACTCTTGTGTAAGTGAGTGGTTTTCATAATGAACAAAAGAAGAGCTCCTATGCTTAAAAAAGAAGAACTACAGGAATTGTTAGGAGTATAGAGAGTATAAGTGAACGACTTGCTTGGGTTTTTATCCTTACAAGTAAGTACCCGTTGCGTCATGTCTTGGTCAAGCCCAAAGTGCAGCAACATTGAGTAAGAACCAACCACTGAGTAGTCCTACTATACCAAATTTTGCATTGAGGGCTGTATCTATAAACTGCAGTTTATTATCTGCTTGCGAAGGTAGCAAATATATCTATTCCATCGAGTGAATTATAGAGATAAAAAAGAACTAACAAACCAGCACTAACATATGTTAGTGCTTGAATAATATCACTAAATATGACCGATCTTACTCCTCCAAAATATGTATAAAAAGTAAAGCCCCAAGGAGTAAGATAGCAATAGAAAAGAGACTCATATGTACAAAAGATATATCTAAAAACAGTATCATACTAATAGCAAGAGTGCAATATATAGCCGTTAGCTCCACTAGCCATGATTCGACCTACTAAGAACATCACTCCCGCTTGTTTTTTGCCACTTCTCCATAACGAATCTCAAAGAAGTTCATAAACAGTAAGTGCTTTGATATCATAAAATTTTGGTACAAAATATTTTGCAACAAATAAAACACCTAAAAGAGAGGAGAAGTAAAATCCCAAGAGTGTAAAATTATGTGCATAAGAGAACTCTGGAACACCTAAAAAGGTTGCAGCAGATTGTGAAGTTGCAAGTATAGAGATGGAAACTCCAAACATTGGCATAGAGTTTGATGCACTGAAATAGTCTCGAGAGGAGTCTATTTTTGTACGAGAAAAGAGATAAGAACTACCTGCTAATATAACAAAATATACTAAAAATATGAACCAATCAAGAGAACTAAAACTGCTATTCATTCAAAGCTTTTATAATGTTTTTCATAAATCTTTTGCCTGGATCTATTCTTTTAGTCTCTATAGTGAGGATCTTTCTCTAGCCAGAGTTGGCTATCTTCATACTCCCTATACTCATAATGTCCAATGATATTCTCAATAGCAGGATATTTTTCTTTGAGATATTTAATAAGCATAATATTTGCTTGGAGCTGTGCTTGTGTTAAATCTTCTTCAATATTTCCTTCGCCACTCAACATTCTCAATTCCTATACTAGAGTAATTAAGACCTATTACATGACGTGCCATGATATTGTCTGGCATAAGCTGATAAATCTCCCCATCTCTATCAATAAGATAATGTGTTGAGACATTGAGTGCTGAAGCTTTTGCTATATCTGCCCTATCACTAAAGAGAAGTTCTTGGTTAAAACGTTCAAAACTTCTATTTAAATCTTCAATTGCAGTCCAGTGAACTACAATCATTTTTGGTTGTATTTTTATATCTGATACTTTAAGATTATAATGATTTTGAATATATTCTTGCGTGAGTCGTATACGTTTTTTTGTAAAAATTATTGGCTTTTGTTTGATTTTGTAACTCATAAGAAGGGTATCAATCCTTTTATTTGCTTCTATAATTCTTTTACGAGAAATAGTGCCATTTTTACATTTTTGTAAATAGCATCTACAATCTCTTTGTACTGTTATGAGAAAGTTGATTTCCAAAAGGAGTATATCTACTCCCGCATTTATGGCAAGAGATGTTGCTTCTTCTAAAGAGTAATGTTGAGATATGGCATGCATTTGCATATCATCACTGATGATAATACCCTTTGTAGTGCATCTTCTCACGCAGTAGCTCTGTATTGATGGCATAGGAGAGAGTAGCTGGATATTTATCATCTAGGTGAGAATTAAAGACATGGGCACTTCATAATCATCTCTACCATATTTTGATTTATGAGTTCTTGATAAGGTTCTAGCTCTTTTTGACCAAGTATCACTAATATCTACAAAACCTTTATGCGGAGTCTCCCAAAGAGGATCCATGCCCTGGGAAAATGCTTTATTACGGAGATTATATGCTCTTTTTTGCTCCTTGTATCATTACTTTTGCAAATTTTAGCACCTCTTTAGAAGTTGTTCCATAAGAACGCTCAAGCCCTACTATAACTCTATTTTTTTTATTTATTGCTAAATCAACAACTGGTGCAAAGTTCGTATTAATACCACTTGTGTGAAGCATTTTCGCATTTTTTTTGTATATTGCACTTGCTTCATCGAGGCTCATAGTAGCTACACTCGATGCACTGGGAATTTGCTCAAAACCATATTTTGGTTTTAGTCTAGCAACCTTTCCACCCTCTTGATCTATAGAGATAAATAACTCTCTTTGTGCAAATTTTCTTATTTCTTTTGTAAGATTTTGAATTTGATAGGGTGAGAGAATATTTTTTACTCTCTTTTTGCTTATAAAATTTATCAAAAAGAGTGACACCAGCAAGATTGTAGTTTTTTATATCTAATACTATTTTAGAATCATATTGGACTACTTGGTTATCAAAACCAACGATGAGCATATGTCCTATCATCTTTTTAAGCTCTGTATCTTTTACTTGAGCATGCAGTAGTAAAACCAAAGATATAAAAGTAGTATAAAATATCTCATCTTCTCTCCCAATATTTTTATATAAGTTTTATAGAGTTATTTATAGCATCAATTTGATTAAAGATAAGTTTTTTTGTCAAATCTTTTGTGACCATATATGGCTCAAAGTGATCACTGACAACCTTAAAGATATAAAAGTTTTTAATAGCAGGTGAATGAATGATAGCATCATAAAACCCATAAGCTTCCATATCCACGATAGGAGCACTCTCAATACTGCTTTGTTCATCTAAGGTAAGCAAAGAGAGTAGTGAATCTTTCAAATGAGTAATCTTTTTATGGTAGCAAATAGATCCTATACTCAGAAGTTCTCCAATACAAAACTGTTTACTTGCAGCACAAATACCGATATTGAGGTAGATATCTTCATCACTAATGTCATAAGCATCAATAAGTGTTTGTGTTGCAACTCTTGCATTATCCACACCTACTCCACTTACAATAATTTTCATATCTGTATTATCTAAAGAGAGTAGTAGTTTTTGAGTGCATGTTTTTGCAGTTTATATTTATCTACAAAAGCTTGTGCTTCACTCTTAAGTGCTGTAATTATATAAATCACTTTTATGCTTCCTTTAAATATATTTAGTTATTATAATAAAAAATGTATTAGGAATTTATCATGCCAGTTACCAATCCAGACTACTCTTCTATTGATCATCAAAAGATGGCAGGAGATATAGGCTTAAAAGTAAAACATATACCACTTTTAATTGCAAGTTTTTTAGAAGAGAGTCCTTGCCCATAGTTGAAACTATTATTTCGGCTATACAGAGTAGTGATTATGATACTATTAGATCTTCTGCTCACTCTATTAAAGGGAGTGCAGGAAATTTAAAAATTTGATGAACTTTATGATATGGCACGTGAGTTAGAGTTCGCGGCTACAGATAAAGATGCATCTTTTGGAGTACACTGCATATATTACTGCCATTAAACAAGCTATTGATACAATTAAGGTGTAAATAAAACTATTTAGATATAATTTCAGTTCTCTTCTTTAGACCTGTGCAATGATTATATAAGATAATGTGTCAGGGTAGGAATACAGCGGCACACCCTTAGATGGTTATGTGCCTGCAGGTATCTGGAGAAGAGTCTCTTTTTTTGTAAAAAAACTTCAAAATTCAATCAAAACAGACTTAAAAATTTAAAATGTAGTAAAACTGCAACTATTTTTCACTATAATAAGATAAATAATATAAAAGGCAATTTTTATGCAAAATGTAAAAAAAAGAAATGCATTCTCTCTTATAGAGTTAATGATAGTAATCGTTATACTTGGACTCTTAAGCAGCCTATGGTTATGCCGAGCCTTACAGGTAAAGGCGAAGAAGCAAAACGTAATTTGGTCTGTGTGCAGATGAAAAGTATTTATGATGGTGCATTAGATATGTACAAAATTAAAAATAGTGTCTATCCATCAACAGAAGAGGGTCTGGCAATTTTAACAAAAACATCTGAATATTTTAAAGATGGAAAAATGCCAAAAGATTCTTGGGGAGAAGAGTTTATCTATCTCAATGATGAGGGAAAAATAGAGCTTATATCTTTAGGTGCTGATAAAAAAGAGGGTGGTAAAGAGGGTGCTAAAGATATTAAATTGAGTGAATGTAAATAGATTTTGAAAAAGGCATTTTCTCTTATAGAACTGATGATTGTAATTGTTATTATCGGGGTGGTTTATACCTTGGTTATTAGCAAACTGCAAAATTATAAGCAAGAGAGTGTCACCCCCAGTTTTGAGAGACTAAAAGAGTATCTGATGTCATACATGCAAAATGCTCAGAGTGTTACACTGCTATGTTTAGATGATTGTAGCGAGTGCTCTATTTATCAAGATAAAAAGAGAGTGAAAGAGATAAAAAGTTTTTTTAACTCAAGTGTAGAAACCTATAGATATGACTTCCTACAAGGTGCCATAGAGAAAAAGAGCGAACTTTTTTAATAAAGAAGGTGTACAAGAAAATGTCTGCTTCTCTTTTTAAAGTAGATAAAAATTTTGTTTCAGATCAAGTAATTGTTGTGTATGAAAATAAAGCATACGATTATTCGAGTTATTTTACACCGACCCAGAGTTATGATTCACTTAATGATGCGGTAGAACAAAGACAAAAAATAAACCAAGAGATGATGCAATGATATTTAAATATAGAGGTATTAATTCAGAAGGTAAAAAAGTTAATGACCGAGTAGAAGCTGTCTCCTCTTAGAAGCAAAGTCAAAACTCAAAGCAAAAGGTATTATCTATCAATCTCTTAAAGAGGATAATAGCTCCTCTTTTGAGCGTTTTAGTTTTACTACAAAATATAAAATCCCCACCCAAAGAGTTAGCGCGACTCTCGACGTGAACTCTTATGTATATTCGCTCAGGTATTAGTATTGTCTCAGCACTAAAAATTGTGCAGTCTCATTACGATCACAATAAAAAAATGAAACTTTTTTTGACCACAGTCAGTACATACCTTGATGAAGGGAAGAATTTTTATACGGCTTTAGAGGCACAAAAAATTGTAGAATTGCCACCATTTTTTAAAGAATCTATTAAAGTAAGTGAGAGTGGAGGTATCCTTGATGAGGTACTTTTAGAGCTTTCACGTTTTTTAAAGAGCAAGATAGAATACATAAGGAGATTAAAGGAGCATTTGCTTACCCCTCTTTTATGATTATTATCTCTTTAGTTATGATTGCTTTTATGCTTACATTTGTTGTTCCTCAAATTACAGGTATTTTTGAGAGTATGGATCAAGAACTTCCAAAAGCGACACAAGTTTGTTATTGCGGCAGGTGATTTTTTTAGTCACAATTTTCAAGCAATTTTAGTAATTATATTTTTGAGTGCAGTATCTTTTGTGCTTTTAAAGAAAAATTTTTACTCTTTCGCATATGGAGTTGATGCCCTTATGCTAAAACTTCCTCTTTTTGGTACTATTACACTCAAAAGCGAGTTGGCAAGATTTGCATACATAGCCTCCTTTGCTGACTCGTTCTAGGTGTTCCTTTTGTACAAACTATTAATCTTAGTGCAAATATCCTCAACAATAGAGTCATAAAAGAGCTCTTTGTAGCAGTACTAGTAAAAAGTTGTTGAGGGAAAACTACTCTCGAATGCTCTGCATGAATCATGGCACAAAACTAGACAACTCATTTATTCAAGCAATAGCACTGGGGGAGGAGACTTCACAGGTGGAAAATGTATTAACAAATATTTCAGAACTCTATTTTGAAGAGAACAGAGATAAAATCGCACTGCTTCTTACTCTTCTTGAACCAGCACTTATGCTTTTGTTGGGGGAAGTATAGGTTTTATTGTTGCGGCTATGTTGTTACCAATCTTTTCTATGAGTATTCAGTAATGAAAAGATCCAAACATGCTATAGCACTGCTTATAACTGTTATGTTTATTATAGTCATAACAGTTGCAATTGGAGTAGGACTCAAGCAGGTAAACAGTGCCAGTTTCCAGATGAAAAATGAAAAGTTTATGTATCAGAGTAGATTATTAATAGAGGACATACTCAAGATACTATCTCAAAAATAGTGAACTCCAAATGATTGCCGAAGAAAGATCCGTTACAGGAATGTCACTATTTTTATCACAGGCTGAATTTATACCTTTTGAGTATGCAGGTCTGAAAAATAATTTTAAATATTAAATCAGCACGTTCAAAATTTAATCTGAAAAATTTAAATGAGTATCGTATTAATTCTATGAAGTATTATGCTCAAAGCAAAGGAGTTGATACTGTCTATATAGATACTCTCCTCGATGCTATGGGCGGTATTAAAGTTGATAATAGCTATAATACAAATATTTTTGATGAAAACTCTTATCTTTTTCGAGATTATGTGGCTTCCTCTAAACATTTAGCAAAAATAAACGATTTTTATACACAAGAATATAATGATAATAGTATAAAAAAAATAAATATTGAGAACTTACTCTACTTTACAAAAGATGCAAATACAACTATAGATGTAAATCATGCAACGGTTGAAGTGTGGGGATGATGCTTGGCACCACAAAAGAGAGAGCAACTGAGCTTAAGGCAGGGGCAGGGTTTTATAGAAAAACCTACTGATTTAAATCTCAATAGTGAAGAAAAATTTAGATTGTCCAAATATAAGACAAGCTTTTTTGAGCCATACATACTTGTTTCTATTGAAATTATTGATGGTACTAACACTTCAAATATTATCTTTGAGTATGATATAAAAAATAAAAAGGGATCAAACTTTGTTTACGAGATTTAAACATAGCAGTAATGTAGTCTTTTTAGACCCAATGACTCAAGAGAGCGGCGCCTATGAAAAGGGAAAAAGTTTCCATCATTTTATCTCCATCTTTGTATTGGGTACAAAAGCTATCGCTTCGTGTCAAATATGTAAGAGAGGTGAAAAAGCTACTTCCATCAATTTTTGAGGATATGCTTCCCGCAGGTCAATATAGTTATAGTGCATATAAAAGAGGAGATGATTTTTTTATTTTTGCTTATGAAGATAAAGCTATACTCAAACTTTTACAAGACAAGAGCAATTGCACTCTCGGATGTAAGCAGTATACACTTTGCACAGAGTGAGTTCTCTAGCTTAGAGCGCCCAATAAAAATAAATGAGTCACAAGTGATCTATCTGAAAATGAGTTAGTAATTGCTCGTCCCGATTGAGTGGTTTAGTGAGTATGATGCTTTAAACTTAGAGGCAAAAGAACTCTCAAAAGAGAGTGTTAAATTACAACAGTATGGACATATTGTTAAAAACAGCAGTCTCTATACTATAGCAGGGCTACTGATGGCACTTATTATTTTGCTCGTTGGTGAGTCTATTATAAGGTCAGAAAAAATCGAGAATATAACAGCAGAAAAAGAGGCACTTTTTCAAAGATATAAGCTCAAATCAACGATATTGCAAAATAGATCACTTCAGAATAAATATAAAGGTATCTATACTAAACAGAGCAAGCTAAGAGAGTATATATCCTATTTTTTAAGTATGCATCTTACTAAAAATCAGCATATTACATTAATTGAGTATAGAAAATCTCTCTTAATTGTAAATATATCTGGCGTGAGAGCAGGTGGTTCAGAGAGTATTGAAAAGACTCTGCAAGAGTAAAAATGTGAAATTTACAAAGAGTTTTTCATTCTGGAGTATTGAAGTTGGAGATGAAGATATGAACCAAATAAATCCTTTACATCTTGGCGGACTACTTCTTGTTATTCTTATCTTTGTAATATCACATTTGAGTACATTAAAAGATGAACTTGTAGAAGTGAAGGCCGCATATAAAGAGAGTGAAAAGTTAGCAGTTGATTTGAGTGCACTTAAAAATGTCTATGCAAATAAAGAAAAAATAAAGAAGAGTATTAATAGAATTTTAATGCAAAGTAACATAAAAAAGTGCAGGTTTATCTATAAAAAGAGAAAAGAGTTCTATCACTATTCAGCGCAAAAAGTGTAGATGCTCGAACCATAAATAGACTACTCCCTCTAAGATACTCAATGACTCTTTTCATATGAAGTAGATTAAAAATAAAACGTTTAAGTGAGACAAAAGCGAGTTTAGACTTGGAGATCAAATGGTAAAAAAAATATCTATCTTCTTAGCATATAGTATCTTCTTTGTTGCAAATTTATGATTCTATTTTCACCAAAAGAGAGTCTTTACTTTCTCATGGAAGAGAATGCAAAAAAGTTTGGTGTTATTATCTCAAATGAGACTTTGAATGAGAATATGTTTAGTCTTGATGTAGAAAATCTTGAGCTTAGCATGAAGGGTATCCAGAGTGCTACAGCTAAGAGAGCCAATATCTCATTATTGCTACTGTTTAATAGTGTAGAGTTACACGACATCGAACTCTCTTCTCTTGTAGATGCTTTTATCCCCCTACAATAAAAAGAGTAGAAGTCTCATATACACTTTTTAATCCCCTTATTGTTCAAGGTGAGGGAGAAGGAAAATTTGGTGACGCAAAAGTTCTCATAAACCTTTTAGATAGAGAGATAAAGGTCTATTTGCATCCATCTAAAAAAATGATAAGAAACTATCAAAACTCATTGAGACTATTTAAAAAAGATGAAAATGGAGAGTATATTTATGTCAAAACTTTCTAAGACAAAAATAATAAAAATTTTTACAACACTCTTAATACTGCTCATTATTGCAAAATTACTCTCTTTAATACTCTTTCTTTATATTACAAGTGATGGTGTGGAGCTCAATGCTAAAAGGTCATACAAGGCAAAATACCAGAGAGTGGATTGTCACAATATGCTTCTTGTAAGAGAAGAGAGTCTCAAACAAACAAAGCAGAGTGTACCAACATATAATATAGACTCACTTCTTTTAAAAGGGTTGTATGGAAGTCGATTCAATGGATATGCTATTGTTGCTAAAAAATCTTCTCCTAAAACAACTATTGTCGCCGTTGGCGAGGAGTTTGCAGGTTATAAATTAAAAGAGATATTTATGGATTATGTTGTTTTTACAAAAGCAAAGAAAGAGTACACACTCTCTTTGAAAAAAAGTAATACAGAGTAATTCAAAAAGCTTTATAAATAGATTGCCAAAAGGTACTTTTGATGAAACCGGATCAAAGCAGGTGATGAAAAAAGATATTCATAGTTACTCTAAGAATCCATCGCAGATATGGAAAGATATCTCTATTGCTCCCTATAAAGAGAATGGTAAGATAACAGGTTTTCGCATTGGAAGAATCAAAGCAAATTCAAAAATGGCCACCTTGGGTTTAAAAGTAGGAGATATATTGATACGGGCAAACAACATAGAACTTACATCATTCAATGATGCAATAAAACTTTATAAAGATATAGACAAGATAGATACTTTGGCATTAGTTGTGCTTAGAAATAATCAAGAGAAGGAAATAATATATGAAATTCATTAAGAGCCTATTTATAACAAGTCTGCTGGTACTCTCTCTCCATGCAAGAGAACAAGTTAATGTCAATTTTTCAGATTTACAAATCAGTGATTTTATAAAACTTATCTCAAAAATTACACATAAAAACATCTTAGTGACAAATAAGATTAATGGAACGGTTAACTTTATTAGCACAACACCAGTGTATGATGACGAACTTATTGATATATTAATATCAGTGCTGGAGTCCAAAGGGCATACACTTATAAAGAAGGGTTCTCTCTATGAGATAGTGCGCTCAACTGAGGCCGCAAAGTTTAATGTGGAAGTCATCTCTTCAAAATCAAAAAGCTCATGGTTCTCTTATGGTCACGCAGGCGATACATGTAAGTGGATGAAAATGTTGATATTGTTGCTCTGCAAAAATCCAGCTATCTTATCTCTAAAACAGCAAAATTGATGACAATGAAAGAGAGTAATATGATTTTGTTGACGGACTATCCACAAAACATTCAAACAGTGAAAAAGTTATTCATAATATAGAAGCAAATAGTGAAGTCATAGTTAAAATAGTTCCAATAAAATATGCTAATGCAAAAAAAACTGCAAGTAAAGCTTTTAGATATCAGTAAATCAATTTTCAATCAGAAAATATCTTCAGAGTTAGTGAAAATTATTTTAGATGAAAATATTAATGGACTCATTCTTGTTGGAAAAGCAGGCAATACTGCAAGACTCGAAAAATTAATCGCCCAGATTGATATAGAATCAGGAACAGGTCAAAGAGTACAGATACTTGAGCTTAAAAATTCAGATGCAAAAGCAGTAGCTGTTAGTCTTAACAATATTGTCTCTAAGCAGGTCTATACAGATCCCTCTATGAAACCAAATATAAGTGTAAGTGAAGAAATTAATGCAGATTATTGCCATAGGAGAACCAAACAATATTAAAAGGTTTGAAGCTTATTGTAGATGAACTGGATAAAGAGAAATATCAGGTCTATGTTCAGGCAAAAATTATAGAAATAAACAAAAACAGTAGTGAAGATTTAGGTGTTAAATATGGCTTTGATGGGGGAGGCTTAACAACGGGAGGCTTGTACTCTTTTTCAACAAATTTTGGAGGAAGTACAGTCTCTGGCATTGTGGGCAATAGTTTGGCAAATTCAATTATTGGTACAGGTGCAAACAAGTGGGTTTGCTCTTGGTGCAAAGCAATTGATTTTCTTGAGACGAATGGTGCATCTAAATCAATATCTAATCCTTCTATCCTTTGTGTGAACAACAAAGAGTCATCTATATATGTAGGAAAACTATCTCTATCTCCTACAGGTGCCGTGACAGCCTCAAATGGTATTAGTGGTGACAAGCAGTTTTAAACGTGAAGATATTGGGCTTACTCTAAAAATAAAACCACGTGTATCCTCTTGCAGACAAGGTTACACTTGGTGTCGAAGCGATCTTAGAAAATCTTTTAGATGATGGTGCAAATAATGCTACAGGACAACCCGTGACATCAAAGCAAGAGGTGAAAACCCAAGCGATTCTCCGTCATGGTGGAGCATATCATTATCGGCGGTCTTGTAAAAACTTATGAGAGAGATTCAGTAAGTAGAATACCTATCTTAGGCTATATACCCTTGGATAGGAGAGTACCTTTTAGTTCAACTTCAACGACACAAAGAACAAGATAATCTAGTTGTTATTTTTAACTCCATTTGTCATAGATAAAGAGTGAAAAACTTTCACGCTTACAAAAAGAGTTAGGTGAACTCTCTAAACTACAAGCTAAATACAACAAGTATGTTTTTTGATCTTATAGAAGAAGAGGGTTTTGATGCTGTTAAGCAAAAAGAAAATCAAGAGAAACAGTAGTGTTAAGTTTTCAAAGCATACATGATGTAAACCTAGATATTTATACATCTCAAGATATAGATACTGAGATAAGTGTAAAGAATTATCTACTTTTTTAGTGAGTACAACAATGAAGTAGTGGCTTTTGTTTGTGAAAACTATATTACACAAGCGAGTAATTACTATACAAAACTAGAAAAAAAATATCCACTATTATTGTTGGATGAAGACTCCTATGATAGGCTTTACAATAAATATTTGGAGCTTAGAACAGATAAAGCTATTGAGACAATGCAAGAAGACTCTGAAAATGAAGAGAGCGAAGAGGAACTCTCTTTAACAGATTTTTGAGAACTTCGAGTGATATTTTAACAAGTGAAGAGTCTGCTCCAATTATTAAGTTTGTAAATGCACTTTTTTATCAGGCAGTAAAGAAGAGGCTTCGGATATTCATATTGAAGTGCAAGAGAAAAAAGGTGAAGTGCGCTTGTGTCGATGGAATGCTTACAAAAAATGCAGATTTAGATAAAAAAGTTGTCAACCTTATCGTAAGTAGAATAAAAGTTATATCTAATTTGGATATTTCTGAGAAACGTATACCACAAGATGGAAGAACACAGATAAAAATAGCAGGAGAAGTACTTGATATTCGTGTCTCAATACTTCCAACATTTTATGGTGAACGGGTTGTAATGCGACTCTTGATGCAGAGTTCACAAATTCCACAAATTAATGAATTGGGATTTGATGATTACTTAATAGATGATGTCAAAAAATTGCTCCAAAGTGCCCATGGTATTGTTTTAGTAACGGGACCTACTGGGTCTGGAAAAACAACATCCCTTCACTCCTTCTTACGTGAGGTTGAAGCACCACATAAAAATCTTATAACAGTTGAAGACCCCGTAGAGTACAAGAGTGATAATATTGCTCAAATTCAGGTAAATGAAAAAGTTGGACTCACTTTTGCCTCAGCATTGCGTTCCATCTTAAGACAAGATCCTGATGTCATAATGATAGGGGAGATTCGTGATGAAGAGACAGGCGCGCTATTGCGGTACGAGCCGCTCTTACTGGACACCTGGTATTTTCAACGCTACATACAAACTCAGCTAGCAAAGCAACGATATCGCGTTTAGCAGATATGAAAGTAGAACCTTTTTTGATCTCCTCATCTCTTTTGGGAATTTTAGCTCAAAGATTGGTACGTGTTTTATGTACATCATGCAAAGAAGAGGATGTGATAGCTGAAGAGTTTGCTGATGATTATGGCTTGAAAACTGGGGCTAAAATATATAGAGCAAATGGATGTAAGTCTTGCAACTATACAGGTTTTTCCGGTCGTCGTTCCATTGGTGAACTTCTTGTTATGAATGATAAGGTAAAAGATCTACTTAAAACTACAACAGATGAGCATACCATTAAAACTGAATTAGAAAAAGATGGATTAAAGACAATATCTTCTCAACTCTCAGAAATGCTTTTAGCTGGAGAGACTTCTTTGGATGAGGCTATTCGTATTGGTTTAGGGCATGCATAATAAAAGAAATGCCTTCACTCTGATAGAAATTATGGTGGCTGTTATGATAGTTTCTGTAGTTATAGGTGCACTCTTTACAATGCGAGGGAATACTGCAAATAAGTTTTTCAATATTAAAGAGATGCTTCAAAAGACACAATATAGCTCTTTCTTGGTAGCAACAGATAATAAATATGGTTTTGATGGAAGCAACATTGATATGCAACGCCTTGTCGATGATTTTAAAGTCCAGAGTGATTTGCGCCCGCCTTTGAGTGCAAAAGTAAAACTAAAATATGAACCAATGCAAATTATAGATACAAGTGAGTTTGATTCTGATGAGCAAAATAGTTCTACAGGACTTATCTTTGAAATTGGAAAACGGGCATGAATGTAGATGATCCAAACTACATCTCTCATAAGGATTAGGGGTTCAATGAGAAAGGCATTTACACTCATAGAATTGATGCTATCTATAGTCATTCTCTCTATATTAATGCTTTTTCTATATAAAAGTTATTCATCACTCAACCGTTCAAATCAAGAGTATACAAAAGAGTTACAAAAGATAATAAAAATACAAAAGATAAAAAACACTCTATCTTGATTTTACACTGCTTAACACGAAAAGTGTGAAAATATTGAATCAAAATCAAAAGAAGATGTTGTTTTTATACAGAGTTCACACTCCATTCATGATAGAATAGAACCCTATATTGCATATATTGTCAAAGATAGGAAACTGTATCGACTGGAATCTCTGCAAGAATTTAAAAGAGTATCCTCTCTCATTAGAGAGTCAATTTGATGTAGATTACATTGGAGAGATAGTACATTTTAGAGTCTATGAAAATGATGTAAAATCTAAAAGTGTGAAGTATCTTGTAGATTGTGATTTCAAAGAGTTAAGTGATGTTTTGCTGAAGATTGTACCACTCAGCAATAATTAGTTTGACCTATATTTAGATATACCACAGGGTTGATTAGGTGTGGGTGGATGCTCTTTGAGATAGATGAGGTCTTCTAATGTCTGCGTAAGCACTTTTTTTTGCTGGAGTATCGGAAGCATTAAATTATCTTTCTCGTTAAGTGGAATATCCCAGTTTAAAAGTATAGTTTGGACTTCATCATCAAGCTCTTTAAGAGCATTATTTATATGTTTTATTGAATTCATACTGATATTATAGCAAATTTTCAGAGTTTTTTAGATATAATTTCACTCTTACTTCTGTCTTGAGTGCAGATGCAAGAATTTTATGTAAAGGATTGTCGATGCCAAAAATGAAATCGGTAAAAGGCGCTGTAAAGCGTTTTAAGGTTAAGAAAAATGGTCAAGTTAAACGTGGTAAAGCGTTTAGAAGCCATATCTTAACAAAACAAGACGCTCAGACTCCGTCGTGATCAAAACAAACCAGCAACAGTTGCAAAAGCAGATGTCGCTTAGTTAGCGTAATGAAAAACCGGTGCGTTTCACGATAAATGCGAAAACGGTTAAACACCCAAATT
>JAUZRZ010000022.1 GCA_030949945.1 Sulfurimonas sp. | reverse complement strand
AGAGAATATCTTAATAAAAAACTACGGTTTTAAAAAAACCTTAGAATTTCCGCTTTGTGATATTACTACTTTGTTGTGTAACAGCTGCTCTACTCTCACAAAACTCATAAATATTACTTATAACTTTTAAGATATTGTTCAGTTTAAAGTAGTTATAGTTTTGCAAGACCACATTTAAAAAAAGGAAATAAATGAGAAAAACGATTCTAATCAGTGCTGTTGCACTCACGATGTTAAGCGCCAGGGGACTTTAGCTTTGCAGCGATATGTTTAAAAGACATGAAAGATGCTACTACTACTATGAGTCATGATGCACGTGGAGTACTGCGGATTCAATGAAAGATGGAGCAGTTGAGACTGCTAAAGTGCAGAGCGTACAACAACTAGTTGTAAGAATCACGATTGCTCGAGATAGTGCACAAGTCAAAGAGTATCTGATGATTTAAAAAGGGTGAGTGAAATTGCTACAGATTCAAAGAGTGTGGTGAGGTATCTACAGCAAAGTGTGAAGAATCGTGATGTTCTGCAGTGATGGCATTACAGTTGAACTTGCAGAAGATACAAAGGACTCCATAACAACTGCAACACGTGAGTATGAAAGATAGCTCTACAATGTGGCTACAAAGAGAGGCTCCCAAAAGACAGTACAGTAGCTGTATCTCATGATATGACTGATTCTACTAAAACTATATCAAATGACTTAAGAGAGTCAACTGACAAAGTTTCTGATAATGTTAATGATTCTACTAAAACAGTTTCTAATGATGCTAGAACTTCTTCGACTACTGTTTCTAACGATTTAAGAGACTCCACTGATAGTGTTTCAGATAATGCTAATGATTCGGCTAAAACAGTCTCTCATGATGCAAGAAGATCTACAAATACTATCTCCAATGATGTTAGAAAATCTACATCAGATAGTGACTATGGTAGTTACAAAAAATACAAAGATGCACATAAATAATATCTGCTACTTCGTTCAATATGAAAAGGATATTCCTTTTCATATCCTAAACATCTCTTAACACTTACAATATTTTTCTACACTTAGCACACAAGGACACCTATGAAAAAAAATCAGACTAAACCACTTCTGTACCTCTTACTAACAGTTTTAAACTTATCAACTCTCTTTGCAAATGAGAACTCTAATGAAAAGACTATCCATATACAGATACCTCAAGTTATATCAGTTCCACAAGTAAATGTTAAAATTATACAGCCTATAAATATTCAAACAAAGAATGAAAATTTGATAGGGCAAGATACTAAAACAATGAACAGAAGAATTGGGTTTAGTAAAAGGACACCTCCTTCATATATCACAAAAAATGCATCCACACATCAAGAGAAAGTTTCTACTTTTTTTAGACAGGATGCACTCCCCGTAGAAACGATTAAAGATAGGTTACAAAAAAATGGATTTGAAATTCTTGCAGAATATAAAATTGATAAAAAAGGTTCTGTTGTATCTATAGTTTTTACAGATGCTAATATTACTACTCAAGCATCACAAAAAGATAGAGGATTTGCTAGTAGTTTAAGAGTGCTCGTAAATGAAAAGAACCATACAATGAGCATAACAAACCCTCTCTATATTATGAAAGCCTTTATGCAAGATGAGTATGATGAAAAAGTAGCTATGAATGTAGTCAACAAACTACATAAAGCTTTTGATGGATTAAAAAAATCAGAAGATTCAGTCAAGTTCTCTAAACTTGATCACTATAGATTTATGGATAATATGCCATACTACAAAGATATGGAAGTTGTAGCTTCAAGAAGTAATAATGAACTCATAGAGTCCGCACGAAGAAGTAAAAATATAATTTATGAGCAAAAACTTAGTAATGGTAGTACAATTATTGGGGTTAAACTATCAAGAAGAACAAGTAAGTTTGTTAAAAAGATTGGTTATCAGAATGCTGGTTTACTACCATATCCAATTTTAATTGAGGGCAATAAAGCTAGGATTTTATCACCACAGTATTACATCGCCCTTATGTATCCTATGCTAAACATGACTCAGTTTATGTCAATAGCATCTATACCTGGGGCAATTGTAAAAGATTGTACTCGTATATTTAAGAAGTAAAAAGTATAAACTTTTTACTTCTCTTCTTCGCTATGACTCTCTGTATTTGGACTAATTGGTCTAGACTGTAATATAGCAATTATAAAAAGCATTAAAATGAGTAACATATCAATTCTCAAGAATTGTTTTTCATCAACAACTTCCGTACTTTGTGAATTCAATTGATTATTAAAATCTTTAGAAAACCAATCTAAAAAATCTTGCCATAAAATAATTTTATTATCAGGGTTTTCATTTACTTCTTTTGCATAATCTAGTAAAGCTTTTGACTCAGAAGATAATTGTTTGAGATAAGAGATTCTTTCATCAATATCATACTTTAAAATAGAGTTAAAAAGATACTCATCAAATGCTTCGTTATCTATCTCTCCTTGATTAAGTGCATGAGAATATTTCGAAATATTTGAGTAAATTTTTTGAGAGTATTCAAAAAATGCACTATTAAATCTTTCTTGTTCTTTTTTTAATTGAGCTGCATCAACTTCTGGAGCAACATAGTTTCGAAAGTCCTTATAATCAGCAAAACTAACTTTAGGAGTAGCAGTTTTTGTATCTGAGACAACATCGGGTTTAATAGCTTCAGAGATAACACCTGCAGTAATAATTATAATACCAAGAGATGCAATTGCAACAGTAATCATCCTAACTAACATAGAATATTTTTCTTTCATTCACTCACCTTTTATTTTAAATATTAACATTAATTGATTCTAATGCATCAATTAAATTAATCTAATTAACTATAACATAAATTTTATTTTATTCCTATAATGAACAAAGATTATTTTACAAAAGTTCCTGCTAATTTTTGATATACAGTAGAACTTTGTAGCAACTCTGCATGTGAGCCACTTGCGACAATAGCACCCTTTTGCATCACAAGTATTTTATCTGCATGCTCAATGGTTGAGAGCCTATGTGCTATTGTTATCGTTATCTTATCTTTTGTGTACTCATCTAGTGCTTCTTGTATACGTTTTTCACTCTCGTTATCAAGTGCTGATGTTGCTTCATCAAAGAGTAAGAGAGACGAGTGTTTGTAAATTGCACGGGCAATTGCAACACGTTGTCGCTGTCCTCCTGAGAGGTTAGTTCCAGCTTCACTCATCATAGTATTTATTCCATCCTCAAGTGCAGATACAAAACTACTAGCATCAGCTAAATGCAGTGCATCATTTACTTTTTTCTCATCTATCACTTGTCCATAAGCAACATTTGCAGCTAGTGTGTCTTGAAAGATATAAATACGTTGTGAAACCAGAGATATATGGTGTTTTAAAGACTCCTCTCTAAACTCTTTTATATCAGTACCATTTATAGATATAGAACCCTCATCTGGGTCATAAAAACGCAGGAGCATATTTATAAAAGTAGATTTTCCACCTCCACTATCCCCTACAATAGCAATATTTTCACCTCTTTTAATAGTAATATTTATATTATCTAAGGCATATGAGCCCTCGTACATCAGTGTTACATTTTTAAATTTTACTTCAAAAATATTTTCATCTAAAGATTTATCGCCATCAACAATTCTACTCTGTGTGTCAAATATTTCAAAAACTCGCTCGCTCGCAGCAACTGCATCTTGGATTTTAGAATAGATAGAACCAATTCTACGAATAGGTTGAAACACAAGTCCAACTGCTGTTAAGAATGCAGTAAACTCACCCACACTCATCTTTCCATCATAGACTTCTCTTCCACCGACAAATATAACAGCCGCAAGACCTAATGCTCCGATAATCTCCATAAAAGGAGAAACTATCTCCCCTACATATACAGACTTCATATTTATCCGAAAAAACTGCCAATTTTCTTTAGCAAAACGCTCTAGTTCGTACTTCTCAGTCGCGTTTGCTTTGATGATTTCACTATTGTTAAAAACTTCTGTAAGTCGAGTAACTACATCTGCATTTTTTGCTTGAGAACGGTGAGAGTATTTTTTTAGTTTTTTTGCTATAAGGATCAAAGGGTAAATAATTAAGGGCATAACAACAAGTGCATAAAAAGCAAGAGTTGGATTGAGATAAATCACATAAGCGACTAAAGCTATCACTGTTAAAGACTCACGAAATAGTTCAGGAAGCATATTTGATACAAAGTATTGGATTCTATTTATGTCATTTGTTACTCGAGATATAAGCTCTCCGCTACGGTTGAGATATAAAAAAGTCATATCAAGACTTATAATTTTTTCTAAAAGAAGTTCACGAAACCGTGTCACTATGTGTTGCCCAATATAGCTCATATAGACAGACTGAACATATCTTCCTATAGCTTTAAAAAAATAAATACCTACTAATCCTAAAGGAATATAATAGAGCATCTCCTCTTTTTTTGAGATAAACAGATCATCCATCAAAGGTTTCATAATATGTGCAGTGGCAGTAGTAGCAGATACTGTTAAAAGTATGCCAATTAAGACAAAGAAGTATTGTAGTTTATACTCTTTTATATATGGGATATAGCGTTTTAAAACTTTTTTCATATTTTCCAATTTTTTGTTTATTTTTACAATTTTATCTAAAATGTATTAAATATCTGTTTTTATAAGAGTTTTTGTCTCTAGTTAATCCAAATAACAAGCTATTTTAGATAATCTAATAAAATTAATATTTTTAAGGAATACTCCAAATGTCTCTTCCCATTATCATCGCAAATCGTTTTGCCAAAATAGTTGGTACACTTGTAAAAACACTAGCATACCCATTTCATTTCATTTTTCCAAACAAGCGTTTCACCATTCCTTTACACGCTAAACCAATCATCAACTCAAAAAAGAAAAGTAAAATTCCAAAAATAATTTGGCAAACGAACTATACAAATAGAGTCACATTTCCCGTTTACTGCAACTACCTCTTTAACCGTTTAATGTCTCTTTCCTATGAGTACCGCTATGTAAGTACTGAGGAGCGTGAAAAGTTCATAAAAGAACATGCTTCACAAGAGCAGTACAAAGCTTTTTCGCAACTTACAGATGGGGCTTCTCAAGCAGACTTTTGGAGACTTTTGGTACTCAATTTTTCTGGTGGTATTTACATGGATATAGATGCTCACTTAGTCTGGCCACTCTCAAAAATCATAAAAGAAGATGATATAGAAGTTTTTTTACTAAACAAACGCCACTATACAAACTACTTTATAGCATCAACAAAAAACAATCCTATTCTTTAGAAGATTCATTGAAACTTATTCTAAAAAATATTCAAGAGAAAAAGATTGATGGTGGCGTTTATGCCTTAACTGGTCCTGATATACTTAACCATATTATAGAGGAGAAGAGAGGCGAGAAAAAAGTAAATCATAGATACTATAAATATACATGCATTCAAGGAAGTTTTACAAATGAGTATTTTCAGTACTTAGACAAACCTCGTGGGAAATGGACACATGCGAAGAAAGAAGATCTTCTCAAAAACGGCATATGAAAAATATAGGACTTTAAAAAGTGGACGCCACCCAAATCTTTACTTAACTATAGCATTACTCAACACCTATGCTCTGATAGCATTACTTATGTCTTTGTTGAGCATCTTAATGCTCATCATCTTAGGCAATATTTTAGTAAGGTTTGATACTTTTAGTCAGGAAGCATTCCTCAAAAAATCGTTTACAAACATGCTCTTAACTAAGTCCCATCTATTTATTCATCCTATTATTAATCTTATTAGTAGAGATCTTGCTGGATAATATGGTCTCTAATATTACGCACGCTGAACCTGCAAGCTCTATACCCAAGCTATCGATAGACTGGCTAAGTTTATCTCACAATTCCAATTATGGCTTACATGCCTACAAGGAACAGAATATAGAAGATGTAGTTCATCAATGGCTTTTATTCGGTATAGCTGGATTAATGTGAACTATATTTCCAATGGTGACCTTCTCTGAGCTTACTTACACTTATACATAAGTGGACAGAGCGTCTGATCCATCACCATATATGAATCCACACATGGGACTCCATGCTTTCTGGAACAGCTTTGTTAATGTCCTCATTTCTAATAATACAGTAACACTCATGATCATCTGAAAGATCCAAAAATGGAAAACTTATTTCTAATTCACTCTTTGAGTTTAATAGTACTATTTAGCTACCTTGTTCTAATTACACAATCAAGACAAGTTTGGCTCGCACTACTGATAGTTGCACTTATAGCACCAATAGCCTACATCATGATTCACAAAGCTACTGCAATACAGACTGCTCTCATAAGTCTAACAGGAATTCTTCTTCTCCTATTTCTCTTTAGTAACTCGGATACTTTACAAAAAAGGCTTTTAGAAGAGCAAAACACTTTTAATGCTCTCATAGAAAACAACCAAACTATTGAAATGACAAGTATTGGCATTAGAATAAACTCTTGGATGGATGCTAAAGAGTGGATTATAAGACACCCTATCCTCGGTCTTGAATTCACCTGCCATATATCAAGTTATTCAACAGTTCAGATAGATTTGATGAAGATTTGAAAAAACAATTTGGACATCTGCATAATTTTTTCATTGAAACATTAGTTGCCTATGGGTTTATAGGTTTTTTCTTGATTCTAGCTATGTACTATTACATAATAAAAAGTATTTCGCAATCCTCATTAAAAGAAAATGACAAAGAAATATTATTTACTCGCTGGTATATGTTTTACCATATATTGGCTACATCATAAACAATTTTGAAACATTTAATAGTAGGTCTTTAGGTATTTTTACACACAATATTATATTTGCTAGTTTTTTACACTTTTTACCTTCGTGATTCTTTAAAGCAAAGTGGGAAAAATATCAACTAATTTCAAAGTTTGCTTTTCACTTGAGAACTTCTCTTTAGATTTTATTTGCCCATTTTTGGCAATCTTTGCTAATAAGCTCTTATCGTTTATAAGTTTTTCAATACTACGAGCTAAAGATTTAAAGTTTTGTGCTTCAAAAGAGTAAACCTGTTTCTTCATCATCTATTATTTCAAAGGACTCCACCACTATTTGAGCCGACAACTGCAGTTCCTGCACTCATCGCTTCTACAAGAACAAGTCCAAATGTTTCTCTCTTTGAAGCGAGTACT
>JAUZRZ010000021.1 GCA_030949945.1 Sulfurimonas sp. | reverse complement strand
GCGGCTAGTGTTGAGTAGGTTTCATTATCTAATTTATATCTCAAAAGAGGATGTGCATCTTTTACTCTAATACTTAAACCTGAAAGTGACATTGAAGGATTAATTTCATAGCCCATCATAGGGTCTTTATCTACTATCTCTTTTTTTACTTAAAACATCCAGTGCTCTGACTTCTATATTTAAAGGCTTTAAAAGTTTGTTTGTAGGGAGTGTTCCAAAATTTCTTACAAAGGCAACTTTTATACCTTTTTTTATAAGTTTTTGTATCCACTTCATCATCTTAGCAGGATGTTTATTATAGTTTTGTAACCAAATCACTACACCCCTATAGTGTTGCATTGATTCTACATTTGGCAAACCTTTACTAATATCATGAAAATGTTGCATATAACCCATGTATTCAAAGACTACACCAGAGTTTATAATGAGACCCTGCTCTGTTATATCTAAACCTGCACCATCTATAAGGGTAAATATCTCACGTTTAATTGCATTTTTAGAAGAGACACCATAACGTTTTAAATCTCTTGTTGAAACATAAGGTATCATCCCCTTTTTCGCTATCTTTTGTGTTAGCTCTATAGTCTCCTGCTCATTTTTAAAGTCAAGATAATCTAAACAAATAACATCTAAACCATAATCCTTGATTTTTTTGATATAAATATCTAACCATTCTCTATCCTGTGGGGATACTGCCTCATAAGATAACTCTTTGCCACTCACACCATAATAGTAAGACTCAAATAAAACTGCTTGTATAATATCATGCACATCATCAATAATATTAAACCCACGATTAAGGATAAGCTTAGAATCTGGATAACGTTTGTGAAACTCTTTTATAAAAGCAATTAAAGCCTCTCGATTAGCTACTCTTTGCTCTTTGCTCTTAGAATAAACCTCATAAGAGTCTAAGGTGTCAAAAAAGAAATTTTTAAAACCCTTTTTTCGTGCTGGTTCTATAAGTCTCTTAAACATAAACTCTCTATATTCTTTAGATTTTAAATCCAGTATATCACTACTCCAAGCACTATTTTGTGCCATTATCCACTCTTTTTTCACATCTTTATAAACTTCAAGTGTTCTATCAATTTCACCAATACTTATATAAGCATACATCTGATTCTTATAAAGTGAAAATCCATGTGTATAAGTATTTGTCAAATTGGGTTGAACAATGATATACTCATGAATTCCAACCATTGAGTATGATATTTTCTCGCCATAGTAAACCATTGCACTTTTAGAGTTTAAAGAGGCAAAAAGTAGACTAAAAGGTGTTAAAAATAGAAATAGTAATAATATAAGTCGCATATTTTCTCCTCCACTAAGGATGATAGTACATAAATTGATAGTTTATAAACAGTTCAAAAATACTTCCACCAATACCATTTACTGAATCAGAATAACTCATTCCAAAAACTAAATGATCTTGATGCCATATCTTTCCGCCATATCCAGCATTAAATGTATATGTCAAACTATCTATATCATTGTTATAAAATGGTGAAAACTCAAAATAGGGTCTCCAAACACGGGTATACAAATTTCTATTTGCTGCTACCATAAGATACATTACACCTATGTTGTAAAAATTTGCAGGAAGTACTGCAAAATCACTTGTTTGAAGTGTATCTATAACACCCCTTGAACCACCTGTTTCAAAATAACTCGCACTATCATAAAATATTCCTAAATTAAGATCAGGGTAGCCATTACGAATCTGTTTAGAGATAGATATTCTGTCAAAGGTAGCACTTCCTAAGTTAACATTATCTTGTGAATTATACTGGTTATACTCTCTAAGGAAATTAATGCTAGTACTGTTTAAAATATTCCATGAGAGGCGAAAATCAATCATATCTTTTTTCCCACCTAAAAGTAGTTGAGTACTCTCTAGTGTGTCCATATTATGACTTATTGTACTAGCGACTCTTAGTGTTGAGAGTAATCTATACTCACCACTAATACTATATTCTACATAAGACTTTATAGAATCATGGTAAGCACTACCTATGGAAATTTCTCCCCTATTGTAGAGTTTTCTCATGCTAAGCCGCGCCATTATCTTATCATCTGGTACATTGACTAAAAGAGTCTCATCTATACTTTTATTAACAAAGTAGTTTACTCCGACATCTAAATAGTACCCATCAGTTAAATAGCTACTATTGTTTAACATTATATACTCTTGTACTAAAGGTACTCTGTTGTAAAATGATGTAGTTATATCAAACTTATCTGAACGTTTTTTACTTAAATCTAAGTGCTGTATATAGGCATTTTGACTTCTATCATTTGTATAAAGTGCTTCATAAGTGATACTTTGAGCTAAAGAGATTTGTCCATCATTATCAGCAGCCTGGGCAGCATCTCCTCTTGATATACTATGTAAATAAAGTGCCAGAATATTTTCTATTTTTGTCACATCTTGTTGTAGCAGAGCATGACTAAAATCCATCCAAAGCTCTCGTTTTTTCATACGGTGATATATTTTAAAACTTTTATCATATGCTCTGTTTTGAATTGCCCAAGAGTAGGCTATATCATCATAATTTTTAACACTTAAAAAAGCTTTTGCTGATTTTAACTTTTTCTCAAACTTATCTGGATTAAACACATACATTCCAGCACGTAAATAATCAGATAAAAATTGATCTTTGTGTTTTAAATTTGGTCTCTCTAAAGCTTTAATTTCAAGTATATTTACAATCTCTTTCATGGACTTTCTAAACCTAGTTTCTTCATTTTGTACTTGGTAAATATATGCTTGTAAAAACTTAAACTCAAGACTTTTGGTTACTTCATGCTCTTGTGCTAATAGCTCTTGCGTATAAAAGGAAGCACGATTTACATCATTAATGAAAAGGTATGCATTCGCCATTATCAGGTACTGCCCTAACCCTATATCTGCACTCTGAGCCATATCGCTCAAAACATTACGAATATGTATATAATCTTTGGCTTCCATATAAGACCATAAAAGTTCTTGTTTGATTTGAAAGTTATCTGGTTCTAACTCATAAGCCATAAGAAGTGCATGATGCTCCTGTTCAGCCTGCTTATAATGATGATACACTTTTGCCTTTATTAGCCAGTAAAGTGCTTCTTGTAATAGTGGGCTTTTACTCGCATCTACTTGATCTATAAATTTTTTTATATTTTTATACTCTTTATTGTTAAGAGCAGCATTTGCATAGGTATAAAAAATGTAAGAGAGCCCTAAACTCTTTATAAGCTCTTTGTGAAGCTTCTAGTGCACGAGCAGGTATCCTTTTTTGATATACATAACTTACACGCTCATAGTCACTCAGTCTTGTTTCATTCATATCAAAAAGTTTATAAGATGCTTCTGCTGCTGCATCATTTTTTTGTAAGTACCAGCCAAAGTCGCTCTTTAACTGATAATATTTTTTGAGTTTATTAATAGGTACACCCTCATCGGACTTAACATCAAGCATACTTTCATAAGCAGTTTGAATATCTTGTTTAATATAATAATAGCGTGCAATAAGTGTTGCATCGACTTTAGAGTATGGCTTATGTTTTTTTATCATAAGAACATACTTTTTGCTAATTCTAAGTCACCTATCTCTATACTCAACTCTAGTGCTTTTGTTAAAAGTAAAACATTAGTTGGATTTTGTATATATTGTGCTTCGAGAATCTTTACAACCTCTTCTGGTGAGCCTAGCATTTTATATACTAAAATCATTAAATCAATATTTTCTTCACTAGGGTCTGCAATAGCACGGTTTACAACTAAGGGTTCTATCTCTTCATACTGATAAGCACTTGCACCATACTCAATAAGCTCTTTTTCGATTTTTGGATCGCGTTTAGTGTCATACATAAAACGCAGGTGTTTCATAGAGCGGGCACTTCTACCTGTCCATTTACTAATTTGAGCCATTTGCTGATTCCAATAGTAAGAGTTAGGATGTGCTTCATAACCTAAAGTTGCGACTCTATATCCATTCTCTAAGTCACCCTTATATAAAAAAACCTGTAACATCAAACGCAACTCTTCATCTCTTTGATTAACTGGCTTATCCTTAACATGTACATTTGTTTTCTTTGGTGTAGGGCTTAGTTTACTAAGATCTATTTTTTTTGTAGTCTTAGGGATTTTCTTCTTATCAAAATTATCAAAACGATATTTATATGTCCTTGCAATTTTTGCATTTCTATAATTTTCAAGCTCTTTTTTATGTGATTTTGCCTCATCATACCTATCAAAACATCCACATCTTACAGTTAGATTTTTTCCAATTTGCATAATCTTACAGCTCTTTGGATAAGTCTCACTCTTTAATCTGTCTAAATTTTTTTGATTATAATAACTACTCACTAACTGGACTGTATAACAACTATCCTCTGCTTTTGCAAATAATGAGATACTAAATAGAAGAGTTAAAAGAATTTTTTTCATTATTTATACTCTTTTTTTAGAATTTTCTTCGCGAGATTTGCTGCATACTCTAAGTTACCAGTTGCAAGATAAATTTTCAAGATAAACCTTCTTGCACTTTTATCATCGAGATAAACTCTCTCATATTTATGTGTCAGACTAGCTGCTTTTTTAAATGGTTTCCTGCTTGTAGTGCTCTGACTGCCTTATAAAAGTAGCGTTTTTTTGCTCTATAGCCCTCAGTTTTATAGTATAAACTCATATACTCAGCAGATGCCTGCTTATAAGAACGATTCATCAAACGAAAGTCAGCTAGTCTCTCTTGCCAAGCCGTAGAAGTTTTCGCTTTCTCTACAAGAATCTTCTCAGCTGCAGCATAATCTTTAAATGCTATATTCATATGGTAATCATCAAGAGCCCATTTTTCAGCACGCAGGGGGTCATATTTCTGGAGTGCTTTTAAAAATCTTTTTGCATCTTTTCTTTGTTCTCTTTGCTGTGCTAGATAGTAAGCCTCTTCTAAGAGAGCTATATCTCTAGGTACTTTTTGTAGTTTTTGTTTTAAAAAAGCATAACGAGCTTTTTGATTAGCTACAAAATTTGCTTCTTCAAACCATTTATCAACATTTTTTTCATCATACATCTTTTGGGTATAAATAGCCCAATATAATTTTTTTAGCTTTTTCATTTGATTAGCTCTATCTAAATCAGTTTGAGAATAAAAATAGTTCTCTTTTTGTAAATCATAACTCAAGTATATGTGCTTTATGACGATACTCCACATTTTTACTTTGGAGTAAGAGTTCTAAAAGCCTCAAAGAGAGATCACGTTTTCCAGAGCGAAGACTCTGCTCAGCTAAAATAAGCATCAGTGATTCATCTTCGGGAGAGTGTTTTAAAAGATTTTTTAGATATAACATACTCAAATCATAGTTTGAATTTTCAGCTAAAATCTGCTCCTTTAAAATATCTTTTGGAAAAAGAACAATCAAAATCACACTAAACATTAAAAAAGTAAAGATAAGCTCTTTATATGTGATTACATATACCTTTTTTATCTTATCATCTGCATATGACATTAACTGTTGCCTCTTTTGTACTTACATACTCTAAATGAATATTCTCTTTGTCTCTCACTTGAGAGGAGGCCTTAGGTTTACTTGTCAATGAACACTCTTTTGGAAGAAAAAAGTCGAGTTTTAAGTTAGAATATCCTTTAAATTTATACTGGGTATGAGACTTTCCTCGTTTATATGTCTGTACATTCGCATTTGAAGATATAAGATAAATATTTTTAGGCTTATTTTCACTCAAAGTAAAGTAATGCTCCTCTTTTTCATCAAAACTAACATAAGTATGATTCTCAAACTTTTTAAAGCCATACACACTTTTAGCATTGTCAATATCGACACTCTTGCTCATATTTTCAAAACGCAGAGTTTTAAGCGAACGCATGCCTGATGCTAGCCACTCATCCTGCTCATTTGCCATTGAAATTATAAAATAATCCATCGCTTTTGGAATATACTCTGAGGTAAACATTGGAAATATTTCTTGTTTTAAAGACCAGTCAAAAACATATTTGAGTGCATTGAGAGAAGCTATTTTAGAACCTGAATATAAGTGATAATAAATATCTATAGGTTTTAATCTACGTGGCGAATTTGTCAGTTTAAAAGTTTGCACTACACGCTTAAAGCCCCAAAATGGTCCTAACCAGTTATTTGTAAAAACATTTTCATTTTGTGCACCTGTATAGATTTGATAATATCCTTTTCTTTCTAAGCCTATTGGTGCAACTCGTGTTAGCCATGGGGTGATATTGCTTATTGTTGTATCTCCTCCATTTATGTTTAAAATCCCATGTTTATATATATATTCTAAAGCATTTAAACGAGGAGCACAATCTCCGCTCCAAAAAACAGTTTTTGCTTGTTTTTTTTCTCTTGAGTTAGAAGATTTTTAGTGATAAATGCTAAACTATCTGAGAATTCCCTCTTAAGCGAAAACTCATAGTTTTTTGGTTGTAAACGAAACTCAGGTGCTAAATCATCATTTCTAATCTCCCCCAGTAAAAAGGATGTGTAAATGTATGAGTTGCTGGCTCTACATTAGTAAGTGCATACATTTCTTTGGAAGTTTCCAAAACACACTTGGAAAACTTTGGATATAGACCAGTTGGTTCTACCTCTGCACCAATTAAAGAGACAGAATGCGGGACATCATAGACTTTTAAAATCTTGTCTAAAATCATATCACCTGAGAAGAGTTCAGGATTTGATTCAACACGACTCACCATCCCATCTCCATCAATATGTGTAAAAAATATTCGTTTACCATAATGTGTACTTGTATCAGGAACTGCAATGATAGGTAAACGCAGTGCCTCTTGTAAAAACTCAAAAGGATTAATCACCCATACATTTTCATCATGTAACTCAACCATCATTGCCTTGTCCATAACATAGCCACCCCAAACTGTAATTGCAGCAGATGTAGAGCGTAAATGATTTGAATCTTCAAATACAAGCAACTCTTTAGCATGGTTTGGGTGCATATATATACCACTCTCATCCATCGAAGGTTCTAACTCAAAACCTATCATTTCATCTTGATACACTATATGTTTTTTATTTTTCACACTTGTATCACCATCATAAATATCAATATCGAGTGCTTTAACAAGCATAGCATCAGCACTAAAACCAAAGTTGTTCATAAAAGCTACTTTAATACCAATCTTATCTAAAGAGAGCACCCATTCTATAAGCTGTTGCGGTTTTTCATAATTTTCACCCAGCCATATTACTACACCTGCATAATGATTCATATCTTCAATCTCAGGTAAGCCATCACTTATATCGTATAGTTTTTGAATATACCCTAAATACTCTATAGGCATGGCACCTAATCTATGTGCTGGTAATTCTGTTCTATCTTCTTTATGTTCATCCACAAGAGTCAGAACCTCACGTTTTATTGCATTTTTTGAAGAGATACCATAACGATGAAATGTTCTAGTTGTTACATAAGGAATCATCCCTAAAGACTCAATCTCTTTGATGTAATCATCCACATCATCGAGTTCTTTTGATGTAACAAAGTCTATCTTAATGATATCAATTGAACTCTCTTTAATAGCTTTAAGATCTTTGCTTTTAATTTTATCTGTATCTTCTATAACTATCGCATCAAAAAGTTCATAAAATTCTTGCTCTAATCTTTTGTCGTACTTGGCTATAAAGTGAATCTCAGATGATATACTTTTAAAGTAGTTTATAAGTCTCGTACTCTTTGTACTCTCTTCATCTTTATCAAGATAGATACCTCTGTATCCTTGTTTTATTAAATCTGCTATTATCTTTTTCGTTCTTTTTATCGAATCAGAAACTACTACTCTTGCAAAAATCTTATCTCTATACACATCAAAACCATGTGTATAAATATTTGTATTTTTAGGTTCAACTACAATATAGTCATGAATTCCAACCATACTATATGATATTTTATCACCATAATAAAAGAGTGCACTCTTTTCTAATAATGAAGCACTCAAACTAATATTTACTATAATAAGTAAAAAAATGTATTTACTGTAACATAAATGTTTCATAATCCAACCTATCCATTTCATTTCTAATGACAGCTAAGCTGGCAATAAATACTATAAGTAAAGAGACTGTATAGCCATATCCAAAATATGCAGGTCCTAAGTCAATTGAGACTAGTGTTAATACAGTATTACCAATAAAGAACATCACACATAACCACATCGCAACTTTTTTTCTATCAAGATAATAGAGTATCGCCAAAACTGACATAAAAGCTATCTGCAGCATTGCCCCTATTGTTAAAATATAAAGAAGTCCCAAATAAAGCTGTGGTATATGTAAAAAGTCAAAAACTTTTGGAGCCGTTAGAAAAAGAATAATATCTATAATCCCTTGTATCATAAGTATTTCGTGAATTGAATGGCGGACTACATCAATCATATCATTTTTATACCCAAGAATCGTAGAGAGTGTTCCCCGCTTCGTACAGAATCATAATATAGATCATACTTTTCTGCAAAATCTGATTCGAGTCTGTAAAAGAAGATAGCCATACCTGGCAAAATAGAGAGATAGGCTAAGAATATTGGCATATCATATACTATCGAAGCATTGAGCTTTCCTATTACTGTATGCCCTGTAGATGGTGAGTACCAGAAAATAAATTTATCTATCCAAGCACCAAGATTATACATAAGCCCTGCTACACCTAAGGTCCAGTAAAAATTGTCTGCTAAGAAAAAGTCTATCTTCATAAAAATCGTTGACTCATAACTTTTTATAATAAGGGTTAATAAAATGACAAAAAGTATTGCATTTCCAAAGAAAAATATAAAAAGTAAAAGTTCTATAGAGTTTCCAAAGTAGTACGAAAAAAGTACAATCAGTGCATATGAGACAAAATATGCCCAGACTACTCCCTTGTAGTACTTCAAACTTGCGGCTAAAATACTAGATATCCAAACCCCACAAAGAATTAAAAAGGTGGAGATCACACCTACTAAAAAGAGTAGACTTTGGTCCTCAAATACCCACATATAAAATGGTGTGACAACGGGAAGTCCTAATGCCCATGCCATAAAAATAGCACCGAAATATGAAGGAAGAATTTCATCCTCTTTATGTTTAAAAATCAAATCGGCTACATAACGAGTAAAGGGAAGTTGCAACACCCCTGTAATAATAAGACTCGAAGCTAGTGCAATTGCATAGGTTACAACAACTTGAAAACGAAAAGCATCACTTACTTCACCTAAGTTTGCAAGGTTAATAAAACCAACTAATACAATCGCGAGAATAGAGATAACCCAAGGTCCTGAGCTTAAAATTGCTGAGTAGCCATATACTTTTGCAAAAGAGAGTAGTCTATCTTCGTTTAAAATTTTCCGTAGTTCAAAACCTATACCCGCCATGAGACAACCTTAAAGTGTTTTAACATCACTTTGACATAAGGTACAGGTTTAGGAAGGTAGTAAGGAAAGATCCTTCTCTTTAAGGTAGCCCAGTCAAAACGTTTTGCTTCATCATAAATGGCTCTATAATCACTCAAAAAAGCCTCTTGTCGATAATACTTCTCAACACGAATTAAAGCTGTCAGTTTGTGCCCTTTTCCAATCTCCATTCTCAAAATCAAGTAATCTTATATACTCTGTAGCCAAAGCATCGGGGTCTAGCTATGCCTGTAATAGATCCAGCTTTACCAATACGAATATCTTCTTCATCGATAGCACCTTCAATAAGGTCACGACAAGAACCAACATCCGTTGCTACACATGGAACACCTGCAGCAAATCCTTCAAGTATAACAAGAGGCATTCCCTCACTAATTGAGGAGAGTGTTTGAAGAGCAGAGTGTGGAAGAATTTTTTTAATATCACTATGCCCAAAAAACTTGACTTTATCACTATGATTAATTATCTCTTCTTGTGTCATATCACTTCTGTTTCCATCAAAAAACTGTGAGGCTTTTTTAAGTCCTAAAGATACTGCCATTTGTTGACACTCTTCTACATACTCTTTATCTTCTTCAACTGCTCCAACAATCCACCCTTCTATATCTGGAACTGTTAATGAAGCAATTTTTATAGCACGTATAAATGTTTTTATATCTTTAATCGGAACAACTCTACCAATAAGTGTAACAATAGGTTTTGGGACAGCTTGTCTATCTTTCATAGTCACTTTTAGTCCATCAACATCTACACCATTAGGGATAACCATAGTTTTATTCTCATCCGCACCATACAGTATTTGAATCTTTTGTGCTCCAGGAAAAAGTGAAAGCACATGGTTTGAACGCTGATAACAGAAGACTCCTATTTTTTCAAAAAAGTTAACCCACATTTTTTTGATATAGTTATACTCTTCAGGTTGTTGCAGTAAAGATGGTTTTTTATACTCCACCCAATCAGCTGAGAGCATATCAATCTTTCTCTCTCTTGTATAAATACCATGTTCAGTCAAGACAATTGGTCTTTGTGTATCATAAGAAGCTAGAGCAGCACAAAAACCTGCATATCCTGTTGAGGGAGAGTGAAATATCTTTGATTCTGGTAAATTTTGTACTATCTCAGCTAAAATCCAAATTGGTTTATGAATATTTCTAAGAGTCCAAAAATAATCAATAAAAGGCACATCGGGACAGTTCTGCATATAAGTTTTGTTAATAAACTCCCATGATCTTTGCGAAAATAAAAAATCTTTAAATGTCACATCCTCAGAATAAAACTTTATCTTCTGTAATACTTCTGGTATTTCCTTTGAGTTAGACTTAAAAGAGTTATACAGATCTGCTACAGCAGCAAAACCTTTTTCACTCCCTTTCATCTTTTTTGGCACTAAATTATCTTTATCATCAAAAAGATAATGTACCTCTAAATGTTTAAGATTAGGTGGAAACTCATAACTAATCTCCATTTTTTTTCCATCAACATACTCTTGTGCACCAATAAAACAGACACCAAAACTGTACTCAGGAAGACCTTTTATAAGTTGCAATAACCAAGAAGAAACCCCACCTTTTACATAAGGATATGTTCCCTCCGAAAATAGCATTACATCAACACTATCACTTCTTGGAAATTCTACTTCTTCACTCATGCTATTTTCCATTGTTCAACTATAGGGTGTAGTGTAGAGTTTAGTCCAAGGGTAGGAGACTCGTTGATAATCGAATGTACAACAGAGTAACTTCCATTAAAAACTGAATCTCTGCTATATATGGTAAGATGAAAGAAGCCTCACCCTGATATAACTCCTGAGCAACCGTAAATTCAGTACTAGCATGTTCATAATCACCATTACTCAAATATACTTTACCCATTAATAAAAAAAGTTTTGTAGCATGATTATTATATGCTATTAGTTCATTTTCAACTTCTTTTATCCTACTTTTATAATATTGTGGAGTCTCTATCTCTTTTATTAATTTTAACTCTTTTTTATTTAAATTTTTTACTCTCGCCTCACTTTTTAAAAGACTCTTTTTTAAGACTTCAAGATTTTTTTGTAAGAGATGAGACTTTGGAACATAATAAGCTTTTGCGATACCTACATACTTTGAAACTTCTTTTAAAAAGTTCTCTTTGAGGCTCTCATGCGAGAGTTCAGTATAAACCATTTCCCAGTATAGAGCTGAAAGTTCTTGTGCTGCATTTGCTCTTCTAGAGAAGTCTATATCTTCTTCTTTGTTATTTTCTTCATTAAATATTTCTAAACTACGATTTATTTTCATACTCAAAGATTTTTCAGCCTTATTTAAAATAGCATAACCAAACATACGAATCTCATCATCTTTACTTGTCAGTGTTTGACGAATAACTCTGAAGGTTTTGTGGAGATATCTTTGTAGCAAGAGATGAGAGTGCTTTAAGCTTTTTTGATTTAGGTGCATACTTACTTGTCATCAAATCAATTAAAGAACCTTCTCCAAATATACGTTCTATTTTTAAAAATGAAGTTCCAAACTCATCAAGGTTAAGTATATTTGTTTTAGCAACCTTTTTATCGTACTTAACATTATACAGATACCATGCAGTCCAGATAGAAAGAGGATAACCCAAGAGCGGTATTGCAATATTAAAAAGCAATAGAAAGAAAAAACTCATTTTAGTATTATTTTTATGGAATGAAACTTTAAAAAAAAGATGAAATAAAAAACTTTTATTTTCTATCTCTTCTAAACGTAGTAAATCTTTTTTACTTACTCGCTCATCATTGATAAATCTCTGTTTTATATATCTTGCTAAAAATAGGGAAAGAGTGATACTTATAACTATATGAAGTAGATATAAAAAAGGAATATATGGTTCTATAAAAGAGGTAAAGTTACTCATCGTAGTCCTCTTTATAGTATTTATTTAAAAGCTCCGTTTTTGTCAAATCAAAAGTCATATAGTTAAACTTTTTATCTTTCTCTTCTTCTATACTAAAAAGAAGTCTGTTTAAATAACCAAGTGCAGCAGCCTTGTCATGCAGTGGAAAAAGAAGTGTTATATAATAGAAATCATTATTTATCACTAGAGTTACCATATCTAAAGAACGTAACATTTTTTGAATTTTTTCATATACCCGTGTTGCTTGAAGTTCATTGTTTATTCGCAAAACAAGTAAAATAGAATTCACATCAAATTTTTTATAAAGGTATTTCATTCTCTCAAACTCATATTGAAATGATTCATCTTCAACTAGGAGTAATTCATTTTCCTCTGCTAAGAACTCTTTTTTAGATATTTCAATAGAAAAGTAGTCAAGCAGTATAGCAATAGCAGTTAAATTTTCTCTATTAAAAGACATAAAAGGCATTTTTTCAATCACTAAAACACTAGAAATTTTATTTGTGTCTAGTGCAGGAATAGCTGCTAGGTATAAACTATTTATATCATTTGTAACCTGTTGGCTCCCCTAAATCATCACTAATATATATAGCAGTTTTACGACTAATAGCCTTATTAACAAGATAATCTTCTAAAACCACCTTTGGTGTATATTTTTGCGCAAGTGTTGAAAATGAAAAAATACTATTTTCTTCAGTTGAGATAAACACTCTCATCATCACTCTTTTTCTTATGAATTACTAAAGCACTATTAACATTAAAAGATTTTTCAAGTAGTGCTAAAAAGCTATGAAAATAGGCTTCTTTTTTGTTGACGAATAGTATCGTCGGCATCAATAGTCTCTTTTTGATTGATAATATACTCAATAGAGTTTCTAATACTCATAGGCTTGACTACATAGTTTTTTTCCAACTGGTCATGTGAGATTTTTAATGTGTAAAAAGCTTTAGAGAGTTCATCTAATTTTGCACCACGATAGTTCGCCTGAATTTCTGCTTGTTTTATTTTCTGTCCCCAATAATAATGAAACTCACTAAAAATTAGTGTCATCATCAAAGCAACTAAAAATTCAATATAGGCAAATACTGGATAGAGTAACCACATAGCACAAGCTACTAATAGTGAGTGCTAAAATACCATTTTCAAAACCATGAAAGAGAGTAATAATTGCTAATAATATCAAGATAAAAGAGATATCAGAATTTAGCATACAGATGTCTTTATTGTCTATTAGATAACCTACACCTAAGTACATTGTTACCATTATGATAGTTTCAATATAGGCATACTCGTGTAAAAATTTTAGTAAACTCTCTATTTTACTTTTTTCTTTTACACGTCCTGATACTACTTCCATCTGTTTTATGCCCTACTCTGCCATCATCTCTTCAACGAGATCTTGTGCTGTTGTACCGATTGAAGCATTACCCCAGTCACTGTCTGAAGCGGTTGCACTCCAAACTAACTTTGCATTTTTTGTTTTATAAAGACTCAGTTGCATACTAACAGCAGGTTCTCCATCAATACCTGTCTTATATCGCCATTCACTAACACCACCATACATAAAGTACTTTGATCCATCTTCTTTAGCTATCTTTTTTGCTTTTTTTATTGATGATACTTTTTCTTTAAGATGTCCCTTTACCTTATAACCTTTTGCATAAAGTACACCCTCTATAATATTTGAAGCACGCATGCCTGCTCTTGGTGTATCAGTATAGTTATGAAGCCTAAAAAGAGAAATTGTAATATCATTTTTAATCTCTTCCTCCCCATCATCTTCATATACCAGTGGCATTGCCTCTTGTGTTGTAACTAAAGAAGAAGTTGAACAGCCCCCAAACTCTAGAAGTAGCATTCCTAAGAATATAAGTTTCATAGTATTCATTTGTAATCCTTTTCAATATTTAATCTATTATTCTAACATTTTAGCATCATTATAGTGAGTTTACAGTGAGTTTACAGTAATCTTACTGTTAAAATGAAAAAAGTATCCGTGTCTGCAAGACATGTAACCTTCCATTATATAGTTTTGTTCCTAAAGGCTCAGCCACAATATAGTTAAGCATTAGTTTAATCTCATCATTAATATACCAATTTACTCCTAGAGTATAATCGGTCTGTTCTCCATTGTTGTCTTCATCCTGATCATTAAGGTTTATATAGGAGTAACGAACTGCTAACTCTAGTGCACCATCCCTATTTAATCGTGGTTTTCTCATCTTCGAACTACTCGATCTATACCTTCTTCCTTGCCCTATGACAAAGTAACTTCCTTCTACATAGTAACCATTAAAGCTATAGCTTGTTGTTTCTCCTATGCGTGCTTTTGTTTATCGCATCTACTCCTACTTGTGTATACTCACTTTGGAGTGAGTAGTTGTCATAGATATATAATAATTCTATATTATTCTTAGTAAGCCTATTCGCATTTTTAATCGATGCAGATATATACTCATTTTGCATTAAGTAGGATTCTGCAGTCTCATTAAAATTTACTTTATCACCATTTATATTTTGAGAAAAGTATGCACTACCTATACTTAAGAGATGGTTTTTTCTCCATTTATGTGCATATGTCCCACGTACAGAATAACCCTGTTTAATTATATCTTCATCTAATCGCTCATCAATTGAACTTGTAAAAAGTGATAAAAATAGATTTGCTGAATCTTGTTTTGTAAATTTTTTATGCAAAAGAAGCTCTGCTCCTAACTGACGACCTTCAGCATATGCATCTGTTAAAGCTCTTTCCATAAACATATTATTCTTTGAACTTGTATAGCGTTCTAGTGAAAATGGAATTCTAATATTTCCAGTTTTAATTCTATAATTAAAGTCTAAAGTTTTATTGTGGTTTTTATAACCTACAAAATTATCTTTAAATTTATTTGAGCCTGTAAAACTATACTCTAACTCATAAAATAGTTTTTCTCTCCAAAAACTCCCCTGATGATACACCCTAATGCGACGAAAATCCCCACTAGTATAAGACTGATCTGCTTCATTTACATATGCCATATCATAACTGATTTGTGCTCCAAATTTATACTTATATTTATACTTTCCTCTTGCTTTATTATTTTGCAATTTTTTCAAATAACGGTTATATCCATACTGCTGAGCTCTCGATTGCTTTTTCAACTTTTTCTTTTTCTTCTTTGCCTTGCTTTTCTTTTTCTTCTTTAGCTTATTTTTTTTCTTTACTTTACTCTTCTGTGTCTTTTTCGCTTTGCTTTGTTTTACAACTACTTGTTCACTTTTTACCCCTTCTTGGACACTTGAAACATCTAGTACTCTTGCAGCTGGTACTATGTCATCAAGAACTTCAGTCTTGTGGGCAAGTGCAAATGTTTGGGCTAGAAGTGGTTTAGTAATTGGTGCTACTACACTATTTTCATTCTCAAATCGACTTCTATAGGTGCTAAGTACATAAGCATCTTTATATTTTTTTGCAAACTCTCTAAGATGTGCATTTGCCTCTTTAAATTTACTAAAACAACCACATCGAACTACTATATTAGAACCAATTTCCATTACTTTACATGAGTTGTCATACTTCTTGGACTTAAGTTCTGAACTATTTTGCTCTGTTTTGTAAACACTTGTCAGCTGTACACTATAGCAACTCTCCCCAGCTGAAAGTAAAAATGTAAATCCAAGTAAAAGGAGTATTACTGTTTTCATAAATTACCCTTTTGCATAATAATATAATTTGCTGCCTTATTTGGTTTTTTACCATTATCTTCTACGATAAGAAGCAGTGATTTTCCATCAGCATCATTAACTACAGTAATGCCTTCCCCATAGCCTATATCAGGCTGTTTTTTTACGAGTTGGAGTCTATTTTTTCTTTTATTCCATGACCATAAAGAGAAGGTACCCATTCTCTCACTACTACTTCCAGCAATAATCCAATACATATCTTTGTCTTTGTCATAGGTAATACCACGAATACCTTGACCATCAAGATCAAGTATGATTGGCTTGCCAAATTTTGGTTTAGCATTATTTAAAAAAATATCTTTAGGGTTTTGTAATGGGATTAGGAGTGCATTAGTTCCGACTAAAGGGCTTCTAAAAGCAATAAGTAAATTTTGAGCATCCATTGTAATCCCTTCTATATTTATACTATCCTTTGAAAACATATTTCTTTTAAATAGTTCTACAAAAGTCTCTTTGAGATCATTTTTTAAATTAGTATAAACATAAAGTTTTTGCATTGCCCCATCATCATAAGTAAACATTACAAATTTTTCACGAGATTTTTTCCGTTTAGCGCTTTTACTTAGGGAGTGAGAAGTAATAGCATACACATATCTTCCATTAGAAGTAAGTCCTTCTAAATCTTCCACATTTTTTTTAAAAACTTTTTTCATTTTTTTATGTAGATACAAATTCCCTATTTCTGAAACTTGAGAATTTTTTTCTATCTCTAAGAGTTTAAAAACTTTTGCATTCCCTTCATCTTCAACTATAAGTACTCTCCCATCAGGAAGTGTTGTAGCACCTGAGGGCTCATATAGATTATAAAATCTATCTTTTTTATAAACGATACTGTTATTTGAAGAGTCTGAAAATCCACTCTCTTCAACATAGGCTAATGCATAAATAATAAAAGAAGCACTAATAATGAGTCCAACAGAGAAAAAAGTATATGCCCGAGTTAACCAAAAGTACTTTTTCTTTATTTCAGTACTAAGAATATGCAGGTGAGAAATCATCTCATCTTTAGATTTATCTGTTTTGTATATAACCTTGTTTACTGCTTTTTTATACTCATCAGGAGTTAAATCTGCCATATCTTGATAATACAGGAGTGATTCATAACCTTCTGCGAATTCTCTTGCCACTAGTTTATCTTTACGTCTAGGTTTTACTGCTAAAACTGCGAAAATAATGGCTCCTAGTGAAGTTAATATTATAGATATAAAAGCATAAGTCATCATAGCATTATGGATTACGAAACCTGATGCAGTTACACTTACAGTTAAAATAAAACCATTGATTGAGATTAAGATTCCTGCTTTTGTATCAGCTAAAGAGGTAAGGTCAAGATTTGAGCGTAGTGCATTACGAAAAAATGTACCTACAAGTTTTGAAAGCTCTTTTTTCTTTTTAACTGAAGAACTGATAGCACTTTGTTCAAGCTCATTCATCATGGCACCTCAAATGTTACAACACCAAATATATACTCACCATTTAGCAAAACATTTCCATAAGAAATTTGATAATTATTCGGATTATTTACTTCTTTAGAAATAACTTGTACAAAGTATTTACCTGGAGATAAGTTTATTGTTTGAGTATACTCTCTGGTTTGCATATCTCTAATATTTATCAAATTTGTAGTAGCATTAGAAAAATTACCATCTGAAGAGATATTTAAATCATAAACTAAAGCATCACCTTCTAAGTCAACAGATTCATCCCATGTAATTTTCAATTCAGAGTTAATATATCCTGCTTTTACCTCAAAAGGCATTGGATGACCTATTACACTCTTATATAGAGCAATATTATCTGGAATTCTAGTTAATAAATTTTGTGTACCCACCAACCATGAACTATCAGAGTTATTCCTGTTGTCTGGAACTTGAGACTGAAATGGTCGAACACTATTTTCATACTCTAATAGTTTCGCTTGTATAAAAGCATCTGTTATATACTTTTCCCTTAACTCATCTGCTAAAGCATAAAGATCATCTCTATTTTTTTTCACACTTAAAAATTTTCTGTGTAAATCTACTTTCCACCAAGCAGATATACCATATAAATTTTTTCCAATATATTTTGTAGATGACCATGCCCCATCATAATCCCATGGTAAAAAATAAAATGTTTTACTGTATAAAGGGTTATAAAGATAAAAATTTTGCTGCACTGTGTCTTTGTTGTTTAATATTAAGTTTATCGCTAGCCATGTCATATAATTATCTCTATTAAAATACTTAGCTATTACATCATATTGACAATGTTGACACTTACCCTTCCGCCACTTATTCCATTGTTATTACCTTCCATTCA
>JAUZRZ010000020.1 GCA_030949945.1 Sulfurimonas sp. | reverse complement strand
AATCCATCTTTAGTAGATGATTGAACTTCTCTCTCAACAGAGCTTGCGTTTAGTGCCATAGATGGGATAAGATGAGACTACAGATAAAAAAGATACGTGCGATTCAGAGCTAAACTCACAAAATCCTCTTTTAATGAATCCATATAAAATTCAAGCAGAAGGTCATGGATCATATAAATACGAACTCAGAACTTTTAAATAAAATAGAAGATGCCATAAAAAATAAAAAGTAATAGCGATAGTTAAGAAGTAATAAGCATAGATTCTGAGATTGAACCCTATCGTATAGTTGCATTTGATGGTATCTGGCATCATCGTTTGCTAGATGATAGACTAAGACTATGAAAATAAAAACTTTATCTCCTTAGCCAATATAGAAGAGTTTAGAGACATCAACTACAAGTGTCACAGCTCTGATATGAAGAGTCGTAAATCAAATCTTAGCCAATGTCCACATTTCTGCATGGTTTGAAGATGGAAGCACTTTGGTGTAAAAGTCGAAATCAAAGCAGAGATAAGCCAACTACTTTAAACTTTAAAAAACATCTTAAATCTCAAGAGATTCAAAAAAGAGAACAAAGATGGAAGCCTCATAGTGACCTTCGAAGTCGGCAGCGATGAAGATGTGGACAACCTCATAAAGCATGGTTTACCACACATAGAAATCATCTCTCCCTCGCGATTTTACGACAAAAAATAGTGGGAGAACTTGAGGCTTTATCTCAAAGAAGCTCAAGTTAAGTCTGAATCGTATATAGAATCTCGCTAAGTAACTTCTGTACAGATTCTTATTTTAAAGACTTTTATAAGTTTGCACTTACTCTATTTTTACCTAGTTTTTTTGCTGTATACATAGCATTATCTGCATCTGATATAGGGTTTGACATGCCTTCTTCATTATCCTGATAGTCATATAAAGATATGCCAATACTACATGAGATATTAATGATATTGTTCTCTATCTCAAATGGGAAACTTGAAATGCATCCAAGTAGTTTTTTTGATAAAACAATTACATCATCTATACTTTTTATATCTTTCATAATGAGTGTAAACCCATCTCCACCTAAGCGCGAAAGTGTATCTGTCTCTTAGTTGTGAACTTAAACCTTTAGCTATCCCTTGTAGTACCTTGTCTCCATACTTATGTCCATAAGTATCATTAATGATTTTAAAATCATCTAAGTCTAAAAACAGTAATGCTAAACTTTTCTTATTTCTTTTTGCTTCTTTTATACCCTCTTCTAATCTATCCATAAAAAGTGCTCTATTTGGCAGTCCTGTGAGGTTATCATGTGTTGCTTGATACTGTAGTAGTTCACTTTTTTCTTCGAGTTGCTCAAGTAAATACCTATGTTGCGTTATATCTCTTGTTGACTCAACAATGCCTAACATATTTTTATCTTTATCAAAAATAGGTGTGGCAACTAACTCTAAGTATGTAGCACTTCCATCTACTTCTACCTCTTTATGTAAAACAGTAGTTTCTTCGTGTGTATCAAGTGTATTTTGCAAGGGGCATGGATGATCTATTCCATCACATGGAATATCCCGATTATGATATATTTCATAACATTTAGGACTATTTTCATCTAAAATTCTTGCTATTTGTATTTTTCTTTTGAACACTTTTATCCATAAATGGAACAGAATAGTCTAATTTTACAACCATTATAGTATCAGACATACTATCTATTACATTTTGCATAAACTCATGCTCAGATTTTTGGTTTTGAACAAGTGCTATTAATTCATCTTTATTTAACTTTTCTAAACTATTAAACATAACTTATTCCTTATATGCAAATATACTATCATTAATTCATAAAGTCAAGATAAACCTTTTAAAATTTTTGCTAAAATTAGACATGATAAATATACTAAAAAAAATATACCTATTTCAGGAACTCGATGAAGATGAGCTTGAGGCTCTTGCAAAAATATCTTCATTTCATTCTTACAAAAAAGATTCGCTTCTCTTTATGAGTGGAGAAGTAGGTGAGCATCTTCTTATCATTATAGAAGGTGATGTAAGTCTTTACAAGCATGATAACAAAGGCAATGACATTGTTATTGGCTTTCTTTCCCCTTACTCACTTATTGCAGAAGCTGCACTGCTCAGAGGTGTACCTTTTCCCTCCTCTGCAATCTTTAAAACTGATGGACGTATACTAAAAATACAACTAGATAAATTTAAAGAGTCATTTTTATCAAACCCAAAAGTATCAAAAGAGATAATAAATTCTCTACTCTCTAAAATACAACTACTCCAACAAAACATTCATCTCAATATCGCCTCAACGGCAAAAGAGAAAATACTCCACCTTTATGACACAAATGCCTCAATAGCTTCAAAACTCAAAAAATACGAAATTGCCGCCCTTTTAGGAATGAGTCCTGAAACATTTTCCAGAAATCTAAACAACCTTATAAATGCAAATCAACTACAAAAAACTTCTACTGGCTACGAAATAGTTAAATAAGATAATATTTATCCTATTTATTGACAATTGTCATTTTTATAACTTTGGCTTTGAGATATACTTCTCTTACTTAAACAAAGGATTTATAAAATGACACAAGAAACAAAAGATATTATTAAAAGTACTGCCCCTGTATTAAAAGAGCATGGAGAAGCGATAACTACTGCAATGTATGTGAACCTTTTTGCTGCACATCCAGAAGCTAAAGAGCTGTTTAAAAATGCTGAGCCAGACCAGTACAAAAAACTCGCAAGTGCTGTATATGCTTATGCTGCAAACATTGACAACCTTGGAGCTCTTAGTAAAGGTATAGAGAAGATGGTTGAAGTACATGTAAAGTCAAATATTCAGCCACATCATTACCCATGGGTTGGAGAAGCACTTTTAGCTGCTATAAAAGAAGTTTTAGGTGATGGTGCTACTGATGAAGTTATCAATGCATGGTCTGAAGCTTATACATTCTTAGCAGGTGTTTTAATCGCAAAAGAAAAAGAAGTGTACGAGGCATAAAGAGAGATTAACTCTCTGTCTCTCCATAACCAGACTTAAGTTGTGCACGTTTAGCAAGAATCTGCACACTTGGGCTTATTTTCTCTTCAGTTATATGAAAATGTTCATGTAACTTTTCTAAAGATTTATCTATTTTCAAACTCAAAGACTCACTTAAATCATCAATTTTATTTTGCATCTCTAAAACCTGCTCATCTTTACTTCTTGCAAGTTCTTCAGAAATAACACTTAAGTGTGCTTGAGACTTCGCATACTCAAACTTCACGGCTTCAACATCTTTTATAATCTCTTTTAGAGTCATATAAACATCATGGAGTCCACTATTTTGTTCTTCTAACTCTTGCATTTTTTTTGCAGACAACACCATCTGCTTCATTATCATTTCACTTTGAACCCTAATGTTTCCTAAGGTATTTTCGCCCTCACTAAGAGATGTACTTACACTCTCCGTATGCGATTTCAAAGCAATTATTTGAGATTCAAAAGATTTTGTGACACCGGATAATTGCATAAGTGTATGTTTGACTATACTTGTGGCTATTTCATTAGATATATTTTTCATACTATGTAGACTCTCTTTGAGTTCATCTATATCTTCTGAGATATTTCCTCTACTTTGAACCCCTTTTTGAAGTAATATATTGAGTTTATTATAGTGGTCTTGTTCCGCTATTCTTAGTATATCTATATGCTTATGGACTACATTATCAAGTTCAGGTAACTGTACTTCGCTAAAGTGCTCAAAAGCTTTACTCACTGCATCATGCCACTCTTGCATCTGCTCAAATTTATCTATAAACATATTTTGATTTTTTTGTATAGTATCAAGAGCATTTATATCCTCTTTAAACTGCGAACGTATCTCTTCTTGAGCTTTTCTCTCTTCTTGTTGTGATAGTGTCATTTTTGTTTCTATCTCGTAAATAAACTCTTTGAGTTGTGTTATCTCACTCACTAAAACTTTAATAAACTCCTCTTGAGTTCTTGCATTTTGAGAGAGTTGTGTTTGATGGAGGATATTCATAACTATGTAGAGTAAAAGTGAAACTAAAAGAGGGAAAAGAGATTCTCGTACTATCAAAAGCATATCTGCAGTCTCAGGATGTATGATAAAGTGAACAAGTGTAGCAATAGAACCAATCCCTATCATCAAAGGAGCATAGTTAATCTTATTAGGTTGTTTAATAATAACGATTTGTCGTACAAACAGAAGACCCATAAAAGCAAACGCTAAAAGTATATCACCATCAAACATCATGCACTCCTATAATAAATATAAACTATTTTATCATAATTTTTTATAAAACAATACTTAGTATCTCATGTGGTTTATGAACTCTATTTTCAAAATCAGTTTGAGGCGAAAAACCCCATGTTGCAAAAAGTGCATCTATATTTGCGTTTTGTGCACTTAAAATATCTTTAGAATTATCCCCTACCATTAATGCCTTATCTCTACTCTTATCATACTTATAAAACTCTAGGATTTTATAGAGCATCTCAGGGTTAGGTTTAGAACTACCTGCCACATCAGCACCTATAATCACATCAAAATAGTGTTCGACATTTAAAGAAGAGAGCATTCTCTTAGCGAACTTTGTAGGTGCATTTGTAGCAACTGAGAGTTTTACATCTGCCTCTCTTAAAGCATCAAGTGTCTCTTTAACACCCTCATAAAGATAAGGACTTTTAACACACTGCTGGGCATAGTGTGCTTCAAACGCAAGCATATCTTTCTTTTGATACTCCTGCGTTTGATAAAAAAGTTCAGGAAGATTTCTTACCTCTTTGTTTATCGCTTCTACGATAAAATCCTCACTCAGTGGCTCTAAATCGTAATGAAGTTCACGGACATGATTTACAGAAATTGTAATATCTTTTTTAGAGTCAATGAGTGTTCCATCCATATCAAATATAACTATCTTTTGCATTATTTCATCTTTTCATATATTTCGCATAGTGCATCTACAAAGAGTTCACTATCGTTAGGGCATCTACATACCCTATACTCTCTAAAACCTAAGTTCTCTGCTATTTCTCTGTACTCTACTTCAAGCTCAAAGTCAGTCTCTGAGTTATCTATGGTAAATGCGATAGGCACTACTATGATTCCTCGGTTTCGTACTACTTTTAACTTCTCTTCTAACGAGGGTGTTAACCACTCTAGTGGACCTACTTTTGACTGATAAGCTAAGTGAGTTTCATGAAAGTCCATTCCTTCTTGCTTTAACATCTTGTTTAAAATTGCTATATGTTTTGTGATATGTTTTTCATACACATCTCCAGCTTTTACTATCTTCTTTGGTAATCCATGTGCAGAAAAAATAACATCAAAATCTCGATAATCATCACCATTCACACTCTTTTTATGTTCTCTAAAACACTTTTATTGTAACTCTCATTTTCAAAAAAATGTTTTTTCTCAACTAAGAGTGCATCACCTGCACACTTTATGATAAGCCTCTTCAAAGTCCTCTAAAGAAGACTTTGAAGTTGTATGTAGAGTACTGAGGATACAGAGGAATAAGGTAAATTTTTCTACATTTTCTTTTTGAAGTCTCTCTATCACCTCTGGAGCAAAAGGAGGAGTATATCGCATAACAAAGTCGACTATAACATCAGAACCGAGTCTCTCTTGGAGTTTTTTTACTAAACTTTTTGTATGATCCAACTATTGGAGATTTTCCACCAAGCTGACGGTATATCTCTTGAGAAGACTCAGTACGAGAAAAGGTAATCATCCCACCAACAAACTTTCGAACTAAATCACTCTTCATAGTTAAAATATTTTTATCATTAAACATATTTGTCAAAAACATCTCAACTTCGTTAAGGTTGTTAGGTCCACCCATGTTTAGTAGTATTATCGCTTCTTTAACATCTGACATTTACTCTCTCCATTATTTGTGCTATTTTAGCATAAAGATTATACACTTATCGTAACAATTCTAAAAGTTCATTTCCATTAAACTTCATATCTTCTTGTTGCTTGTTTGTATCATAAATACCCTCTTGTAGTGCCTTCTTTTTTAGTTGTAGTTCTAATATCTTCTGCTCAATTGTATTCTCAACTATAAGCTTATACACAAAAACAGCTTTTTTCTGTCCTATTCTATGGGCTCTATCTGTCGCTTGATTCTCTACAGCAGGATTCCACCATGGATCATAGTGAATAACTGTATCTGCCTCAACAAGGTTAAGCCCTACCCCTCCAGCTTTAAGCGAAATAAGAAACACATCTGCCTCTCCAGCACTAAACTTATTAATTACCTCTTCGCGTTTGATAGTTGAGCCTGTAAGTTTGACATAGCTAATATTTCGCTCTTTAATTCTCTCTTCTATAATTTTCAACATTGAGGTAAACTGCGAAAATAGAAGAATCTTTCTTCCCTCTTGGAGTAGTTCATCTAGCAGGTCTAAAAGTAAATCTAATTTAGCTGACTCTTTTACTTTTTTTGCCTCTTCTATGGAGAGCAGACTCGGGTCACAACAGACTTGTCGTAATTTTAAAAGTGCATCGAGTATGGTTATATGTGAAGAGCCTAAACCTTTGTTTTTCACTGCTTCTTGTACTTTTTTCTCCATTGTTACACGGATTGACTCGTAAAGTTTGGACTGTTTTGCATCGAACTGTGTATATTTTATTATCTCTGATTTTGCTGGTAATTCTGATACTACCTTCTCTTTTGTTCTTCTAATCATAAAAGGTTTTATTCGCTTGTTGAGTAACTGCTTGTCTACTAAAATCATGCTCTTTTTCTATCGGTGTCTGGTAAAAATTTCTAAAAAAGCTTAATGTATCTAAAAATCCAGGCATCAAAAAGCTAAATATACTCCAAAGTTCCCCTAAGTGATTTTCAATAGGTGTTCCACTAAGTGCGAGTCTATGCTCACTTTTAAAAGTTTTAAGAGCTATGGACATCTTCGTTTTTGGGTTTTTAATTTTTTGTGCTTCATCAAGGATAATATAGAAAAATCTATGTTTATCAAATACTTCTTTAGTCTCTTACAACAAGTGCATAAGTTGATGAGAACTATGTCATACTCTTCTATCAACTCAAATCTATCTGCCCTATCATTACCATGAAGTGATAAAACTTTCAGATTTGGAGTAAATTTTTTCGCCTCATTTTTCCAGTTAGCTATCAAAGATGTTGGCATTACAACAAGAGATGGAGTTGTGAGTTTTTTATCTTCTTTTAGCTTCGAGAGGTGTGCTAATGTTTGAATAGTCTTACCTAAACCCATATCATCTGCTAGTATTCCACTAAACTGAAATTCATACAAAAAATGAAGCCAGTTTAGCCCATCTTGTTGATACTCCCTTAGTGTAGCGTTTAGACATTTTGAGGGGTTTAACATGAGCAATTCCCTTAAAGTCTTTAAGCTTTTTGGATAAGTCTAAAAGATTTTTACTCCCTCTCCATACAATATCATCATCCATAAATGCTATCATATGTGCATCAAATGGAGAGACTTTTATACTTCCATCTTTATCTTGTTTATCTAAGAGTTCCATAATAGTTTGAAGAATAGGTTCTATCTGTTTTCTTTGCACCTCTACAAAATGATTTTTTTCTACTTCTATATGGAGTAGTTCAGGCATAGTCTCAAAACTGTCAAACTCTTCAATGATACCTGTTACAAGTGGAGCGATAGGCTGTGAGACACCATTAAACTCAAAGTTAAAAGAGAGGCTAAACCAATCATTTTTATCTTCACTCTCAACGACGACTTCTGTAGATGGCTCAAACTTTAACTCAAACTCCTCTTCAAAAATAACAATCCACCCATCCTCTTTGAGTTGTTTTACTCCATTTTCTAAAAACTCCCTCCAGACTTGGAGTTGTGCCTGTCTATTTCTCTCTTTTAAAGCTCACACAGATATTGTCATTTATGATTTCCACTTCAAAACCTAAAGAGACTAAATGCTCTTTACACTCATCTTCATATACTAAATCTCTATGTATTTCTATTTTTTTATTTTCTTCATAAAAAGATTTTATATTATTTCGTGGTTCATACTTTAAAGTATATGTATCATATTCAAAATCAAGAACTAAAGAGTTACTAGAAAGTAAGTGGATTTTAGGAACTGGTTTTGTCTCAATTTTTTTTACTTTAATAGCTTTTGGTACTTTTATCTCAAGAGATGGAAGAGCCTTACCTACACTTGCATAAACCTTCCCAATATTTTCTTTTGGAATTTTTGGTGCATTCCTTAGCTGTTTATACATCTCAATATCTATATCAAGTACTTGTACATAATTTGCAGATATATCTAAAAGGATGGGTGGTTTTGTTTCAAAAATACGAAACTCTTTGTTATCTAGATTTGACTTTAAACTATACTCACCCTTATAGAGTTTAAACTCAAACTCTACTGTTAAAATGCCCTCTTTAAAAGAGAGTGGTTTCTGGTTTTGGTCATAGTAGCATCTCCCAGTCTCCACAACATCTTTTAAAATCATATAACCTAATGTACCACTAAGCCGATCCATACTTGGGTTGTAAGTACTTAAATCAAAAAGAGCCCTACTCATAGAGAGAATATTTAGATCCTCAGGCTGTTTAATCTCACGATAAGAGTAGTTATGTATCACTTTATAACTATCAAGTTTCGTTCCCTTACTCACAGAACCATTTTTTAAAAATTTTGACTTATAAAAATGAAGCTTTCCTTTGTCATCACTTTTAGTCCCATCAAGTCTATATGTTAAAAAGTAATCTTGTGAAGGAGTTTGTTGTTTTTGTTGAAATTGAGCCTTAGAACTTTGTAATTTTTCTAAATTTTGAAGCCATCTATCTATTTGAAAACCACTATCTTTTACTTGTAATGAGTCTCTTCTATTATCAATTTTATGTGTCATCATCTCAGTTCTATACTGTATACAAACAGCCGCTACATGTTTGCAGTTATACTTCAAAGGACAACTGCAACTTCCATCTATCACAATATCAAAATCATCATAGTAAATATCTATATCCTGAGTATAAACAGTAGAAGAACCCTTTACAACAGAGTTTATATTTGTATACTCTTCTTCGTTCTCTTCATCATAAAGCACAGCAACATCATACTTTAAAACTCTCCTAGTAGAGTAGTACTCAACACCCCTCTTATAATACACAGCATTAATGTTTTTTTTAATATCTTTAGTTGTAATTTTTATTTTCATTTTTGCACCTAGTTATTTTCAACTTCTTCTATAACTACATCATCCTTGAAATCAGTATAATCTAAAACAATGTCTTCATTAAAATACATCTCTTCTACAGTTTTAATCGCTTCTTCGACAGAAGATGAATCAAGAATTATTACTCTTGATAAAGTTTCAGTCACTCTTATCTCAATTTTCATATCAATCCTTATCTAATTAATTTATATTTACCACGATTTTCAGATGAAAGATAATTTTTATCTCTTAAAATTTGCAACTGTTGCCTTATTTTTTGCTTGAATATTATTATTTTCAGGATATTTCACTCTTAAAAAACTCTCAAATTGATAAATATCATTTAAATTAAAGTTTTTCTTATCAATTTTTCTATACATTTTATAATATCAAGTATCCAACCCTTAGATTTTAAATTTCCTGTCGTTTTTAAAAAAATTGTTTTATTCCAATCATCTAGTATTTTATTTTTACTTTCAGCTTTTCCATCTTTAATATAAAATATTTTACCAGTATTAGGGATAGTATCTAGCAATATATTGCATCCTATCCAGCCAGCTCGTCTTGCTGTAGAAGATAAAGGTTTTCTCTTTTCTATCATTTCAGGTATAAAAAAATGTTTTGGAATTACTATAAAGTTTGTCACATCAAAACTATTTTTATCATAGTTTAAAAAGAAAAAAATTAGGATTTGAGTCACTCTGTAATCTTTGTATCATTGTTGAGTATGCACCATCAACAATTTTTTTACCTAACTTCTCTTTCTTACTCTTTAATTCATAATCTTCACTACATTTAGAACAATAAAAATCAGCTACTGGTTTATTGTTTTCATATTCAATAATATCTTCCCCACAACTAGGACAATAAATATATTCATTCACCCACTTTTCAGTCAAAACTCGTATTTTTTGAGAGTTACTATTATACGAATCAGCAATCGATGAGTAAAGATTTAAGCTCAATTTAACCCTCTTTCACTCTCAAACTCACTTCATACATAAACTTTTGCAATGGTAACATATCTTCATAGACTTCATAGAGTTTTTCTATGAGTCTGTTCCCATCTTCAATGATTTGTGGCTCAAATGTTTTAAATGTTGCCATTCCTTTGTATAAAGAGAGGTCTGCGTTTGACATATCTGCATTAAAACCTCGAGGGTAGCGTTTGTAACCTTTTTCTAAATGAGTATAGCCTTTTTCCATCTCTTTTATCTTTGTAAGTATCTTTTGTAGTTGTTCGCGTTTGGCATCATCTTTGATGTATTCACGAAAAGCATCAAGCATTGGTTTCTCGAACCATCTTACACCGACAGCCACCATCAACTCTTCGTGAGAGAAATGCATATAAAAACAAGAACTCTGCATGCGTTTATTATTACCCTGCCAAAATATCACACCAATTCGCTCTTTAATAGGCATCTTATTTGCACCCATTCTTCTTGAGTCTCTATAAATTCTATAAAGTGATTTGTTTATTTTTGGGATGGCATTTATGGTGGGTTCTAGTGCTTGGAGGTGTTCACCCATCTCTACTACAAAGGCACGAGATGGATTGAGTATATACTCTTCATACTCATTTTTATGAGCAGCGAACCACTCTTTATTATTGTTTTTTTTAATGAGTTCTAGAAACGGTAGAGCTTTTTTAGAAAAACCTGTAAACTCCACCACTACGAACCTAAACTATTTTTCTATTTCTAAAAGCGAGCAGAATAACTATTGCTAAAATTGAATACGTCACAGGTACAAAATCAGGAATAGGAACAGGGTCACCTTTTGCATACGAGTGCATACCTGCAAGGTAATAGTTTACTCCAAAGTATGTCATCAGTACCGATGTAAATGAGAGTAAAGAGATAACACTAAAGTTAAACTCACTATAAAGTGACTTTAAAAATCTTAAGTGAATAACTACGGCATAAACTAAGATAGTCACAAGTGCCCATGTCTCTTTTGGATCCCATCCCCAGTAACGTCCCCAAGACTCATTTGCCCAAACGCCACCAAGAAAGTTACCTACTGTTAAAAGGACTAAACCAACCATCAAACTCATCTCGTTTATAGAGTTTAACTCTTTTATAGAGAGTGTAATTTGTTTTTCATTTTTATCTGTCTTAATGATGAAAAGTAAAAGTGTTATAAAACCTAAAAGTGCTCCTAAACCTAAGAAACCATAAGAAGCAGTAATCATACTAACATGAATACTTAACCAGTAAGAGTTTAGTACAGGTACTAGGTTTGTTACTTGTGGGTTCATCCAGTTTAAGTGTGCTACAAACAAAATAAGCCCTGAGAGTATCAGCTGTTGAAGCTAATGTCATAGATGAGCGTTTAGAGAAGATAAATCCAGCAAGTACTGTTGCCCATGAGATATAAACCATAGACTCATATCCATTTGACCACGGTGCATGACCTGAGATATACCATCTAAGTGCTAAACCAACTGTATGTGCTGCAAAGAAAGCTATAAGAAGATAGAGTGAAGCTTTTGTAACAAACTCCATTTTTAACTTTGGTTGAATAATTTTAGCAAAACTCAGTAGTAACAGTACAAAACCCATCAATAAATATAGAGGATAGATACGCTCGAAGATATTAGCTTCATTGGCAAATATTTCTGCTTTTATGCTATTTTCACTTGGATATACGCTTGCACCATTCTCTTTTTGGTATGCACTAATAATACTTAATGCTTCATTGCTATCTCTCCAGTCACCACTCGCAAGGGCTGCATCAACTGCAGAAAAATATTGTACTGCATTGTTACGAACTTTGAGTCCATCTTCTGGGTTAAATGTTTGTAATGCTTCTATAGTTGCATACCATTTGTTTGTTTCATCACTTTTTAGTGGCCACATTTTTAAAAGTGAACCTGTAAAAACCATATAAGCAACATTAACTTTCTCATCAACTTTAAGTGCTGCCTTATCGAGTTTATTTCTATTTTTTGGTTCTTTTCGTGATGCTTTTTCCATAATCTCTGCTAATTTATAGCCTCTCATACCTTCTGGGTCATGAAAGAACTGAGAAAAAGAGACATATTTTGCATCACTTGGAGCACCAATCGCATCATTTATTTTAGGGTCTTTTGTTCGGATAAGTTTCACATCACGATAAATATCTGGTCTTATCATCATTCCAAGTATAACTTGATCAGGTGTTAAAGTGTAAGTACCAACTTGAAGTGATGAACCTCTATATATCTTTGCTAAAATCTCTGTAGCAAGAGTGTTCATAGGCTTCATTCTACCCTTCGTATCTTGCACTATGAGTTGTCCAAATTTTTCTGAATGCTCTTTATCAAAGGCAAGAATTGTTTTTATCGCTGGGTCTAAGTCATCTGCTTGTGATGGCATGCTAGAGAAGATAAGTCCTAGAGCTAAAAGTGCTGGTACTATCTTCGCTTCACTTGCTTTTTTTGCTTTTGTAGCAAGTTTTGAAAATCTATGTTTCTTAGAAAAAAGTGACCAAAACATTCCAATAGCTAAAAGAAGGTAACCTAAGTATGATGGAGGAGTACCTGGGTCATTGTTTACTGAAAGTATAGTACCCTTCTCATCTCTATCATAAGAGGCTTGAAAAAATCTATACCCACGATGTTCTAAAATATTGTTCATAAAGATTCTATAATCCATTTTTATTCCCTCTTCTTCATCTATCAATGTCACTTCACTTGCATATGATGCTGGACTCATTGAACCAGGATAACGCTCTAACTCAAAGTCATTTAAGTGAATTTTAAAAGGTATAGGAATATCTATAGCACCATAAGAGACACCCACTTTTACACCATCAATAAATGTATAAGTTGGAATCCCAATACTACCTTTTTTACCATATATAACTACTTCTTTTGAACTCTCACCTACACTTACATTAAAGCGAAAAGCATCTATGCCGCCTGAGTTCATTTTCATTTTTCTATTCATTTTAGAAGCAGAACTACTTACAAGTTTTTTCACAGCATGAGTCATAAAGTCACGTAGCACAAAACTACCACCATCAGGAGTACTATAGAGTACTCTTTGGTTTAAGACATCTTTACTACTTGCATTTAAGTCACCCTTTGCACGGTCAGCCATTCTAAAAAAAGAGAGTGCTTCTTCATGTGTAATGTAAGGAGTATCACCCTCAAGAGTGATAGATATAACCGGCTTATCAAATGTCTCGCCTGAGCCAAAATCAATAATAAAAGAGCCACCATCAACAAACTGACCTTGCTCAAGAGCTACAGGCTTACCCTGACCATCTTTTGTAAGCATCAACTTTGCTATAGGTATACCATTTTCTTTATCTTCTACAAGTGTTTCAACTGCATCAGGTATATACTCTATAAGGTTTACATTTACATTTTTATCATCTATAGATAGTTCTAAGTCTATACTGTTCTCACTTCTAGCAGAGAGGTATACTTTTTTGGATACTTTTACAGTTTTACCTGCACTCGTAGCATCTACACCTACAAAAGTATCTGCACTAACCATAGATGATGCTTCACCACCTTCTCTAATATGCATAGTACCCTCATATCCTGCATATCTTGTAATAGAAGCCCCTAAAAGAATGATTAAAAATCCTGAGTGAAAAAGAAAAATAGGAGCTTTTTTTAGTGTGTACATTTTATGTTTATGGATATTTAATGCTAAGTTCAAAGCTAAAAGTCCTAAAAGTGCCTCAAACCATCGTGCATTATAGATTTCTGCTTTTGCAGTCATCGTACCAAAATCATTCTCAACAATAGTTGCATATCCTACCGAAAATGCAAATATCAACATCAAAATTGCCATAGTTCTCATCGAAGAGATGAAAGATAAAAGTTGTTTCATATGTAATCCTTATTTATAATAAAATATTGTAGTGAAAGTTAGATAATAGAAGGTGTCAAAAGAGCTTAAACAGCTCCTTACTCTGGTTTTTTTGGAGAAAAGTCTATACCTTTAATAAGAACACTAGGCACTTCTTTTTTTGTTTGTACTTTTTTCATAACATTGATTGGTCTATCCATTTTATAAAATATAGAATTGATTACTTTACCATTTTCATCATACCACTCTTGTCTTCCCTCTTTATAGTTATTTTTATAAAGTACTTGAGTGTATAACTTTCTCTGAAGTGTATACTCTTTTTGCATACCCTCTTTTTTATTATGTTTATAGACAACAGTACTAGCTAAAAGACCATTATCATAAAACTCTTCTTGTTTTCCCTCTTTCATATCGTTTATATACATAACTTGATGTTTTACTTGCCCATTTTCATAGTAAGATCGCTCTAACCCTTCTAGTTTTCCATCTTTGTAAAACATATCGGCTAGTTTATAGCCCTTCTTATCAAACCAAGTAAGTTTTCCATCTCTCTTGTCATTTGTATAGTTTACAGTGTAAGCTAAAGCACCCATTTCATAATATACTTTTTCTATACCATTTTTTATACCTACTGCAATTTCAGTATTTGTACCATCAACATAGTTTGTCTCAGATTTTAGTTCGCCATACTGAAAATATGTTTTGACAAGCTCTCCATGTAGGGATAAACTTAAAACTGAAACAAAGAGTAAAGATTGGAGGGATTTTTTCATAAGAGAGATTTCCTTGGTTATTTGGTTGATGTGTGAGTTACCCCTCTTTAAAAAGAGAGGTAAGAGCTGGAAATATTATTTCCAACCTTTCTTAACGATATTTGTAGACTTAGAGTATGGATACTTTTTAACTAACTCTTTAACAGAAAGTTTTTGATCTCCACTTCTCATAAAGTGTGCTAGTGTTACTGAAGCCCAGTAATCATCTGCATACTTAGTGTCTTTAAGTTGTAAAGGAACACCTTTTGCATTTACAGTGTGACAAGCTGAACAAGTAACTGGACCAGCATATTCACCATCTGGTGAGTACTGAAGTGCTTGTTCGTGTGTTGTTACATCAACTGAACGCTCTTTACCATCATATCTAGTAGAGTACAGACCGTGTGTTGACTCGTGACAAGATTGACAAGCGATATCGCCATGACCTTTAGAGTATCTATATAAAGAGTACTTGTTTGGTAAGTCAATTGGGAAATATTTTCCACCTGTTTCACTCTCAACGAATGGAGCTAAGTGACAATCTGCACAGTGAGGCTCAGAAGCTGATAACCACCAGTCGTTACCACCAGACACTGCCACATAAGGAACTGCTCCACCTGCAGGATGATTCCATGGTTTAAGATCTAGTTTACCATCTTTACCAACATTTTTTACTAAGACTGGTGATTTATGATCAGAGTAGTACTTGAGAACTTCATTATTACCTGTTGTTTTTGGATCGGCTATAGCATTAAACTTCGCCATATCTCCACCAGCTAATGCATCAACCATCTCTTTAAGTGATTTATTTCTTAAAGTTTTACCTGTTTGCATACTATCGTGAGTAATATCATCATAGTTTTGGAAACCTTGAGCAACTTTTGTATGACAGTTTGTACAGTATAAACCTCTCATCTCACCAGCATCTTTTCCGTGCTCATCTTTCATAGATACTTCGTTAAGTTGGTATTTACCATACTCATTTAAGAAGAAAGGAGGTTTAGCATTTGGATTTGAGTGCGCATCACGTCTTACATAACAACCACCACCAGATTTTCTAATATCACCTTTAGCAAAACGACCTTCACCATATCTATCTGTTACACGGAATGGATTTGAGTTATCATTCATGCTAGGATTTTGGAAGTGAGTTGGGTGACATGACTGACAAGCTTGACTTCGTCCAGCACCATCAGGCATAGGAACCATAGCAAGGTGAAAAGAGTGAATCGCTTCACTTAATGGTTTCGCTTTAACAGTTTTATATCCAGATGCAGTAGGACGAGGCTCTTGTAAGTTACCTGAAACATTGTCACCATGACAATCTGTACAGTTTACCATACCAGTTTTACCTAGTCTGTTTCCACTTGCATTTGATTTATAGTCACTTAAAAAAGTTGTACCATGGTGTGCATCATGAAGTCCTAAGATATTTATAGAAGCTTCTGAAAGTCTTGCCATATACTCTGACTCATCTGCATATGTTTTCCAGTATGCATACTCTTTATCAGACTCTACAAGACCTTCATCTCTAGCCATTTGTGCTGCTTTACCATTTCTCGAGTGACATGAAAAACAGTTTGGAATATCAACTGGATTTGTACCAAAATAAGAGATATTTTTTCCCGCAGCATCTTTCATACTTTTACCAGTTCTATCATGCATCTCTACAGTTGAGTACTGAAATGGCTGGAAATCTTTTTCTGTTACAGAACGAATAGAACCTTTTCTTGTGCTGTCGTTAAACGCAGTAAGAGGAAGACCTAGTGCATCCCAAAGATGAGAAGCAGTAAGAACAAGCTTAACATTTTTAACTGGAGGAACAAGTGTATCTGTCATCACGATGTTTCCACCATGCTTACCAGCATACTCAAGATACCCACCTGAGAGTGGCATACCAGAAGGACCAGAATCTACTCTAACAGGAACTTGACGTCCTATACGAAGACGATCTTTATCAGTTGCTCCAGCAGGAATAGTTCCCTCTAAGTCAGCATAAATAAAAAGGTGTGTCCAAACATAGTTTGCTACATTATCACCTGCAGAATCTAAGTGACCATCACCATCAGCATCTTTTGGAACATTCCAGTAACGCATCTTATTACCTTCACTATAAGAGTTATCTTTAGTGTAGTAGTAAAGTTTGACATCATCATCTGGACTTAAAAGTTTTGGTAATTTACCACTTTTACCACCACTTACAGCCTGAGCTTGAATAGAGTTGTACGGTGGAATAACACAACAGTAGTCCATTGCAAAACCAACACAATGCATACCAAGTTCATAGTTAATAAAAACTATCTTATCACTTTTAGGTTCATACCCTTCTGTTTTCTTTCCATCAGCATCCACTTCTGTGTACTTCTTTAGCTTGCCCAGTTTGAACGGTGGGTTCTTGTCATAAGCCATAGCAGTAGTTGCAGTTATTGACATAAATGCAACAGATGTAAGTAAAGAAACTAGTAAGTTCTTTTTCTTCATTATTTTAATCTCCCTCTTAATTTAAAATTCATACTCAGTATTACACATTATAATTTAAGTAGAGTTTAATTTCAAAGTAAACAGATAGTAAATATCACATTTTAGACTATTGTGATGTTTATGTGATATGAATCATGCCAATAGTTTAATTTCAAAACATTTTTTTTGACTTGGAGATAAGTTTACACTTCCACCATGTGCTTCAGCTATTTGTCTTGAGAGGACTAAACCTAAGCCATTTCCTTTTAGTTTTGTACTTTTAAAAGCTTCAAAAAGTTCTTCTTTATTTTCTATATCTACACCAGCTATCGTAAATTCTAAAGAGATGATACTTTGCATCCTTTATATATTCTAGTTCAATAACTCCTTCATCATTATCATCTAGCTCGATTGCATCAATGGCATTTATAATAAAGTTTGAAAAAAGCATATCGAGAAGGTCTTTATCTGCGTTTATCAGTAAAATCTTCTTTAGGAAATATAAACTTTATCTCTTTTGAATATCCATAATAACTAATGGACATATCTATAGATGTTTTTAGCTCACTCCACATAAACTCTTTTTTTGTAGCTTCAACACCTTTGCTAAACATCAGTGTTGCTTTGATTATCCTCTCTATGCGAGCTACTGAGCTCTGTATCTCTTCAACTATAGGTATATTTTGGGGTAAAACTCTTTTTTTAAGTGTTGAACTCATTAGAGATATTGCCCCTATTGGGTTTCGTATCTCATGAGAGAGATGTGCTGCCATCTGCCCCATAGTTGCAAGATTTTCTTTATGTTTTTGTTCTGTTATATCTGTTGCAGAGAGCATTATCTTATCTTTATATGTAGAGCTTTTTATATAGATATGAGTAAGAGTTAAACCTAAGCTCATAATCTTCATTTTTATACTCGAGCTGTTTGAGTAGTTCCCACAACTCCCTCGCTTTAGAGTTTTGTAAAAAAATAGTACCATCATCATTCACTATCCAAATCGCATTTGGTAAAAACTCAACAACTTTTTCAACTGTATCTTGAAGATGTTCATAAGAAGCTTTAAGTTCGTTAAAATCGCCTTCTACTTTATATGTTTGCTCTATTAAAAGGTTTAACTCTTCGGGGGTTACTGTTGACATTAGTTCTTAAACGCAACAAGTATCTTATAAAGTGAATGTGCATCATCACTTCCACACAACTCTCTAATAGAGTGCATTCCTAAAGTTGGGAGTCCTATATCTATGGTATCTATCCCTAAACGGGTTGCAGTTATGGGTCCTATAGTAGAGCCACAACCCATATCGCTACGAGTTACAAAGTTTTGTAAAGGTTCGTTGATACTTTTAGCACTATCCATAAAACGCGAGATAGTTGTTGAGTTTGAAGCATATCTCTGGTTGGCGTTTACTTTTATAACTACCCCTGCATTTATCTTTGGTGAGTGTTCTTTGTCATGTTTTGATGGAAAGTTTGGGTGAATGGCATGAGCATTATCAGCACTTATCATCAGTGAACTTCTTGTCATTTGCATATACTCATCATAATCACTAAACATTCGCTTGAGTGTATTTTCTAAAAAACTGCCCCCTGCTCCACTTGTAGACTCACTTCCAACCTCTTCATGGTCAGAGGCTATAAAGAGCATCGGTTTTTCATCACTTACACTACAGATACTCAGCATTCCCACATAACAAGAGAGTAAGTTATCTAGTCTAGCAGAACCGATAAAATCATCATGAAGACCTATAAAAGCCGCCTTCCCCGTATCATAAAAACTAAGCTCACTCAGCATACACCTCTTTAACATCTAAAATCTCATTTTTACTTAACTGCCATCTTAAAAACTCATCAAACTCAAAATCATCATTTGTTGTTAAAATAGGACAAACATCAGTCTGTTTATTTACAGTTCTTTCTTTGTTTGCCTTATCATCAAGATGAATTGCTAAAGAGGGAATAGTAGCTATACTTTTCTCTACATTTATAAGAGTATCTTTTATCACACCCTCTGCGTTTAAGTAAGAAACACGACCAGCAAGACTTAAGTCTCTATCAAACCAAGGGTTCAGAAGAAGTCCTCCATAAGGCTCAACCCCAAACTTCACAACTCCATGCTCTTTTATAACTGGGTTAGGTTTGAGTTTAAGGTTTGGCGAGTCTGTATGAGCCCCAACCATCACATAATTTTTACTCACTTTGGGGTAAGTAAATGCGATGACAGAAGAGTCATTACGAGTCACATAATATTTCTTCCCAGCTTCAAGCTCCCACTTATCCACTTCATCTAGTTTACTAAACCCTGCGTTTGCAAACATTGCAGACATATTTTGTGTGGCATGAAAAGGTGTCGGTGAGGCATCTAAAAAGCCTAATAAGCCTTCGTTAAAATCTTGTTTGTTCATATGTTTATCCTTTCTTGTTGCATCTCATTTCTCTCCCAATTTTCTTATTAAATTCTTTCGTAAAAGAAAGACACATCTTCAGTAATCATCTCTGATACCAATCCATCTTCTTTATGTTTACTAAGGTACGTTTTTATCATATTACTCTGTATACCCCTTTTGTATCTTTCATTTGGTGGTGCAAGATTTGGTTATAAACTAAACAAAAAACAAATTCATGTACTTATTTTTTGTATATTTAATTCAGCAAATATCTTATCCAACACTCTTTCCCATCAAGCAGTTTTTCTTCAACATCTTTTTATTGGGTTTCTTCTCATTTTTAAACTCTATACAAAAAACACATCATTATCATTTATATATATTGAGTCAAAAGATTTTGGTCTATACTCATCAGGATTCGGATAAATATCTGCAACTATTGTATCAAAATCAATATTTTCATTTAGCTCATCTGTGCATAAATATTTATCATTTTGAGAGTCATGGCTTGTTACTTTAAATTGTTGGTTTTATAACTTGCATATTTTTTTTTACAAACTCATTTATATCAGCCATATTATGTTTTGCTCTTTCCATATCTTCAAACACATCAAAAAAGGCTCTGACAATTTTTCAAAAATTTTATCTAATGTTCGAGAATTACTATTTTCTGTTTTTTCTATTCTTTTCTCTTGTGCTATGTAAAAATCTAACTCAATACTCTCTAACTCTCCATACCGCTGTAAGGCTTCTATCATATAAGGACTGATGAGAATTAACCAGTACTTTAACACCATTTTTGACAAGATAGACTATAACTTTAGCCAACTCTAGTTGCCATGATGGATGTAAAATGAACTTCTGGGTTCATCAGAGATTAGCACCTTGACCTTTATAAAAATGATTTTTGTCTGCCAATACTTGAATAATTCCAAAATATTTTTATACCCATCGCAGTGTTTACAAGTTCAACTATTTTCACTCTCTTTCTTAAAACTATAATCACCTAAGGAATTTTCTCTCAAACTTCTGATCCGCCTATAATGTTTTGAATATCTAGTTTACTTCCATTTACCATCACTCTCTTTTAACCTTAAAGTGAGAGTACGATACAAATCTTGCAAAGTTTCCAACACTTCAAAGTCAATATCTCCCTCACTAGAATCTAAATTTTTATAGTCTTCAATGAAGGTAATATATTCCAAATATAGGGACCATCTATAAATATTGGTGTAGTTACTTTTGCTTCTTTATTTACATAGTCTTTAGGTAGCTTACCAAAATCAGTACATCTATTCTTTTGTACAGAAATATCAAAGTCAAAATTATTATACTCGAAATTGATATGCCCATCTTCAGCAATCTGATTTTTAAATAAACTTTTTATGTATCGGTTGAAATAATTACAATATATCTTGTCATCAAAATCACTACTATTACTCGTCCCATTTTATGGTTTTTGATACAAGAGTACAAAAGCTTTTACCAACAGTACTTTTCCCACTATCATTTTTACCTGCAATAACAGTCAGTCCATTAAGCTTTATATCTGCTTCTACTACAATACCAATATTTTTTAATTTTAAATTCATTCGATACCTTTTGTTTTGTAATTTAGGGCTTCATAGCAATCTCAATTCATTTGATATATTCTTTTTATGGAGCACACTAAGTGGTCGTTTGGTGTAAATCTTCATCATTCACATGTCCACAAGTGATGAGTCTTAAGTGCAAATCTTCTCTGCTTTTAAATAGGCTACTATAATTATGCAGGAGTTCATCAATATAACTATCTGAGTATATTTCTCTTTTTTTTGGATCAGTTCTAAAACTGTATCTTTATGCATTTTGATATAAGTTTTTAATTCAAGGTCATCAATATTATTTGAATTCTTTTTTTTCTTTTTTTGTAGCATCACTAGAAAATTCACAATCTATCTGGAAACCTTTAACAGAGTAATGAAATTCAACATTATCTATTTTTTAAAGTGAAATTTCATATTTTTAATTAAAATCAAATCTTTTATCATAAGGGGTTTAAATATTCTTTCATATCATTATCAAGTTTTATCTGGTTACATATTTTTGCATGATGGAATTAGATTATAAAAAGAAACTGCAAGAAATGGATATTTACTTTTAGGATAAAAATGATCTAAATCTGATGTTCTTCTATTTTTATTAGTAATATTATATATAGTGTTTCGATTGCAATATGGACATACAGATAAATTTAAAGATTTCACTAGTTTATAAGCATTATATACCTCTTTTCCATCACTTCCTTTCATATAAAATTTATCATTTTTATTTAAATAATCATAAAGAGTATTAAAAAAAGAAAAATTATTACAACATTTGAATTTATATATTTTTGATAATTTTTCTAGTTCATCTGGTTTTGCTAAAATTAATTTTTTAAAATCTAAAGTATCGTTAAAACAGTTTTTTATCCATTGGTTAATAGTATCAATTGAATATCCTTTTGTTTTCAGTATCAAAATAATTTTTAATAGCTAAATAATGATTAGTAGCTAATTTATCTAAATTACTTACTTTAATTTGTATCATTTCTTTTGTCTTAAAATTCAATTCTATGCTTCATAAGTTCTATTTCATCAGATAATTTATCTATCTCATCAACCTTTCTTAATCGTTTACCATCTAACATTCTTTGAAGTTGATTTTTAATAATCGGTTCACCAATAATATTTAAAAGTTTTTGTGCTTCATCATTATTCTTTATATCTGATTGTTTATCATTTAAATAGTTTATTAAGTCGTCTATTTTTCCTTTCGAAAACTCCCCCATAAGCCCATCATTCATAAAAAAGCCATGAGATAAAAGAGTGTGTATATTTGCTCCGAAAGTATCTAGTTCTGTCGTCGCTGTTACATTCAAGCATTTAGCAGTTTCTTTATCTTTTTTTAAAAATATTATATTTTCTTTTGGTAAATCTGACAGTATGAATGGGGAGTGAGAAGTCAAAACTATATGAAACTTTTTATCTTTAAAATTATTTTTTAAAAATTCTACATAATAATTTATATATTTTTTTTGCCAATTAGGATGCATGGTAGTTTCACCCTCATCTAATAATATTACTATATTGTTTTTGCTATTCTTAATAATATTATCAAAGTTAGCAAATTGAAACAGGTATGCTTCTTGACCTGTACTTAAATCAGGCTTCCAATTAAAATGAAAAATATCTAAAATATTGAACTCATTAGAAAGAGATTTATTCATATTACTTAGTACTTTTATAAAGGTTTGGTCTATCTTTTCAGTCTGAACAGTTGTTAATATACTCATAGAACTTACACCAACTTCAGATAATACTTGAAGAAATTCATCAAGTTCTTTATCTAAAGGGATTTTTTCTTTAATTATTTTATAACTATAATTTAAACGATCTTTTGAAATTTTTTTAATCTTTTCTAAAAACAATTTTTTTTTTTCTTCTTTAGTATTTAAGTAATTGTTATAATAATTAGAAATAACTTCTTTTTTACATAGTGCTGTAAAATCTAAATCACCATCAAATATTTCCTTGAAATCATTATTACTTTTAGAAAGAACGACTATATTAATCTCTTTGGAATATCAAATGGGATAACAATATTTTCATCTTTTATCATCTTTAAAACATTTTCTATAGACTTAGATTTAAGTAAATTGTATTGAGATGAGTATGGAACAAATTTTTCATTTTGATTATCTTTTGAATACTTGTCGATTAAATATGATGTTGAAATATTGAAAAACTTTTTATCCTGTGTATCACTATGTATTGGCAAATCTTGATACATATTTGAAAAATAGATTACACTAAAGATTATATTTATTCCTAGTTGAATCTTTTGCTTCTTGTCTAATCCCATCTATTGAATAAATTTTATCCAATATTTTTTACTAATTTTTAAAGAGTCAAGATTAAAATAATATAAAAATAATTCTTTCTCCTGATAAATAATATAAAAATGTTCTTTAGTATCATGTTCTAACTGTTTATGATTAAAAGTAGTTCCAATATACTACTCTTCCCACTCCCATTCTCCCCAACAATAGCAGTAACATTAATATTATTTACCAAAAAGTTTTTTAAATAAGGCTCTTTTGTCTTTTTTTTATCTGTAATTTCTAGGTTACCATCTTTATAAGTACACTTAAACCGAGGCGAAAAATTAAACCCCTCATTTTTAATATTTTTATACTTCTCAACCCACAAATAAACCAGTTCCATTTTGCACCTATTTTTACTTTTTCTAACTATTTAAGCTATGCACTCTTCTAATCACTTCTCGGGATCCAACTCAACATCAATAGCTAGTGCTTCGACATTGCCATCATTCTCTTTTCTTATTGTTACTGCTTTTACACCCATGTATTTTTTTACTACTGCTATGATTTCTGCTTTCATTTCATCCATAAAAGGAAAAGAGTTACTGTTTTCTCTATCGGACATGATAGCGATAGTTAGTCTGTCTTTTGCCTTTTTTGCACTAGTCTTCTTCTTGAAAAAATCAAACATTATTTAAAAATCCTCTTAATCTTATCCATAAAGCCATTTTCAAACTGCTCAATATTCTCCATAGCTACCTCTTCGCCACATAAACGAATTGCTATCCGACTATATGCACACCCAGCAGGAGATTTTGGGTCTAATATAATAGGTTTTCCTTGATTTGATGCATCTATAATACCCTTATCCTCTGGTACTTTTCCTATTAAAGGGATATTTAATATCTCTAGTATATCTTCACTACTAAGCATCTCTCCACTCTCTACCATCTGCGGATTAATACGATTAATAACAAGGTACTTTAAAACCTCTCCACCCTCTTTAACTTTTTGACTTTTTGAGTCTAGTATTCCTATTGCACGGTCTGCATCACGAATGGAGGAAACTTCAGGGTTCACCACAATAATGGCACGATCAGCAAATTCGATAGTATGCTCATACCCTGTCTCAATTCCAGCAGGTGCATCTAAGATTACAAACTCAAACTCCTCTTTAAGCTCTGCTAAAAGTTTTAAAATCTTCTTTGAGTCTAGGACAGATTTATCTTTTGTTTGAGAGGCAGCTAAAAACGAAAGATTTGGATTTACTTTGCTCTTTATAAGTGCTTGTTTAAGTGTCACCTCTTCATCCATAACATGCACCATATCATACACTACACGGTTTTCTAAACCAAGTATCATATCTAAGTTTCTCTGCCCTATGTCAAAGTCAACAACAACACATTTTTTTTCATTTATAGCTATACCCAAACCAAGGTTGGCTGTTGTTGTCGTTTTTCCAACGCCACCTTTTCCACTAATTACTGCGATTACTACTCCCAACTTGTCTCCTTTAATACTGGTGTTATTATAATTTCATTATTTTTGAGTTCTACACGATTGAGTCGTTCTTTAAGGTGAGAGGTATCCACCTCTACATCATGAAAAACAATATTTGCTTTTGCGGAGGCTTTTAGCATCATAAAGTTTCCACTACATCGTACTGAACCATCTACGATTTGTGTAACTATTAAGTTCCCTTTAACAAGAAGAACTCCTCCACTGTTAACACGGTTAAGAAGTAACAAATCACCCTTAACATTCACTTCCTGACCACTACGAACTAGCTTATCCATAACCTTTAGGCTCTCTTGAATCTTTGGCTCTTGAGGTGGCGAAGTTTTTAAAGATTTTATGTTTTTTTGTCGAGGCAACTCAATATTGACTATATATTTTAAGTTTTTATCTTTCTAAATAATCTATTACTTTTTTGTTTACATTACCACTGAGCGAAAGAAGATGATCTTTAAAAAAAATATAATTCTTCTCAAAAAAAGATATAAACTCATCTTCATCCTTAATAATGGTTTCAAAAACTTTTACTGAATACTGCTTTATTTGCACTTCTTCTCCTTATAATTACGAAAAACTGAGATATTTAATTTATAAATGGCAGTATAGCACAGTGGCTCTAAAACTCCACAAAAAAGCCATTCTCTTTGACTATTTTAGTCAGTTTTACTACATTTTCTTTAAGAACAATAATGCGAAAACCCTCTGCTTTTATGACCAACTCTTGAAGTTTTTTGTTTTTCATAAAAAGGTTCAGGAGCTTTTTGTTGTTATTGAGTTCTATGACCACCTGCTTTAAATCTCTTTTAAGAAGATTTTGATTTTTCTTTATCTCATCGAAAAAATCTTTAAAAACTTGTGGTGGATTTTTCTCTATCTGCTTGTAAAAGGCTTCTATTTTAAGCTCTAATGCTTTTGTATTTTTACAATCTCTAAAGATTTTTGTATGGCTTAAAATATATCTATTTGTATCATATTTATCAGTGTATGGTTCTAGCTTTGCCTGTGTAATGGAGTCAGATGCAGCAATGGTAATTATGGGCTTATACTCATCAAACTTCAGCTCTTTTGTCACTTTTTTTATAGCTTTTTGCTCATAACTCTCACTTAAACCAAAAACATACTTTCCCAGTGGCGTTAGCTTAACATACTTCAGAGAGTCCCAAGTTGAGATATACTCTTTCTCTTTTGCCTTTATGCCATATTCGCTCTTTGGAGTGTCATACTTTATCTCACAAAGTCCTAATGCGGCGAGATAGAAAAAGCCACCTTTGAGAACTGGTTCAAAAAAGAGTGGGTAGTAGTGTGAATCACAACTATACTCTCCATCTTGTGCAGAAAATATATAATTATCCGTTTTCCCCTCATATTCAAGATGCACCTTCAAGTCTCTATATTTTGAGAATTTTAAGATATTTTCCATGCTTACCCATGACTCTTTTGGTAGTTCATTAATGATAACTGTTAGTGAGCTAAAAAGAGACTTCTCACTTCCATAGTGGTGATCAAACCTCACTTTTTTAAGATGTGAGAGTAAAATTCTTGTAATAAAAAAGTAATACCTATCTTCAAACTTCTCAAGGAACAAAATCTTGAAGCGACTCTAACTCTGTTTTTTTAAACTTTTTTGATGCCCAGTAGTAGTATGAAAAACTTCTTGTAAGCATATCTGTGGCAAGAGTATCCATCTTTTTTTCACTATAAAATTCATTGATGCCTCGTTGATGCTTTGAGAATATTTAAAGATTTTGCTAGAGGTTTCTCTCCTGTTTTTCCAAACTCTACAAGATTGTTTTTGAGCATCTCTGAGGCGACACTTATAAAGTTAAATACCTGCTCCTCATTAGAGTAAGTAAACTCTGTTTTAGCAGGAGTATTTACTCCCAACAACTCATAATCATCAGGAATTGGCAAGAGTATTTTCATAAGTGAGATTATTTTTCTATCCATAGTGAGTATATCTAGCTCATCCGTAATGTAAAACTGGCTACTCGACCTTGTAGCTCTAAGAATTAACGAGAGAATACCTCCTAAATACTCCTCGTTAATACCATATCTATTTCCCTCTGGCTTTGAAAATTTTACACCAAATTTTTGCATAACAAACTCTGTCTCAAACGCTGTTCTCTCCCAAACAATGCTTGTGTAGAGAAAACGCGAGATAGGAGTGCTTGTAAGCTTTTTAGCGATTGCTACTACATTTTTATCCTGCTTTAGTAACTCTACTAGGTACTTTACTAAGGCATCTTTTCTCGTTGAGTTGATTTTTGTTATCTGTAATCTTCCAGGGGCTACATCATTTACATACTTTGTAAACCGCACTAACTCCTGATAAGTACACTCATTTAGAACTAGCTTTAATCCATCGTCCCCGTAACTTAAAAATCTCATATGCTATCTCCTGTATGCATATTGTTGCATATCATGAAGTGTTGAACATTTATTCTTTTTTACATATTCTCTATAATCCTCTATATCATGATATATAAAATCCAAATCTATACCAAGTCCTAAAAAAACAGCTGTAATATCAAATTCAACTTCATCGCTTAACTCACTAAAAAAGTTATTAAGCCCAAACATAATCTCTTCTCTTCTCTTTTTCTTGCTAAATGTTTTTAGAAATTCTATCAAGTTATCAACTTCATCTTGATCTACATGCAAAATCCCTATCATTGTGTAGAATGATGTTTGATTTACATCTTTATCATTTAGTTCACTATTTTTTCCCTTTACATTCTCATATACAGTTTTACTACTGCTCTCTTTTAAAGGTTTTTGTTTATAATATTTTTCTAAAATATCATAGGGTATTACATCTCTATCTCCATAATTTTCAAAACTTGTAACTGGTGTACCACCGATTATCATAGCAAATGTCTGTTCACCCTCTTGGGTATTGAGTTCATTCTCTAAATCTGTTGATCTCATAAAAGATGCTATAAGTTGCTCCTTTAAAGAGTATGGATTTTTAAATAATCTTAAAAAACTTTTTGCAAAATCTTCTGGAATTTTTTTGAGTAAAATCTCTTCCATCTCCTCAAATCTCTCTAAATCACACCCTATAGCAAAATTTAGAACAAGAGGAATATTTGTAATACTATTTTTTTTATAATGAATCATTGGGTTTTTATAAGGAACATTATCAAAGTACTCATTCATCTCCCTTGAGGTATTAAATCCATCATAAACACCATCAGTAAAATAACAATTCTTATATGCTATCAAACTTGTTCGTATGCCCAAATATTTTTTCCCTTGATTAAATATCTCTGTAAAAGGCAAGTTGAGTGCTTTTATATTGTAGAGTTTTTCATCTTTACTTATAATAACTGCCGACTCTTCCTCTTTTGAGAGTAGGAAAAATTCATCAAAAAATGCATCTTTTAAAGCATCTAAAAGTTCTAATTCTTCATTGCTGGGACTTTTCTTCAAAAGGTAGGCATTTATGACACTTTCTCTATTTTCATAAAAATACTCTCTCTCTTGCTGAACAAATCCTTGCATATTCTGCTCTTCATTCTCAATCATTATAATGTCAGAATTGTTTTTATGTTGATGTGAAAAAATCATCAAATCTGTATAGAATTTTGTAAATTTTTCACTAAATTCAGACTCTAATGGTGGAATAGGAGTAAAACAAGAGAGTTTTGCTCCAATTTTTTTAGCTGCCCTATACTCTTTCATGCAACATTTTTTAAAAGTTTTACCACTACCACAAGGACATAACTCATTTCTTTTAGTCTCTTTATAAATTAATCTATTTTCTAACATATGCTATCCTAAAATATACTCTAAATCTGCACTACTAAGCTCTTTTAAGCCACCATCTTCACCACTTATTATCATATCTGTCATATCCTGTTTTTGAGACTGTAGCTCTAAAATCTTCTCTTCTATAGTCCCTTTTGTAATCATTTTATAGGAAAATACCGTGTTTTTTTGTCCCATTCTATGACTTCTATCGACTGCTTGATTTTCAGCCGACTTGTTCCACCATGGGTCAAATATAAAGACATAATCAGCCTCAGTAAGGTTAAGCCCTACTCCACCCACTTTGAGTGTCATTAAAAAGAGTTTTATATCTTTGTCGTTTTGAAACTTATCGACTAACTCTTGGCGATTTCTTGTGCTTCCTGTCATAAGAAGATGCTCATACCCTAACTCGTTTGCTTTTTGGCTAATAAGGTCAAGTGAGCCTAAAAAGTTAGCAAATATCAAAACTTTATGGTTGTTTAAAACTATATCTTCAAGCATCTCAAAAAGAGACTCTATTTTTGAAGAGACTACTGCTTCTTCACTTTTAAGCTCAGGAGCTGAAGCGATTTGTCTCAGGTCGTTGAAGGCTTGCAGAATCATAAACTTTGACTTATCTATACCATTTAGAGAGATTTGTTGATCGAGCATCTGCTTATAATAATCTCTCTTTTGATTATAAAACTTTTTGTGAGACTCATCCATATCGACATAGATTATCTGCTCTTGTTTAGCTGGTAAATCTTTAAGCACATCTTTTTTAAGTCGTCTTAGTAAAAATGGTGATATTTTTGCTTTTAAAATCTTCGCTACATTTTCATTAGCTTCAGCTTGAATAGGAGTAGCATAGTCTCTTTTAAAATCAGCCAGTGTTGAGAACAAGCCAGCGTTTATAAAACGAAATAGGGAGTAGAGTTCAAAGAGTGAGTTTTCTATAGGTGTTCCACTGAGTGCAAATTTATGTTTTGCCTCTAAGAGCATCACAGATTTAGAGATTTTGATTCTACATTTTTAATATTTTGCGACTCATCTAATATAATAGTAATCAAGCACGCCATATCTTTTTGAATTTAGATATATCATTTCTCACAAGAGCATAAGTTGTCAAGATAATATTATAATTTTTTTCAAACTC
>JAUZRZ010000019.1 GCA_030949945.1 Sulfurimonas sp. | reverse complement strand
ATCACTATGGGTATTCTCTACTCACTCAGTAAAGATGATGATGAAAATGTTCGTGCAGCACAAGTTGCAAAAAACCCAAAAACATCTTTAGATATACTCAAAACACTAGCAAAAGATGAAAATGAAGATGTTAGAGAAGTTGTAGCTGAGCATCCAAAGATGAAACAGCAGTAATCTAATACTTTATAGAAAGATAAAAACTAAGTTCAAAATTTCCCTCATCGGATAAATATTTGTTCTTAGTATAGACTGCATAGGGTGGTTTTGTAGTAGTTTCATACTCACTATTTGGCAACCACTCATTATAAAGCCAGTGCATAAACTTTAAAAAATCTCCATCAACACCCTTCAAATCAAAACGTGCATACACCCCCTCTGAGATATTAAACTTTGGTAAACGCTGATCATTTGAGAGCTTATCTTTTACCTCTATACATGCCACATACTGACACTCATCTAAATGAGTTACAACTGGGTTATCATGAAAAAGAGCTATATGCTTATACTCCTTTATCTCATTACTATACATCCATGTTTGTATCTTTTGCCAAGTCTGCTTTACATCATCGTTATATCCATTATGTCTAATGTAGTAAGTCTCGATAGAGGGCATATTTACAATAGTTGCTTCTAAGTCTTCAAAACTTGCATTAGATGATTTGGCTTTTTTAGACTCCTCTAGGATTGTTTTTGAGTATTTTTTATACCCCCCTTTTCGCCATACGGTCGGAGTAACTAAAAAACGTTCTTTAAAAACACGGATAAAAGATGTTTGTGAACTATATCCGCAAAGGGCAGCTATCTCTGTAATGGTGGAGTACTTATTTGTTAGCAACAAAGAGGACGCTTTTTGCAAGCGAATGGACTTTATACTCTCATATATATTACGACCAAATATCTCTTTAAAAACTTTATGCATATAAAATCTACTTAAACCATAAGTTTGTGCAAGTTCATCCATATTTATATCAACTTCTATATTTGTATATATATAGTATAGAATATCATTAGATATTTTTGTTTTTCTGTTTAGTGTTTCTCTTTTCATAGTAAGAATATTATAGCTAAAAAAGAAGAAGAAACAACAACATATGATATATTTTAGAACAATAATAGATAATATATAGTGCAATATATGTGTAGAGATATTTTTATAAAGATACTAAAATTTGGGTACTTAAATTAAATGGAGAAAAATATGAACAAAATATCAAAAGTCTTAATTGCAAACAGAGGTGAGATAGCTTTACGAATTATTCGAGCTTGTAAAGAGTTAGAAATAAAAAGTGTTGTCGTATTTTCTGAAGTTGATGTAGATGGAGTATGGGTCAGAAAAGCTGATGAGTGTTACCCTATTATGGGTCACCCAGTTGAAGTTTACTTAAACTATGACACTATCATTTCCATCGCAAAAAAAGCCAAGTGTGATGCTATTCACCCTGGTTACGGGTTTCTCTCTGAGAGTGCAGAGTTTGCTCAGGCCTGTGCAGACAATGGTCTGATTTTCATAGGACCAAGCCCAGCACACATAGAACTTTTCGGTGATAAGATGGCATCAAAAGTAGCTATGAAAGAGATAGGTGTTCCCGTGTTAGAGGGAACAGACACTCCTGTTATAGATAAAAAAGAGGGTGAGAGAATTGCTACTGATATAGGTTTTCCTATTATCATTAAAGCTGCGTTTGGTGGTGGTGGACGTGGTATGCGAATCGTATATAAGGCAAAGGATTTCTCAAAACTCTTTGATGAGGCAACAAATGAGTCTATCAAGTACTTTGGTAAAGGTGAAGTTTTTATAGAAAAGTATGTCCAAAACCCTAGACATATCGAAGTACAAATTATCGCAGATAAGTATGGAAATGTTGTTCATTTAGGAGAGAGAGATTGTTCTATCCAAAGACGCCATCAAAAGGTCATAGAGATAGCACCATCTCCATTACTAAACCAAGAAGCAAGAAAAGAGCTTTATAGAATTTCAACAAAAGCTGTTATTAGACTCGGTTACGAGAGTGTGGGAACTATGGAGTATCTTCTTGATGAAGATGATAACATTTACTTTATAGAGATGAACACAAGAGTTCAAGTTGAGCATCCTGTTACAGAGGTTATCACTGGTGTAGATATTATTCAAAGAATGATACAAATTGCTGAAGGAGATAAACTTCAGTTTTTACAAGAGGAGATAAAGTTCCGTGGATATGCAATAGAGTTTAGAATTAACTCTGAAGACCCACAAAACAAATTTTTTCCTTCATCTGGAACTGTTACAAACTACTTAACTCCAGGTGGTCCAGGGGTAAGAATAGACTCAAGTCTGTATGAGGGTTATGAAACACCAACAAACTATGACTCTATGATAGGAAAACTCATCGTTTCTGCCCTTGATTGGGAAGGTGTTGTTAAAAAAGCAAGACGTGCTTTAGATGAGTACAACATAGAAGGACTTAAAACAAATATCTCTCTTCATAGAGAAATTGTTAGAGATGAAGACTTTATGGCTGGAAAATTCAACACTGGTTTCTTAGATGCAAGAATGAAGCACTTTAGTCTTGGTGCACAATCTTCACTTGAAGAAGAGAAGAAAAAAATCTCTTTTATCTCTAATATGATTAAAAAAATTAAAGAGCATAAGCTTATTGCAAGGAATTAAATATGAGTATAGATATTATATTACAAAACATGTTAAACCCACCGGTACTGTTCTTTTTCTTAGGAATGATTGCTGTATTTGTTAAGTCAGATTTGAGCATACCTCAACCCTTACCTAAACTATTTTCACTTTATCTACTTATAGCCATCGGTTTACACGGTGGATATGAGCTATCTCAAAGTGGTTTTAGTCTTTATATATTTAAAGCATTAGCACTTGCTGTCTTTATGTCTCTCCTTGTTCCTTTATATAGCTTTTTTATTTTAAGAACGAAGATTGACATATACAATGCCATTGCTATTGCTGCAACATTTGGTTCTATTAGTGCTGTAACCTTTATTACAGGTATCACATACTTACAGACTATTGGAGTTGAGTATGGTGGTTTTATGGTCGCATCTATGACACTTATGGAGTCACCTGCTATTGTAATAGGTCTAGTCTTTGCTGCACTCTTTGCAAAAGATCCAAAAGCAAATTCAGATGAAAAAACAGACTGGGGGGAGATACTTAGAGAAGCATTTTTAAACCCTTCTGTATTTTTATTAGTTGGTGCACTTATTATCGGTATATTAACAGGAGAGAAAGGTTGGACATCTATGGAGCCACTCTTTGGAACACTCTTTAAGGGTATGCTAGCATTTTTCCTTTTAGATATGGGACTTGTTGCCGCGAGGAAAATTCATGAACTTAAAAAAGTTGGATTTTTTCTTATCGCGTTTGCACTCATCATGCCGACAATCAATGCCTCTGTTGCAATAGGTCTTGCTTACTTTTTTGAGCTCTCTAAAGGAGATACATTCTTGTTAGCCCTACTAAGTGCTAGTGCATCTTACATTGCAGTTCCTGCGGCTATGAGACTCTCAGTGCCACAGGCAAACCCTGGTATCTACCTACCACTCAGTTTAGCGGTAACTTTCCCTTTTAATATTTCGCTGGGAATACCCTTATACTATTATTTAATTACATTAATTTGGGGATAAAAGATGAAAAACATGAAAAAAGTTGAACTTATTATCGAAGCTGTTTATACAAAGAGACTTATAGACCTCTTTACTAACCATAACATAAATGGATACACAATTATAAAAGACATAGAAGGATACGGAGGTCATGGGCTAAGAACTGCCGATGACGGAAGTGATGTATTTAGTAACATCTATGTTTTTACTGTTTGTGATCAAGCTGTTTTTGAAGATATGGAGAAAGATTTAAGAAAGTTTATTTCTCGCTATGGTGGAAAATGTATATTAAGTGATGTTATGATGCTTGTTGGGAAAGATAAGTAATTATATCACTGCTGTTTTACGGACTATAAGGAGCGAAGCCCCTTATAGTCGCAGGGACATATCTGTCCCTACAACCCCCTAAAGCTATAAAAAAGGGGCTTTTTTAAGAAAAGTCCGTAATGCCATTAATCTCAAAATTTTCAAATATACTCTAAGACTATTATTGTATAGTCTTAGCAATGAAACCAAAAAATGAACTTCTCACAAAAGATATAAAAAAACTCCTCTTTCAAATCGCGATACCTTCAAGTATAGGTATGTTTTTTAACACTATGTACAATGTAGTTGACACCTTCTACATCGGTCAAATATCTACAGAGGCTATCTCTGCACTTACCTATAGTTTTATGATTTTTTTCATGATTTTATCCATCAGTTTTGGCTTAACATCTGCAATCACAGCATATGTTGGAGGTGCTTTAGGTAAACACAAAAGAGTTATGGCACAGATTTACACCTCACATGGGATTAGTCTTTTTATGATGAGTGCTTTTATTTTAACTGTTTTGAGTTTTATTCTTCTCAAAGATATATTTGTTTTAATGGGTGCAAGTGGTCAAGTCCTAGAGTATGCACTTGAGTACTCCTACATCATACTTTTAGGAATATTTCCCATGTTAGTAGGACTTGGTGCAAACGCCGTATTAGTAGCACTAGGAGATACTAAAAGTTATAGAAATATTTTGATTATTGGCTTTGTTTTAAATCTTATTCTTGACCCCTTACTTATTTATGGTTTTTACTTTGTCCCTGCGTTTGGCATTAGTGGGGTAGCTATGGCAACCGTATTCATTCAGTACACCACACTTGTATATATGCTCTTTAAGCTTTATAAAACTTCTCTTTTTGAGCTGAGTACTTTTTTTAAATCTATTCCAAATATAAAAGTTTACAAACACCTACTCAAACAGGCAGTCCCAGCAAGTATCAATATGTTTTTAAGCTCTTTAGGAAGTATTATCACTATGTATTTTGTGTCGATGTATGGCTTTAAGGCTGTTGCTGCGTTTGGTATTGGCTACAGGGTTGAACAGATTATTTTACTTCCGATGCTAGGCTTAAATACCGCTGTCATCTCTATAGTATCAAACAACTTTGGTGCTAAAAATTTTGACAGAATTGATGAAGTGATACATAAAGCACTAAAGTATGGATATATAATGAGTGCCGTTGGAGTACTCTTAATCAGCTCTGTTTGGTAAGTATATGATTATGGTATTTGATACAGACACTGAAGTGGTCGATATCGCCTATATTTATATAATTTTTGAGAGTTTTATATTTTTCTCTTTTATCACTCTATTTATATCAACATCTACACTTCAAGGTATCAAAAACCCCTTTATCATCCCCTACATAAGTTTCTACAGACAGATACTTATGCCTCTGATTTTCTTCTTTTTAGTTGTAAATGTTTTTCATTTGTCTATCATATATTTATGGGTCAGTATGTTTCTTATCATAACAAGCGCAGCGATATATCTTAGAGTATATGTTACAAAACAATTAAAAATAGCCCGAGAAAAAGTACAAGGCTAAAGATGCTCTACCTCTTTACAGATGCAAGTGTTAATCCTCAAAAGAATTTTGGTTATGGGTCTTATTTAATTATGGATGAGACTCAGCTCTTAAGTGATATTTTATTAACAGATATAAAAAGTAAACGATTTGAGGATACTTCTTCTACTAAACTAGAATTACAAACTCTACTTTGGGCTTTGGATGAGATTGATACACAAGATACTAAACTCATCATTTATACTGACTGTCAAAATATTATAGGTTTAAATAACAGAAGAGAAAAACTCGAAAAATCAAATTATATGTCTAAAACAAATAAACAGATTAAAAATCATATACTATATAAAAAGTTTTACAAAAAAATGGATCTTATGCAAGTAGAGTTTATAAAAGTTGAGGGGTCATAAGAAAAAAGAGTGCCAAAAACGAGATAGATAAAATATTTACACTTGTTGATAAGGCATCGAGATTAGCACTGAGGAGCTACTATATAGATATGATAATTCTATGACTACCCACTTTTTCGTCCACCAGCAGAAGCTGACAATATCATCATTCAAGTGACACTTGGATGCAGTTATAACAACTGCTCTTATCGATCTATATGTAAAACAAAAGTATCAAGAGAGAAGTTTAGAAGGATTTTTAAAGATATAGATAGTCTAGCAGACAAGTATCCTAATGCTCATAAAATATTTTAGCTGATGGTGATGCACTTGCACTTCCAACAAAAACTTTAATACAAATACTACAGTACCTACAAAATCATTTGTCAAACTCAGACGTATATCCACTTATGCTGCCTGCCCAAAGGCACCTGCTAGAAAAATCGTGAGAAGTTTAATTACTGTAAGGAGATAAACTCAACAATCTACTACGGCATAGAGACAGGTGACAATGTAGTTTTAAGATTACTAAAGGTGTAAGCCGAAGTGACATCATAAGCTCGCTTAATAAAGTCCCAAAGGGCATGAAAATATCTGCCATATACTCAGTTTTAGGTGGTATTAGCCCAATATACACAAAGAGCATATAAAGGCACTGCACAAATCATAAATAGTGTCAGCATCAACTATCTAAGTACTCTAGAACTATGGTTAGAAGATGATGCAAAAGATAATTTTTTTAAACACTTTAATGATTTTACTCCTTTAGATGACACTCTGGTTTTAGAGGAACAAAAAAGATTTTAGAACTTTTAAATCCAAGTAACAAGATTATATTTCGCTCAAACCATGTATCAAACTCTCTACATTTATCAGGTACACTTCAAAAGATAAAGAGAAACTCATACAAAAAATTTCAAATGCACTGAGTCATTTTTGATAGCACTAAAAAAACTCTTTCACACAAAACTTTTAACCCTAAAAGATGGAAGTTACGATGTTTTTACTATGAGAAACGCTACCTACTCTCTAAACAAACACAGCAATGGAGAACTCATAAAACTTTATGCAAAGAGTTAGCTGATAATGATTTCATTAGTCTAAACTACTACCCATATGTAGGCAATGGGCTTTTAAGACCTTGTGAAATGCCAGAGAAAAAAGTTATTGACTTTGTTTTAAGTATGAAGTCAGAAAAATTACAAGGCTAAAAACTATACCCTTTAAATAAGTAGAATAACTAAGATAATTTTTATAAGCTTCTTTATCATGGACTTTATGTACTCTAGGTACTCATCCCTCTCTTTGAGCTTCTCTTTTAACTCTTCTTTTGGGTCTTTTGCTATCTATTTTTTCAAACTGACTATAGTTTGTTAACTTTGTTGTTTTTTCTATTTTCATTAGCTTATAGTTTTATAAAAATGGTTTATTGGACCATGTCCGTGTCCGAGTATCTTATCTTTACCTTTTTTTATTGCCTCATTTAGGTACTTACATCCTTTTATGCACGACTCTTCTAGGGAGTACCCTAGCCCGATGAATGTTGCGATGCTAGAGAGAGACTACAACCTGTTCCGTGAGTGTTTTTGTTTTATACGTTTTGCATCACAGTATTTAGTCAGCGTTTCATAGTTGTAGAAGTACATCCGTCATCGTATCACTAAACGCTAGATGCCCACCTTTGAGTAAAACAGAAGTTTTATATAACTGCTAACCCTCTTGTTGTATCTTGCATATTTTCTTTGTCTATACTATGCCCGATGAGTAGTTCCTGCTTCAGGAATATTTGGTGTTATGAGTCTTACTTTGGTAAAAACTCTTTAAGGCTTTGTACTGCATCATCATTGAGGAGTTTATCCCGATGTTGCTATCATAACAGGGCTCAAACACTATATCTTCATCTTGTACTTGCTCTAGCGTTTGAGAAACTGACTTTATCACCTCTGATGAATGGAGCATTCCCTATCTTTACAGCACTAAACTCTATGTCATCAAATACAGCTTTCATTTGTGCTGCAGTGATGTGAGGCACAGGAATGGGGGTGAATGTCAGTTACTCTCTTGTGTATTTTGAGCAGTACTTGCAGTTATGACAGAAGCCCCATATCCACCATTTGCCGATATACTTTTATGTCCGCTTGTATGCCAGCGCCACCACCAGAATCAGAACCCGCTATAGTTAAAAATAGCTACAGTATTCTCCTCACTTGCATCTTCCCTTTCTCTTGAGCAGTAAGCCGAGGTCCCAAAAACATCCCTCTGGCTTTGATGTTTTTATAAAAACCTCTTG
>JAUZRZ010000018.1 GCA_030949945.1 Sulfurimonas sp. | reverse complement strand
GTAGAGTAGACATCGCCACCCTCCTTTTTATTTAATTTAATATTTCGGAGGTGCAGAATGCCCCTCACAGAACCGTACTTGAAGATTTCCTCATACGGCTCTTCAATTTAACTCACAAACTTATGAGATAAAGTGTAGAAATTATGTTTTATACTTGGTTGTGGAAGTGGGTATAGAGTTAAGTAATTATATAATTTACTCCAACTCATACTTTTCTTCTGGCTTCTACGATTTAACCATTTATGAACCATTTTTAAAGCTAAAGAGTAATACCTTTTAATAGATGGGAAGTTTCCACTTACTCCATAGTATTGAAAGTGTCCTCTTAGTTTAGCTTGTAGTATTTTCCACCACTCTTTTGTAGGGACTAAGTTTCTTATCTGTTTTAACCAAATATTCAACTCTTTTATTTTAGCTCTAAATTTCTTCATTGCTGTTTTTCGCCCTACTTTAAAGTATCCTTTTCTTGTTTTATCACTAAAGTGAGTAAAACCTAAAAGTCAAATGTATTGGCTTTACGATTTTTATTTTGAGAGTTACCTCTTTCAAATCTACCAAACGAGAAGACTCTTGTTTTATCAGGATGTAGCGTTAATCCATATTTGTTAAATCGTTTGTATAGTGCTGATACTATTTTATTAGCATCATCTTTATATTGAACTAAGCATACGAAATCATCGGCGTAGCGAACAAGTTCGCAGTATCCTCTGATATGTGTTTTTACCTCTTTTTCAAACCAAGTATCTAAAACATAGTGCAAAAATATATTAGCTAATAGTGGACTTAAGATACTTCCTTGAGGAGTACCTACATCTGTTTTAATAAGTAGATTATCATCAATATATCCTGCTTTTAGAAATCTCTTTATTAGAAATATCAAACTACTGTCTTTTATTCTAATATTTAGGAACTCTATCAACATATTGTGGTTTACATTATCAAAGAAACCTTTGATGTCTGCTTCTACAATATGATTTACAGGTTTACTCATAATAGTTGTATCTATTTGGTTAAGTGCTTGATGTGTATTTCTTTTGGTCTAAAACCATAAGAGCAATCTAAAAGTCCATCTCATAGATACTTTGCAATATTTGTGATATACCACTCTCTACTATCTTATTTTCAATAGTTGAAATTCCTAAGGGTCTTGTTTCACCATTCCCTTTAGGGATATACACTCTTTTTGCAGGAAGTGGTCTAAAAGATTTATTTTTCAATCTTTGCACTAGCTTTCTCAGATTTTCATCCAAATTACTATTATAATCTTGCCAGCTTACTTTATCTATTCCTACTGCCTTGTTTCTAGCAAGGTTGTTGTAGCAATCTTTTAGGAACTCTACATTTAGATGATGAGCTAAGCTCTCAAACTGAAATGTTTTATTCTCTTTCGCACACTTTGATAGAGAAGATAATTTATACAAAGTGTTATTCAACTCCGAGTTTGACATTGTTAAGTTACCTCCTTACATTAAATTGTTAATCCCTTCGAGTGGTTTATTTCAACCTCAATAGGCATTACCCTATTTACACCTCTACTATGGATTAATCCGACTGCCTTGTGAAATTACACCCTAACCTCTTCGGCTCTAGGCATAACATTCAGAAATCACAAGGCTCTCCCAAGTTCCAAAACAATCAATTCATCTACCCGCTACGAACTTAGACCCCGACACCTCTTGTATAAGCTAACCTTTTCTTCTTTTATTGGGCTAGGAGTCTGTCGGTCTCCTAAAATCTAAATTCAACTAAATGTACTTCCAAACTGAAAAAAATACCTAATAAGTCTAAATTTCAGTATAGTTTACACTTTAATCATCATTGCAACGCTATTCTTAACTCCTTTTATCCTCTAATAGTATGTAACCTCTTCAAGTTATATGCTATACAGAGTAAACTCCATTCACCTTTTGCTTTTTCAAAGCCTCTAAGCATGAACTGTCTAAACCCCATTACATGTTTCATAATACCAAATACAGGTTCAACAGTACTTTTACGCTCTGCATAAATTTGTTTACCTTCTTTGGTTTGAAGTCGATGCTTCATCCTTTCCACTGAAGTAGGATTGTCCGGCAGTGGTTCTTCTGCTTTGAACCTTTCTTCAAGTGGTTGATTATGTGAATCTTTACCGAAAGAAATATAGGGTGTGATCTTAGTATTTTCACATTGAAGAATGTTATGCTCACTAAAGTAACCAGCATCAGCTAAGAATGAAGATGGTTTAAGCTCAGGGTTTTCTTTAAACCATTTAAGCGTTGGGGTGACTTCTTGTTTATCGTTTGCGTTTTGAGTGACATGCTTGTGTACAATCAATCTTGAATCGTGTTCTACTGATGCTTGCGCATTGTAGCACTGTTCAAACCCACCACCAGATGTTTTCATAATACGAGATTCACTATCAGTGAGATTTATTTGATCCTTAGGTAATGGAGTAGCTGTGGGAGGCTTTGGAGTTCTTCCTTTTGGTTTCTTACCCGTTGTACTCTCTTTGGCTTTCCTCTTATCCATCTTTTTCTTGATACTCGGCATTCTCTTTTTCATAACGCTCTTTGGCTCTTAGCTCTATTTGTAACTTAGCTTCTTTAATTACTTTAAGGCGATCTTCCCTTCGTAGTAACTCATCAGGAATATTCATACCATCATCAGGTTTCTCATTATCTGCTTCTTGTGCTTTTTTCATGAGGGTTGCTACTTCTGCTTCAAGTTGTTTTTGCAGTTTTTCTATATATGCATAACTGAGAGCCTTATGTTTAGAAGCATTCGCTTTAATCTTTGTCCCATCAAGACTTACTTTACCTACTTTGAGAACTCCTGATTCTTTAGCAATCATCAAGATTTGAACAAAGAGAGATTCTAGTTCAACAAGGAATCGTTTACGAAAGTTAGCAACTGTAATCATGGTCTGGATGGGTATTAGCAGCAATATAGCGAGAAGCAATAGAATCATAGGTGGCTCTCTCTATCTTTCTACTTGAGAATGTTCCTGTTGCGTAGCCATAAAATAGTAGTGATAATAATACTTCAGGATTATAAGCTTTAGAGCCACCTTGTCCACCATACCCTTTATGAATATTTGATAAATCTAACTCTTTGACTATCTCTACAATAAAACGAGCTAAATGCTCTTTAGGTAACCACTCATCTATACTTGGTGGTAATAAATATGCTTGTTGTCTGTTTGAACTAAGGTAATCTCTTGCCATGTATAAATCTTTTTTTGTTGTATTTATTAGTTCTTATTTTAGCATTTTATTGCTTTTTATTTGATGAGTGGAGTCCGACAGACTCCTAGTGTTAAAAACTAGAAAAACACTTTTAATTTCGCTTATATAAATGCTGACTTCCAGTAAATGAAGACTTTGGTCAGGTGTGACGATAAATATTACGGGGCTCAACACCTTCACGCCGAAGCATTGTGGCTGATAGACTGCCCTTACTACAGCTTCATATTATTTGTTACCGCCTAATATGTGTAGTTTGGTTTCAGGCTGATGGCTAATCTTTACCTGAGCTGGATTGTCCAGCTTGATTGCCTTAGCTTTGCTTGGCACACTCATATTACAATTCCTTTATATACTGTATAATATCTTCTCTTTGTCTAGCAGACAAGTTCATAAAAGTATTTTTTATCTCTTGAGCTTCGCCACCATGCCAAAGTATAGCTTCTTCAATACTCTTAGCTCGTCCGTCGTGAAGAAGTTCAGCTTTGTTATTTGAAGCTCGTATGTACTTAGCAATACCCCATAATGGAGCTGTTCGCCATTCTCTTGGGGTAGCTCTAAACTCACTTCTTCCATCACTCAAGCCCTCACCCACATCGTGAAGTAAGATGTCTGAAAAAGCCCTAACCTTAGAGCCGTCATCAAGTTCAAAGAAAGGTCTATGACATTTTACACAGCCAATCTTTAAAAACAAGGCTTCACCTCTTTTTTGAGTAATGATTGACGGAGGTATTTCTAGGTTTTGAAGATAAAAAGAAATAGCTTCGAGCCTTTTTATTGGAATATCAAAAGTATCTCCCTTTGGTGATTCAAGACATTCTTTTTGCTTCTTTGTACAGTTCTCATTTGGGAAAAGTACACTTGTTAAACTCATGTCAGTTGAGGCAGCCGATGCAGTTTGATGAAGAATTGAGGGAGAAGAAGCCTTGTATGTAAAACGCCCTACTCGAAAATCTTTATGCAAATGAGAATAAACGATATTTGCTTTACCCGAGATGCCATCTTTATTTAAGTCCTTAATATCTTGATTTTTAAGAATCTGAGCATCTGTAATTTTTTCTAATAAACCTAGACCTACAAGTGCTGGAGCTAAACGGTTTGTTATATTTACATTTTTATTTATGTGTCCGTATTGTAAATCATGAAGTTGTTCAGACAGACCTTTAATAGGCTGACTTAAAGCGACAGTTGCGCCATCAGGATAAGTAAGAATTAATTTTTTATATCTTAGTAGAGGTTTAGCTTCATAAGACACTCCATAAATGCCATCTATACTAATCTGAGCACCATAAGTCTCTTCTTCTATAAAACCCTGATACTTTTTCATTTTTTGATCTTGCTTTGAATTGTCTGAGGGAATAGAAAGTCGTGATACATAGCCACGAGATATATTGTTTTTATTTGTAAAGATTGAAGCGCGTCCATTTTTTGGATGGCATTTCACACAGGTGTTTGAACTATATAAAGGTCCTAAACCATCCCTAGCAGTTGCAGATGCAGGAGCCTTCTACCCAAGGAACTGTAAAAAACTTTTTCCTAAGATGAACTTATCTTGTTCTTCATCGCTTAAATCTGCATACACATTTAGATTTATTAAAAAAAACGAAACAAAAAGCAAAGACTTCAATTTTCCGCTCAAATACGAATGCCATTTTGCTTAGCAATTATCACCATCATATCACCAAGTTTTCTTAGCTCATTTTTAAGTTTTAAAATCACTCGTGATTGAGGGTCATTTGGTCGAATCTGATAATCAAAATGTCTACTCGTTTTAGCAATAGTATCTATAGATGCTATCTTATTTTCTATTTTTAACATAAGATGCCGGAGTTTAGCCTTAGCATCTATGCTCATTGCATCTAGAGGAGAAGTTCCATAGTAAGCACCTTTGTAAGTAGCCATAATTACATTTTTAAAACCTTGATAATTTGTCGCTATATCTCTATGCGTATTGTCTGAAAAACAAGAATGTTCATCTTCTTCACTTGGAGTAAGAACTGCCACCGCGATTCGTTCATTTGCAAGTTCGGACTTTATAAATACACCCATAGCTGCGTAGATAGTTTTAAGCGCTTCTTTAGCATCTCCCTCTAGTAATAAAGCTCTATAATTTCTAGCATCTCCATCTATCCAGCTAGAAGAAACAAGACTTAAGTCAGTAACAATTTTTGCACTCACAGCTTGCAAATAAGCTAAGCTGTCTCTTTGCATTTGCGTCTGTAGTAAAATCAGATAAAGGACGGTTTCCCGCTTGCATCGCACCATTTGTTATAAAATCTTTTAAAAAGTTTGAATAATCCTGATCTTGACCCCAAAGTAAAAATTCTACAGCATGATAGCCCGTTGTAATATTTGCAGTACCACCATTTTCATGTAATGCACTGAGGGTTTCTTGGCTAATATTTGTAATGTCTACAGCAAAACTCTCTTCTCCACTCGGATGAAACATCCCAGTAGAATCGATGATATTTCCACTCGTCTTTTGACCCTTAGCATCTATGGTGTAATCTATGATGTTTTCATCAAGCGGCCATGCGTTTAAACCCTCTTCTACTGCATCTATAGGTCCATTTGCAAGTCTAAATATCTCACTTGTTCCATAGGACTCTCTTGCCTGCAACCATGCTTTTTTCGCTTGAGTTAAAGTAGTTTTACTTGGGTTTAAAGCGAATCTATTAACAGCATCTTGGAGTGCTTTAGCATCTATGAGTACATCTTTATAATTTTCGTTTGCAATTTTTACATAGCTAAGAAGAACTGAATCAGACTGTGTTTCATGTGGCGTGACTTCATTTTTCAAACATGCTGAAAACATCACGATGATAGCAAAGCTCAAAGCTAGCGATAATAGTTTAATCATTATATATTCTCCGTTAATTTAGTATACCTCTGATTTACTTAGAACTAAGTACAATATGAAATATAAAAAGACAAGGAAAACTAAAAATAATGAATCATTTTGCAGAATTTAAAATAGATTTAGAAAACTTTATAAGTGAACTGAATCAAGAACTAAAAAAACAATGAAGAAAAAGTAGAAAAACTTTTAGCCCTAGATACAAAAACATATGCTAACTTTGTAAAACCACTTCAAATGATGGACGAAGAGTTAGAGATATTTTTTACTCCTCTTTCGCATATAAACGCGGTGAGTAATACCGATGCAACGCAAAAGGTATATAGTGAGTCACTTCCTATAATCACAGAGTACTCAACAAAACTCTCACAGAATCTTGAGATTTATAAGGTTTATAAAGAGATAGACAAAAATGAAAGTGCAAGTCTCAACTATGAGCAAAATCGTGTACTTGAACTTAACATCGAGCATTTTGAACATAGTGGTGCACATCTTGATGATGCTACTAAAGCTAGATTACAAGAAATAAACATTAGAAAAAGTGAGTTGTCAAATAACTTTTCTCAAAACCTCTTAGATGCAACAAACGCTTATGAGTACATCATCGACAAAAAGAAGATGTAGAGGGCTTGCCAGTAAGTGACATAGCATCTGCGGAATTTGATGATGATGGAGTTCTTAAGTATAAATTCACTTTACAGATGCCATCTTACATTGCATACATGACCTATGGTAAAAATCAAAAGATTCGTGAGACACTTTATAAGGCTTATGTAACTCGTTCTCCTGAGAATGCAGAAATCATAGATGAACTTCTCTCCCTTAAAGATGAGATGAGTAAGCTTTTAGGTTTTAAAAATTTCGCTGCGTATTCTCTTGCTGGGAAAATGGCTGAAGATGAAAAATCTGTTTTAGGATTTTTAGAGAACTTAATCCAAAACTCTAAAGAACAAGCAAAAATAGAGCTTGCCGAGATTCAAAAAATCGCACCCTTAACACTTCAAAGTTTCGACTCTGGATTTTATTCAGAGATTTTGAAAAAAAGAAAAGTACGATATTGACGAAGAAGAGTACAGACCTTATTTTGAGCAAAAAAATGTTATCAAAGGAACATTTGAGTTTTTAAATAAACTCTTTGGAATTCGCTTTGAAGAAATACAAGAAAAACTTTGTGATGAAAAAGCTACTTCATATAACTTGTATTTGTACGATAAACTTACAGCTAGACTCTTACTTTGACTTAGAAGCACGAAAAGGCAAACGCGGCGGGGCTTGGATGCATAACTGGCAAGCGCATTGCACCGATGCTGAGGGTAAAGAACAACTTGCTTCTGCCTTTGTTGTGTGTAATTTTCCAGCTTCGACTAAGACAAACCCTTCACTTTTACGACATGATGATGTTGTTACGCTTTTTCATGAAATGGGACATGCGATTCATCATATGCTCTCTACAGTAAATGAGAATGAAGTGAGTGGTGTTAATGGCGTTGAGTGGGATGCAGTTGAGTTTCCATCACAATTTTTAGAGAACTTTGCTTACGAGCCAAAGGTTTTAAAACTTTTTGCACAACACCACGAGACAGATGAAACAATCCCGAATGCTATGATAGAAAAACTTGTTAAAAGCAAAAATTTTCTCTCAGCATCTGGAATGTTACGACAGTTAGAATTTTCTATCTTTGACTTTAAACTCCATACAAAAGCGTATAAAGGTGAAGAGGTTCAAAACCTTTTAGATGCTATCCGTAAAGATACTGCACTTATTCAAACACCTAGCTATAACAAGTTTCAAAATGGATTTGCGCATATCTTTGCAGGTGGATATTCTGCTGGATACTACTCGTACAAATGGGCAGAGGTTTTAAGTGCTGATGCATTTTTTGCAGTTGTAGATGAGGGAATTTTCGACTCTCCTACAGCAAAAATATCTTGATATTGTTCTTCATGGTGGTGGTTCAAAAAGCATGTCGGCTCTTTTTAAAGAGCTTATGGATAGAGAACCAAACCCCTGTTAATTTACTTCGACTTAACGGCATAAAAGTAGCGTGAGATATTTCGCACTTTTAGCCCTGCTTATCAGTACCCTTTGGAGATACGACTTTGAAAATAGCAACATACAATGTGAGAAAATCTTTTTGATTTTACAAATAACGAAATACAGATACAAAGAAGTACCGACCAAACACAAATGCTCTATGGAATAAAAACACTATAAAATCAAACTGCAAAACATTGCTAAAGTCATCAAAGATATAGATGCTGACATAATCGCTCTTCAAGAAATAGGCTCACTTAAAGCGCTTAAAGACTTACGGTTTGAGCTTAAAAAACAAGGTTTGTATTATCAGTATTTTAGTATCGCTAATAAAAACCAACTTCTATTAAGGTAGCTTGTTCAGTTAAAGTTCCTTTGTTTACTCAAAAGATTTAGCTGTTACACATTCATATAAATACAGAAATATTTTAGAAGCAAAGTTTAAAATAAATTCTCAAAACCTCTATATATTT
>JAUZRZ010000017.1 GCA_030949945.1 Sulfurimonas sp. | reverse complement strand
TGTTCTTGGTGTTAATTTCTCGTTTGTGGATTGTAATTTAAAATTTAAGATAGTTTGTGTCATAATTTTCATCCGTAGTTGGAAAAGTCACACCCGATAGGTGAAAGTTTTAGGTGTGCCTTTTTCGCTTGAAGATACCTAATTATAGAGCAATCAAGCTTGTTGTCTAATTTTGGTATGGAATTATTGGGGAATATCACTCTATTAAAACTAATCAAAAGAGATATTTTAATCCAAACTCATAGTTATTAAAAATCTTTCTTCCTTCTAACTCTTTCAAAGTTAAAGATAAAAGTATGGTTCTCATCTGTAAAAATATTATGTTGCAAAACATATTTATCGTAAATATGGTTAGTTTTTATAAAATATGGTTCATAATAGACTAAACTTTTCATATTATAGAGTTCATATATCATTAAACCTATTTGTGGGTTCAAAAACAGATGTACATTATCTTTAGAGTTAAAACCTACTCCTCCATTTAGAATTCCAAAAGTATTTATATCATTAAAAAACAAAAAATCAAGCCCAACACCACCATCTATTTTCAAGTGTCTTTAAAATCCATATTTTCAGTATACTCTTTTTTGACTGCTAGTTCAAACTGATATGACAAATCATCTGTTAGGCTGCTATAAGGCATATAAGATTTCATACCATAAAGAGTAAATTCATCTAGCTCTATATTTTTATCATTCACTAAAATTGAGAGATAGGCTATTTTCAATTCACTCTCTCCAAAGTATTCACGGTTATAATCGTTTAAGTTATGAGATGCTGGTAAAAATGAGAGTTTTAGATAATCTTCATCATTCTGTTTTGTATATCCTACTTGTAACTGTCTTTCACTCGGTATTTTACTAGGCGATTTATACTTTGAAATATCAAAATCATTTTGTCAAGATTTTTAGTAGTGTTGACTTCTGTTCTTTGTATCTTCGAGCATTTTAACAAGCCAAGTATTACTTGGGAAAAGTTGGCTCTCTTTTATCAAGTCATATTTGTACAAAAATTTAACTGTGTCTAAGGGTGTAATCCATAACTTTTTTTGATTATATATTTTAGGGTTAGCAAGTGAGAGCATATTATATATAACAGTTGCACAGTTATAACTTGTAAAATAATAGCTCATTTCAATGCCCTTGAGTTCCCAAGCATGATAGTAGATGAGTTTTTTTCTATAGCTAGACAATGAGAGCTTATACTCCCATACATTTCTATTTTCTTTTTGTAAATAATTTTCTTTTGTTTTTTTGTAAGGTTGCAGGGCAAACATACCTTTCATACCTGAAATAGTGTTTTGATAGATTAATGTTAGAGGATTCATACTCTCTATAACGGTGTAAAATGTTACGGCATGTGCAACCTCTCTACCTCTTAAATTTTTACCACTAAATTTTAAAAAGGTATGTCCCATCATACTTGATGGATTTGTTACATTTTCTGAAGCATAAGATTAGAGAAATCTCATCTGCTGGAGCTTTTTGCTCATATACTTGTAAATTTACACAATTAACTTCTGGAAATTCATCTTTGCTAATGTTAAGCTCATGTGAAATAAATAGAAGTCTTGCAGGAAATTTGCATTGTGGATGAAGATTTGCATCACTATACTTACTCGGTAAATCGTAAAAACCATTGATAGTAGCTTCTAATTCATTTTTTAATGAATGATTTTGACTCAGTAAAAAGTTACTATCAACAACCTTAAAGCCATCATCATAATGTAAAAGAGACTTCCACTCATTTGTCTTATAAAGTTCTTTTTGCTTTGCTAACTTTTGTATATTCTCCGAAGAAGAGTATAGAAAAATTGGGAATATGAGAAGTAAGAAAAGACTTCTCATATTAGACTATTCTTTACATTCTAGATTAATATTTTCATCATATTGCCACATAGCACCAGAAGCATAATCTGTAGTAGAACCAAATGCACCACCACTTAATATATTAACAAAAAAGACAGGATTTATTTTTTTTGATAAAAGCTTTTGATTACTACCATCTTTACACTTTACTGTTAAATTATCTTTTCCTCTATCTAATGTCACAATACTAGGTGTTTGAACTGTTCTACCATCTACAGCTACCATTTTCCCACTCTGGATTACTTGTAACATTAACAGATTGTTTCTTACCACTTAAAATAGTAGCACACCCACTAAACATCATAGCACCGACTAAAGGCAATGCAACTAATAACTCTTTTTTCATATTCAACTCCATAATTTTATAAATAGTTAAATTTGTACTAGAGTAAAATCCTAGCCAACTATTTAATTTTATTATATAGTAATAATACTTAAAAACAGAGAATAATAAAAATCTCAATCACTAAAGAACTAATTAAGTAAAAAATGTTTATACTTATTTTATCTAAACTTTAAGGATTTACATATGAAAAAAATTTTACTTAGTACTATCGCTACTTTTGCTTTAACAGCAACTCTATTTGCATCTCCTAACAACCAAACAGGTTGTGGACTTGGTTCAGTTCTTATCAAAGATGACTCATCAGCTGTTATGCTTGCTCTTCAAGCAACAACAAATGGTACATCTATGAACCAAACTTTTGGTATCACTTCAGGAACTTTAGGTTGTAAAAAAACTAAAATTGTTATGAATGAGGTAGCTCAAGAGTTCGTTGCATCTAATATGGATATTCTTGCTAAAGAGATTGCAGTTGGTCATGGTGAGTCACTTGACACTTTAGCTGAGCTTTTAGAAGTTCAAGATACGGTTGCATTTAGTGCAGAACTTCAAGCAAACTATAACAGCATCTACACTTCACAAAAAGTTGAAATGTCAGATGTTCTTGACAATATAGCTACAATATAGTCCTAATAAACTAGACATTTTTGTCTAGTTTACCCCTATTTTCACTCTATTTTCTAGGAAATTCCATCTTACACAAACTACTTTTTGTACTCATTTTTTGCACTACTTTTTGCATGCTTCGACCCAAGACTATCAATCAAAAGCAGCTCATTTAAATCTTTCACAAGAGAGATACTGGCAAATACTCCTTCATATGGTCGATGGAGAGAGCGAGATAGATGATGCAAACTTTTTTTTCGCAGCAAATGGAAAAACTAATGCAAAAGATGAACTAGATGCTACACTCAATGCCCTTCTCAATGAAACACAATTTGATGATAATGCAAGTGCTTGTAGATTTCCTGCAAGAAAAGCATGGCTAAAAGAGAAGCTCCATATTACAGAGTTTCCTGAGGTTAGCTGTGTAGATTATGATAAGATTCTCAAAAGGCTCTCTCCTACTTCTGCTACTCTTGTTTTTCCATCAGCTCATATAAACTCGCCTGCTTCGATGTTTGGACATACTTTTATACGTGTAAACTCAAAGTACAAATCAAAACTACTCGCATATGCTATCAACTATGCGGCTGATGCTAATCCAGACAAAGAGAATGCAACTGTTTTTGCCCTTAAAGGACTTTTTGGAGGATATTATGGAAAGTACTCTCTTCTTCCCTATTATGAAAAGCTCAAAGAGTATAGAGATACAGAAAAAAGAGATATTTGGGAGTATGATTTAGATTTAACACAAGAAGAAGTCCAAAAAATGGTACGACATATTTGGGAGCTTAATGGAACACATTCTGACTATTATTTTTTTACCCAAAACTGCTCCTATAATATGCTCTGGTTTATTGAAGCAGCACGACCTTCTATTGATCTGCATAAATATTTTAACTTTGCCGTTATCCCTCTTGAGACTGTTCATGCTGCAAAGAGTGAGGGTATTCTTACATCACAACACTACAGACCATCTAAAAGAACTATTCTCCTTGAGTATGAAACACTTCTCTCTGATAAAAATAAAATGTATGTAAAAGCACTTGTTGATGCGAACCTCTCAGTAGAGAGTTTTATGGCAGAGACAAATATCTCTCAAGAGCAAAGAAAATATATTTTAGAGGCGGCAATAGAGTACTTAGAGTACTCTTTTAGCAGCAGTGAGATGAAAAAAGAGTACTACTTAAAACTTTTTTATGACCTAACACAAACTAGAGCAACTCTAGGCAAGAGTAAAGAACTCAAAATAAAGAGTCCCCCGAACCCTATCAACAGCCATAGAGCAGTAAGAGCGACTACAGGATTTGGATATAGGGATGATGAACCTATACTCTTTTTAGGCATTCGTCCTGCCTATCATGACCTTGAAGATAGTAGCTTAGGCTTTTTAAGAGGAACACAAATAGAGTTTTTGAACTTACTTCTCTCTACTAGTGACAAAGAGGCTCTAACTCTAGAAAATGCAACTATAATCTCCATAGCATCACTCACACAAAGAAGTGAGTTTTTTTCTACTCTCTCATGGAGAATGAAACTTGGATGGGATAGAGAGTACCTCGATAACGATACTCACTTTACTACAACCCTAGGTGCTGGGTATAGTGTAGGTAATGAGTATCTCTACAGCTATATTTTAGTTGACCCTCTTTTTTATATTGATGATACTGTTATTGGTGGGGTGGGAAGTAGCATAGGGGTAATTGTGGATGGGTATGACTTTATGAGTACCAACATAGAAGCGACATATAGACTCTATACAAATGCACAGGAGCAAACTCTTTTCAAGCTGACACAGAGTTTCAGACTCTCTCAAAACTTACAAGTAAAATTCAAGTATGATTATAAAAAGAGAGTACTCCAATCCATAAAAAGTGATGAGCAAACCTATAAAGCTATGCTAAATTATTATTTTTAACCTGATAAACTTCTAGTCTTGACTTTTATCTCTAGAGTTTTCAAATGCATTTGCTACATCACTCATGATACTATCTGCACCAGCATTAAACTCTTTAGCTGAACATCCTCCAAGCAGTACTCCTAGAGCTAATGTTATTAAAATAGTTTTTATCATTATGTTTTCCTTGTATTTTTGAGGTTATTTTATCTTATCTAAACTAATGATTTCAAAAAGACATTATCTTTAGGTATAATCAATGAATGAATATTCGTAACAAGATGCCTTATGCAATTATTTTTTCAGCAATACTCTTTTTTATAATTAGTGAGATATTATCATATAATATCTCACTAGAAGAGGAGATAAACACAACATATAAAAAAGATAAACAAATTTTAAAAAATTTATTTTCTTCTCAAGCAAAATATTTATCTGCCATATCAAATATGCTTACATCTGACTCTTTAGTTGTAACATCATACCTTCAAAACAATCCAAAAATCATTCAAGAACATGTTACACCCATATGGAATAAGTTAAAATTAGATAAATTGATTTATGAAATACACTTTTTCAAACCTCCTGCTATCTCTTTTGTAAATTTTTCAAATTTCAAGTCTCTTGGAGAAGAATCATCAACAGTTAGAACAGATATAGCATGGGTTACATCATCATTTAAAGAAGATTCTCATCTTCTTATGTGTAAAACATATGCTGGGTACAGAAACACTAGCCCTATTTTAGATAAAAATGGAACTATCTTAGGTGGTTTATCTGTAGGGAAAAAAGTAGATTGGATACCTAGTGTTATAAAGAACAAAACAGACCATGACTCTTTTTTAGTATATACAAAAGCAGCACCAAACTCCCTTTCAGCAAAATATTATGATGATTTCATGAAAAACAAGATACGTTTTAATGGTTTTATTCTGGCAAACAAAACAATAAATGTATCAGTAGAAGAACTCGACAATATAGACTTTGAAAAAAGTATACAAGATATTACAATAGATGGTCGCTCATACACTCTTTTTTCCTACCCAATCATAGACTTCAACAAAAAAACGATGGGTTATCTTTGTACTGTGACAAAACTTGAGATATTTAATAAACAGTTTATACGATTTTCAATTAAAGAGCTAGTTATTATATTTTTCACAACCTTAATTTTACTATATATAACTAAAAAACAAAATGCAAAAGTACTACAACATATAAAACATATTAGAAAATTAACCGACAGTATTAAAAAACGAGACTTTAGCATACTCCATCAGGATAAACTTAAAATGAGTGATGCAGGAACTCCAGCACTTATGGAAATTGAAAAAAATATCATTGATATGGGTGTTTCACTAGAGAAGCAGTATCATGAGCTAGAGGATGACAACAGGTCAAAAGAGAAACAGCTCATCACTCAGCTCTATTTAGATGAGCTTACAGGTCTAGGCAATAGAAATGCACTGCTAAGAGATTTACAAACTTATAAGAACTCTTTTATCTCGCTGTTAAATATTAGAGGGTTTAAATATATAAATGATGCTTTTGGTTTTGAGACTGGAAACTATATACTTGTATCTTTAGCAGAGGTATATCTTGATATATTTGGTTCAAGGGTACATCTGTATAGAATTAGCAACGATGAGTTTGCATTTCTTTGCGACAACTCAAGTAAAGAGGAATTTATAAACTCTATAGATAGGGCAATAGATGAGATAGATAAGCTTACATTTGAGTTTAATGGTGCTCGCTTAGGGGTAAATATATATGCAGGAATATCTTTAGATAAAGATGAAAAACTCTCCAAAGCAACAGAGGCACTAATCCATGCCAAAGATGACAAGATGAAGTACATTATCTATAAAAAAGATAATGACACAAAAGAGTTACAAATTCAAAATATAGAGACTACAAATAAAATATCTTATGCCCTGCGTCATGATCAAATAATTGTCCATTATCAAGCTATAGTAACTAAAGATGCTACTGTTTTTAAGTATGAAGCACTAGTGAGAATGATAGATAATGATAAAATACTCTCTCCTTATTTCTTTTTAGAAGTATCTAAAAAAACAAATATGTACAGCGATATTACAAAGGTTGTTATAGAAAAAACATTTGAGAAGTTTAAAGACTCTGATAAACTTTTTTCCATCAACATCATAGCAAGAGATATTCTCAACGAAGAGATAGTAGCACTCATATATAAAAAGTTAGAAGAGTATAAAAACCCTCAACAGGTTATTTTTGAGCTTGTTGAGTCCGATGACTTGTATAACCTAAAGAAGATAGATACATTTTTAAAAAACATAAGAAAAAGAGGGGCTAAAATCGCCATAGATGATTTTGGAACGGGGTATTCTAATTTTTCTTACATTATGAAAATGAAACCAGACTACTTAAAAATAGATGGTTCATTGATTAAAAACCTAGAGTCAGATATGGCAGCATACAAAGTAGTAAAAACAATAATCAACTTTGCACATGATTTAGATATTCTCATTGTCGCTGAGTTTATTCACAATAAAGCAGTTTTTGATATTTGTGTAGAACTTGGTGTTGATGAGTTTCAAGGCTACTACTTTAGCCAACCAAAAGAAGCCCTCCTCTAGGACTTATCTCTTTGTGCTTCTTTTACTCCTGCCATGAGTATAATTCTTCTTAAAACAGCTCTGACAAATCGCATACTTTGAGTTCATAGGTAGTGGCGCACTGCAGAGTTTACACATCTGAGCTAACTGTGTTTGATGGAGCGTTTGTTCTATGTAGCGGTTGAGTACTCCTCTGTACTGACGTGCTTTTTTCTCATCAACAAAATACTCTCCAAACCTATATGATAGCCACAGATACAAAGAAATCTCTTTGACCATATCCTCAGCACGAAGGAGTTCATCTGTAGTTCTTGCATACTTACCCATAAGTGTTGGGTGTATGTAGTGTACACTCTGTTTTAGTTCAAGTGCATGTAAGTAAGACTCATAAGCCTCGATAATATAAGGAGACTTTAGTGTAAGTGGTGCGCAAGCAAGATGATACTTTGTTGTAATGTCTAAGTCGTAGGTATCAATTATTTTTGAAGCCTCAAGCATATCTTCAAGTGAAGAGGCATAAAAAGGACCATTAAACTCCATATTTTTGCACAAAAAAGCTTAGAATCACTTCAAGAGAGTTCTCTTCTAAAATCTTTGCAACAAGTTTTATATGCTCTAGGTTTGCCATCACTTTAAAAGGAATGCTAATCTCTTTTGCTTCTTTAAAAAAGTTCTTTTTTACAATTTTAAGTGCTTCGGGGTTGAGTGCTCCCACATGTCCCTCTTCACTGAGTCCATAACGACCCGCACGACCTGCTATTTGGTGTATTTCTGAGGGAAAAAGATTTCTAGTTGTTGTTCCATCGTATTTTTCAGCTTTTGAGAAAAGTATAGTTTTTATGGGCAGGTTCATACCCATAGCTATGGCATCCGTTGCCACTAAAACATCCGTCTCACCCTCACGAAAACGCCGTGCCTCTTCTCGCCTTACTTCAGGCGAAAGATTACCATATACAACACTCACACTAAAGTTTTTTGAGAAGTTTTGTTTTAAACGCAGGACTTCTTTACGACTAAATGCAATGATAGCTGTCCCTTTTTGTACATCTTTAGCTTCTGTAGGTGTCTCAAGCAGAGTCAGCGGATTTTTACGCTCAAACTCAATAATCTCAAGCTCCTCTCCAAGGTACTCTGCCAAAGCAATTATCGCCTCTTTAGCATTAGCAGAACCTGTCATAATAATCTCTTTTGCAGGTGCACCTATGATAGCGTTTGCCCATGCCCAACCACGGTCACGGTCATCTATCATCTGCACCTCATCTATGACACAAACATCCACATCAACCTCATAGTTCATCATCTCTATAGTCGAGCTTATATGTGTAGCTTCATCATCAAGTATCTGCTCCTCTCCTGTTATAAGTGAACTCTCAATTCCCTTAGACTTTAAACCCTCGTAGCCCTCAAGAGCTAGTAAACGCAGGGGTGCAAGATAGTAGCCAGTATCTGCTTTTTGGAGTCTCTGCATCGCTGTATATGTTTTTCCACTGTTTGTAGGTCCTATGTGCAAGATAAGTTTTCTTCTCATCTCTCTCGCCATCGGAAAGAGGTTTTTAAAGTCACGAATAGTCCGAGCTAAAAGTTGGTGTCTCTGCTGTTTTATAAGTAAATCAGAGATAGAATGCACAAAACGGCGGATAACTTTTTTCTTGATTTTTGGAGTAAGGTTTAGTGAGTGTGGCATCAAATCAAGCAAAAACTCATAAACTTTTGTATGCAACTCCTCATCACTAAGATTTAAAAGGAGTGCATACTTCTTACACTCCCCCATAAGGTCTTTAAGCTCTTCAAAAAAATCCTCTTCATACTCTTTTTTAGCTTCTAAACGCAACTCTTCAAAGTTAAACTTTTTAGAGTTCCATATCTCTTCTAGGAGTCCATCAAGCTCTATATGAAGTTCAAGGTTATAGTAGAGTTTTGTCTCCGAATGAGGAAGTAAACAACTCTCCTCTAGTTTAATAAAAACCTCTTCATCATAAACCTCAATAGTAGCAAAGTCTATCTTTTTCTCAATGATACTTTTAAGAGTTTTCTCTCCAATAAGAGGAAAATGCAGTTTAGACTTCGGTGGACTAGCACGAAAAGCTGTTACTATCTCATCTGTTCTTAGGTATGCATGTGGTGCACGGATAGAGGCTATAAACTTATTTATCTGCTCTTGCTTATTTTTTACAGTTTGAAGTTTATCATCTCCTATTTTTTTTACTATCTCCTCAAGACTTAGCTCATCTAAGACCTCATAAGGGTAAGGCTTTGTGTTGAGTGTAAGGATTTTGTGAAAAACCTGCCCATAGACTGAGTAACGAAGAGACGCATTAAACTCAAAACTCTCATCTATATCAAAGTGACCTTCTAGCTCTTGCTCTAGTGCCTCTCGTTTGGCTTCATATCTGATATGTCGGAGTTTTGACTCCATCTTCTCTATAGTTATCTTTTTACTACGTATGGTAGAAAAAGCATCATAAAGTCTAAGAGCCTCTTCTTCGCTTGCATCAAGCTGGGCTAAAAGCATCTCTATCTTTTCATCTCTATCATAAGAGGGCAACTCTTTTTTCTCACCCCTATAAATTTCACCATTGTTTTCAAAAAATTTTAAAATATCTAAACGGTAGCCACTATCTGCCTCACTCCAAATCATACGAATTGTTTTTATCATCAGTTTTGTGTTATGTTCTATATCGTAAAGACCAAGTGCATTAAAGAGTGCACTCAAAGTTTGAGAATCAACCCTCTCTATCCCTACATCAAAGGGGTCACCATCGAAATAAGTTCTGATTTTTTGGTTTATTTTAGAGTTCTTTTTATTTTTTTGCGTAGACAATATAGCACCAGTTTATTACACTCTACCGTAAAAACTCCTAGATTTTTAAATTAATTATAGCGATATTAAAGTTAATATATAATGTCGTATGAATTACCCAAATGAGTGGACTCAAAAAGAGTTCCTGCAAAACAAATATAAACTAAACAAAGAGGGAGTAGAGGTGCTCTTAATAGACACCATCCTCTCTCCCATCCAAAAAGCAGATACAGTTGTTTACAACCCTTATGAACTCAGTAAATACCCTGATGGTTCTGTTTTTGTTTTTTACTGCGATAGCGGAAAGGCAACATCCAACCGTCTCGATGAGTATAGAGAAAAGTTCCCCACCATGCACTGCATCTCACTCAAAGGTGGACGCGGATACTGGCGAAAAAATATGCAAATTTTAGAGGATACACCCCAATGATATTAGAAAAGATACAAGAGTTTAAAACCTGTTTAAATGAAGAGAGATACTATGATGCCCACGAAGCACTCGAAGAGGTCTGGTTTCCACGCCGTTTTGACAAAACAGACAATGAAGTACTGCTACTCAAAGGTTTTATAAACGCAGCGGTGAGTTTTGAGTTACATAAACTCTCTAAAATCAAGCAGGGCAAGAAAATATGGATGACTTATCTCAAATACAGACAACTCCTTTTTAAGGTAGATTCTCCTTATTTAAATGAGTACTATCAACTCTCTAGGTTTATTGAAGTAAAGTATCGTGTTCTATTCAATCCTATTAAAGCCTAAAAACTCACTACTAAGGACTTAACTTACTAGTTTTTACTATAATTTCGGAAAATTAAAGTTGTAGCACCTGATGATACGATTAACACATATAAGTACCTGATCAAGCGAAATTAGCTTATGAGCTACAGATACTTGAGAACTTAAAATTTAATCAAGACATCTCGTTTGTTTTCTCTACTTCAGCACTCTCTAGTAAGATTTCAGATGTTTTTTCTGCGGGTGTCAGTTATAAGATAGACTACACAAATGAGGTAGCAGCTACTATTGAGCAGCGAGATAATACTCTCTCTGCGTTTCTTAGCCTCGACTACTAAAACATCTTAGGCTTTTAAGCCTTAGATGATTTCTTCCACAAAACTATATAAACAAATGCCAAAAATGCTATAAACGCAGCACTTAAGAATAGATACTCAGGATAATACTCATAAATCACACCTGAGAGCAGTGCACCTAAAAAACCACCTAAACCATATGTAATACCTGCAAAAAACTGTTGTGCTAGAGCTTTGTGCCTGTAGAGTTGATGCAAGTAAGCAATAGCAGCAGAGTGAAAAAGTGCAAAACTAAAGGCATGCAGACTTTGTGAGAAGTACAATATAAAAACATTTTGTGAAAAAGCAAAAATCAATAGCCATCTTAGTGCCGTTATAAAAGTTGTAATTTGTAAAACAAGTAAAAGTTTTGTTTGTAAAAATCGTGCTTGGTATCTAAACATAAGTATCTCAGCCCCAACTCCAAAACTCCATAAATAGATAGTCGTTTGGAGTGAAATCCCATTATCAGTTGCATAGATAGTAAAGAAGTTATAAAAAGCACCAAAGCTAAGTTGCATCAGAGTCAACCCCAGCCATAAACGCCAATCTTTAAAAAGATTTATATCATTTTTTATCACCTCTTTTTTCTCTTTTTTTGTTTTATATAACTCATGAACAATTATAAAAGAAAAAATGGCTGTAGCAAAAGTCAGAGAGAGTAAAAACTCTAAGGCGACCATAGAGTTTGTTAAAAACTTTACAAGGACTAATGCCACTAAAATAAAACCCAAAGAGCCAAAAAGACGGATTTTTCCATAATGTTCACGACCTAGTTTTTCTAAGGCTATAACTTCAATGTAAGGCAATACAATACCTAAACCTACACCTAAAAAGATATTTGAGAGTAAAAGAGGGTAGAAGTTTTCTACAAAAGTATAAAAGGAGAGTGCACTCACAAGCATAATCACAAGGGCACTATTAAATGCTTTTCGCTCAAGCTTTAAACCTCTAATAAATAACATAGGCAATATAAAACGCACAAGAGGACCTGCTGCGAAGATTATCCCTATTTCCTGTGCAGAGTAGCCAAAAGTTGTTAAAACCTTTGGAATAAATATGATGTAAACACCCACCACACTAAAATAAAAAAAGTAAAAAAAAGATAATAAAATATTCATGTCTTATTATAGCGTTCTATACTCTATTAACGAGGCATTAACCAAACTGAACTATAATTCAGTTATCTCAATTATGTTTCCCCTTTCATAATAGAGAAAATATTAACATTTTTATAAACATACAGGTTTTTCCCCTTTTATTGCCTGTATGTTTTCCCTCTTTTACGGTAAACTTCCATTATGAAAATCATACTAACAACTTTAAATTCTCGTTTTACTCACAGTGCTATAGGTCTGCGGTATCTTTATGCAAATATGCAGGAGTTGTGTAGCGATACAGAGATTTTAGAGTTTAGTATAAATGATGCCATCCAAACCATAGCGGAAAAGCTTCTTTTTAATGAGCCTGATATTATAGGTATCGGTGTCTATATCTGGAATGTAAGTGAAGTAGCAGAGCTTATTCACATCATCAAAAAAGTCTCCCCCAAGACAAAGATAATACTCGGTGGACCAGAAGTAACATACGAGCCATTTCGAGTAAATCTCGATGATGCTGACTATATCATTCAAGGTGAGGGGGATGTAGCGTTTTATGAACTCTGTGTAAATATCAATAATGACACTGCAGATGAACGCATCATAAAAATGACCCTTCCAAAGCTCAAAGAGCTCAAACTTCCCTATGAGTACTACACAGATGATGATATAAAAAACCGCTATATTTATGTAGAGATTTCTCGAGGCTGTCCTTTTGAGTGTGAGTTTTGTCTCTCTTCTATGGATGAGAAAGTACGAGCCTTTAATCTTGAGGAAATTTTAGAGGAGTTTGAGATACTTTGGCAAAGAGGGGCTAGAAACTTTAAGTTTGTAGATAGAACCTTTAACTTAAATATGAAAGCAGCTAATGGAATTTTAGACTTCTTTTTAAGCAAAGAGCCACCCTATTTTGCTCACTTTGAAGTAATCCCTGACCATTTTCCAGCCTCTCTTCGCTCTAAAATAAAAAGCTTTCCCGATGGGGCATTGCAACTTGAGATTGGCATACAAACCCTCAACACACAAGTAGCAAAAAATGTCTCTCGCATACTGAAAATGGACAAGATAGAAGAAAATATCGCCTTTTTAGAGGATGAGACAAAGGCACATATTCACCTCGACCTCATCGTAGGACTACCCGGGGAATCACTTCAAAGTTTTGGTGCAAATCTAGACAAACTTATGAGTATGAGTTCTTGTGAGATACAGATAGGCATACTCAAAAAACTCTCTGGTACCTATATAAAACGCCATGATGAAGAGTTTGCTATGGTTTATAGCGATATTCCCCCTTATGACATTTTAAAAAATTCTGAGCTCTCTTTTAATGATATACAAATTATGAAACGATTTGCTAGATTTTGGGACTTAACTTACAACAGTGGAAACTTTAAAAAATCTATAGAACTTTTATGGAAAGATGAGTCTGTTTATGAGAACTTTTATGCATTTGGCATCTGGATATATGAGCAGACAGACTCCACATGGAAAATCTCTCTTGGACGTCTGGGTGAGCTTCTTTTTTCTTATCTAGTAGATGTAAAAAATCTCGATGCACAGAGTGTAGCTGAACTTATGCTTGAGGATATGATGAAACTAAAGGGGCGTGCTATTCCTCTTTACCTCAAGCCATACTCAAAAGAGTTTGTTATGCAAGCCAAAATTGGCACTTCAGGCTTTAACAAACGCCAAGCCTAAAGTATTATAAATCTAAAAACCTCGTGAGTTTAGACCTTTTGTAACAGCATCATTTATCTCTCGCTTGTACTCTGGATTTTTAGCCTCTAACTCTCGGTTAAACTTTAAAAGTATATCTTTGTTTATATTTGGATGGCGACAGATACGAAGAAGAATCTCCGAGTAAATGTCAAAGTCAGGATGAGAACGTATACCTAGTTTTGGGTGAATACTTCCATGGTACTTCATAACTAAATCTAGCGCCACTGCTAACTCCTCTGTTGAAGAGGATTTATTTTTTATGACTTCTAAAAGTTCTTCTAAGGTTTTATAGTCTGAATGCCTCTGCTTTTGTGGTTTCTGGAGTTTTTTAGCTGTTTTTTTCTTGTTTGGAGTATAGAGTAGAAACATTATTAAGAAGAACAAGATTACTACAAGTCCAACAAAAGACTTTACGAGCAGTGTGATTTCCATTAAGTGCCTTTAATTTTGATTATCTGATATTACCGATTGCGTTATGACTTTTCCAAGCTCTATCATCTCATATGCTCTATGAAACTCATAAAATCCACAAGCATCGTTAGGTATGCCGATGAGCAAGTCAGGAGAGTATCCAGCCATTTTACAATCAAGCACAGCATTTTGCATAATATCAATAGTTCGTCCCATAATATCGAACATACCAAGGCTTTTCATCTTCTTTTGAGGTTCTGGCTCTAATGCTTTTTCAGTTTTTTGAGCTATTTTGAAAAATAAACTTCTTATCTTACTGCTTGTGTCATCTGCTTGTTTAGGAAGTTCTATGGTGTATTTTTTACTCGCTATGGCATTTAGACTTACTGCTATGGTCAGGTCTGTTATATCTGAGACTGTAGGTGCTATGGGGAGAGGATTTAAGACACCTCCATCCACAAGATAACGACCATGCAACTCTTTAGGTGTAAAGATAGTGGGAATGGCGACAGAAGCTCTTACAGCATCTAGTAAGCTCCCCTTTTGAAGCCAAACCTCCTTCTGTTTTATTATATCTGTTGCAACAGCAGTGTAGGAGATAGGTAGATCTTCTATCTTTATGTCACCTATCATCTTCTCTATGACAAGAAAAACTTTATCCCCACTAATGATACCTTTACCTGTTAAAGATAAGTCAACAAGTTTCATAACGGCTATAGCATCAAGAGTTAATATCCACTCTTTAAACTCCTGTAGTTTTCCACAAGCATACAAAGCACCAACAAAAGCACCCATAGAAGATCCACTTATTGAAACTATCTCATATGTTTTTTCTAACTCTTCTATCACTCCAATATGTGCATACCCTCTAGCTCCACCACTTCCTAGGACTAGCGATATTTTTTGTTTAGCTGTATTCATTTTTTGCCTTTGAAACTCATGATTTTATCCTATTCTGTAAGACAAGAGCTATCCAATGCCACTCTTTAGAGTTTTGCGAAGCTATCTTTATCGTAATAGTTAAAGGAACTGCAAGAAACATCCCTATAGGACCAAAAATCCAGCCCCACACAACCATAGAAGTAAAAACTATAAAAGTAGAGAGTCCTAAATCATTCCCCATTATCTTTGGCTCAAGAAAATTACTAATTGCATTATTTATAATGATATAAAAAATTGCTATGAGAGTCGTATCTATAATATTTAACTGCAGTATTGCTACAAAAAGAGCAGGAAATGCAGCTATGAATGAGCCTATACTGGGAATAAAGTTTAACAAAAAGGCAAGAACACCAAACAGAAGTGCATACTGAAGATTAAACCACTCTAGTAGTCCCCAAACTAAGAGACCTGTAAGTCCAGATGTAAATGTTTTGATTTTAAAATATCTGTTAATGTTTTTGATAAAAAGTTGTAGTTTCTCTTTTTGCTCCTCTGTTTTAGTGAAGTAGTGTAGTTTTTCAAAAATTGAAGATGATTCTAAGAGTAAGAACATCACTAAAATAAGTGTTAAAAAAATGCTAATAAGCATATTTCCCATACCTTTAAAAAGTCTAGTACCATAACTTATTACTTTTACTGGTTCTATAAAGCTCATGATGCTCTCCCACTCTAAGGAGATACCGTAGTTTTCAAAGAAGGAGATAATTTGCGGAGTAACTTGATAAAATTTCT
>JAUZRZ010000016.1 GCA_030949945.1 Sulfurimonas sp. | reverse complement strand
GCTATGTACTATTACATAATAAAAAGTATTTCGCAATCCTCATTAAAAGAAAATGACAAGAAGTATTATTTACTCGCTGGTATATGTTTTACCATATACTGGCTAATCATAAACAATTTTGAAACATTTAATAGTAGGTCTTTAGGTATTTTTACACACAATATTATATTTGCTAGTTTTTACACTTTTTACCTTCGTGATTCTTTAAAGCAAAGTGGAAAAAATATCAACTAATTTCAAAGTTTGCTTTTCACTTGAGAACTTCTCTTTAGATTTTATTTGCCCATTTTTGGCAATCTTTGCTAATAAGCTCTTATCGTTTATAAGTTTTTCAATACTACGAGCTAAAGATTTAAAGTTTTGTGCTTCAAAGAGTAAACCTGTTTCTTCATCATCTATTATTTCAAGGACTCCACCACTATTTGAGCCGACAACTGCAGTTCCTGCACTCATCGCTTCTACAAGAACAAGTCCAAATGTTTCTCTCTTTGAAGCGAGTACTAAAACATCACAAAGTTGATAAAAATGTTGTGGATTTTCTAAAAAACCTAAGAAGTGAACCCTAGTTTGCACTCCCAACTCTTTTGAGAGATCTTTTAACTTCTCTACATATCCCTCAGTCATCTCATGTCCAACAAAGTAAATATGTACATTAATATTTTTAATTTCATTGAGTGCTTTAATAAGTAGATGTTGACCTTTAGCTTCATTAATGCGTCCCACCATTCCTACATTAAAACTATTTTCTTTAAAACCAAATTTTTGTTTGTAGTTTAATATCTCTTGATCTTCTAGTCGTTTTTCCTCATTTACACCATTATAAAGGAGTTGAATGTCAGGTCTAATATCATTTGGAATAAACTTTTCTAGTTGCTCTTTTACCTGATATGTAATAGCAAGAATCAAATCAAGCTGTTTGTACATCATTCTGTGATAAAAATCATCTTTAAATCGTGTCATAGTCATATGCCGTGTTTGAACTAACTTAGGCTTTTTTTCAGAAAGCATTTTTGCTAAAACAACAAAAGGAATATCTTTAGTCCAGTGAATATGGACTATATCTACACTATTTTTATCTATGAGTTTTGCAAGTTTTCTTGCAGCTCCAAACATCAATAGTTTAGAGCTTTTTTTCAGTTTTACTACATTTTCATCTGTATTATAATAACTATCAAGTTTTGTATCTTCATTAATAACTGAAATTACATGAAATTCATCGCAGAGAGCTTTTGCAACTTGAACCATGTACAATTCAAGTCCTCCTAAATCAGGAGACATACAGAGTTCTATAATAGTTTTTTTACTCATTATCTTGCATCTCCAACATTAAAGCATACTTCATATAAGAGCTAAATGCTGATATAACTGCAATATTCCAGCCGTTTACCCCATGAAAAGCACCAGCTTTTAAAACAAGTGCTTTAAATAGTGCGCCAACACCATGAACAAATGGATCTAGCCTAGAAGCCCGTTTTCCATCTTCATATGCAAGCTTAGCCCCTCTTGTTATAAATTTATGCGATGTTTTTATCATCTGTGCATAGTTTTCATAAGAGTAGTGAAGCATATCTGCATCTAAATTTTCACATTATCTGTATCAACTCTAGCATGTCCACCTGCTGTTGTATAAGAGCACTTAGTTCTATTGTAAAGTCTTGTCACTCGGTCTGGATACCATAGTTTGATAAAAGCCCCTCCGACATAAGTTTTTCTTGCAAATGAAAAGGCATCATAATGGGTGTTATCTAAGTCTAATGTTTTTAAAACTTCTATCGCATTTTTATCCAATCTTTCATCAGCATCTATGCTCAACACCCAGTCATTTTTAGCAAATGGTGCACCGAAAGCTTTTTGTGCTCCATCTCCTAAATACTCCTGCTTTATTACTTTTGCACCTAGAGACTCTGCTATCTCACAAGTTCTATCTTGACTCAGTGAATCTATGACTAAAACTTCATCACATACTTCTTGTACTGATTTTATTACATCTTCTATGTGTTTTTCTTCATTAAGTGTTATAATGTTGGCAGTTATATTTTTTTTCATAAAAATCCTAAAATTATTACTATGATTTTATCAAAATATCCATTACATGCAACTAAAGGCTTTTTTCTTGTCGTTTACATATATTTTAAATCCAAAATACACTAATTTTAAAGACTCCCTTCTTAACATCAAAGAAATTTTTAAAAACTCCGATGAGAGTATTCATAAAGCTAGAAATGAATTAAAAATTATAGAGATTAATGGAGTAAAATGTGTAGTAAAATCTTTTAAAGTCCCTCACCTAGTCAATAGAATTGCCTATACATATTTTCGAGATGGTAAAGCAAAAAAATCCTACTTAAATGCCATCGAACTCATACAAAGAGGAGTCCAAACTCCAGAGCCAATTGGCATTATAGAATTTTTCGAATTTGGTTTACTCAAAGAGAGTTATTATATATCTATATATGAGCCATACGACTTTACTATTAGAGAAGTTTTTCATCATAAGGTAGAAGATGTAAATGAACTTCTAAAACAGTTTGCCTTTTTTACATATAGTCTTCATGAAAAAGGGGTTTGGCATGTTGACTACTCCTTAGGAAATATCTTAATCACAAAAGAAAAAGATGCCTTTAGATTTTCACTCGTAGATATAAATAGAATGGAATTTAAAACTATAAAAGATTATGAAGGGCTCAAAAACCTCAACAAGTTTTGGGCAAAAAATGATGAAGACTTACCATACCTAGCAAAAGAGTATGCAAAATGTGCCTCACTTGATGAAGAAAAAGCAATTAAAATTGCAGTAGATACAGCAAATGAGTTAGAGAAAAAAACTAATCTAAAAAGAAAACTAAAAGGACAATACTGATTTGAGAGTAGCCATAGTTGTAAGAAGCCTAAAAATAGGTGGGATGGAGAGAGTCGCTATATCATTAGCTGAAGCTTTTGCAGATAATCAGCATGAAGCACATCTTATCTATTTTAAAAATAAAAAAAACACACTTGCGCCTAATGAAAGTGTAAAGGTACATCGTTTTAACTTAGATAAACTAATGCTACAAAGTATTATCGGTATTGTTTGGGAAATATTTTTCAGAATTTTCAATATGTTTTTGAGAAAAAGCTACCCACTATTTAAAGGTTTTTTCACCTCACAAATATTTAAATTTAAGTTTTCCAAACTAGAAAAAGAGTATGGGAAATTTGACCTTATTATAGTCAGGGGTCAAGGTACACTTGAACTTATCTATCACAATAGGGATAATAGAATAGTATTTGTTTCAGAAGGTATATTCTCATATGGCACTATGAATAAATATATAAAAAGTTTTCAAATTAAATCTCTTTATGAGCATAGAAATATCGTTGGTGTTTCATCAGGTGTAATCGAAAATTTACGAGTGCTAAAAAGAGATGAAAACTTCCAAAGTAAAACCCTCCTTAAAATAACTAATCCTATTAATGTTAAGAATACAAATACTCTTGCAGATGCTTATACTCCAGACTTTAATGAACCCTTTATCCTCAGTGTAGGTCGTATTATTCCAGGAAAAAATATACCTCTACTTCTTAGTGCATACCATCAGGCTCTAGTGAACTATGATATTAAACATAAACTAGTCATCGTTGGGGATGGCTCTGATATGCCCCTTGTTAAACGCAAGGTAAAAGAGTTAAGGCTAGAATCACATGTGCACTTTACAGGTCAACTTACAAACCCTTTTCCTTGGATGAAAAAAGCGGATCTTTTTATTCTTAGTTCTAAATTTGAGGGCTTGGGGATGGTACTGCTTGAGGCTATTGCATGTGGCACAAAAGTAATCGCCACAAAAAGTAGAGGTGGTGTTACTGATATTATGAAAGGTGTACTTAGCCCTTATTTAGCAGAACAAAATGCACAAGATTTAAGTAAGAAAATCAACACCGCACTGCAAGAAGAAAAAAACCTAGACTTTGATGAGATACTCAAAGAGTTCGCACCTAAAACTATTGTCAATCAATATATAAAAAACTTTACTTAGTTACTGACATTACGGACTTTTCTTAAAAAAGCCCCTTTTTTATAGCTTTAGGGGGTTGTAGGGACAGATATGTCCCTGCGACTACAAGGGGCTTTGCTCCTTGTAGTCCGTAACATCAGTTAGTTATTTGAACTCTTCACAATTCCATCTCTACATCTAAAGTTTTTCTCTTTTTGATTTTTTTCTATCTCCGCCATAAACCCACGATTGTATTCTGACTCACTGCGTTTATGAAAAAGATGAAACTCATTAGCCATATACCGAGCTGAGACTATTTTATAACCTAATCCCTTAAATCTCCATGCCAAATCAGTGTCACTTGCCCATGCTGAATTTCCTAAAGCCTCATCAAAACCATTGATTTCTATCATTGCAGTTTTATAGCACGACATGTTACATCCAAGCAAAGGAAACTCTTTTTTTCTAAGTCTCTTCATGAGTTTATGAATCAAACCATGTGGTTTTATGCTAAAACCCTCTTCACTATGGCGTTCAAGTTTTGCATCTTCTTTGATGTCAAAATATTTTCTAAGAAAGTTCTTTTCTAAGCACTCTGATGTGATTTCTTCATTTCTTAGTTGCATCGAATACCGTGGACCAACATTTACTCGTCGTCCAGTTACTATACTTTTTTTCTCTGCAAGTGCTACATGATTTTCGTATAAAAGTAGAGTACAAAAGGCAATCTCCATCTATAAATATCAGATACTCTCCTGAACTCGCTTTAATGCCATTATTTTGGCTACAAGACTTTCGCACTCCATTATCTTCTTGTCTTACATGAATTATTTCAAAGCTGTATTTATTTTTTGCAAATGCTATAGCCTCAAGCATCACTTCAGATTCTCCATCTTCTGCAACGACTACTTCAAAATTTTCATATGTTTGGTTTTTTAAAGATTTAAAAATTAAATGCAGTGCCTCTACATCTTTATAAACAGCAATTATTAGACTAACTTTCATTTAAAACCTTATATACAATTTTCACTAGACACCTTAAGCAAGGAACCATAAATACGATATAATATCTACAATTTAGTTTAGGCATACTTAATTATTATATAGCTTATTTAGGGATATGCATAACCTCTTTTGCTTTCTAAAAAAAGCGATAAAAATTTGAAAAACATTACTTTTTATAATTTATACCCAAAAAACAAATTACAAGAAATTTAAGCAAAAAAACTACTTAAAACAGTGCCACATGATGAGATCGTGGTACATGTGAGTTTACCTGGCTTTCCTTTCCCAAGAAAATATCAAGTGTTCAAATTACTAAATAAATATCCAAAGATAGTAAAGATACTTATTCTCAAAAAATAATAAAAAGAAGGGAGAGACAGTAGGGATTTGAATGCTTAAACACAGAAGTTGATTTATCCTGAATATTCAATATTAACTTATATTCATTCAAAAGGTCTCTTCAAAAGAAAAAGAAACACATACGCAAATACAGGGACTGGACTGAATTAATGCGATACTTTGTGGTTGAAAACCCTAGATGAAACAAAAAAAGTTTTTAAACAAGGCTACCATCTTTATGGTGTCAATATTCGAGAATTTGGTCATATTACAACACCTGAAGTTTCCATTTCATTATATTCTGGTAGCTTTGTCGGTGAAACCTGAGAAGCCCTCCTGCGACAGCCTATCAACTCACATCCCACACAGCAAAAACATATTTTGCTCGCGAAAATGTTTTGGGGAAGAATTTAATAGTAGAGATAGGCTATACAGTGCACATGAGTCAGAATATTATCAACCATTACGAGAAAAAATATCCACATATGACTCATATAAAAATCAGTGGTGTTAAGTAGATTTTTGTAATGTACTCTTTAAAATCTCATCCCTTTCTAAATACTATTACTTGCTACTCATAAAATTCATCTGTAGTTTTTCATCCCCTACGCCTCTCCAACGCGAAGCACTTGCGAACTTTGTGCTTTCCAAAAAAGTCATAGTGGGAGTTCCAACTAATGAAGCTAAATGGTAAGTTCCTGTAGATGTACTCACAAAGAGTTTAAAATGACTGATAAGTTTTGCAAAATACAAAAGTCCATCAACAGATAGGTAAAGACAACATCTAAACCCTCAAAGCGATTTTGCATCTCTTCATACAACTCTTTTTCATCTGGTCCAAAAGTCATTACTACTTGATACTTTTTCATGATTAAAAGATTTTTTATAAGTTTTTCATACTCATCGAGTGTGAGATTGGCATCAGATGAGCCACCAAATCCAACATGAAATGCGATAACTTCTTTGTGTATCTCATAGTTAAGACAAAAAATCTCATAAAAGTTTTCATCATTTTT
>JAUZRZ010000015.1 GCA_030949945.1 Sulfurimonas sp. | reverse complement strand
ATTTATATCAACATCTACACTTCAAGGTATCAAAACCCCTTTATCATCCCCTACATAAGTTTCTGCCATGACAGATACTTATGCCTCTCATTTTCTTCTTTTTAGTTGTAAAATGTTTTTCATTTGTCTATCATATATTTATGGGTCAGTATGTTTCTTAATCAGGCAACAAGCGCAGACGATATATCTTAGGAGTATATGTTGACAAGGCAGTTAAAACAGCCTGAGAAAAGATTACTATGAAGTTTTTGATACTTACTGTTTATATTTTTCTTTAGCATTTTGTATAGCTTGATGAAGTTTGGCTTTCGAGTAGCTCTTTTTTAGGTAATACTGTTAAGTATTGTGCCACATGAATATTTGACTCCTCAAGTTGTAAAAGCTCTATCTGTTCACTCTGTTTATCTGCACATAAGATTAATACCTATTGGAGGTTTTCATCCTCTTCTTTTTCATATTTTTCCAACCAGCGTAAGTAAAGTTCCATCTGTCCTTTATAACTTGCTTTAAATTTTCCAAGTTTTAACTCTATGGCTATGAGTCTCTTTAGCTTTCTATTGTAAAAGTAGGTCAATTTTAAAATCTTCTGCATCTATTTGGATTACTTTTGTCTCGCAATAAAACTAAAACCACTCCCAAGTTCTAGATAAAATTTTCTATATCTCAGGATTGCATCTTCTAAATCTTTTTCCAAATATCTATCATTTAGTTCTAAAAAGTCTAAGAAATATAAAGGGTCTTTTAAAATTATATTTGGCGATATAGTACCCTCATGCAGTTCTCTATCTCATACTCTATAAGCTCATCAGGCTTTTTGACAAGGCAGTTCGCTCGTAAAGTTGAGAGTCTATCCTATCTTTGAGTGTACGAGGTACTCCACTTGTCAGAAGCTTTACCATGCCTATATAAAACTCTCTTTTGGGGTCATCGATGTAAATTATGGTTTAAAATGAGACCATGTCAATAGTCTCCACAGTGTAGAGACTATTTCTAAATCCACAAAAACAGAGTTAAACTTACATATGTAGTAAACTCTGTTTTGAATAACCTCCTACCATACTCTGCACTCAATTTTGCACTCAGTGTCTGCAAAATCTCTTTTCCATAATCAGCACGAGAATTTTGAAGCACCTCATCATTTATCTGCTTTACCTATGTTCCAATACAAAAAGTAAGAGAACTGTTAACAGTGATAGCTACATTTTGTTTAGTTTGCTCTATCAGTGAGGTTATGGTGTTAAACAGGTTGTTATGTATTTTAATGTAGGTTTCATAGTAGTCCTAACTCTTCAGAGATGTCTTTTGTTAGTTTGCTTAGTGAGGGCGTTTATGTAGGTCTTTATCTTTAGAATAGTTTGAAAATAGATAGCGGTAAATTTCATCTTTTTGAAGTCAAAACCTTCAAGTTCTTTGATATAACTTTTTGGATAGTAGGCTTTTTTTTTACAAGTAGCTCAGGACAATATCTTTATGTTGCACATAAAGCTCAAATTTAAATAATTCAAGATTACTATCATTTCCTGTAATTATTATATCAAAATTTTCAAAATCATACTTTTGTTTCCCCTAAAGAGCTAAAGTCTATATTGTAAGGAGTATATGAGAAACGAAAATCATTACTTTTCACATCGTACGGATTAAGTAAATCATCTTTTTGAATAGTATCGCTTTTTTGTATGATTACATATCGTACACGATGGAATGAGATTGTAAAGCTCATAGCTAAAAATGGATAGAGATTTAGGGTAAAAATGGTCAATCTCAGGTCTTAGTTTTCCATCTGTTTCATTTACAATAAAAGTATAATTTCTATTACAGTATGGGCAAGTTTTAAATCCTAAATTAGTGACAAATTCATAAGCTCCGTACTGTTGTTTTCTTCCACTCCAGTTGTCATACTCTTTCTCAAATTTCATTACAGGAATTTTATTTAGTTCTTTTCCTTTGATAATACTATTTGGATAGTTAGTCTTAAAATATTTGATATGTTGCTTCAACTCTTTTAGGATTTGCTTTTAATAATTTTTTAATAATATTATCATTATTTAAATATTTTAGACGCACTGTAATGTTTGCTTTGTATGATAATATCTTGTTAAAGATTTTCCTATCTTTTCTTTAATTTTTATTGATATTTTTCTATGGGTATTAAAGTTCTTGATTTAATTCAATTGTAATCATTTTCGTAACTCTTCTATCTGTTTTCAAGTTTTGCAATTTGTTCATCTTTGGATATTGGAAACTTTTTTCATACATTGCAGTTAACTTTTCTTTTAGGAAAATCTTCACCAATGTTATTAATAACTTTGTCCGATTTGATTAATATGGAAGATCTGTTCTATTGATTTTTTATCATTTAGAAAGTCCAATAATTCCATGTATTTTTATTTTTGCAAACTCCCATAAGCCCATTTTCCATAAAAAAACCATGAGAGAGTAGCGTATGGATATTTGCTCCAAATGGTTATATTTGTAGATTTAGTTAAGTTTATACATTATCTGTAATATTATCTTTCTAAAAATATTACATTTTCTTTTGGTAAATCAGACAAGCAAGAATGGAGAATGTGTAGTTAAAACAAAATGATAATTTTTTCTTTATCTGTTGTAATAAAGTTATAACTTCACTCAAATATTGTTTTTGCCAATCAGGGTGAAGAGATATTTCCGGGTTCATCAAGAAGAAATAATAATCTTTCATTTGCATTGGCATAAAAAAAGATTCTATAAAGTTCCGCACGAAAAAATAGTTTTTTCACCATGACTTAAATGGTTATACCTTATACTTTTCTCATCTATAAACATAAACCTCAAAATAATGCCAATAATCTTTATGAAAATAAACATCTTTTTGATTTTGAGACATTTTAGCTATTGTATATTCTTCTTTTGTTACAACAACTGCGTACAAAATATTCTCTGTATATTCTTCTGGTAAGCATGATTTAGTCTGCATTTCAGATAAAGCTTTTGTTTTAAGTATTTTTAAGTCTATATTTTTATGTTTTCGAATATAATAAATACTTAAATATTGATGATGACGTCTAATATGCCCTTTTGTAATTTTATCAATTTCATCGTGCTTTTGAAAAATCAATAAAGAGCATAGAGAGCATGTTCTTTAATAAGTTTATCATAAAGGTTTTTAAAAGCACTTCTAGCATCTTCATAAACTCATACATAAATGAAGAAATATGAAAAGAACCATATCAGGTTGTTTTGCAGAGAGTATATTAATTATTCCTTCTTTTTTGTTTTCTGTCTTCATTGGCAGGATAGTGTACCTTTGCAGAACTATAATATTGTGCTTCATTTATTATCTCATGAGAAATATTATATTTATATATTAGTAAACAAGCATCACTAAAGGGTATCTCCTGTTCAATATCATCAGAAACTATTATGGTAATATTTGATAAGAAGTGGTAGTATAACTCCCATATCTATAAATCTAAAATATAATTAAATGTAGAATATTCTTTCATCATCCTTATCATTGGCTAGTATTCTTTTCAATACATTCTAGTACACTACTCTTCCCACTCCCATTCTCCCCAACAATAGCAGTTACATTAATATTTTCTACCAAGAAAGTCTTTTATATGCTCTTCTCTCATTAATTAGTTCACAGTTCTATTACTCATCATTTATCATCTAAATTCACACTCAAACCGAGGAGAAAAATTAAATCCTTGATGATGAATATTTTTATACTTCTCAACCCATAAGTAAAACTAATTCCATACTGTTTCATCTGTTGTCATTTATAGTAACCTTATTCTTCATTTTTATGTTGCTATTATATCTTCAAATAACGTAGAATAACTAAGATAATTTGCATAAGCTTCTTTATCATGGATTTTTATATATTCTATGTACTCATCCCTCTCTTTGAGCTTCTTTTTAACTCTTCTTTTGGGTCTTTTGCTACTATTTTTTCAAACTGACTATAGTTTGTTAACTTTGTTGTTTTTTCTATTTTCATTAGCTTATAGTTTTATAAAAATGGTTTATTGGACCATGTCCGTGTCCGAGTATCTTATCTTTACCTTTTTTTATTGCCTCATTTAGGTACTTACATCCTTTTATGCACGACTCTTCCAAGGAGTATCTTAGGCCCGATGAATGTTGCGATGCTAGAGGAGAGACTACAACCTGTTCCGTGAGTGTTTTTTGTTTTTATACTAGCGTTTTGTATCACAGTAATTAGCTGCGTTTCATAGTTGTAGAGTACATCCGTCATCGTATCACTAAACGCTAGATGCCCACCTTTGAGTAAAACAGAAGTTTTATATAACTGGGCTAACTCTCTTGTTGTATCTTGCATATTTTCTTTGTCTATACTATGCCCGATGAGTAGTTCTGCTTCAGGAATATTTGGTGTTATGAGTCTTACTTTTGGTAAAAACTCTTTAAGGCTTTGTACTGCATCATCATTGAGGAGTTTATCCCCTGATGTTGCTATCATAACAGGGTCAAACACTATATCTTCTATCTTGTACTGCTCTAGCGTTTGAGAAACTGCTTTTATCACCTCTGATGAATGGAGCATTCCTATCTTTACAGCACTAAACTCTATGTCATCAAATACAGCTTTCATTTGTGCTATGATGTGAGGCACAGGAATGGGGTGAATGTCAGTCACTCCTTGTGTATTTTGAGCAGTACTTGCAGTTATGACAGAAGCCCCATATCCACCATTTGCCGATATACTTTTTATGTCCGCTTGTATGCCAGCACCACCACCAGAATCAGAACCCGCTATAGTTAAAATAGCACAGTATTTATCACTCATATCTTCCACTTCTCTTGAGCGTAAGCCGAGTCCCAAAACATCCACTCTAACTTTGATGTTTTTATAAAAACCTCTTGCATTTTTGCTAAACTTTGAGGAGAAGCAGTAAGGGCATAGTTGTTTGCTATTGCTATGGCTTGCTCAACTGCAAGAGCAAACTCATCACTCGCATAAGTTGCTATCCATTTTTGGTAAGGGTTTGAGTCTTGATTTAGCTGATTTTTAAGTATAAAGTCACCTACCTCTTTGTAGATAGTAAAGCACGGTAGCACGGCAGCTACACCAACCTCAACAGATTCGTTTTGCACAATACGTGCTAGATAGGAGTTATAAAGTTCACAAGTAGGCGAAGGCTCAGGGTTTAGGTACTGTTTTTCTAAAAACTCTTTATGCAGTGCATCCTCAACCGCAATAATCCCCGTAGCAGACTCATAAAAAAACTGTGTATCTTTTGGATTATGGCATTTACTCCCTACTCCAACAAGTGCTTTTTTATACTCGCTCAAGATACAGCGAATCTTGATTTACATAAAAACCAAAGGTATCTTTGTCTAAGGTAGCATTCATAAGCCCTTTTACAAAGTCGTGGTTAATTATATCTTGAAATATATACTCTGTTTTCTCTCGTGTTTGTTCATACCAGTTTTGCATTCTCTCGTCCATTCAATTATGATTGATTTATCTCTTATTAAGAAAAACCTGTGATTAACTTATCATAGCAGATTTTTTTTAAAACTTTAATAGACAAATAGATATAATTCCAAAACAAATGAAAAAATATACACTTAAAAACTTAATGGATGAACACGCATCCCATCAAAACATAGCACCAATGACTCAAAAAAGAGTACAAAAAATTGTAGTTAATTCTGATGATACTGAGATACTAGAAGAAGAGGCAGGTTATGTACTATTTAAGTACTTAGGCACAAAAATGGCACTCTACCCTGATGAAAAGTTTAACAGAATGAGAGTTATCTCTCCCATCACTACCTACTCTACTCTAGCACCTAAGATAAAAGATTCTCTAATGAGTGCGAACTTTCACTCTGCCCTAGATTGTCGGTATGGTGTAGCTGAAGATACACTTTATGCACTCTTTTTTCACCCTCTTGACTCACTCACACAAGAGGATTTTTTGAGTGCTCTCAAACAGCTTCATAACCTAGCTCAGAGTTTTGGAAAAACATACAGTAGTGCTCAACTTGAGTTTACAAAAAAGAAATGATATGATGAAAAGATATAGTTACTTCGATAAATATTTAAATACAAGGTCAGAAATAATGGGAACAGAAAAAGTTGTATGTCCTGAGTGCAGTAGCATAAATGCTGTAGAGATGGAAAAAATAGGCGATATAGTTGAGTGTTCACAATGTAAGGGTGACTTAAATCATCCATTTGCTTTAGAAGTCAGTGATAATCAATGCTCTAAACATATTAGAGAAAATGACATAGCAGTACTTGTTGACTTTTACTCTACTACCTGTGGTCCATGTATGGCGATGTATGAAGATTATGAAGATGCCGCACTTGGCTTTGGAATAAGTGTGCGTTTTTTAAAGATAAACGCAGATAAGCATCAGATAGTGGCAAAAGAGTATGGTGTAAGCGGTCTTCCTACTATCATCGCATTTAAAGGTGGCAAAGAAGTCAACCGAATAAGCAGACAACTCTCACAAGTTGAACTAACCGTTTGGGCTCATAGCCTAATATTGCCCTCCTAAATCTTTACTTTATATAAAACTTAGCTATAATTCCAAAAATATTTTAGCATAAGGTTTTATACAATTGTTTGATTTAAAAAAATACACAGCCACAAATATTAAAAATGATATTTTATCTGGTTTAGTTGTTGCTGTTGCTCTTGTTCCTGAAGCGATTGCGTTTAGTTTCATCAGCTGAAGTAAGTCCTATAGTTGGTCTCTACACTGCATTTATACTTGGATTTATCACCGCTATCATAGGTGGGAAACCAGGTATGATTTCAGGAGCTACTGGAAGTGTTGCTGTCGTTTTAGTAGGACTTACTCTTGAAGTAAATGGTATGCTAAAAGCTACTGGTCTCTCAGGTGAAGAACTCTATATAAACCTCTTAAACTATGTCTTACTTGCCACTATTGTAACAGGTCTTATTCAAGTTGCATTTGGTCTTTTAAAACTTGGCAAATTCATCCGTCTTGTTCCTCAACCTGCTCTATATGGTTTCGTAAATGGACTTGCAATTGTTATAGCAATGGCACAGTTTAAGTTTTTCGAGGGTCAAGGGATTACTATGTATATCTTAGTCGCAGTTACTATGCTTATCATGTATGCACTCCCTAAAGTAACTAAAGCTATTCCCTCAGGGCTTGTAGCGATTATTGGTCTTACACTTGTAGTTTACTTCTTTAAAATTGACACTATTTTAGTAGGTGACCTTGCTGACTTAACAGAGTTTTCAGGACAACTCCCCCACTTAATCGTTCCAGATACACTCTTTAGTCTTGATGCTTTTATACTTGTACTGCCTTATGCTGTTATCATGGCTTTAGTTGGTCTCATAGAGTCACTCCTCACACTCTCTGTTTTAGATGAGATGAGTGGGCAAAGAGGAAGTGCAAACAAAGAGTGTATTGCCTTGGGTACGGGTAATGTCGCTTGTGGATTTTTCGGTGGGATGGCTGGTTGTGCTATGATTGGACAGAGTATCATCAACTTTACTTCAGGTGGTCTTGGACGTCTCTCCTCTTTTACGGCAGCAGTTGGTTTACTCATACTCGTGGTTTCTATGACAGATGTTTTAAATACTATTCCTGTTGCTGTTTTAGTTGGAATTATGTTTATGGTAAGTATCGGAACATTTGAGTGGTCTAGCTTCTCACACATCAAACATATGCCTCGTACTGATGCGTTTGTAATGGTTGCTGTTACAATTATCACTATTTTTGAAGATTTGGCTATTGCAGTTATCGCTGGTGTTATCATATCTGCACTTGCATTTGCATGGAAACATGCTCGTATCTGGGCAAAAACGCATACAGAAGAAGATGGAACAAAAGTCTATGAGTTAGATGGTCCTCTCTTTTTTGGAAGTGCTACAACATTTGGAGATAATTTTGAGATAGACTTAGACCCACCTAAAGTTGTCATAGACTTTAAAAATGCACGAGTTATGGATGCGAGTGGAGTTGAAGCTATAGACAACATTACTAAAAAGTACGAAGATGCAGGAAAAACCTTTTACTTCGCCATCTCTCAGCAGACTGTAAAGCCATCTTAAAAAAAGCTGGTCCACACTGTAGTTACGATGAAGACGACCCAACCTACAAAGTTGCGTTTAACTATTAATATCCGGCTTAGGTTCACTGAAATAGTAGCCTTGAGAGTAGTCAATACCTAAGGCTTTGACTTTTTCTTGAACCTCTTTGTTATGCACATACTCAGCTATAACTTTAATACCACTTTTTTTACAAAGAAAAACTATACTCTCAACTATGATAATGCTATTTTCATCTGTAACTATATTTTTTATAAATGAGCCATCTATTTTGAGATAATCAGGTTTGAGTTCTAGTAATCTAGACATATTAGAGTTCTCTGCCCCAAAGTCATCTATGGCTATTTGAAAACCTTTTTCTCGTAAAGAGTTAAGTTGGGCTAAGGTTGTTCTACCACTTGATATTTCATTATCTAATGTTGCAATATCCTCTAACATTTCTAAAACAACTCTCGATGGGTCTATATTGTACTCTTTAGCATTTTTCAGTAAAAAGTCTTCTAAATAATCCAAGAGTAGATCTTCTCCTGTTATATTAATAGAAAAATCAAAATTTGTCTTACTAAATTTTTCAAAGCTTTGCCTAATTATAGCTTTTGTTATATAAGAAATATTTCCTGTAATTCGTGCTGCATCCATAAAAAGATAAGGTGAAATTATTTTATCTTCATCTTTAATACGAGCTAAACACTCATACTTTTCTATCTTTTGCGTAGTGTTGTTTATGATTGGCTGAAAATAAGCAATTAGACTCTCATCTGCTACAGCCTCTTTAATCTTTAAAATCCAATAAACTTTTTGCTCTTGCTCTTTGACATAAGCAGACTCTGCATTATATATATAAAAATGATGTCTTCTCATTTTTCTAAGTTCATCTATTGCAGTTTCTGCTTGAGTAATGTTTGAGAGTCCCTTTGCACATGAAATACCAATACTCAAAGAGACTTTAAATTCTGAGTGATGCTCTATAACTATATCGGCCTGAGAAAAAAATGACAATATCGCTTCAGATATAGATGTAAGTTCATTTACATCCAAATCTCTCTCATCAAGTAAGACAAATTTATCAGCACTAAAACGGTAAAGTGTGCTGCTAGTTGGTTTTGCCATATTAATATAGTTTAATATTTGACCTAAAACATCATTACCAATTTCATAGCCATAAGCACTATTTATATTTGAAAAATTATCTACATTAATTAAAAAATAATTTATTTTTTTGTTTTCTTTTAATTTAGTAATTAAATCATTATGCTTGAATATCTGTAGCATCTCTACTGAACTATCACAACTCATAACTACTTCCTACTACTTAAGATAATATATCTTTGTGGGATAATTGATTTATACTTAGGCATGCTTTGTCCAATATTTGCATTAACATAAGTAGGGTCTGCAATAACAAATTTTCTTCCCCCAACTTTCACACTATCACCTCTCATCGGTATATAGAGTGCCGTAGCCATATGATCTTTGTACTTTACACCAACAACACTGACTTTAAAAAGTTTTTTTACAAGATATGCAAAAAGAATAGCCCTATCTTCACAATCTGATTTATCATAGTAAAGAGTTTCATTAGGAAACATCACTTTTTCTCTAGCAAACTGTTGCTGGTCTCTTTCATATACAAAAGCTTTTTGCACAAAATTAAGAACAAAGTTTATCGCCTCACTTGAATGTTTATTGTTGAGATACTTCTTCATATCAGTTGCTATTTGCTCATAAGTCTCTAAACTCATAGGAGCATTAAAGTAAGTCTCATAGTCTGCTTGAGGATACGATGCCATAAAGTCTATAAGATTTTTATCATAAGAGAAGCTAGTACTATAAACCTTACCAAACTGTTTAAATGATAGAGTTTTATACTCAAGATTTTTTTTAAAATTTGGTAATTCATATAAACCTAAGTCTAATGCTCTGTTTGCATTTGGATAGTTTTGTTTATAGGTATATATTTTTTCATGTATTGATTTTGAATAGGAGCTGATGACATAAAACTTTTTATCGCCAAAAGTGTAGTGAGGAGTAGCATAGATGAGCTTTTTACTATAGTGCATAAGTAACACATGCTTTGCCCCTAAACCAATTTTTACTTCATAACCTAGTTTATTAAAAAGAAACCATGAGAATAGTTTTTGACTATCAGGCGATGAGTAAATGGCTTTAGAGAGCTGTTCTACTAGCTGATACAGACCCCAGTCATTAAGCTTTAAGTTTTCTTGCACTTCTTCTATCTCACTCACCGTCTGTTCATACTCACTCAGTGCCATACGGTCAAAAAATTTTGCAATACCCGTCTGGTTTTGAGGATAAAACTGTGCATCACGAATAGTCTCATCTATACTAAAGCCTAACTCTTGTCCAAAATAATTTATATATATATCTTTATTTTTTTTCTCAACTAAGATAGGTTTTTTATCTGTTTTTATCTCTTCTTTTACTTTAGGTATTTTGATATTAACACGAGGACCGAGGTCTTTAACTTTTCTTTCTCGCGCGGGTGTTATATGTTTTGGTTTTTGCTTCTCATATAAAGTAGGAGACTCTTTTGCAGTGTACTCTTGCCATTTTTCTTTTAGATAAGTAGTAAATTTAATGTCATCTTTATCACGGTATTTTTTAAAAGCACTGCTCTCTACACTCTTAAAATCCTCGAAACTCCCTGCTAAAAGCGAGCTTGTTAAAAATATATATACTAAGCTAGAAAGGCCAAACCGCCTGTAATGCTTTAGTTCCCCAACCTTGTTTATGTAGCACGTTCTATGTCTCCCTCAGTTTTATACAGTATCTTTGCTTCACTCATTTGTGAAGAGTTAATATTATTATATTGATCTATATCATAAGGGCGAATGACACCACTTATCTGAATTATCTGTTTTTGTTGGTCTATAAGTATCTCGCGTTTACCTGAGATAAAATAGTTTCCATTTTGTAGAATTTTAACAACTCTAGCTGTTACTGTCGTCGTAAAACTTGCATCTTTAGTTGCCGTTCCCTGTCCTTGATAACTCATAGTAGAGTTTGTATTAAACCCTGCGTTAGTATAACCATTTAAAGAGCTAACAGCATTATTTAGGACACCATTAGCTCCTGTACCAGTTGTTGCACCACCAGTTGTAAAGACTCCACCACCAAGAGATGAAGTATCTGTTTCTGTAAGTTGTTTTGCCCCTGTATTTGAACTTCTGGCTGTTTCAGATATAACAACAGTCACAATGTCATTTACATTCATCGCTTTATGATCTGAGAAAAGAGGATTATCCCCTTGACCAAATATACTACCCATTGAAGTAAAATCTTTTTTATCTTCACGAGATGGCATTTGTTCCACATATGTTGGTGGTTCAAAGTTCATTTCAGGTTCCGTCAGACCAGCTGTACAAGCGCTAAATGTAATTATAGTGAAAAAAAGTGTTAAAATAGTAAGTAAAATGTTTTTCATGATTTATTTATAGCAATTTTAGTTCCAATAGGTAACTCTAACATCAATCAGTAAATACAAATGTAAATTCATTGCTATTTAGATACCAAATAATAAGTCCTACTAGAACAACTATTCGAGAGTACTTATCTTGCACGGGTGCTGGACGAAACTTCTCAAGGGAGTGACTAAAATGCCCTACTATATCTAAAAGTGCAATCCAAGCCTGTCCACCCACTGAAGAGATAAATACCATAAAGCCTAAAAGCTTTATCATTTCAAAAACACTATCCATATTATTCCTTACCAATCATCAAGAACAAAACCCTTAGGCTCATCTTTATCTTTACTTACCTCAACACTCTCATTTATTTCAGGCTCTTCTACTTTTATAACTTTAGCTTTGCTCATCTGCTCTTCAAACTGTAACTCTAAACCTTTACTTGTCATAATAAAACCATTTACATGAAGTTTCCCCTCATGGATTTGATTATGGTGCTCTTTACATAAAGGCACAAGGTTATGTTTGTTGTCTTTATGAAAATGCCCTATAAACCCTGCACTATCAGCTAAACTTCTTTGGGAGATATGATGCACATCTTCAGCCATCGCACCGCAAATTACACACTTAGTCACATATAGTTCTTTGTTGTACTTTGACTTTTTCTTCTTCACTAAAAGTTCTAACTCATCAAAATCATTTGAGAGTCGTTTTCTTATAGCGTTTGCCTCTTCTAAAAACTCACTATCCATATGCAAAGACTTTGCGAACTCTAAACCGTAAATGCTACTCCCACTTCCTGCTTGAAGAACACGGTTAAAAAGTAACTTATCACTCGCCTCATCATACTCAACACTAAGGTGTAGGTCTACAACATTATCAAGTGCTGTTATCTCTTTCATCGTTGAGAGTTGGTGCAGGTGCGTTGCAAACAAAAATAGACAACGAGTTTTTGCTAACTTTTTGATAGCTGATGCAACTATGGCAACACCTGAGAGTGTCTCTGTTCCGTGACTTATCTCATCGCCTAAAACTAAAGAACGAACAGTAGCACGGTTAAATATATTTTTAAGCTCAAGCATCTCAACCGCAAAGGTTGAAAGCCCTTTTGCAAGGTTATCTTTAGAGACTATACGAGTAAAAAGAGAGTCGTATATACTGAACTTCATAACAGCAGCACTCACAAAAAAGCCAGACTGAGCCATAAGAGTAGCAAGCCCTATACTCTTCATAAGCGATGATTTTCCACTTGAGTTTATTCCATAAAGCAGCACACCGTTTATATCATGCCCATCATGTACAGCTACTTCCAACGCCAGCAGTCTCAGGGTGTGGCAAGTCCATATACTCACGATTTCCCATGACTATATCGTTTGGCACATACTGGCCCCACCTCGCGCTCTGTATCTCTATGAGTGGATGGCGAAGTTGCATTATCTGCATAAAATTCTCATCACCCTTAGGCTCAACTATCATAGGTCGTGAGTGTTTATAGGACTGTGCCACTTTTGAAGAGCTTACACCAACATCAAGGTCAGATACATAGGCGATAACCCTATCAAAAAGAAGTGAGTATCTTCTCTCATAAACCCCTTGGAGTTGTATGTATTTCTCTTTGACTAGTGTAACAATTTTACGGCGATTTTTCATAATTCTATCAAGATAAGTCATCCAGTAGACGCTTAGAGGAGTTATTTTTACAGAGTTTGTCAGTTTTTTTACACTAAGGAGTTGAGAAGATTCTACATCTTTTTAAACTCACTCTCTATAAGAGAGAAAACCTATTTTTGAAAGAGATATGTAGTGGCCCCCTCTTTTCTGCAGGAGTCCCAAAGAGACATGTCTCTTAGAGGCACTACCTGCGTTTACTGACACAAGGATTAGCTCTATCACTTTTCCATAATGTCT
>JAUZRZ010000014.1 GCA_030949945.1 Sulfurimonas sp. | reverse complement strand
ATCAATTCTCACTCCACTTCGTTTAAAGGATACACTATTTTCTTCTATCTCAAAAAGTACACTCTCTTTAAATGCTTTAGTATTTATTTGACTTAAAAAAGACTCTTTTTTGTAGGCACTATACCTATCTTCAAAGTCAGTCGCTATCTTGTAAGCTTTGTAAAGAATATCTTTTGAAACATTTCCTCTAATAAGAATTTTTGTACTCATAACATTAGCTTTAAGAGCTTTTTCAAAAAACCTCATCCATTCTCCTAAACTTTAAAAGTTATATTCTACCGAAAATATTCTAAAGAGTGCAGTTCTCATCATTTATGAACTCTTTTTTTGAGTTATATAAGAGTATACTTTCAAGAAAAGAGTACTTATGACACCTACCCTCTACTTCCTTCGCTCAAGCGAAAGTAAAATCGTTCAAGATATGACAAAATATGCCCACAAAGAGACAACTAAGTTTAACTTATACTATGATGCTTATGGGTTAACACCTAAAGACTTGGGGCTATATGCCCTTGTTGAGAGTGCTATTGTAGGTGCTATCTGGACACGAGAACTGCAAAATGAAACGCCATCTCTTAGTTTAGCTATCCTCCCTGAGCATAGAAGCAAAGGAGTAGCGACTGCTATGATGGAGCAGTTCTTACTTGAAGCTGGAGTTGTTTACGAGGAACTACACGTAGAGACTTATGGGGAAGCCAAACTTATAAGCTTTTATGAAAAGTTTGGATTTACACCCTTAAAAGAGACTATTATGATAAAAAAGTTAGAAAAAAAAGAACTCACTCGTCCAAGCGATGGCTATGACCCTAGAAAGTGGATGGATTAAAAAGAGTTCTTAAAAGATTTCTTTTTTCTATACCACCGAATAGTCCCTGTAATACTTAATACCACTAATGCAAATGCAGCAAAGTCATTTACCCACACCCACCACTCACTAAAAAATGTACCATCATGCAGGGCAAGCAGCAAGGAGTAGAGGGTTATATCTTGAAACTTTGGTAAGTTCCACTCTCCTTTCATTGTCGAGAAGTATCTTACTTTATCTTTTTGTACAACTACATCCTTGTACATATGTGGTGTTCCTGCCAAAATAGTGTACTTGTTATCTTTAAAGAGTCTATTTGGTGCACCCATACCACTTATATAAAGATTTTCATTTTTTCGTATCATCTTGTAGGCTAAACCTCTGTTTTCAAGGTGCCATTCTTTGAGGTCTTTACTTCTGTATATTCCATATCTGTTGCCAATTTTATATACTTTCCCATCATAATCTATAGAAAATATATCACTTTGTAAGGAGTCATATACAGGAGGGAGCAGTGAGTGTGAAATTTTGACAGACTTCATAAATTTTCCTAGCAATGAAGGGTGATCTAAAAAAACACCTGTTATTGCTAAAATGATTAGAGGAATAGTAGCAATAATTGCAAAAATATTTGCATGTGTTTTGATGAGACTTCGAGTAAATTTCGCATGTTTTTTTCTTTTTATGAGATACCACACTAGATAACCACTCAGGGCTAGAAAAGTCAAAATTATCGCCCCATAGTCATTGATGAGTAATGAAATATCTCCATCAAAAAGACCTCGTCCATAGTGCAGATCCCTTACAAAACGCGAGAGTTTTATATCTTCTTGAAGCTTAGACTTCTTTATCTTGACTATACTTCTACTTATAGGTTTTAAATCATCTCTTTGCAATGTAATGATTGTCTCTTTATCTTCTACTGCTACTATTGAGCCATCTGAAATACTCAGTGAAGTGATGTACTCACCCTGCAATGCAAGAGCTTCAAACTTCTCGCCATAAAGATAAACGCCATCAGAAGTAGCACAATACAACTTCTCATCATAAGCAACAATAGCTAAAACTTGAAGGCTTGATACACTTGAAAAGTTTGCACCACCATCAAAACTTTCAAATAGACCACGATAGCCACCAACAATGATGTGCTCTGGGTTTTTTTCATCTGCATGGTATGCATTATAAAGTCTTTTATCTGCACCAAGTATATGTGAGGGAACACTACTAAAAGTAGTAGTGTAGAGAAAGCTCCATTTGTCATGGTCTAGAAAAAAGCCGCTGATTGAGAGAATAAGGAGAATTATTCCAGCGCTTATTCCTGAGAACTTATGGAGCTTATATGTTTTTACCATCTATACTCAAGTCCTGCAAAAAAACTTCTTGGATCTGCTGGAGTATAATCCTCTTTTCCATAAGCATAACGTGCATTTACAGCATATCTTTCATCCGTAATATTCGTTACTTTACTGAAGAGACTAAGCTTTTTAGAGTACTCATAATCTGCCTTGAGGTTTCCTATGCTATATCCATCATATTTTCCAACAGATGCAGTGTGGTCATCATCCATCCAGTACTCGCCTACATACTGCCACTCACCCATGATGCGAAGACCTTTTAAGTATGATGGAATATAAGAGAGTCTTGCGTTTGCTAAGTGATTTGGTGCATTTGAGATTTCATTATCGCCAAGTGTTGGGTCATTATCATAGTTGTGCATTGAGTATGAGTAACTAAGACTGCTCTCCCACTCTTTTGTTATTTCAGACTTTAGTGTCGCCTCTAATCCTTGATGTATACTAGAGCCACCATTTCTATAACCACCTGTATTGGCATCTCTAAGAATTGTTCCATCTATAGTCATATAATAAAAAGCCAACTCAACAGAAGTTCTTTTTGAAAAGTTCTTCTTCACACCTATCTCATATGTATCTGATATTTCAGCTTCGAGGTTAATGTTCTCATAACCTACTTTCACAGAGTAGAGTCTTGAAGCCTGAGGAATTCTAAAACCGTTTGCATATCTAAGATAGAGATTTAAATCTTTTTGTGGCATATATGAGAGTGCAGAGTTTAGGAGCTTAGATGACTAAAGAGAGTCTGTTCTATCTGCTGGGCGGTAGTAGAGTTCCTGAACTGTCTTGAGAGTTTTGAGCTAAATTATTTTTATAATCATATCTGTTATAATCAAATCTCAAACCTGGACTTAACTTTAACTCCTTTGTAATCATATAATCAACATGAACATAAGGTGCAAGAGCAAGATAAGTCACATCATAGTCATAAAGAGCACCAGCTGTAAAAGTTGCAGGATTCCAACCAGTAGTAGTTAGGTCAAAGTCTTGGTTATATTTAAGAGATGATTTTGTGTATTCACTATCAAAACCAAAAACAATTTTTCCCCAGCTCTGCTCATAAGTATTTCTGTGCAAAAGTCCTAAAGTATAAAGTTCATTATCATTACTTGGAAGGTTACTCTCCCATGTAGCGACATATCTGTTTCGGTTGTAACGGACATAAGGTGTAAGAGTTATCTCTAAGTCATCAAAAGAGTAGTTATTAAACTCTGCACTGATTTTTGCATAATCAAACTTTCTTGAGACATCTGTTTTTTGTAGGGCTGTAAAATAGTTTGGATCATCACTTGCATCAGTTGAACCACTTGTGACCTTATCGTAGTCATTAAAACTATCAGCTTGCTGTGCTTCTGTTTTAGAAAAGTTAAAGAGAATTTTCACATCATTATCATCATTTATTGTATGATCATAACGGATATTTGCTTCTGCTCTATCTGTCTTTGTATGGTCTCTCCAACCATCACTATGCATGTACAGATACATTAGCTCTGATAAGCACTATCTTTATCTATAGTATCACTCATCCCTACAGTTGTTGAAGCAAAACCGTAGCTACCAAGCATCCCTTTTACAGAGATTTCTTTTGTTTTTGATGGTTTTCCTGCAGACTTGACATTTATAACTGCAGCAACAGCGTCTGAGCCATAAAGAGCAGTTCCTAGCACCTTTTAAAACTTCAACTGAAGTAGCTGACTGAAATGTTGTATATGCTAGACCATTATGGTTAAAAAAACCACTAGACTGTACAGGTATACCATCTTGCATAAAAAGATAGTAAGGGTTAGTGCTTATAGGCATTCTAATAGACGTCATATGTCCAATAACTGAACCAGTCTGCTCAACTCTTACACCACTTAAAGAGTTAAGCAGATCTTTTTGAAATATAACTTGATCTAACTGAATCTCTTTCTCATTTTTTGTTGCCATACTCAATGCTTGCTCAATAACCTTCTCATCCATACCCGTAGCAGTTACACTAATAGGCGAAATCTCTACAATAGAATCAGCTAATAAAGCTGAGGCTACTAAGCTCATTCCCAATACAATTTTTTTCATTTATTTCCCACTCTTTTTTTATTTCTAAAATAGTACAGAAGTAGTGTTACAAAAGTGTTAAGTCCTTCCTATCGCTATTTTATTGCAAAATGCCATATATTTTAAGTGTTTTAGAAAAATATTGTAAAATTATCTATCAGAAAAACAGGGAAGGAATATTATGATGAAAGGGACTATTTTGGTAACTTACAAAGTACTATGCAAGGCAGACTTAAACAAAGAAATTTCTCTAAATGAACTGCTTAAAAATGAAAAAATAGCTAAAATCATCAAAAGCGAGTATGCTAAAGGTTTTAGAAACTTAGCCCTAAGTGCTGAGCCTAATGAGAGTATTATCAAGATACAAACACAAAAAGAGTTACATACTTTTGAAGTTGCTAAAGATGATTTTGCAGATATTTTAGACCTAGCAGAAGAGGATGCCCAAAACAAAAAGCTCCTAAAAAAAGAGTGTGAGAGAGTCGAACTTGTCGATATAGAGACTAAGACCACTCCTTAATCTTTCCATATAAATCTACATGTGTGAGGTATAAACGCAGGTCAAACTCTACTTGATGGTAAGAGGCTTGCATATGCTCGCAGAGTTTATAAAAAGCTTTGTTATGTTCTTTTTCTTTAAAGTGAGCTAGTTCATGAACCACTATCATCTCTAAAAAGTCTTGCGGTACACTTTTAAACATAGAGGCGACTCGTATCTCATTTTTTGCCTTGAGTTTATTGCCTTGTACTCGAGATATAAAGTGATGTGTTCCAAGGGCATTATGTATGACATTTATCTTGCCATCGTAAAGTGTTTTAGAGAGTGGTGGTGACTTTTTTATATACTCATTTTTAATATCCATCGTATATTTAAAAAGAGATTTGTCATTTTTCATAGTATGTGAAGTGGGATATTTTTTAAGTAAATGTGACTGCTAAGTTTCCAGACTCAATAAGTTTGACAACCTGCGTTTGAGTCTGCTGTGGATAATGGTTAAGATACTTTAGTTTCATCTATTGTAAAAGTTTTTGTATATCTTGTACTATCTCTTCTGGTTTAGTCGAAGAGCCGTAGCGTTTGATAACATTTCCTTCTCTATCTACAAGAAATTTTGTAAAGTTCCACTTAATGGCATCCATCCACAAAAATCCACCCTGCTCTTTTTTGAGAAACTTATAAAGTGGCTCTGTATTTTCACCGTTTACATCGATTTTTGCAAACATATCAAACTCTACATCATATGTTTTTTGGCAGAAAAATTTTATCTCTTTATTTGAACCTGGTTCTTGGGACATAAACTGATTTGATGGAAAACCAAGCACCATAAAACCCTTATCTTTGTACTCATCATAAAGTTTTTCTAAACCCTCATACTGAGGTGTAAATCCACACTTGCTTGCTACATTAACGATAAGTAGGACTTTACCCTTGTACTGACTCATAGAGATAGTTTTACCATCTATATTTTTTACATCAAAATCATATATACTCATCTCATCTGCTCCTGCGTTTAAAGAAAAAACCACTATAAAAGTTAGTAAATACTTATAAAATCCATACACTAAAATTTCTCCCTTTGATTTTTCCTCTTTTGAGTGCTTTTTCTGCCTCATCTATAAAACGAGTCTCTATAGCTACATAAGCCTGTCTATCATAAATGTCGATTTTCCCAATACTACTGCCTTTTAAACCAGCATCGCCAGTTAATGCTCCAAGTAAATCCCCTGCACGGAGTTTATCTTTTTTTCCACCCTCAATAACGAGTGTCACAAACTCTGGCTTGAGTTGAAAGTTCGTTGAGCCTTTCAGCTCACTATCTTCTAAAAATAGACGTTTATCATCTCTGTACTCATCCGCTTTTTCTGCTTCATAGGAGTCATACAGTGTGATAGCAATTCCCTCAGCTCCAGCACGACCAGTTCGCCCGATACGGTGAGTATAAGTCTCACTCCCATGAGGAATATCGTAGTTGACAACCATACTCAACTCTTTGATGTCAAGCCCACGAGCCGCTACATCTGTTGCTACTAAAATGGGACAAGACTTATTTGCAAACTGTACTAAAACATCATTTCGCTCGTACTGTTCTAAGTCTCCATGAATCGCTAGAGCATCTATTTTTCTTTTTTGTAAGTTCTGGGCTAATTCTCGTGCCTCCGCTTTTGTGTTAGTAAATACGATGACATTTTCAGGTTTAAATCCTGACAATATTTTCACAAAAGTATCTTCTTTTGAAGTTGTAGCATAAAACTCTTCTGTGATTTTATTTGCCACTTCTACTTCTGTTGTTTTTACAAGTACGGGGTCATTTTGGATTCGCTTACTTATCTTTAAAATCTCAGCATCATAAGTAGCAGAAAAGAGTAGTGTTTGTCTCTCTTTAGGCATAAACGCCATAACCGCTTCAACCTCTTCTATAAAACCCATATCTAACATTCTATCTGCTTCATCCAGCACTAACATTTTAAGGTTTGAGAGTTCTAAACTCTCTTTGTTTAAGTGTTTTAAAACGCGACCAGGAGTACCCACTATGATATGTGCCTGATGCTCAAGAGAACCTAACTGACGCCCAAAACTCTCTCCACCTGTGAGCATAAGGATTTTTATGTTGTGTTTAAACCTAGCAATACGACGAAGCTCTTTTGCCACTTGGTCTGCGAGTTCGCGTGTCGGACACAAAACTAAAGTCTGCACACGAAATCTTTTCACATCAAGTTTTTCTAAGAGTCCTATACCAAATGCAGCAGTCTTTCCACTACCAGTTTTTGCCTCAGCAATAACATCTTTACCATCTAAGATAAGTGGAAGAGTCGCTTCTTGTATAGCAGTAGCATTTTTATAGCCCAGTGAGTCAAGTGTAGTAAGCATTTCGCTTGAGAGAGAGAGTGAAGAGAAGTTCATGATAGTTTCTTTATTGTGATTATAACATTTAGTTCATAAATTTATACATCATTAGTGAAGCAGCTACTCCTACATTAAAACTTTTTACACTTGGGTGCATCTCTATTGTGACTATTTCATCACAAAGTTTTAGTATATCCTCTGCTATTCCACGACCTTCGTGTCCCATTATTAGTGCCCATTTATCAGGTGTTTTTACTTTTGAGAGTGGTGTTGCATTAAGGGCTACTTCTGCGGCAAAGACACGATAACCTCTCTTTTTTAACTCTTCTATACTCTCTTTTATATCTTGATGTATATGTGTTTTTATAAATGTAGAGTAAGCCATAGAGACACGAAGGGCACGGCGGTTAAAAGGGTGTGGTGTTGCTTTTGAGATAAGAAGAGAGTTTACACCAAGTCCTGCACAACTTCTTACAATAGAGCCAACATTCTCGGCTGAAGTAATGCCATCTAGGATTAAAACCTCATCATCTAACTCTTCTATAGATATATCACGAGGACGAATACCATGCATCATGCAGTTATGGTGTATTTTATGTCCTACTATTTTTTTCATCTCTTCTTTAGTTGTGAGATACTTTTTAGGGATATTTTTATCTTTTAGAAGTTCCTTAAACTCATCGTAGTACTCCTGAGTTGCTAGCATACTTTTTATCTCTAGTTCTGCTTCTAAAACAAGGTTCACCACCTTTGGAGAGTCCGCTATAAAACTTCCATCTTCTCTAAATGCAGACTCTCTGAGTGAAGAGTAAATCTCTAACTCGTTTATATTTACATCATCTATTTGTATCAACATCGATTACTGTGGTTTCTCAAAACTATTTACATCTTGCATTGCTTGAAATACTATTTGCTCGATTGAACCTCTATCTAAAGTATGTTTTTTCTCAAACACATCAACAGCATAACTATCAAACTTTTCAATATCTTTTACAAGCTTAAAAATCTCTCCTAAAGTACCCTTTTCGTTCAATATAGCTTCGCGTACCTCTTGAGAAATATTCATCTGTGCTAAAAGTATTTCTAACTCTACACCAAATACAGTGTCAATAAGAGAAAGAACTCCTACAAAGTAAGCTTCTCCAAGCATATTACTTCGTACATTAGGTTCTAAGGCAGTTAAAATACTTTCCATTAACTCTGTTCTATGTTTTACCATAAGCATCAGAGGTGATTTTTTATCTTTGCTAACTGACTTGGAGTATATCATTAGCATTAGCCATTGTCCAAGGGGTATTCGTCCGACTAATGTTAAAACATGATGAATAGAAGATATTTTATTTCTAAAGCTAAAGCTACCAGAATTTATAAATTGTAACAGTTGCACTGTTATCTCATGGTTTACCTCAAACTCTTTTGCAATTTCATCAATATTTACATCTTGCATTAAAAGATTATACAACTTTAATACAGCCATTTGAGATGGCTCATACTTTGCATTTTCTAAGATTTTAGGTTTAGCAAAAAAGTAACCTTGAAACCAGTCACATCCAAGCTTCTTTTGCTTCTTCATATGCATTAAAGTCCATCTACATCATCCGCAACGACAGTAATTCCCTCGCTTTAATCTTGCGTAATCATATGACTAAGATGAATATGATGAACTCTCTTTGATATTTACCTTTACAAATGCAAGATTTTCCTAATAATTACATCATAATTGTACATAGTGTCTGCATTGATTATAAACTGGTCTATACTCAACAGATAGCCTTGTTCATAGAGCTGTTCTATCCTTTCTAAAACTCTTTCACTCATAGGTATACTCTCTAAAAGACTAAATATAAAGAACTCATCCAGGAATGGAAAATATGATATCATGAAGAAGAAATTTTTCATCAATTTTGACAAAGGCTCTTCTATCACCAAGGAGTTTATGCGTTCCAAACTTATTGAGAACATTGTTTATAATTGAGGCACTGCTGTATCTACTTTGTACTTCAGACAGAACCTTTATAGAGTACTTCATAAGAACAAAGATCAGAATGAGCATCTATTATAGGTTGTCTTCCAATGGAAATATTTTGCACCCAAAACCTCTTTATACAATTATATCTTAATCCCAAAACTACCCATAAAGAGTAGTTAACTTTTTGAGTATATCGCTATCTCTTCATCGCCTAGTGTTATAGATTTTTTTTCATAGCTAATTCTGCTTTTTGTATTATGTTTCCATACTCTTTAAGGCTACCTCTACTCTTATACTAAAAGAAATTCTCTTCTCTGTTTTTCAATCATAAAGTTTTGTGTATCTATATCATGCTTAATTTTATTAATATTTTTTTCAACAATATCACTTTCGTTAGATGAACACATTAGTGCAAATACATCGCCATGTAGGTGAAAACTTGCATAGACTCCTACCATAACTATTTTTTAAAAGTTTGCAAATTTCTATAAGAAACTTATCTCCAGACTCAAAAACCAAAAGTTCTCATTTACTTGTGAAAAGTCATTGATATTTATAAGAATAATAGATTTCTTGCCACTCGTAATGAGCATTTGTTTAGTTTCATTCTGTTTGAAGCTTTGTAAGCTCACGCATTATTTTTCTATATCTCATCTCGTGAATCTTCAAGTTCTTTAATTTGCATGTATTGTTTAATAGAAGTTCTCACTAGGGTATAGAGTTTTTGTACCTATTAGCTCAGTTTTTCTTTGTAGTCATTGATATCATACTTGGCTCATAACTTCTTCTTCTTCTGGTGCTTGATTTGCTTGTCCCGTTCTATGGACTAAACGAATTCTATTATTTGCCAGTCTAGTTACTC
>JAUZRZ010000013.1 GCA_030949945.1 Sulfurimonas sp. | reverse complement strand
AATGACACACTAAAAGCTCTTTTGTAGTTATTTATAGGTAAATTAATTGAAATACACTATAATTACATAACAATTTTGAAGCATTGATTGAAATATCAAACTCGTATAAAAAGGACAAACATGATTCATGAAAATGGAAAAGTAGTAGACATCGCAATTATTGGTGCAGGACCTGGCGGAATGGCAGCAGCTATCGAAGCAAAACTTGCAGGAGTGGAAAATATCGTTGTAATAGATAAAGCACCACATCATAATGACATGATTCATAAGTTCTACAAAAAAGGTAAACGTGTTGATAAAGACTGGATGGGAATCAAGTTTGAGTTTACTGGTAACGTTAGTTTTGAAGAGTGTTCTAAAGAAGAGTACATCGAACAGATGGAAGTAAAACTTCAAAATGCTGGGGTACTTGACAAGTTTGAGTATAACCATGAGATTATCAGAGTAGAAAAAGATGAAAATGGTCTTTTTGGAATGATTTTTGGACACGATAATGTAGCTGAAGGTATAGAGACTTTAAAAGCAAGAAATGTTATTTTATCAGTTGGTCGTATGGGTAAACCAAACAGACCAAGATATAAGTTTCCAAAAGAGATTAAACCATTACTAAACTTTAACCTCTCTAAAGTACAAAATGGCGAAAGAGTTATGGTTGTTGGTGGTGGAGATACTGCTGGTGAGTATGCTTATGGTCTTGTAGAGATGGAAGGTATGGAAGATTGTGTTGTAACACTTAACTATAGAAAAGCTGAGATTACACGTATGAACCCTCTTAATACTGAAATGTGTATGAAATATTTAGATAATGGAAAAATTCTTAATAAAATGGGTGTAGATGTTGAAAGCCTTGAGCAATCTGATGAGGGAAAAGTAAAAGTTAACTTTACAGATGGTACAAGTGCTGAGTATGACAGAATTGTATATGCACTTGGTGGTACAACTCCTAAAGATTTACTTGTAAACTCTGGTGTTAAAACTGGTGAGTGGGATGTTCCTGTATATGATGAAAAGACATTTGAGACAAATATAGAAGGTCTTTACACTATCGGTGATGTTGTAACTGATCAAGGAAGTATTGCACTAGCATTTAACCATGCAAGTGATGCTGTAAAAAGCATAGCTTCTAAACTAAAGTAATCATTTCATACACTATGCTTTTTTAGCATAGTGTACATTTTTCAACTCCACACAAAAAATTTAATAATTTTTGACTATAATTCTTTAATGAAATTAATCCTCCTTTTACTTATGATGTTTTTAAGTGCTTGTAGTATAAAGAACTACGAACATTCAAACTCCAAACTTTTTATCATTAAAACAGATAAACTGAAGTTTGCAGATTTGGGCTACCTTAAACATAGCGATGACTCTCTGCGTTTAGAGCTGTTTGTAGCAGGAAATAATATACAAAATATTGAAATCAATCATCTTATCTGTCTTAATGAGGGCTGTATGAGTAAAAGTAGTTTTAACAGTGAGTATTTAAGTCAAAACTATCCCGATACAATTTTACAAAATATTTTTCTTGGAAATGCTATTTATGATAAAGAGAACTTCCAAAAAACGACTGATGGTTTTGAGCAAAAGATACAAAATAGATATGTAAATATACTCTATAAAGTAAGTGCAGGTGAAATCTATTTTAAAGATAAAAAGAACAAGATACTATTTAAAATCAAGGATATAAAATAATGATAGAGACTAATAGCAATAAATTTGTAGGAGCACACTGCTCAGCAAGTGGTGGCGTTTTTAATGCCGTAACAAACGCAGAGGCAATAGGGGCAAAAGCATTTGCTCTTTTTACTAAAAACCAACGCCAGTGGGTAGCAAAAGATTTGGACACTCAAACAATAGACAAGTTTAAAAATGCTCTTGATGCAAGTGGAATACTTCCTAAACATATACTGCCGTCATGACTCATATCTTATAAACCTTGGACATCCTGAAGTAGAGAAGTTAGAAAAATCTCGTACTGCGTTTATAGATGAATTACAACGTTGTGAACTACTAGGACTTGATAGACTCAACTTCCATCCAGGGAGTCATTTAGCAAAAGTGAAAAAGGCAGATAAAGAGAACTTAGAGATAATGAAACCTATAGAAGATGTTTGTTTAGATGTGATAGCAGAGTCTATAAACATAGCCCTTGATAAAACGCAGGGAGTGAGTGCAGTACTTGAGAATACAGCAGGACAGGGAAGTAATCTTGGATGGCGTTTTGAGCATCTAGCTCACATCATCGATAAGGTAGAGGACAAATCCCGCATCGGCGTTTGTATAGATACTTGCCATATGTTTACAGCAGGGTATGACATACGAACACGAGAAACATATGATAAAACTTGGGCTGAGTTTGAAAAAGTAGTAGGTTTTAAATATCTTATGGGTATGCATATAAATGACTCAAAACCACCACTAGGCTCTCATGTAGATAGACACCACTCTCTAGGAAAAGGAGAAATAGGGCTTGATGCTTTTAGATTTATCATGAATGATGAGCGAATGGATGATATTCCTCTTATTTTAGAAACAATAGATGAGACAATTTGGAAAGAAGAGATAGAACTACTTTACAGTTTTGTAAAATAATATCATAATTTTATAACTTTTTAAGTTACACTAAGTTTAATTTTTAAAAAGGGAGGAATTTAATTTGATTAAATCAATGAAGATGGGTTTTAAGTATGTACTTATTCTACCGATGCTTGTATTTTTAAGTGCTTGCGGAACAGAGGGCAATACTGGAGAAAATAGTGTAGAGGATGGAAGTTCTCAATTGGTGAGTGCGACAGTTATCGATGATGTAAATGCGGCAACGATGCTAGCGGTTATTCAGGCAAAGATAGATGCTAATGCTACAAATGCTTTTGCCTATAAAGCAGTGAAAATAACTTATAATACAGTAGGGCAAAATGGAGAGGCTGTCGTAGCTTCTGGACTCTTAACGATTCCAACTCCAACACCTGCATACGAAGCATATAGAGAAGCTACAGGTGAGACAAAATTTTCTGTTTCTATGATTTGTGAAAATCATGGTACTATTTTACTAATGCAGAAGCTCCATCAAATGTAGAAATAACAAATGGATTACCTGATTACTCTACTGCAGTGTTAATGACTGGTCTTGCAGGCTTTGCATCAATAAATCCTGATTATATTGGGTATGGTGCTTCAAATAGTGTCGCACATCCATATATGCTTAAAAAAGCTTCAGCGAGAAGTTCTGTTGATATGATAAAAGCAAGTATGAAGTATATGCAAGACAATGGTATTGCAATAAATCATCAGTTATATATCTCAGGGTACTCTCAGGGTGGTTATACTGCGATGGCACTCTGCAGAGTCTGTAGATAAGGGTGCGATTTCAACGGTTAATCTAAAAGGAGTAGCATCTATGGCTGCACCACATGATGTAGAAGCATTAGCAAACATTGAGATAAACGCTAGTCGCACTATGGTATATCCTGCATTTTTGGGTTATTTAGCTGATTCTTACTCTTTTTATTATGATGACTTGAACTTGAGTGATATAGCTGTCTTAGCAGATACAACTGCTTTTCATAATTTGTTTG
>JAUZRZ010000012.1 GCA_030949945.1 Sulfurimonas sp. | reverse complement strand
CCACTAAAGGAGCTTCTGGACCAACAATAGTTAGCTCAATTTCATTTTCCTTTGCAAGCGCAGCTAAATCTTTATAATCTTTATATTGATATTAGTTCCGAGGTTCTCCAGTCGCTCCATTTCCTGGTTGGAAAAAACCAGTTCATGCTCTTGTGTTTCATTCTTAATTGCACGCCCTATGTGAGTACTTCACGTCCACCACTACCTAAAATCAAAATCTTCATATATTGCTCCAAAAATAAAAAAGTATTTATTAAAAGATAAAACCTTTTTAATAAATACTTTTATAGTAGAAAACCCGGATGGCCGTTTCGCATTTGGCTTGGTTCTAAACGCCGAATTTGGGTGAAGAGAGAGAACTCTTTAACGGCGGCATCTTCTCGCGTATATGTTGCCATAACTCAAACGAAGACACTGACTCACCAAAAGCTCTACTAGTTCACGATTTGAATATGTAGAACCCTCATTGGTGCGATTACTCGTACCACCTCAGATTATCTATATATAATTATACAAAAATTTTACTTGATTTAGTTTTATGTTTATTTTATTATAATACAAAATCAATATTTTATTAAGGCACTACAATGAGTTATCTCCCATTAATTGCAAGAATTGAATCTCTTCCACCTTTACCAGAGTCAGTTCTAAAGATAGAAGCCCTCTTTATAGAGGGAGAACCTAATATTGATGATATTGTCAAGCTTATCGAAGCAGACCCCTCTCTTACAGCGGATATTTTAGCAAAAGTTAATGCCCCCTTTTATGGGTTTTCAAAAATACTCATTTCTATACTTCAAGCAGTTACTCTTTTTGGCTCGAAACCAAATTCGTTCTATTGTTCTCTTTTCGAGTATAAATAGAACATTTGATATTGACCTCTCACCTTATGATATCTCCAACTAGCTTGAATTTGCCAAAATTAGTACAATGCAGAGTGAACTTCTTTTTCAATGGTATATGGGAATAGACATAGACACAGCAAGAAGTCTCACTCCTATAGCTTTTTTAATGGAAACAGGAAAAATTTTAATTGCAAAAGATATTTTAGAAGATAAAAAAACTGAGAATTTTTTATCAGACTTGATGAAATATAATGACATATCATATGTAGAAAATATGTACACAATAATGACTACTGCTCAAATCAATGCACTTATCTTTGAACACCTTCATTTAAATGATACATTTTGGGAGTGTATGAAATACCTAGATGCAGAGAGAGAAGTACCTAGTCATATGAAAGAGATGGTTTTTGCACTTCAGGTTGTAAGATCTGCTGTAAACATTCAAGAACAACTCAGTGAAGACTCTATTAAAAAAGCATTAAATTTACTTGATACAAATAATATTAATACAGATTCATTTATCCGTGCTGTTAAACGTTTACAAAAAAAATATTTAGATTAGTTCTGATTTAAATACTTATCAATATCGATAAAAAGTTTACTTAAGCTAGTATCATAAAAGTTCACAAATTCTCTCCAGTTACTTCTACTCCCTTTTTCAAACTCATACTCCATTGTAGCAGCACTTTCACACAAGTTATATGCACCAATGTTTAATGCAACATCTTTTATATCCATTGAGATATGTCTTGCTTCTCTAAAGTTTTCATTATTACATAACTCAATAAAACGATTTACCGAAGTTATATACATACTTTTAAAATCTTTTAAAATTGTTTTATAAAACTCAACATCCCCATTACACCGACCTAAACCTACACTTATAGAGAGCTCATCAAAACCATCTTCATTCTTATCGTCATAATTTATAAGAGTTTTATCCACTAAATCTCTTCTCTCATCACTTAATGTATCAAATATTTTCTTATAAAAAATATCAATAATAATCGGTTTTGCAATATGTCCCTGCATACCACTTTGTGTTGCTTTAGCAATAGCATTATCCATTACATCCCCAGTGAGTGCTAAAATTGGAATATTATTATATTTACTTGTTTTACGAATTTCTCTACTTGCTTCATACCCATTCATTCTTGGCATATTTATATCCATTAAGAGTAAATCAAATGGTATATCTTTTTTTACAAGATCAAGTGCTTCTTGCCCATCATCTACAAATGTCACTTCAATTCCAGTTTGTGCTAAAAGTCCCATTATCACTTTTTGATTTACTTCATTATCTTCAGCAACTAATATTTTTTTATTTATCAAGGTTTTAAGCTTATCTTTCATATTTGTTTTACGAGAACGTTTATCTAAATTCTTTGCCACATATAAATCTATAATCATATTTAATATACTCTGCTGCGAGCAAGGTACCTGAATATATGAATCCACTTCAATGTTTTCAATCAACTTCGTATCTACCTTACTGTGAAGTTCACTCAAGATTACAAGCTTTGTTTTAGTTACAACTCTCATTCTTTTAATCGCTTCAATAGCTTCTAGTGTCAAATTATACTGATTTACTATAACAATATCAAAGCGCATTGCATCTTCTCAAGACTGCATCTTCAAAAGAAGAAATAGCATTGACTACATAGTTAAAATAACCTAATGACTTAACAAGAGGAATAACATTTCTATTTGAAGAGTCAACAATTAAAACCTTTTTTTCTAGCATAGATGAGGATGGAAGTCTATATTGACGCTGATTCTGTGCATCTTTTAGTGTAAAGTTTACTGTAAAACTAAAAGTTGTTCCAAGATCTTTTTGACTGCTAACATGTATTTCTCCACCCATTAACTCTACTAACTCTTTTGAAATTGCAAGTCCTAAACCTGTACCCCCAAACTCTCTACTAGTTGAATCATCCCCTTGATAATAAGAGTTAAATATACTCTCAACCTGTGATTGGGTCATTCCTATTCCTGTATCTGAGATACTAAACTCAAGTTTAATACCATCACCAAAACTCGAAATCTTTTTTACACTTAATGCTTACTTCTGCCATCATTTGTAAACTTTACTGCATTTCCAATTAAGTTAATAAGCACTTGCCCTAAACGCAGGGAGTCACCTATAAGTTTTGATGGGATTTCATGTGAAATATCCATAGCAAGAAATACACCATTTTTCTTAGCCTTAGTCACATTAACACTCAAAACGTACTCTAAAATATCATCAATTGTAAACTCTGTTTTTTCAATTTTCAACTCACCTGCTTTTATTTTTGAAACATCCAAAATATCATTAATTAGGTTTAATAGGTGCTCAGAAGAACTCTCTATCTTTTGAATATAATCACTTTGCACTTTTGTCAAATCACTCTCAAGCAGCAAATGTGTTAAACCCATTATTGCGGTCATTGGAGTTCGTAGTTCATGACTTACATGTGAGAGTAGTTTATCTTTGGCATAATTATCTTCTCTTAACTGTGATAACTGTTCCTCTTGAATAAGTTCTTTGTTTATATATGTTTCTTTTTCTTTTTTAATACGTAAAAGAAAATATACCAAAACTAAGACTAAAAACAATAATATAATGATTATTATTTGATAAACATAGTTATTGGTACTTGATTGAACAGCTGCAGATTCAGGAACAGTTACAGGAACAACTGCATTTTGAATCTCTTTTTCAATAGATGCTATCTCTACTTCTAAACTTTCTTTTTTAACACTTTTTACTTGGTGTTTACTAGGTATTACTTCTGCTTGACTTGGAGTGATACTTACAACTTTTAAGTCTAAGTTTTCATTCATTTGTGGTCTTGCTTTTAATTTTGTAACATAAACATCCCCATATTCTAAACGCAGGGTGTCTAAAACCTCTTGAAGCACAACTCTACTTCTCAAAGGCTCAACGAGAGTAACATAGAAACTACCAGAAGCTCTTTGTTTAAAAATAAAATCATTTGTTTCTTGAAGCTTCTTAATATTTTCATGTTTTGAAATAAAATTATTTATTTCTTGAAGCGAGTTTTTTGCATCTAACTCTGTAGGAAAAGAACCTATTCGTATACTTCTTATATACTCTGCATTTAAAGCAGTCCCTAACATCACACATACACACAACAAGAAAAAAATTCTCATACTATCCCTTGATCTTTAATTGTATTTATTATAACGAATAAATTATTTTT
>JAUZRZ010000011.1 GCA_030949945.1 Sulfurimonas sp. | reverse complement strand
TGCTGGCGTACTTTGTCGAACAGTTTAGTAGATTTATGAGTTATGATTCCAAAAAGAAATAGATGGAAGATGGAGCCTTCCGACAAAAGTAGGTTGTAAGTTCGATATTTGGTATTTTAGGTTTCCTAATAGGTGTATTTTCATCCGTAACAGTAGGGCTTGAAGAGTATATTGAAAAATAACTTTAGATTCATTATCAATACAGAAAGTAAAATAGATTCTTACTTTTACTGCTGAGAAGTAAATACAAATATAGTTTTACGAGAATATTCAAAAAATATTTTACTTGAAAATAGTAGCATCCATTTTTAAAAAACGATTTTTAGAATACATAAATAATGAGTTGAAAAATAATGTTCTTAATTCAATGAATGAAAATCTAGTTGTGTATAACTCTGATTATGAGACAGGCATTGTATCTTCTCGCTTATTGACCATAAAAATGACACAGTATACATTTCTGCATTACCCTTCCTCCCAATGGTAATCATTCAGCTTGGGCTATGAAACATTAACCCATTACATCATATAGATTTTGATTTTTTTGATGTATTTGATGCTAAACGGAAATGCATTGGAAGAAATTAAAGAAATTATCGAAAATAAATCAGAATGTGATTTTTGCAGTAATTTCAATAAAGCTAGTTTTATTTAAGATTACTTTATTAAAAATGATAGTATTGAATTTATTTTTAGTGAGTATGAAGTAACACCAGGTATGTGCGGCAATGTTATTGTTGAAATAGAGTATGATGAACTTCTAAATTATCTTCGCCATAAGTGGTCCTTTAGGAATATTGATTTCGCCTTCTCGTTCATGGGATGCTGATTATCATTGGTATAAAGCTATTTCAAATGCAATGAGCTCAAAGTAATATTACATATTCTTAAAAAATTCAAGCCACAACATCCACAGTCCACCCCATTCCCAATCATCTTATACCTCTGAGAGTTAGAGAACTCCATCTGTATAATTATCAAGGAAGAGTTTGAAGTCTCTCACACTCCAAAGGTGTAAGTTTTCTGACATATCATTTTTAGTATAGTGCATAAACTCATAATTCGCGCGCCGTTAAGCAGTTAGACTTCTTTTTCATTGCTCTTCATCTTCTCGTTTTAGAGTTTAAAAATGTAGCGTCAAAGCACTCTCATGGTTGTATCTCACAGTAGCCTTTTTTTAGTGTTCTCTCCAAACTAAAAGTATTTTAGGTCACTGATTTCCTCCAGAGTTAGCTGTAAGTGTTGGAGACTTATGGTTGATATCATATACTCTTTTAGAGCTCTCAAACCCTGCAATATCCACTTTTGCAACAGGTTTCAGTCCGTTGACACTCAGTTTTGAGTTTTCAAGGATAGTAAAGTCTTTAAAGATAAGCTGTCTTCTTGATTTTAAAAAGTAATTTTTCATATTTCCTCCACATCCGTAGTGTGCATCAAGACAGTATGATTTACTTCTGTCAGTAACACCATCTTCAAGTATATCCGCAAGCACTATATTTTTATCTTCTGGCTGTGTGATGTTTGGGATGTTAGTCCAGTAAAGCCTTACTCTGTTTTGGGCAGAGACGAGTGAACTGTTTATCATTATGGGTTCTACTCATAGGTATTTACTTATAACATCTTGATACTCTTTTTCATTCTCTCACATTTTCAAAGAGAAAATATTTTGGTTTAGTAAGTTTTAGAATTCTTACATACTCGAAAAACAGCTTACTCCTCTCATCTTTAAAGTTCAGCTGCTTCCCCGCAAAGCTAAACCCTTGACATGGGCTTCATCCTATAAGCAGATCAATATCTTTTGGTAAGTTAGTTTTGCTGAGATTTTTAATATCTCAGAGTTGTATGGTATCAGGATAGTTTTTATGAGCGATTAGGATGGCATATTTATCTATCTCACTGGCATAATAGGCATCTACTTTTATATTGGCTCTCTCTAATGCAACTCTCCCACAACTCATCCCATCAAATAGGCTTAATACTCTCATAAAAATAAAGTTAAAAAATAAATTTGACAATTGTAAACTTTTGTATATAATAGTTTTGTAAATTTCAAAGGTTTGTACAAAAAGGTAGAACAAAGTATATACTAGTTGACTATACTCCACCACTTACACACTTTTGCAAAAACAAATTTACACTAAAGAAACGGAAGCTACAGTTTTACATATTTGCCCACACAACTGCACCAGTTATCAAAGGTAGACTCTATTGTGTTTGTATCACTGAATAAAAAAAAGATTTTTTAAAATTCACAAAGATACTCTCACGACAAACTCTCACTCATGAACAGCTCTCATGCAAGCCGTGGAATCAAACAGAAGTAAAACCTTACTTCCTTTTTTCGTCTAATGCGATTGATGGCAAGCCCTCTTGGAGTGATTTTTATATGTTTTTGGAGTTGTTGCATCACTCTTTTGGTGTCTTGTCCGTTGTATATCTCAAAGGTGTAAATTTTTATAGCTCCACCAACTTGAAGCTTCATGATTGCATCAGGGATAAAAAATGAGCCATCACGAAATATCAGTTTAGTTTTTGCTCTAAGTGGTTGGTGTTTTTTGTAGCTTCAAGTATGATCGTAATAGGTGTCATAAAGTAAAACTTTGCCTCATCTTTTCAGTATATGTCTTATAGAGCCCCACCTGAAAATCTATAGCATTGGCTGCGGTGATAATAATCACGAAAGAACATACTGCTTGTCCCTATGGGCATCTTTATTCTCTGCTCGCTATATTGCAGATGTTCTATAAGGAACTTTTTACCTTTTGGCTTGAGGTAGTAGTAGTTTTGCAGTCGTCAGAGTTTTGGATGGACTCCAAATGTTAGTTTTCCTACCATGTTGAATAGATAGAGCTCTTTAAAGGCTGGGGTGAGGTTTGGTTTATGTTTTGCAACTCAGAGTTTTATGAGTTGGGTGTTGTTAAGAAACTTAAAGATTGCGAGTGCTTCTAAGATTTTTATTGATCTCTCTTTTAGCATTGTTTGAGTTTTAAAAAATATTATTGCCAACGGTTTTGATTAAAGATACCAAGGATGATGATTTTATTTTTTTGTCTGTATCTATTTCAAATGGTACAGTATAGCCTTTATAGATTAACTCTCTTATATTGTCATCGTTAAGAGAGGGTCGTTTTCTGTGGATATATGGGTTTTGGGGGATTTGATTTATTTTAGCGATGATTTCATCGTAAAAGACTAAAGCTCTATTGACACTGTCAAGTGCTATAAAATCTACAACTACTTCAAGTTCATCTCTAAATCTGTCAGATTTGTCTAGTATTAAAGTCTCGATACCAATTTCTCTCTTATCGAATCTAGTCCATCCATAAAAGGTGTTGTATTCATTTGACCACTTCTATACTCAGCAACTCTTTTTGCTATCTCGTCATCTAGGGAGTTTTTCATCTCGACTGCACCTTGTGGTAGTGAAGCTATAAAAGTCTCAAGCTTAGTAACATATCTATCATCTATATTTAGCATCATAGTCATCAGAAGTTCCTTATATTGGTATTTGTGTAATTATAGCATATTTATATTTTGTTTATGTATCAAATAGTGGTTTTGCTTGTATCTTTTAATTGGTTTTTGAGTGTAATACTTTAGTATCTGCTCTTGTTCAAATTTTTTATACATCGCATTATTCATTTTATTTTTATCTCATAGAAATAGCTTTGGGACTTGGTATTTGAATGGTTTTACAAAGTTAGAGCTTATGTAAAAGTTTCATACTGTGAGTTTTTGCATAGCTTGCTTTTCTATACCTGTCTCTTTAGCGAAGTAGTTTATTTGTGAGTAGGAGTTTGCACCTATTATTTTTACATTTGTGTTACTTGTTATAGACTCTTTGAGAATGGGATTTATATTTTTCAAAGCATCTGTGAGGCAAGTGTTATATGAAGTGAGTATTTTCTACTCTCTTCAAGTATCGCTTTACAGACTTTGTGGTGTAGTTTTGAAATTCATCTATAAATAGGTTTACAGGCATTCTATACTCTATTGGTATGTTTGATCTATTTATTGCGATTGACTGCACGAGAGCCACTATAAACCTCCCTAATGCTTGAGATACATCACTTCAGAGCATTCACTTTGAAAGATTAAAGACGATAATCTTTTTTTGGCTGATGAGTCCTTTTAGATTTATGGTTTCATTGACGCTTGTAATGTTTGTAAATATGTGTGAGTTTAAAAGTGATTGTATTTTTACCGCTATGGATTGCTTTGTGATTGAGTAGATTGGCGAATTAAAATTATCTCTAAAAAACTGTGCAACAGCAGGATTGGCTGATTTTACTCATTGTGTCACTAAATCTTCGTTGTTTTCAAGCATAAATCTTTGTAAGTCTCTTAGTGAACTATTCTCACGCTTTAGAAGTACTCAAATGCAAGGCACTAAAAGTGATTTCATATTTAAAGTAAGTGAAGAAGAACTTTTAATCATCTCTTCAAATACAAGGGCTAGTTCGTTTGAGTAGATATCTATCTCATTATCGCTTAGTTGTACTGCAAATGGATTGAGTGCAAATACTCACTTTCTTAAGAGTTTTGGTGTAAAATAGACTACTCTGTTTTTGTCTAAATATCTGTTTGAAATTATCTCCTTAGCTACATCTCAGTGAGGGTCAATCACTATCACTGAGCTTTTGTTAGTAGCTATTTGAAAATTTATCAAATATTTGAGTAGTTCACTTTTTCAGCTTCATGTCATTCCTGTGATGAGACAATGTTTTTTAAACTCGCTTGGATAGATTTTTTTACTCAAAAGTAAAAAGAGAGTTTAGTTCGTAGTCTATAAAATATTTCTTTTATAAGGCTTATCATTTTACTTGTAATTATGAGAGTAATTTATCCTAAAAGGGCTTTAGGAGGTGTTGGCGACACTTTTAAAGAGAATATATTCAAGTATATAGCTCTTAGCTATATTTTACAAAGTAAGGTATCGCCCTCTTCATATTTTTGAGTCCTGTTTTTATCCCACGAAGGAGACTTGAATCCTGTTATATTTCAAGTATCATCTTTGATTAGGTACTAATGTTACAGTATCCATTATAATGATGTTTGTACTCTTTTGACGATAGAAAAAATATGTTTTTGGGACTCTATTTTTGGAAAAAGCTCAACAATTGATTCAAATGCTTTTTGCTCTTGCTTATAAGCAAGAGATACTATCTGCTCGATAATATTGATAGCACTTGCTCTTCACTCTTGTCATATACAATCTAAATCATTGATATAGAAGTAGTTTTTATAAAGTCGTAGTGGTACAGATAATAGGCTCACTTGATTTCATAAAACTGCATTTGGAACAAAAACAGCTTTTATAAGATGATCTTTTCTTTGTGTTTTTATTTGTAGTAGGTTTTCAAATAGACTCATAATGTTTTGTTAATAATAAAAAAGCTTTTTTAGCTTGTAGACTTATTACACCATATTTTTTTATTTATTGCAAATATTGGAACACTCTTGTTTTTTGGTACTTTTTTTTAAAAAAATCGCTATCGATTTAATAGTTATTTTAATTCAATATATTTTAGGGTGGCGACTCTTGGCTTAGATGAGAGGCTAAAAAAAGTTAAAGTACCTATTTATGGGGTACTATTTTTATAAAAGCCCACCTTTGTGGGTGCAAAAGTATCCCTTTATGGGGAGTATTTGCATTTATATTTTTTCTATTACACACTATTTCTTCTACTGCTGTCAAGCTAAAATATTTGCAATTCGTAGTCTTTTGCATATACTTCATTGCAGAACACCTCTATAAAGCATCTATTTATAAAAAAATAATTACTTTTCAAATACTGCTTTAAAAATATTTTTCTCTCTCAAGACAAACTAGTACCACTCCCATAAACTTCAACAAAAATGGACTAATATTTGCTTTTAAGAGATAATGACACTATTTTAATAATTGAGTAGTGTTAAAATCATTATTAGAATAGATAAATATGAGACAAGTAAAATATAAAATCAATCTGCAACCAGAGCAAAAAGAGACACTAGAAAAACTTCTTAAAAACAATCTACTCCCCAAAATATAGCAAGAAGAGCAAAAAATAATACTTCTTACTAATAATGCTAAAGAGAGCTATACATCTATAGCTAGCACTTTAGGGATAGGTAGTTGTGATATTACCAAATGGACAAAGAGATGGATAGAGAGAAGTGACATTAAAGACAATCTGGAACGATTACAAGACAACCCTCGTTCAGGCAGACCAAGTGGAATTACGCCAGAACAATGGTGCCAGATTATGGCATTAGCATGTGAAAAACCTGAGAACCATGGTGTTCCTCTCACAAACTGGAGTCATTCTACATTAACAAGAGAGATTATTAAACAAGGAATTGTTGAAACTATATCCCAAAGTCATGTTGGCGACTTTTTAAAAAAGCAAAATTACAACCACACCGAAGTATCTATTGGCTAAATGAAAAACCTGATGAGAAGAAAGATGAACGAATTAATGATGTATGTGATGTTTATCACAATATCAGCCAAAAAGAAGATGAACTTACGATAAGTACTGATGAGATGACAGGTGTACAAGCATTAGAGAGAATTGCAGAAGACAAACCTATGTCAGCAGGTAAACCATGTGCTAGAGAGTTTGAATATAAGAGACATGGTACACAAACACTAATAGCAGGATTCAATGTCACAACAGGTGAAGCCTATGGTATCTGTGGTGATACTAGAACAGAAGAAGATTTCTCAAACTTTATTGAACATACTATAGAAAAGTATCCAAATTACAAAAATATCACTTTGTGTTAGATCAACTCAATACTCATAAATCAGAAAGTTTAGTACGCTTGATTGCTAAATATTCTGGTGATAAGCAAGACTTAGGAGAAAAAGGTAAATCAGGTATTTTAAAGTCTATGCAAACACGAGAAGATTATCTTTGGAATAATGAACACAAGGTTGTTTTCCATTACACTCCAAAACATTGCTCTTGGCTAAATCAGATTGAGATTTGGTTTGGTATTTTAATGAAAAAAGTAGTTACAAGAGGAACCTTTACATCTAAAGAAAATCTAAAAGAGAAGATATTAGCTTTTATAGATTATTTTAATGAAACAATGGCAAAGCCCTTTAAATGGACTTATAGAGGGAAGCCTTTGAGTGAGTAGTTTTTTGGGTTAGTTTGTGGGAGTGGTACTAGTTATTATACAATGAGGTGTTCTATTTAAAATACAAATTATGTCAAAAACGATAAACGATAACCTGATAAAAATTCAGCAGTAGTTGCCATCTCAAATAAAATTTCACTTTTACAAAGAAAACTCTTTAACTTTCTTATTGCATTTGCATATATAGATTTAAAAGAGAAAGAGAGTTTTACTATTGAACTAAGTTATCTCAAACTCATTGTAGGGTTTAACTCAAAAACCTCTCTTATTTAAAAGAAGCCCTAAAAGGGCTGATGGCAAGTGTTGTGGAGTTTAATATACTCTCTAAAGATAAAGATGCATGGAGTGCAACAACACTGCTCTCATCTGTAGAGTTTAGTGAGTGAAAATGTACATACTCATTTTCGCCAGTGCTAAGACGAAGACTCCATGAGCCAAATATCTATGCAAAAATCAAACTCTCTACGATGAAGCTTTTTTCATCTAAATACTCTCTGTGTCTTTATGAAATATTTGTTGATTATCAAAACATCGGACAAACTCCCATCATCGCACTTAATGATTTTAAAAAGCTTATGGGAGTAGAAAAAGAAAAATACTCAGAATTTAAAAGATTCTCGGCAAGAGTTATTAAACCTGCCGTAGATGAACTTCGCTCCATAGGATGATACGATGTTAAATTGAGTTACACAAAAGAAAATAAAAAAGTGACAGCACTAAAGTTTCACTTCAAAGAGCTACAAAAATGAAAAAAGCCCATGCAAGAGATGAAAATATTTAACAATCTTGATTTGCAAAAAAGACTCATCAATGAGTTTGGACTCTCTCTCAGACAAGCTCAAAAGACAATAAAAACCTATCCTATCCCCTACATCAACGAAAGCTTAGGCATCATCAAACATAAAATCCACCAAAAACTTATAAAAAATATCCCTGCTTATACTCTAACAGTTTTAAAAAATGACTTTTATCCCACTCTCACAGATAAACAAAAACTCTCCATATTACCCAGTGCTAAAGGAGATGAAAGAGAAAAATGCACCAACGAAAACTGATTGGAAAATTCTCAAAGTACAACTGGCTTGAATTTATTACATAATGCAGACAATCATCCTCTACCTAAAACTCAAACAAAAGCTCTTAAAGATTTTTACTCCCTCAAAGAAGAGGAGCAACAAAGACTCATAAATGAGTTTAAAAAAGAGAAGCTCTCAAGTGATATTCTACAAACTATCTATAAAAAAGAGTGAATCACGGGGACATAAATACAAACTATGTTTGTTGGATGGCTCCAAAAAAAGAGGACGAAGCCTCTTTTATCTAGTAGTTCATAATATAGAGCTCACTCACAATTTTTCTTCTGCTTTTTGAAGATCATCCGAGTGTATATGCAATCTCTTTAGAAGAGATAATTTTAAAATCTTTGTAAAGCTCTCTAATGGCAGGAGTATCATTGTACGATAAGAGAAACTTTCACTCTATTTTTTGAAGGGTATCTCTTAAAATGGTGTGTTGTGATTTTTTAAATCCTCCTGTATAATAATCTTCATACTCATAATATGGTGGATCAAGATAAAAAAGGTTTCTTTTTTATCATACTTTACAAGAAGCTTCTTCGAAGCTCATATTCTCAATTGTAACAAACTTGAATCTCTGTGCCCACTTGGTAAATGATTTCCAAAGGTTTTTAGGCTTTCTTCAAGACTTAGAACTCATCGCAAAATGACTTCTCTTACTTCAAAAGCTTTGTGAAATCAGATAGTAGAAGTGTGCGGCTTTATCTATATGGTTTCTT
>JAUZRZ010000010.1 GCA_030949945.1 Sulfurimonas sp. | reverse complement strand
GTGAGTATTCAGCATTACCCACTCCCACACCCTATTTCAAGAACTCTATCAGCCCCACGAGGAAAGGTATACAATCTGTCATTTTTTTGCCTACTGGTGAGAGGGAGAACTTATATACTGCCCTCCAGCTATTGGGGAGAGCATCAAGTTTATAAGCGCTATGTTTAAAACCCCGTTCGAGACAAACACTTCCTCCTATTTGTTGTCCAGCTATCGCCTCTTTTATCTCTGGGGAAAGTGAAAATACTTTTTCAATTTCATCTGCCATCATTAATGCTGTTTTCTATTGTTGTTATTTTATCCAATTACTTTATACTACATCTATATATCTTCTCATCAAGTTATATCTTTTTATTATATCTTTTCACTAAGCAAGGCTTATTCCCATTAAACTCAACTTCACCTTTTGGGTTATGATGGCACTCAAAGCACTACACTCTGCGTTTAAGGCATCTGAGAGCCAACACATAACATTGGTTTATCACTGCTACTGTGTGAGTGTTTTGAAGTGTTCTTCGTGCTTTTCCCCACCAAGCAGGCAGTAAAATGACATCCACGCACCCTCTGCTTGCTGAAACTCTTTAAAGCTTGACTCAAAACAGGGTAGTATTGTGATTTGATGCCATTTATCTCAACAATCTCAAACTCATCATCACTACCTTCGCTCATGTACTTCTCTTCACTACCGAGGTCTAAGGAGTCGTGATTTTGCTCTTTTGTGTAGAACTTCTCCATCATGAAAAACTTTACCACATTGAAAATCTCACCATCTATTTTTCAAGCATGCTCAAAACTACAGTTTTATCGACAGATGCACTGAGTAACTCCTCAGTTGCATACTCACTAAGCACTAGTAGCTTTTCTAAGTTTTTGTAGTCAAAACCAGTCAGGCAAACTTCGTGTGCTAAAACAAGGGTGTTAGTGTTAGTCTGTTCTATTAGTTTGGAGAAGTGTTTTGCAGATTTGCTAGAGTAGTCAGGTGTTTGTCTCAAAAAGAAGCGAGCAGAGTATCTGCTCATCTTTACTAGAGTCATCATCAAGAGAGACTACCCTTAAGAGTAGTTCGTTACAGTTCCCTCAAAAAGTTTGTTTTTGGTCGTTAAACTAACAAAAGTCATCTACCCATTTTATAGGATTTTCAACATTATAAGTTTTATCAAAACCAACAGCTGCTAGTCTCTCATCTGCCAAGAACTTGATATATTGAGCAACGATATCATCTGTAAGACCTAAAATCTGTCCACTGTGTGATGTAGATGTCCCCACTCAGTTTCTAGCTCAACTGCCTCTTTGAACATCTCTATCACTTCTGCTTTAAGTTGTGGAGTAAAAAGTTCAGCTCTCTCTTTACGTAGAGTGTTTATAAGGTTTTGAAAAAGCACTAAGTGTGTTACCTCATCGCGTTGAATAAAACGAATCATCTGTGCCGAACCTAACATCTTTCCAGAACGTGCAAGAGTGTAGATGTATGTAAAACCACTATAAAAGTAGATACCCTCAAGTATTTGGTTTGCAAAACATGCTTTGACAAAGTTCGTCTCACTTGGATTTTTTGCAAGTTCTAAATAAATCTTAGCAATTGCATCATTTTTAGTTTTTAACATCATATCTTGACGCCATAAGTCGTATATCTCTTCAGAATTTGTAGAGATACTATCAACCATAACTGCATAAGATTGTGAGTGCAATGCCTCTTCAAATGATTGGCGCACAAGTATAAGGTTTACCTCTCTTTGCTGTCTGCATAGGGATTAACATTATCTATGATGTTATTTGTCTGCAAGTGAATCCATAAAGATTAACTGTGAGAGTGCTTTATCGTATGCTGTTTTTTTCAGCCTCTGTAAGGTTTTTATAGTCGTTCACATCACAGAGTCATATCAACCTCTTTAGGAAACCATGTGTTGTTTAACATCATCTCCCAAAGGTTATATGCCCACTGATACTTTATGTTGTTAAGCTCAAAAATACCCGTTGGATTACCACCAAAAATTTTTCTATCATTTACATTTTCAGTCGATTCTGGGTTATAAATCTTTTTTCTATCCATTTTTGAGCTCCAATAAATTTAAGTATATGATTATAGCTTGCACCATATTAAAGCAAAATTATTCAGCATCGTTTTATATTGACTAAGCTAAAATTTAGTACATGAGCATAATAAAAGATTTTCCCCTTCCTTTCTTTTACAAAATAGACATATTCAAACTGTTTACTCTACACTCTTTAGAAAAAAACATCCCTCTCTCATTTATAAAAAAGAGTTTAGACTTAGTGATGGTGACTTTCTTCAAACCTACTATCACAAGACAAAAACTCAAGACAAAACATGCCCCTTGTTATACTCTTTCATGGACTTACAGGTTCATATAAATCACCCTATATTCAGGGTCTTATGCAAGAACTCTCTCAAAATGGTTTTGATACTGTTTTGATGCATTTTCGTGGATGTGGAGATAAAGAAAATCTTCTCCCTCGTTCGTATCATAGTGGTGAAACAGGTGATGCTTTAGAGTTTATACACTATCTACACAATCAATCTCCCCAGAGAACACTCTACGGTGTGGGCTACTCTTTAGGAGCAAATATGCTTTTAAAACTACTTGGTGAAGAAAAAGAAAAAGCTCTTCTGCAAAAAGTTGTAGCAGTATCTCCACCTATGCAGCTCGACATTTGTGCAAGAGCAATGAATAGAGGTTTTTCTAAGTACTATCAGCATAGACTACTTCTTGACCTCAAGTCTGCCTTAGATAAAAAGTATGATAAACATGATATGCAGAGACTTCTGAACTTTAAACGCAGAGACATTAAAGGACTTAATAGTTTTTGGAAATATGATGATGCTTATACTGCTCCCATTCATGGCTTTGCTTCCAGCGAGTGAATATTATGAAAGTGTAGCTCTAAACAGTTTTAAAAGAGATAAAAACACCTACACTTATTATCCACTCTAAAGATGACCCCTTTATGACACCTGAGCTTATCCCAAGTCAAGATGAACTCTCAGACCAAGTCGAACTCTATCTCACAGATAAAGGTGGACATGTAGGTTTTGTGCAAGGGAAATTTTTTAAACCAGAGTATTGGCTTGAGAAAAAGATAGTCTCATTTCTGAGTAATTAGGTTTCTATCTTATAACCTACACCAAAAACATTTTTAATTGTTCCATCAGGAAGCTTTTTTCGTAAACCTTTGATAAGTGTTTTGAGTGCAGTTTGTTTTGGTTCTTCACTGTCATACCATAACTCAAAAATTATATCATCAACACTAAAAGTTCTGCTTATATTTGAGAGAAGAAAGCTGAGTAGTTGTATCTCTTTCTTTGTAAGCATATGCTCTTTATCTTGCTGGAGTAGTTTTTTATTTTGTGTATCCCAGTAAAAAGAGTCTTTAAGAGGAATGATTTTATTTGCTAATGTTGTAAAGTTTTGTATCTCATCTACCGCTAAATCAAGTGCCTCTTGAAGTTCACTGCGTGATACTGGTTTTACTAAATACTTTGTAAGTTTTAGCTCACTAGCACTTAAAAGTGTACTTACATCAGAGTTTGCAGTTAGCATAATCGCTTTAGTTGTATGGTCTACTATTACGTATCTCTTGTAAAAACTCTATCCGCTCTGCTTCCCTAAGTTTATATCTATAATTAAAATAGCAGGCTTTTTCTTTTTGTAAATTTGAAGTGCTTCTTCTGCACTTGAAGCCTCGTAAACATTTCTAAAAAATCTCTCTAAGTACTCCGCATAGTTACGGCGGACTTCATTTTCATCTTCGACATATAAAAGATCATACAGAAGTTCATCTTTTTCTATCATTCTTCGCCTTTGCTTAGGAGTATACTAAAACAAGAGCCTTCTCCTACATTTTGTACCTCTAGTGTACCATTATATTTTTCTTGTATAATTTTTTTTGCCATGTAAAGTCCTATTCCACTACCCTCTGAAGTATGTTTTGTAGTATAGTAAGGTTCAAAAAGTTTATCCATCACACTCTTTGTTATCCCTCCTGCATTATCATATATATCAATACAGTAACTACTTTTCTTCAAAGATAAATCTATCTTAACAAAGCCATTAAATATATTTCGCTCAAGTAGTGCATCTTTAGCATTGTTTAAAAGAACAATAATTATCTGTTGAAGTTCATTTGAAGGATTCTCTATCTCGTACTCATACTCTATGTCACTCTTAAGAACTATTTTTACATCTTCAAAACTCGTATTAAGTACCTGTATTGCATTATAAATTATCTCTTTAAGTTTTACTTTTTTTTGTGTTTTATGAAGATTGTTTTTAAAATCCTCTATAGTATTTGACATATACTTTGTAAGTCTCTCTATCTCTTGAAGCTTTTCCTCTATCTCAGGGTCTTGAATATTTTTTTTATACAGCAGTTTATCTATAAGACTAACCGTAGCATTTATCTGAGAAAGTGGTTGGCGCCACTGATGAGCAATATTTTCAATAATTTCATCAGAGTGGCTTTTCTTATTTTCATTTTGCATTCTAATATTCTAGCAAAATTGTTCCTATAGAGAGATTAAGCACTATTTCTACACTTTAATAGTGTATAATTGTGCAATATAATAAATCTATAAAGGTGTTTTAATGAAAAAAGAAGAAAATGCACAAAACAGTGACATCTCACAACTTGGGAATGTAGACCAAATCCGGGAGATACTTTTTGGTTCTCAGTCTCGTGAACTTCAAGAAAAGTTTGATAAACTTGAAGCTTCTATAAAAAACATCCATGAAGAGATGCGTAAAAAGATGGAACAAACACAGATAGATTTTAACTCTAAGATAGAAAATGAAGTAGAAACTATCAGCCGTAAGATAAAAAACATGACAACACAACAGCAAGATGAGTTTGCTGATGTTAGAGATAGTGCACTTAAACAAGAAAAACGATTATTAACTTCTCTTGATATTGTTGAAGAGGAGTTAAATGCAAAACGCGAACAACTTCAAAAACAACAGACAGAGAACAATACAACACTTCGTTCACAGATGGATACACTCAAAGATGAACTACTCTGCATTTTAGATGAAAAGATTTCTGCTCTTGGTCTTAACAAACTCTCTCGTGATGATGCAGCAGATATCATGATGGAAGCTGCTATGGCTATGAAAGGTACACAAATAGACCAACAACTCTCAATGGCAAATATAGAAAAAGCATAATTATTTTTATATGAAAAAACAAGATACAAGCGAAGATGAGGCTCAGCTAAAACTTCAAGAGGCTCTCGCTCCCATCATCAACAGACTCATAGATAAAAACTATGAAGAGAGTCAAGAAAAAATTGCCTCTCAAATAGCACCTCTTATCGGTGGTGCAATTCGTGAGCAAATAAAATCACAAAAAGATGATGTAGTAGATGCTCTGTATCCTGTTATGGGTAATATGATAAGTCGTTATGTTACTAAAATGCTTGAAGATATGTTACACAAGATCAATGCCCAAATTCAAAATGGTCTCTCTATCTCAACTCTTAAACGCAAGCTAAGAGCAAAGATCAAAGGGAGTTGAGTGAAACAGAGCTTCTTCTCAATGAAAATGCAAGCAGCAAACATACAAGCACTCTTGCTTATCCATAAAGAGACAGGCATCGTTCTTGCTCACTCAGAAAAGCCAAATTCTCACCATAAGTGAACACTGAAATGTTAGCCTCTATGATGACAGCTATTAGAAGTTTTGTAAACGACTGGGTTTCACAAAATAGCACTCATAATGAATTAGGTGAAATAGAGTACGGAGGAAATAAAATCATCATCGAAGCAAGTGGCTATAGTTATCTTGCCGTTATAGTTGAGGGGAGTGCCTACAAAGTAACCTACGATAAAATACGTAAAACATTAGAAGAGATTGTTTTAGATCATGGGGAGAGTATCAGAAACTTTAATGGGGATTTAGAAAAGTTTGAAAATATTGAAATATATAGAAAAATAGGTCTGTTACTTCAAGACTCTACTACTAAGCCTAAGAAAACAAAAATACATCCTCTACTCTTTCTTATCCCTCTGCTTCTCTTCTCTTGGGGAGTCTATAGCTACTACAAAACTTATGAGAAAAATAAGGTACAAGAGAAAGTAATGCAAAGACTCTATAAAACACCACAACTTACTTCTTACAGAATAGATGCGAACTTTAACGATGGAGTGGTAACTTTAAGTGGAGAAGTTCCCTTTACTTATCATAAGCAACTCGCTTCTAAAAGTATTAGTAATATTGAGGGTGTTAGTGGTGTTACTAACAATCTTTTAGTGATAGAGTCCTTTAAAGACCCTATGCAGATAAGTGCTAATATCGCTTATCTTATCAAAGGTTTAAACCACTCAGAAGCAATTTCTTTAAGATACTCTTATGATTTTACTACTCTTCTTCTTGAGGGCTCTGTTTGGGATAAAGAGTATCTAAAAGAGGTACAAACAGTTTTTGAGGGACTAAAAGAGGTTCAAAATATTGAGTATAAAATATCCATCACTCCTCCCCCTCTTTATGCCAACATATACTTTAACAAAGGCTCAGTAGAACTCACTCAAGAAGCACAAACTACACTTATAAATGTTATCACTTTACTCAAAAAATTAGATAAAGAGACTTCTATTACTTTGAGTGCTTATAGTGATCTTATAGGCTCTCAAAAACACAACCAAAGACTCTCTCAAAAGAGAGTCTCTCAAGTACTTCTCTTTTTACAAAATAAAGGAGAACTCAAACAAAAGTTTTCTACTAAAATTTTTAACAAAGCTCCAGAGGATATAAATATTACTAAAGAACCACAAAAAGCTCGTACAGTCCTTATCCATTATACAAGTGAGTCACTCTAATGTTTGCCTATAAAATAGTTATGGTTGGTGACTTTGGAGTAGGGAAAACTTCCCTTGTCAAACGTTTTGTTGAGAATAGCTTTAGCGAAGAGTATCTAAGTACTATAGGTGTTAGTATCTCTAAAAAAACTCTTAATGACTCTACTCTTATGCTCTGGGATATTGAAGGTCATACTGAATTTAAAGCTATTTTTAAACAGTATCTTTTAGGGGCAAAAGGTTTTATAATCGTAGCAGACCTAAACCGAAAAGGTACTATAGACAATATCGCCAAACACTTAGAACTATGCCATAGCATTGTTCCTAATACTCCTGTATCTATTGCACTCAACAAAGCAGATTTAGAGCATCACATAACACAAGAGACAATAGATGCTCTTTATGCACTCTCACCAAATATTTTAACTATCCTTAAAACCTCTGCTAAAGAGAGTCAAAGTGTAGAAGAACTTTTTAAGAAACTTGACAGTGGTATCATAAAACAGATGGAGAGTTAAACTATGGACATTATTAGACAACTTGTTTGTAAAAAAAACAATATTTCTTATATCACATTTGATAAAAACTTTAAAGTACGAGAATATAATCATACATTAAAAAAGCTCATTAATGCCGAGGGAGTACTAGAGGTAGGCTCTGATATACGACATAGCATGTGGGAAATAGTTGGGCTTGAAGAACAGCTTAAAAATGTTTTGCAAAGTGAAAGTGATACATTAAATTTTCCTATGATTATGAAAAATAAAGAATATTATGATTTAGATATAGAAAGTTTTTTCAATGAAAAAAAAGAGAAACTTTTTATTGCTTATCTTATTCAAAAGCCACAAGAGTCTCTCTCTTATATCAACATGATAAAAAAAATAAACAAGCACACTCTTGTTTATGAAAGTGAAAATAAAAAAGTAAAAGAGCAACACTTTGATTTAATCAATCAAAGACTACTCAGTTTTAATGTTGATCTTAATGGCATAATTACGAGTATTAACCCCGCGTTTTCCCACTTTTTTGATACTCAAGATACACAGATACTCGGAAAACACTTTTCACATTACTTTAAATCAAGAGATTTAGACCTCAAAAGTACAAGTATAATTTTTAATGCAATAAATACACAAGATGAGATTATTTCCTTTCACGCTGATATAATACCTGTAAGTGAGAATGGCACTATCTATGAAAACATCATTATATGTCAAGATATAAGTTATCTTAAACGCATAGAAAAAGAGTTAAAGTTTGCAGCAGGGCATGATGCCTTAACAGGTTTAGCTAACCGCTCAAAACTACTTAAAAAAATGGATGATGTTATACAAAAAGCAAAAGAGACTAAAACAAACTTTAGCTTATGTTTTATAGACCTAAACAAGTTTAAGCCAGTCAATGACAACTATGGACATCATGCTGGAGATATGTTACTCAAACATATAGCAAAAGTACTATGTGATTTTGTACGTAAAGGTGACATGGTAGCTAGAATCGGAGGGGATGAGTTTATCATTTTATATGATACTTTAACAGATGAAGAGTATCTTAGTAGTATCAAAGAACGGATACAAAAACTACCAGAACTGCACCCCTTTATCTATACTAAAGAAGACATAATAGAGTTTGGCTTTAGTCTTGGCATTGCCTCCTATCCTGATGATGCACGCACTGCTCAAGAGCTACTAAAAGTTGCTGATAAAAAAATGTATCTCCATAAGAGAGCTAACTAAAATCCTTTT
>JAUZRZ010000009.1 GCA_030949945.1 Sulfurimonas sp. | reverse complement strand
AAAATGATTAAAGAATAGTAATACTAGCTAATGACAACAACGACAGTACTGTTAGCAAGTGGACTCACAACAGAGGCTAAAAATGCAGGGCTTGTTGCAATTCCAGCTGATAAAGCAGAGCTTATGAAACTTATAGATGATAAAAGAAACCCTATCACTAAAGAGAAAACTGAACTTGGAAAAATGCTTTACTTTGAACCGCGTTATCTAAAGGAGTGGGACTTATAAGCTGCAACACTTGTCATAATCTCGCTACAGGTGGAGATGATGGACTAGCTGCTGCTGTTGGACATAAGTGGACAAGTAATCCACACCATTTAGGTTCACCTACTGTTTATAATGCAGTCTTTTTTGATACACAGTTTTGGGATGGTAGAGCAGCTGACTTAGGAAGAACAAGCCGCGGGACCAATCCTAGACGAAGACCAGAGATGGCAAATACAGAAGAAAATGTTGTAGCAGTAGTTACTTCTATGCCTGAGTATGTCCAGAGATTTCAAAAAGCTTATGGCAGGGATGTAAAAATTACTTATAAAAAAATTGCAGACACCATAGGAAACTTTGAGCGTACACTTGTTACTCCATCAGCTTATGATGATTACTTAAATGGAAATGAAAATGCTCTAAGTAAAGCAGAGAGAAGCTGGTATGAAAAAAAGTTTATTGAAGTTGGCTGTGCAACATGTCATACAGGTATAGCACTCGGTGGAAGTATGAATATGTTAGGAGTTACTGCAAAGTATAAGTATGCAAATGTAGGTGATTTTAAAGGTGATGCAAATGGTATGGTAAAAGTACCAACACTTAGAAATATTACTCAAACTGCACCATACTTTCACAACGGTCAAGTAGCAACACTTAAAGAGGCTATCGTTGAGATGGGAAGAATTCAACTAGGAACTGCTATCTCTGATAAAGATGCAGCGTCTATTGAGACATTTTTAGGTTCACTAGAGGGAAGAAAGCCAAATCTTACTTACCCTATCTTACCTGTCAGAACAGCGAGTACTCCCGCACAAAATATCAACTAATATCCTCATTACTTGTGATATAATCCTCTTATGGATTATACACAATATCTTCGCCCCAAAAATTTTGATGAAGTAGTAGGTCAGGAGCATCTCACAGCTGAGGGCTCTCCTCTGCGTACCTTGTGTGAAAAATTTGTTTTAGGACATAGTTTTTTTTATGGTCCAGCAGGCAGTGGAAAGACTTCTCTTGCTAGAATCATAGCAAAAACTATGGACTTACCCTTTTATGAGTTTAATGCAACTAGCCTCAAAATAGATCAACTTCGTAAAATATTTGAGCAATATAAAAATGCTCTACAAAAACCACTTATTTTTATAGATGAAGTACATCGTTTAGCAAAAAATCAGCAAGAAGTTTTACTGCCAGTTATGGAAAACAACTCTGTTTTAATTATTGGTGCTTCCACTGAAAACCCCTTTTTTAGTTTAACTTCAGCCATCCGTTCGCGTTCTATGCTTTTTGAGCTAAAACATGTCTCAAACGCAGCACTTCATAAACTTCTCTCTCGTGCTTGTAAGTTAGAAAGTATATCTCTAGATGAACAAACGCAGGAGTATCTTGTAGCTAGTAGTGGAGGCGATGCAAGGGCGATGCTAAAGCTCCTTGAGTTTGCTTCAAACTTAGAGACTACTATCACCATTGAGGTCTTAAAGTCATTACGACCAAATGCTCTGCAAGCTGGAAGTAGCGAGGCAGGAGTCCATTATGATTTGATTTCTGCACTGATTAAGTCGGTACGTGGAAGTGATGAAAATGCAGCTATTTATTATTTGGCTCGGCTTATAGAGGGTGGAGAGAGTGCGGACTTTATCGCTCGTAGGCTTGTGATACTTGCAAGTGAAGATATAGGAAATGCAAACCCTCAAGCGATGACACTGACAGCATCATGTCTAACATCTGTAAGTAAAATTGGTTTTCCTGAAGCGAGAATTATTTTAGGACAAACTGTCATTTATCTTTGTGCTTCTCCAAAGTCAAATGCAGCTTATTTAGCAATAAATGCAGCACTAGATTCTGTTAGAAGTGGAAATATTTTAGATATACCTTCTATATTGCAACCCAATGATGGTAAGGGCTATTTATATCCACATGATTATGGTGGTTATGTAGAACAAGCCTATTTATTAAAACCTTTAAAATTTATAGAGTTAAAAGATATAGGTTATGAGAAAAAAATGAAAGATTGGCTTAACAGCATAAAGGAGTAAGATTTTGGTACAAAAACAGAGAAATTTTGAAGTAATGATTGTAGGTGCAGGTATCTCTGGTGCTGCACTTGCTTATGAGTTAGCCCGTTATACAGATATAAAAAGTATAGCAATTTTAGAAAAATATGAGGATGTTGCTACTCTTAACTCAAAGGGAACAAGTAACTCTCAGACTATTCATGTTGGAGATATAGAGACAAACTACACTCTTGAAAAAGCAGCCATTACAAAAAGAACAGCGAAGATGGTAGAACGTTATTGTCTGCAACATAGGCTTCAAAATAAAGCAATATTTTCTCATCAAAAAATGGCATTAGGAGTAGGTGAAGAAGAGGTGGAATTTTTACTCCATCGTTATGAAGAGTTCTCCGAACTTTTTCCTTACTTAGAAGTCTGGGATAAAGATAAATTAAAAGAGCTTGAGCCAAAAGTTGTTTGGGATGCAGATGGAAATGAGAGACCTGAGCCTATCGTAGGAATTGGATCGCGTGATCAATGGACAACAGTTGATTATGGTGTGCTAGCTAAAGATATGATAGAGAGGGCAAAAGAAGAGAGAGATACCGTAGTAGAACTTTTTTTAAACACACAAGTCTCAACGATGCAAAGAAGTGGTAAACGCGGGTATAAAGTTTTTACAAATGAGGGGACTTTTTATGCTGACTTTGTTGTTGTAAACGCAGGGGCACATAGTCTCTTTTTAGCACATAAGATGGGTTACGGACATAACCTTGGATGTCTTCCAATGGCAGGAAGTTTTTATCTTACAAAAGAGCATCTCCTCAACGGAAAAGTTTATATGATACAAAACCCTAAACTCCCTTTTGCTGCACTTCATGGTGATCCTGATGTTTTAGCAGATGGCAATACACGATTTGGTCCTACAGCACTGGTGTTACCAAAACTAGAACGTTTTAAACCTGGAACTTATTTAGACTTTTGGAAAACTCTGCGTTTTGATATGCATATAGTAAAAGCATTGTGGAAATTACTCAAAGAGAGTGATATTCGTAACTATATATTTAAAAACTTTCTTTTTGAAGTTCCCGTTTTAAATAAGATACTTTTTTTAAAAGATGCTCAAAAGATTGTGCCTTCTTTGACAAAAGAACAGTTTACATATGCTAAAGGTTTTGGAGGAGTGCGACCTCAAGTTATAAATAAAGATGAAGAAAAACTTATGCTCGGAGAGGCTTCTATAAATACAGGAGAGGGAATTATATTTAATATGACACCTTCACCTGGGGCTACGAGTTGTCTTGGAAATGCAGAGCGAGATCTGCGTTTTGTAACGGCATACTTAGGAAAAACTTTTGATGAAAATCGTTTTAAGGGAGAGCTAACAGAGGGTGAATACTGTGCTCTTAAAGAACCAATAGCACAACAACAAGAAAATGTTAATCGTATTCGTGAGGCTATACATAAAACAGATAAAGAGTATTATAATGATATACATGAGGGTAAGCCTAATGAGCATTTTTGGAAACAACCACATAGTAAAATATAGTTTATTTAGAAAAGGAAAAGTAAATGTCAAACAAATCAGTTAGTGATCAAGAAGCACTCGATTATCATCAGTTCCCTCATCCTGGAAAGATTTCAGTAGAGCTTACTACAGAAGTAGCTACTCAAAAAGATTTGAGTTTAGCATATACTCCTGGTGTGGCTATTCCCTGTTTAGAGATTCAAAAAGATGCATCAAATGCATATAAATACACTGCTAAAGGTAACTTGGTCGCAGTAATTAGCAATGGGACGGCTGTTTTAGGGCTGGGAAATATAGGTGCACTTGCAAGTAAACCTGTTATGGAGGGTAAGGGTGTACTTTTTAAAAGCTTCTCAGGACTTGATAGTTTTGACATAGAGGTCAATACTGAAGATGTAGATGAGTTTTGTAAGGCAGTTGCTTTGATTTCTCCTACTTTTGGTGGGATTAACCTTGAAGATATTAAAGCACCTGAATGTTTTGAGATAGAAAAGAGACTGGATGAAGAGCTAGATATTCCTGTGATGCATGATGACCAACACGGAACTGCCGTTATCTCAACTGCCGCTATTATGAATGCTTGTGAGCTTACAGACAAAAAAATAGAAGATATAAAGATAGTTGTCATCGGTGCTGGTGCCGCTGCTATATCGTGTGCAAGGCTATATCGTTATATAGGTGTGAAAAATATCTTTATGCTTGATTCTAAAGGTGTAATTCATGAGGGAAGAGAGGACTTAAATGAGTTTAAAAAAGAGTTTTCAGCAGTAGCGGGAACTAGTAAAGAGGATGTGTTTAGAGATGCAGATGTAGCAGTAGGACTCTCTCGCCCTGGTTCTTTTGGTGTTGAAGATATTAAACTTATGGCGGATACTCCCATCATCTTTACTTTAGCAAACCCTACACCTGAAATTTTCCCTCATATAACAAAAGAAGCTCGTCCTGATGCTATTATTGCCACTGGAAGAAGTGACTTCCCTAACCAAGTAAATAATGTTTTAGGTTTTCCTTTTATCTTTAGAGGAGCGATGGATGTTCGTGCATCACGAGTAAATATAGAGATGAAAATAGCAGCAGCTCGTGCTTTGGCAGATTTAGCAAAAAAAGAAGTTCCAGAGTATGTGAATGAGTTGTTTGGGAAAAAACTATCCTTTGGTAAAGAGTATATTATTCCAAAACCATTTGATAAAAGGTTAGTGGTTGAAGTCTCATCTGCAGTAGCTGTGGCAGCTATAAAGAGTGGATGTTGTGCTATAGAAGAGTTTGATGTAGAGGAGTATAAAAAGGAGTTAGCACAAAGAATTAGATAACTTTTTTTGCTTCTTTGTAAAACTTTTTTAATCCCTTTTGGGTTTTTGGATTAAGGTCATAGGAGATAAGTTGGAGATACTTTAGTATATCTTTAGCACTTATCCCTGTCTTCTTTGCTGCTTTTTGCAAGATATATTGGGGAATTTTTACCCTGTGTTTCAAAAACTCTTTTTCTATGTTTTTGTAGAGTTTTTTATCTTTGTGGTAACATAAAAGTGCAAATACAAAGGGTGACTTATATTTTGTACTCCAAAGTTTTGCTAAATCTATGTAGTCACTCTGGACGAGGGAATATTTAAGAGCTTTATCCCCTATAAGTACTTCACCCTTTATATTTAAAATCTTTGCAAGTACATTAGAACTTGCAGACTCAAAGTCACTTTTACTTCTCTTTGAGGGAATGACAATAACACTTTGTACAGCCTTTTTAGCGATAATCCCAAGTCCTACATGTTTACTTTTTTGAGCACTGATACTTGAGATAAATGCAGCATCTACTCTTCGAGCATGAAACTCTTTATTTATTTTTGAAGGAACTCCGCGTTTATACTCCATACTCATTTTTGCAGCGCTATTTTTTATGTAAGATTTCATAAAAATGTGAAAAGGGAGAAGGTTGAGGTACTGTATTTTGCCAAAAATCATGAGGGTATTATACTTTGATAATATTAATTTAGGTACTATTACATTAATAACTGACCTTACGGACTAGCATAGTTTGAATGGTTTATGGGTATGCAGTTGCAAGGCGAATCTTTGCAGGACTAACTGGTTAATCCAAAAAGTTTCAACGAAGTCAAATGCTTACCCATAAAGCCACCCGCAGGCCAAAACCCAAAGGGGCATCTTGACATCGTTAGATTTATTTGAATTAACCAGTTAGTCCTACATAAATCTGCCTTGCAATATACCCCTTTGGATTTTGTTCAAACTATGCTTAGTCCGTAAGGTCAGTTAATAAGGAAATAAAATATAATATGAATGAAATGTACACTTTAGGATTATCTATACATAGTATCGTGGCTATTGCTACATTAGCGGTGATTTTTATGAATCTCTTTTTACTTATTAGTAATAATGACTTAAAAAAATACAAAAGACTCCATAGCATAGTACTCTGGCCAATTACATTTAGTGTTTTAGGCACAGCTGTTTTTACGGGGGTAATTATGATGGCTGCAAAACACTTAGACTTTAGTTTTGCCAATGTTATTATGATACTCATAACTATAATATACATTGCACTAGAAGTAAAACGTGTGAAGTCTCTAAAGTACTTAAGTGATACAAAAGACCATGCTTTTAATGCCTATAAACCTATGGCTAGAACTATCTTACAAGTTGAATTTATTATGATACTGCTCTTATCTATGGGAATGTGGTTTTTATGATATACATTTTTGATACAAACGCAGGTACGAGCCAACTTACTCTAAAGGGAGAACTGCACAAGTATCTTATTAAAGTGCGACGTCACTCTATAGGAGATTTTATATCTTTTAGAAATAGAGAAAATATAGAACTACTCCATAAGTACAAAATACTTAACATTGAACCAAGAGTAGCCACTTTAGAGCTTGTAAGCTCAGAGCTAAATGAGATTAAAGCAGATAAAGAGTTGCATGTTGCTTGGTGTATTATTGACTCAAAGTCTGTTGAAAAAGTACTCCCCTCATTATGTGAAATAGGAGTCAGTCGTATCTCTTTTATATCCTGTGAAAGAAGTCAAAAGAGTTTTAAAATCGACTTTAAACGCTATGAGCGCATTGTCGAAGCTTCGATGCAACAGAGTGGTCGAACTTCATTTATGAGTTTTGATACTTATAAAAATATTAGTAGTTTTATAGAAGAGTTTCCTGATACAAAAGTTTTTGATTTTACACAAAATATTTTGAAAGATAGCCGTGATTTTAGGCGAGTTCTCATCGGGTGTGAGGGTGGTTTTTCAGAAGATGAGAAAAAACTTTTACAAAAACAAGAAGTTTTTAGGCTCAATTCAAAGATGGTACTACGTTCAGAATCTGCTGTAATGGCAGTAGCATCTAAAATTTTGTTGTAACAGATTAGATTGTTTTTATAAATGACCTTTGAGAGTATTCCCCAAGGGAGAGGGGAAATAAATAAGTTTTAGAATGTTCCAGAAACTGTTAAAGTTGTTGTGCGAGGTGTTCCAACAAAATATGTTGAAGTTCCTGCTGTATTTCCAAAAGCTCCAGCAGTTGCTAGATAGTCTTCATCTAAAAGATTATTGACACTCATAAGAATGCTGACATCTTTTAAAAATGATTTCTTAAGTGATTTATTGTAGCCAATGTATAAGTTAGCTAATGAATAATCATCAATTTTATCAGAATTATCGCGAGTTCCATAAATTTCATTATTAAACTTTACATTTGCACCAAAGATATAACCATTCTTGTTATAATCAAGTGCTAAATTTAACATACTAACAGGGATAAAAGGTACATTCTTACCTTTTAATGAATTACCATTGACATCTTCTGTATATGTAGAATCTGTATATGTATAATTTCCTGAAATTTTCCAATCTTTACTTAACATATGTAAAGCACTTAACTCTAAACCTTTAGACTCAACACCACCAACATTAGCAGCATAAGAAGTGTCTACTGCAAAAATATCACCTGTTCCCGCTGTAATATTCTCAATTTTATTTGAATAATCTACATAATAGATAGTAGCTGTTAATGCTGTATTTCTAGTGTTAAACCTATAACCTAAATCTATATTTATAGACTCTTCATTTTGAATGTTTGGATCATAAGTAGTACCAGTATATATAGAATCTGGAAGTTGTGCATAGTTCATTGCATAAGATGCATAAACTTGGTTAGAATTGTTTAACTTATATGTTAAACCTAATTGTGGTAAAAATGGTGCCGATGAATCTTTTCCAGGTTGGGAATTAGCAGCATTTTGCTTGTCTGTATATGTAACAGTTGTTACTTGGCTTTTAGCACCTAAATCTACAATAAGGTCATCATCCATAAAATGTAACTTAGTCTGTAAATAAACCATGATAGATGTTGTATCAAAGTTTCTATTGAAGTTCTCAAAATATGGTGTCTGATCATAAGTAAGACCAGTATTTTGGTCTTTTAAGTTATACCAGTAGCGTTTATTCTGACGAGCACCAGACTCACCCCATAAACCAGCTAATAGCTCATGATCGCCTATGTCCATATTCCAATTAAGTGTAGCACCAAATCGTTGAGTGTAGTATTCAGATTGACGAAAAGATTGTCTAGTATAGTCTAATGTACCATCAGGTAAGATAACATAATTTGGAGCCCAGTTACCAGTGCCAACTTGATCATGATAGTATGGAGTTAGTTTTAATGTAGATGCCCCAATTTCACCTGATAAGTTTAGACTAATTAATGTATCAGTCCTAGCATTTTGCCAGCCATCAGCATTATATGCATTATATGCTGTTTGTTCTGATAAATTTGCATCTGATGAAGTAGTAGGATATGCAACCCAGTTTGAATTAAGTCCATAATCTCTACCATATTTCTCATAATCAGCTTTTGATATATCTAAATAATCATGGTCTTTTCTATCATTATATGAAATATTTAGTTGAATATCCATATCACCAAGTCTTGATAATATTTTAGCATCAAGGTGTTCACGTTTTAATTCACCCTCATTTTTCCATTTATTCGTAGTTGTTTCAGATATACTGAGGTAAGCACGGGTATCTTTTGCAAACTCACCTGTATCTATACGTGTAAAGTTTCTTTTAGAATTAAATGAACCCGTTGTACTTGATACCTTAATGGCTGTATCTTTTTGAGGAAGTGCTGTAACATAATTAATAGACCCGCCTAAAGCAGCAGCTGAAGGAGTTGCTAATGAACCTGAACCTTGATGTACACTAACTGATGCTAAGTTTTCAGTTTCAACAAATCTATTTACAGGAGCTCCACCAGCTGTAGAAGATGAACCTAATGGTACACCATCAACTAGAAAGGCAATTTGACTCTTGTTAAAACCACGCATATTTACTTGAGTCGCATATTCATAAAGACCAAAGGTACTACCTTGAGTAACTGATACTCCAGCGACATTGTTTAGTAAATCAAGTGGATTCGAGATTGTAGTAGTAGTCTGTATTTTTTGTGTGTCAATGATATTGTTTGAATGAGAAGATGTGTCCCCAACGATAGAAACCGAATCTAATACCTCTGTATTATCAGCATTTAGTATAGAGATTGCTGCGACTAATGATAACGCTATTACTTTTTTCATGTTTACTCCAAATTTTGAATTGGAGAATAATATAAAAAGTATGTAACAGGAATACTACATAATAATTACATTATGAAACTGTATCTCATTGAATAAATAAAAGGTCAAAAATGCTATTAGACATACCAAACGATAGAATGAAATTTATAATGTAAAAGGAGAGAATTTTGGTATGTCAATAAAATTGTACTACTTTATTATTACTATAATATATTATTTAAGTGTCATTATGGAGTCTAAAAAAGGTTCAAGAATTATACATGACAAGAAGGGATATTATGCAATGTTGAAGTCAATTTTATAATAATTTCTTTATTTAAACTTCACCAACAGCCTTCCCACCAAACATAGGGTCACTAATGCTTGCTTCACCTGTTTCAAGATGACCAGCAAATCGTTGTGTATATTGAGGAGTGTCTTTAAGTGTTAAGGTGAAATCGTACCAGTGTCCGCTTGTGTGTAGTGACCATTGCTTTTTAATTTCATTTTTTACTCCTAGAATACCAATTAAAGGAGAGTCACTGAAGTAGGCATTGGCTGTGATAATATATTTTACTTTTTCTTTAGTATTGTTTGTAAGTTTCAAAGATATATTGCCTTTAATGGTATCATAAGATATCTCTACCTCAGGAGATTGGAAAGTTATATCACCGGTAAAATGACGGTGAAAACCATTGGGACCAAGAACCCAAAGATCATAGCTATTATCACTCGTAGCTTCCCAATTACCGGTTAATTGTTTATTTGCTTCGACTGTATAACGTCTTGGTATTTTGTCTAAATTTTTGCGATCATACACATGAAACACTGCTGCAGCAGAACCTGTATTATTAAATCTTAATTGAATTTCATTCTTAGGTAATATTTTAACCGAAGTATGTAGTTCGTAAGGAAGAGGTCGAGCTTGCCTAGTACCATTAGCTTGAATAGGCATGCTAATTGATGTTGGTATTAAAGGTATCGTTGTTTTATCTAATGTATTTGCTCGTTGAGCTCGTTTTACAGTACTTGGAAGTTTCTTAATAACATTACTATTATCAGGATCTTTAAAATTAAAAGCACTGGTTAAGTCTCCACAAACAGCACGCCGCCATGCACTAATATTTGGTTCTTTAACACCAAATCTTTCTTCTATAAAACGAATTACCGAAGTATGGTCAAACACTTGCGAGTTAACCCAACCTCCTTTACTCCAAGGTGAAATCACATACATTGGTACTCTAGGACCTAAACCATAAGGACGATGAAGAGCCAATGGTTCAAGAGGGTTTTTCTGATAAGGAAGAATTGTTTCATGATATTCTCCAGTTGTATCAACTGTAGATGCACCTGCTAATACAACTTTTTCAGGGTCGGTACTAAATGTTATATAACTTGGTACAGCAGGAGGAGGAACATGGTCAAAGAAACCATCATTCTCATCAAAGTTGACAATAAACACTGTTTTGCTCCAAACTTCGGGATTAGCTATTAATGCATCAAGAACCTTAGCTGTATAGTCTGCTCCTTGTGCTGGGCTAGATGGACTAGGATGTTCAGAACCTTTAGCGGTAGCCACAATCCAAGAGACTTGAGGTAGTTTGTTTGCAAGTACATCTTCTCTGAGTTTATCAATGTCGCGGGTACTTACACCTCTTTTTCTAAGTTCTTGAGAATACTTAGGTTTTTGAAACCATGCATCACGAAAATTATGAAAGCCTGCTAATGCATTATCTGTATAGTTGTCTTCCATATTTTGATAAACCTGCCAAGTTACACCAGATTTTTGTAAACGCTCTGGATAGGTAGTCCAAGTATAGCCACCATCATGACCAGGGTCTTTATCAAACCAATCATAATTATTATAAGTAGCTGGACCATTACCTTTGCTTAGAGGATCGTTAGTTCCACTCCAAAGAAATAAACGATTGGTGTTAGTACCACCCTGAAATGAACAGTGGTATGCATCACAGATTGTGAATGCATTTGCCATAGCATACTGGAAAGGAATATCCTCAGCAGTATAATAACCCATTGAGTGATTTTTTTTATATTTTGGCCAATCGTTCATCAATCCATTATTCCAAGCTCCTTGGGCATCAAGCCAAGAATGTGGTGTACCAGTTGCTCTTATATAATCAAATTTTTGCACAGTATTAAATCGAAAAGGAGGTATTATCTGAGGATTGGCTATATCAGTATGATTTACTTGACACAATACATTCTTGTTTTTATTGCCAAAAGCATCAGCAATTGGTATGGCAAAACGATCACTAAAACCACGTACACCATTCATTGTACCAAAGTAGTGATCAAATGAACGGTTTTCTTGTGTCAAAATTACGATGTGTTCCACATCCTGAATCGAACCAGTTTTATTATTAGCCTTAATGGAAAGTGCTTTTAGAATCGAAGGAGGTAATAGTCCTAAGCCAACTGTTCCACCTAGAATTCGGAGAAAGTCACGTCTATTATTAATCATTATTCTTCCTGCAATTATTTATTGTTGCAGAGTATACATATTCAAAACCACATTTATATTACAACAAACTTTCTATGCCCATACAGCAGATGAAGTTGTCGCCTTAATAGTGTTTTTAAGAGCTAAGCTGTCTAAAAACCTATTGAATCTGAGGTGTTACTATCAGCTGTTACTTTTAAAATATTTATAGTCCCAAAATCATTCCCAAATAAATTAGTAAATATAAAAAAAGTAATTATTATAAATAATTTAACCATGATTCCGCCATTTTCTTACTTTTTTTATACTCTTTTGCTTTATAAAATGATTTTTTTGCATCTACCTTATTTAGAGTTTCATAGTAAGCTTTCCCTAGCATTAGATACATAAGACCATTCTCTTTATTTCCACCAATAGAAAGTGATAAGTTTATATTTTCTATTACATCATCATATTTTCTTTGATTAGCATAAATTTTAGCAATCTTAAAATATGTTTTTGAAGATTTATTTAATTTGGCAGATTTTTTATACCAGTGAATTGCTTTATCGTAAGACCTTGCTTCATAATATAAATCACCTAATAAGTTTAGATTCTTCTCACTAGAATGTATATTATTTAAATTTATATTCTCTTGCATAATCAGAGCAGCTTTATATGGAATATTATTATATTGTAACCATGATATAAGACGTAGTAACTCTTTTTCACTTAAGCCAAGGTGAGCTATATTCGCAATATCTAATGATACCAAAGCATTATCAAACTTATCAGTAACAGAGTATAAAGATGATAACTGAATCCAATATTCCTTGTTTTGAGGATCTAAAGTGATTAGTTTTTTGAGCATTTTTATAGCATTTTTATAATCTTTGAGCATGTAAAAGCTATAATATTTAATCCTTAACCATGAGGGTTTTGATTTTTTATCAATTTTTATTGCCATATTGATATCTACTATAACTTCGTCATAATCTTTTAATATCATCTCAATATTTGCTTTTGTTACATAATACTCAGATTTAGGTTTTTGGGAAGTTTTAATAAGTTCATCAGTATAAAAAAAGTGCTTGTTTATATTGTTCTAATTCCATTACTATCTGTATGATATTTAAATATGCATTTGAGACTTGACTAGGTGCTAATGCTTTATAGGAGATGGCTTCTTTAAAATATTTTAAAGCTTTTTGTTCCTGTTTTACTAAAGTGTAAAAATAACCTATATAGAATCTTATGTATGCTTTATCTAATTTTTTTCTAATATTTCTAGATTTTTCTAACTCCAATAAAATAGTTTCTGCTTTTTCGTAATTATTTTTATCAAGTAGCTTCTGAACTTTTGAAATACCTTCATAAGTTGCCTGTGTTAATTGATATTTTTTTTCTTCTGCACCTGCTAAACTGAAGAATATCAAAAGAATAAACATCATTATTACAAATTTCATAATCTTATTCTCCTAATTTGAAATTCAGGGTTATGACCCCTTTTTGAGCAACAGCTTTACCATCTACAGTTTTAGGTCTAAATTTCCATTTTCTTAATGCTTTTTTTACAGACTTATCAAAAACACCACTAGGAACAGACTCTAAAATTTTAATATTTACTACATACCCTTCCGCACTGACATTTAATTCTACTTTTACATGTCCTTCTGTACCCATTCTTTTAGCTCTTGATGGGTAGAGCGGTTGTATTTTGACCATAGGTGAAAGAACAGAATCCATTTTAGCTATCTTAATAGGTTCTAATATCTTTGGTGCACCTTTTCCGAACTTCATATCACTACCAAGAGTTGGCATATTTATATTTAAGGCTGGGGAATTATCCACTTTATTACTTTTACTCTCTTGTGACTCAGTTTGAATCTCAGGTGGTTTTTTCTGTACTACAGGTTCTGGTGGAAGTTCTTTATCAACTTCAGGAATTGAATCACTTTTTGTTACTTTGATAAAATCTATTACCTTGTATATTTCTGGTTCTACTAACTTATTTGAGCTTGAACTTATCATATAGCTCATAAATAAAAATAGAGATAAAGTTATAAATAACCCTATAAGTAAAGAAAATAACCAGCGAAATATATTGTTCTTAATCACTCTGTGCCCCAATAGATATCTTAGAAACACCTGCCAATTTTATTTGATCCATTACTGAAACTAGAATTCCTGTTTCTGATTTTTTATCAGCTGTTATTACTACTGATCCGTCAGGAGTATCAGCATGGAGCCTCTCTACTGTAGTCCTTAATGCTCTTATGTCTACAGGATGTTTATCTATCCAAATCTCACCAGATTTACTTATAGCTATTATTATGTTTAACTTTTTCTCTTGTTTTGCAGTACTTGCTTCTGGTTTATTTACATCTATACCTGACTCTTTTACAAAAGAAGTTGTAACAATGAAAAAAATCAACATAATAAATACAATATCGAGCATTGGTGTCATATCTATATTTTGTTCGTCATCAGTACCGAATAGGGCATCATAATTTTTACGCATCTGAATCCTTTAAAACTTTATCTTTTAATTTACGAATCTCTTTTTTCATTACAGCGTCCACTTGTGAGTATGCAAATAAGCCTAGTACTGCTAGTAACATTCCAGCCATAGTTGGTATAGTTGCCATTGATATTCCGCTTGCCATTGCTTTAGCATTTGTACCTAGTGAACTCATAGAATCAAATACATTTACCATTCCTGTAATAGTCCCAAGCAATCCTAAAAGTGGAAATAGAGAGATTGTTACTTTCATTAGAGATAAATTGGAGTTTAATGCTATACTCAATTTAGATACTTGTGATGTTTTTAACTGTATATTTTCCCAAGAGTCTGTATTCTCTTGTGCTTTCCAATATCTTCTTAATTGTTTAGCAACAGTTCTATAATTTACTTTTTGATAGATAAACTTTTCGATTACCAAAGTCCAAAAAAAGATAGATAAGAAAAATAGAATTAATAGTACATCCCCTCCAGTTTGAAGAAAAACTAAAAGTTCATTATATATTTTTATATCGTTCATCTGAATCAGCATCTAGCATCTCAAGTTGTTTAGCAACGAGTACTGAACTTTGTTGAGTTAATATTTCAATAATTTTTTTACTCTTAGACTGAACTACATTATAAATGAATAAAATAGGTATAGCTACAACAAGACCTAATACAGTAGTCATTAATGCTTGAGAAATTCCACCTGCCATTAATTTAGGATCTCCTGTCCCAAATAATGTGATAGACTGAAAAGTTTCAATCATTCCTGTTACTGTTCCTAGTAATCCTAGTAGTGGTGCTACAGCAGCGACAAGCTTAATCATAGGAAGACCAGATTGTATATCTGGCAACTCTTTGAGTATTGCTGTATCCATTTTAGACTCTATTGTTTCTATATTTTTGTTTTTATTTTTTTCAAATGCTGCTAAGATTCTTCCAAGCGGATTTGTCGTATCAATTTGGGAACTCTTCATCTGCTTATTCATTTTAGAGTTAGCACTTACTAATGTAATATACTTATAGATAGAGTAAATTATAGTTAATATACCAAGCATTAAAATTATATAACCGATTATTCCACCTTGATTTATTCTATCCATCACAGTAGCTTTTTCTTTAAGCATATGGAACAACACACCTTTAGTTGGATCAACAAGGATTGGTGTTACTTTATTTGATGTGGTATAGTATTGTGAAACATATGAAACACCTTTTGGCTGTCGCATCATTTTTACAAATTGACCTATAGAGTCATCGTATCTAATATATTCATTTTTATCAAATGCACTAAAAAGACCAACTCTCGTAACTGTTGAAGTGTTTTGTATACCAAGTGTATCAACAACTTGAGCTTCATAAGTCTCTGTTTTTCCAGATTCTATAATTTCTTGAATATAAAGTTTCCATAGTTTTCTTAAATTATTGATAGTTGGCATAGAATGTGAAGTTGAAAATTCATTTAAGAATTTTTCTCTATTTTTTAGTTGAGTAGAAGTCATAGAAACCTTTAAGAGAGATGATAAATCTCTAGCCTCTTGTTTTGATATGGCAAAAAGGTTTTTTAAAGTACCAGTATTTTTTTCAAGCTCTTTATTCTGATTTTGAATAGTTACTTTTTGTGCTTTAAATGTCTCCTTTAATTGTTTAGTTCTATTTTTAGCTTTTTTAAGAGATAGTTTAATATCTCTTAATAGCTTTTTAGACTTTTGTAAATCTTTGAGAAAAACCTCTTCTCTCAATTTATTCATTTTCAATTGAGCTTCTGTATTTTTATTGACATCTAAGAGTAGACTGTCTAATTGTGATGCTTGTAAACTAAGTGCTATGAATGCTATAAGTAAAAGGATTTTTTTCATTTACTTGCCTTTGCAGATAATATAGGGAGTGTTAAAAAGTCAGGTGCTATTTTTTTACGAGCCATTCTAATAGCTTTTGAGATATCTTGATTGTATTTTTTATCTAAGATAATCCATTTTTTGTTTTCAAAATCATATAATGCACTCTCTTGTAAATCAAGACTTTGATAATAAAAAGCAGATCTTCCAATTCGTAAAAAATCTACACTGCGAGTATCTTCATTACTTAACTTGTCTCTATAGACTTCAATTGTTCTAGCATAAGAGTACTCTATTTTATAACTATCCATAATCATTCTATATTGTTCAGAGATAGGAATGTCTGCATTTGCTAAATATGTTCTTAAGTTATTAATTCTTAAAAGACGCTCTTCATATAAAAAAGGTGTGTCAACCTTTATTAGTTTATCTAAGGTGCTTAACATGTCTAACATTAAAGGAATGATTCTTTTATGTGTTTGAATTATTTCTTTTAATTGATTTTGTAGTTTTGGAATCTCATTATTCTGTGTTTGAATAAAAAGTTCAATTTGCTTGTTGTAAGAGTTTTGTTCATCTAGTTCTTTGCTTAAGCGAGAGTATTCATCAAAAATTCTTTCTGATTCATCTACATATTTATTCACTTTTTTTTGTGATGATATAGAGTCTTTATTTGCATTATTTACATTACTTAGCATTTTATCAATACTAGATGCTTCTAAAGTATATATAGCAATAAATACTAATAGCACAATTTTTTTATATAACATCTTTGCCCTTCTTAAAATTTTAAGGGGATTATAGTGTTGTATTATTACTAATCTATTATATTTTAGTTACGATATGAAGACTTACTGTTGAACAATTGCTTTTGTAATATTCGTCACCTGATTTTCTTGAATTTCTAAAAAAACATTATCAATAGGTTCTATACTAGCATCTCTTCCATAAATAAAACTTTGTTCTTCAACTATCACTTTATATGCTTTGTTAAGTTGCATTGCTCTATTGTAAGATGGAAATAAAAGAAGTGAAATATCATTATGTAGTTTCTCAATCATGGTTTCTTTGAGAATACCATTGATGCCAAAAAACTTCTCTTTTATCTCATTGTTACTTCTAAACTCGTTTCCTGAATGGTTGTTGTTTAAATAAAAACTATATTCATACTTACTACCGATATTTTTATAGATAACTTGAGCTTCTTTAACTCCAACTAAACCTTTTTGAGTCCAATGATTCCAAGCAAAATTATTTTTATTTTTATCAACTCCTTCAAATTTACGTGCAAATGCAAAGGTAGAGTCAGTTGTAGCCCCTAAATGTGAATGGCACCCCATACAGTTAATAGTCTCTTCATGAGTTTGAGGTCTTAAATAACCTTTTTTATCTTCAATAAAGCCTTGATATACCCACCCAATATCATTATTTAACCCATCTTCATAGTTTCCTCTAAAGGTAGATATTACTGCCCTTGTGTTTTGAAGAGATAGAGCTTCCTTAAACTCTACTGAAGCAATTCTCTCAAGCTCACTATATGTTTTCCAGCTATATTTTTTTGCATAACGTAGCTCTTTCATCCTGTCTGACATACTAATATGATTATCTTCATCATCCCAGTCTATATATCTTACACTGTGTAAAAATTCTGTATTTTCAGGAAATAGTCCTGGTGATAAATGAAGTTTATTATTACTTAAATTTATTTTTGCCATCCCTACATATGACATTTTGTTATAAGTCGATATAGCAATGTAATTGCTTTTATCAAGCACTCCATTTTGATTAAAATCTACACCATATTTTAATTCAGAAATAGTTGAGTGTAAACTTATGTTTTTTGTTTCACTAAAGCTTCTACTATCGCTAAATTTATTTTATAAATTTCTAAGTCAAAATTTCCATTATCGTCTTGAGAAAAAGCCATATCTAAACGGATTAATACATCATCAGTAGATCCATTTGTTGGCCAAAATGTTCCTAAGAATGGGTAGTACCTAAAGGCTCTCCATAGAGTGTAATTACCCTTTTTATCTCTATCAAAACCATCCTCATCGAAATTATAATAACAGTCTGGCCTATAGCCCCTCCAAGCTTCGGGCAATTCTTGAGAAAGTTTTATATTTCCATTATCATCAAAATAATTTGATTTTCTTATATAATTTAAAATAGTTTTATCACTAATTTTACTAACTTTTATACTTCTGTCTTTAAAAAGATTTGTAAAGGGATTTTTCATAACTTGACTCGGAAAGTTATACTCTTTTTGTAGGTTTGTATCATTATAATAGTTTGGTATTTTTCCTGTTGTGTGACAGCTATAACAAGGATTAGAAATAAGTTTATTCTCTTTATTCTTAGTTTTTGTGTAGCACATAGAAGTTATATAAGCACCTCTTGTATTTACAACATCTTCATAGCTTATATTGTTTTCTAATTCTAGATTTTTTATATAGTTTTTTTTTACTTTTTGTGTATCGTCAAGATTATTACCATAGCCTGATATAAATAATAAAGAAAAGAAAATAATTATTTTATTCATAAGTTATTTAAAAAGTATAGAAGGAAAACCATCGATATAACCAATTTCAGCTCTAAGCTCTTTATCGCTTACATTCTCGATTAATGGTGTATTTGGTTTACTTCCATCTGCCGCTTCAGGATTATCCTTAAATGGATGTTGTGTATTAATCATAAGAACAGCTTTAGAACCTATAATGCCAGTATCTACACCTGTAACTTCACCACCGATTGGAAGCGAAGCAATTCTAGTCATAGATTTATCTTTTGTATTATATGCCCAAGTCATATTATTGACATGATTAGTACTATCTTCAGATATAAGTAATATGTTATTACCAATATAAGTTATGTTATCGGGGTTAGCTATTGTATTAGGAGAACATCTCCACTCATCTGAGTACTTTTCACCTATATCTAAGGGCTCACCGACAACTATTGCTTCCATTTTAGTACCACTATAATGTTTATCTAAAGTAACTTGATATACAGCACCACAAATATTTTTCTCTAGCTTAATATGATTAGTTGGTTCTAAACCTTGATAATTATCTTCCATGCTTTGTGTTATAGAACTCATAGCTAGATAAAGTACATTACTGTCTTTATCATAAGTTAAACCCTCTTCTTTTCGAAATTCTATTGAGGCACCTTTATAAGCCGCATATTTTCGTGATTCTAAGAATGCTGCCGCTTTTTCTTGACCGGCCACAAGTTTCAAACATTCAAATGTAGAGTCTTCATAAATTGAAGTATATCCATTCTGACAAGTTCCATTTTTATCTGGCTTAGCTATAGAAAAAATATCTGTTAATTTCATTTTTGAATCAATCATAGATTTAACTTCACTATCTTTTGCATGACCTAGTTCAACCCAAAAGAGATTAAAACTACCGCCATTGTTAGCTGATATTTGATTTACTTTGGCTGCATAAAGAGTGCCTTCCCAAACTTCTTTAAATTCATTAATTTTATTATCAGATACAAATTTCCAGAAACCTTTTGCTGTACCATCATCAGACATATATATAGTTTTAGAATCAGGCATCATTACAGCTAATTCAGGAGTGTATTTACCAGTTACATAATGTTTTGCAGATTTTGTTGAGCCATCAATTTGTGGTTGAACTTCTACTATATAACCATAATTATATGGTGAAAATGTATTTCCATTATATCCATTTCTTTTATCAATATCTGTATCATCTAAATATTTCTTCATGGCATTTACATATGAACAAAAATAGTTTTCCTCCCCCGAAATATTACTATTAGTTCCATCCAATGTACAATCAACGTAGAAAGGAGATTTAATATCAGCATAAATAGAGTTTAAAGCATAATCTTCTTCACCACCTAAATGAGACCCATACGATGTTTTAGTACTAGCACAATTAACAATAGTACCTCCAACAGTTGATAGACTTACTGCCTTAGTATCAATGGCTACTAAATCTCCATTTTCTACTTTTACTTCTGTATTGTAAAGTACCCCGGGGTACTCTTCCATGTGAGTAATTAAAAAAGTTTTTTCTCCTATGCTAATAAGAGAATTACCATCTGGTTCATTAGAAATATCTTTGGAGCCATCCACATTTAAAATAGGCATGGAACTTTTATCTGTAATGAGACCTATGGTTCCAGTACCAATTTTATCACCCATCTTTAGAAGTGTCTTATAGGTTAAAGGGTACTCTTTTACAGAACCATCATTAAATGTAAGAGTAAGGAACTTTGAAACTCTAATCATTTTTTTCTCAGTATTATTCATAGATAGAGTTACTGGTTTGAATTTCACTGAATTGATAGTTAATCTATTAGATGTTATATCTGAAATATAATAAAGTATTGTTACAAAAACAAAAGTCAGAGTCGCTACTATAGAAATTTTATACATATTATTCTCCATATTTATTGAAGTTAGGGACTATCAGAAGCAGAGCCCCCCAAATGAAAGGGCTCTTTAAAGAAAAACACATCACTACCAGTTATTTCAGTAGATTATATATTTTTATTATTACAGATTGTTTTGATTAAAGCTACATTCTGATTACAGACAGTAAAATTAAAGACCTTGTATAATAGACAGTTTAGTGTATATATGATACAATCTAGTGAATTTAAGATGATGGGTATTAACTCTAGAGTATGAATTTTTGTAATAAGAATTCTTGTCTAAGTAAAGGAAAAATATGAAAAATATACAAAAGTTAGGCTTACTACTTATTTTACTTAGCTAGCAGTTTATATGCTGTACAAAGTGTAAAAGTCAATGAACATACGAAATATACACCCAATGTAGTTCCTAAAAAAATGACAGTACAGGAAAAGAAGCAGAGGTTTCGTGACCTTGTTGTACCTGCTGTAAACAAGGTGTATGCTGATTTAGAGGCCGAGTATCAGTCTACTAAAAAGATAGTAGATAAAGGTATCATAAATGCTAAAATTAAGAAACTTATGAAATCATATAGTGCTAAAAGTCCACAAGATTTACTTACTAGAATGAAACCACATGCAAAAAGTGTCGCAATTGCACAAGCTGCTATGGAGAGTGCTTGGGAAACTTCTAGATTTGCAAGAGATGCTACAAATCTTTTTGGAGTTTGGTCTTTTAATAAAAATGAACCAAGAGTTCCTGCAGGTGAAAAACGAGGTAAAAAGACTATTTATGTGAAAAAATACCCTAGTATTGAGGCTTCAATCCGAGATTATTACCATATTTTAGCAACAGGTAGAGCTTTTAATGAATTTAGAGAACAGAAGATGAAAAGTAACGACCCTTACCAATTGGTTAAAAAACTAGATAAATATTCTGAAAAAGGTGCTGAGTATGGAAAAGAGCTTGCATCTATGATACGATATAATCGCTTTTATGAGTTTGATTAGATTATAATTCGTATTTTAAGTAATTTTTAGATATAATTTCAACTCATAAAATCTGCACCCATACGGATTTAAAAAATATATAGTATTACGTACAATGACGTGATGCAAAAGGCAAAGAAAATGAAGAAAAATTTACACCCAGAATTTGTAACTTGTACAGTAACTTGTGCTTGTGGAAATAGTTTTGAGAACAAAGCAGCTCAAGATACACTTAAGATAGACATTTGTAATGAGTGTCACCCATTTTTTACAGGTTCTGAGAGAATGGTAGATACAGCTGGTAGAATCGAGAAATTTAACGCTCGTTACGCTAAAAAAGAGTCTTAGAAACTCAAAGATGTTGTCATTAGTTCCAACACCCATTGGTAACATAGGCGACATTTCACTTAGAAGTATTGAACTTTTAAGTGAAGCTGATATACTCCTCTGCGAAGATACTCGCGTTACAAAAAAACTCATAAATATACTAAAAACTCGCTATAACACTATTTTTAAAGAGACCCAAGAGTTTATTTCCCTACATTCACATAATGAAAAACATTTTATTGAAAAATTATCACCTGATTTTTTTGACTCAAATGTTGTTTATGCAAGTGATGCTGGAATGCCAGGTGTGAGTGATCCTGGTCAAGCACTAGTTGCTTACTGTTTAGAAAATAGAGTTGAATTTGATGTTCTTCCTGGAGCAAACGCAGTGCTTACTGCATTTGTTGCGGCTGGATTTGAAGAGACTAAGATGCTTTTTTTAGGTTTTTTAGACCACAAAGGGGCTTCTCGTGCTACAGGACTTCAAAAGGCACTTCATAATGGTTTTACTAGCGTTTTATATGAGTCGCCACACCGTTTAGAAAAACTGCTTTTAGAGATAAAAACAGAAGAACCTAGTAGAGAAATATTTTTAGCCAAAGAGTTAAGTAAAAAGTATCAGAAATATTTTAAAGGAACAGCTGAGGAAATATTAACAACTCTTGAATGGAAATTTTCGTGGTGAGTGGGTAGTTGTTATTAGTGCTGGAGAAGCACAAGCTGACTCTGCTATAACTCAAAAAGATATACTCTCCCTTGATATACCAACAAAAGTTCAAGCTAAACTTATCAGTAAAATTACAGGTGAAAATACTAAAGCTTGTTATCAAAGACTGTTAGAACTATAAAATATCTATAAAAAAACATTTAAGTCACTGTATTAACACTTTTTTTAGATAAAATACCTCTATGTTAATTTATGCAAAACAACCAATATATTATTTAATCAATAAATACCCCAACAAAATCAAAACACTCTACCTTGCAAAAGAGCTAGAGAAAAAAGAGTATTCTCGTCTTATGAAAATGGACTTTGAGATAAAACGTATTCCAAATGAGGCTGCACAAAAAATGTGTAAAAATGCCTCTCATCAGGGTTTTTTAGCTGAAGTTGAAGATGTTCATCTACAGCAGTATGATTTCTTTTTGGAGAAAAAGTTTGTACTTATCCTCTCTGGTGTTACAGATGTTGGAAACATAGGAGCACTAGTGCGAAGTGCTTATGCCTTAGGTGTGGATGCCATCATCGCTTGTGGTGTAAAACAGTTACCACTAGATACTATCATGAGAACAAGTACCGGTGCTCTTTATGATATGCCTTTTGCAGTCGAGAATAATATTCATGATGTACTTAATGACTTTAAAATGTCAGGTTTTACTACATATGGTGCTGATATGAGTGGAATGGATATACGAGAGACTCGTATAGATAAGAAGAAGGTTTTAGTTTTAGGAAGCGAAGGGGAGGGTCTTACTTCTCGTGTGGTCTCAAAACTAGATTGTGCAGTAAGTATAAAAATGAAGCATGAGTTTGACTCACTAAATGTAAGTGTAGCAGGTGCAATTTTAATGGATAGGATGAGATAATGAGTGAAGAGCTAGAGAAGTTAAAGAGTTTAGGTGCACAAAAAATATATGAAGATACCCATATTCCGGTATTACATGTGCAAGCTATTCTTTATAGTAGCTTTGATAGTTTACAAAGAGTTCAGTTTTTAGGGTTCATCTCTATACTAGAGAGAGAGTACCATGTAGATCTTTCAAGTTTAAAAGCATCAGGAACAGCCTATTTTGATGATTTAGATGCTCAAAACTTAGATGAGAGTCTCGTAGTTATACCAAATAAGAAAAAACAAAAAAGTAATATTTATTTAGTTATTTTTATCTTCTTGTTCGGGATTCTCATAGTGTATAACCTTGATTATTCTAGTAAAGAAGAGCTTATAGGAGCAACCAGTAGATAACAGACTTATCCAAAAGGTGCAAGAGACAATAAAACCAAGTAGAGAAATAAATGTTACAGGTTGACTCTAATACTACAGTTGATCTTAATGCCACTCAAGCAGTAGTCTCTCAAGAAGTAGAGATAGAAGAAATTAAAAAAGTTCCCGAGTCTTTTAAAATTCGTGCAAAGTCTAAAGTTTGGTTCGGATATATAGATGTAGTAACAAATAAAAAGAGTCAAAAAACATTTAAGGGTGAAATAGATTTGGACCCTACAAAAAAATGGTTACTTATTTTTGGACATGGCTATATAGATATGTTTATTGATGGCAAAAAAGTAGAAATAAACTCACGTGATAATACTCACTATTTATATGAAAATGGTAGTGTGAAAGCTATTACTGCAGATGAATTTAAGAAATTAAACAGAGGTAGTAAATGGTAAAACTTTTATTAGGTTTTCTCCTAATTTTTAATCTACTTCAGGCACAAGAACTAGAAAATTCACTTACTTTAAAGATAAAAAGTTTTTTAGATGAAGCAACATATAGTCAAAATAGTGAGTTTATAAACCTTATTTTTGAGCCAGAATCTGCTTTTTATGAAAAAGAGCATATCAACTCTGTTAAAGTTGTACAGACACTCAAAGAAAATGGGCTTTTAAAACTTTTTTTTGATAAGCCGAGTGAACTGCAACTAAATTTTAAAACAAGTGGTTCTCCCCTGTTTTTTGTAAAACTTATGGGTGATACACTTAGAAATATTGGTTATTATCGTTATGTAACAAGATTTTCAAACCTTGATGCTTCAGAGTTTACTTGGAGTATATCCTTAACATCAGAGTATGCAACAGACCCTCTTGTTTTAGAACAAGAGTTGAAAAAGAGTGGCTGTAAAATTATAGATATTGAGCGTAATTCTGCATATGAATGGACTTATGTTGTTGATATGGATAAGGGGTTTTTAGATATAGAAGTGTTGGACTCAAGAGAAGATATTAAACTCAAACGCTCTTTGTATGCACACTGGCTTAATGTCTCACAGATAAAAAATCTTCATATCTCAAGTAGTCGTCGTAATAGTTGGTATCCATATATCGCTTATTATGATGCTTCTTTGCATCTTTTAAAAGTCATAAGAGAAGATAAAATATCTCATTCTCTCTGGCTTAAAATTCCTCAAAACAGTAAGTATATGAAAATCGCAGACTTGTATACCATGAAAAATATTCGTGATGAGCTCATCCTTGAGCCCAAAGGTGCGAAGTAGTACGAGAGCATTAATTTATCTTACTCTCAACTTATTTAGATAAAATAGCATTAATTATTTAGAATAGGGACTAAAAATGTTTGATGAGATAAGATTTAATAGAGTTGAAAGATTACCGAAGTATGTATTTGCTGAGGTAAACGACATTAAAATGAAAGAACGTCGTGCAGGAAAAGATGTAATAGACTTTTCTATGGGTAATCCTGATGGAGACACTCCAGAGCATATACGTGAAAAACTTGTTGAATCTGCGCAAAAAACTAAAACACATGGTTATTCTACTTCTAAAGGTATTCCAAAACTTCTCAAAGCTATTGCTGACTGGTATGAGAGACGTTACGGGTGCGTTTTAGACCCTGAGACTGAGTGTGTGGCTACTATGGGTAGTAAAGAGGGTTATGCACACCTTACTTATGCTATTACAAATCCAGGTGATGTTGCAGTTGTTCCTGATCCTACTTATCCTATTCATGAGTTCTCTTTTATTTTAGCGGGTGGAAATGTTGTAAAGTTTGGTATAAAATTTGATGAAAAATATCGTATAGATGAAGATCATTTTTTTGAGAACTTAAATCGTGTATTTATGGAGTCTTCTCCAAAGCCAAAGTATGTACTTGTAAACTTTCCACATAATCCAACTACTGCGACTGTAACTCAAGAGTTTTATGTACGCCTTGTTGCAATGGCTAAAGAGAAAAGATTTTATATTATCTCTGACATCGCTTATGGTGATATAACTTTTGATGGTTATGTGACTCCATCGATTATGTCAGTTCCTGGTGCAAAAGATGTAGCAGTGGAGTCATTTACACTCTCAAAGTCTTATAATATGGCAGGTTGGCGTGTAGGTTTCTTTGTTGGAAATCCTAAACTAATTGGTGCATTACAGAAAATAAAATCGTGGTTAGATTATGGAATGTTTACTCCTATTCAAGTAGCAGCTACCGTAGCACTCAACGGTGATCAGCAGTGTGTAAGAGACATCACAGATAAGTATAACCATCGCCAAGAAGTTCTTATAGAAGCATTTGATAGAGCAGGATGGAAGATAGAAAAAAATGAAGCGACTATGTTCTCATGGGCTAAAATGCCTGATTGTGTACAACATTTAGGTTCACTAGAATTCTCTAAACGTTTACTTATGGAAGCGGGTGTAGCAGTAGCTCCTGGTATTGGATTTGGTGAATTTGGAGAGGGTTATGTGCGTATAGCACTTATAGAAAATGATAACCGTATCCGTCAAGCAGCTAGAAATATAAAAGAGTTTTTAAAACAGTTTGAAGAGAAAGAGGAAACAAAATAGATGATAAAAGTTGGAATAATAGGTGTCGGAACTGTAGGAACAAGTGTCGCTGAGATTTTAAGAGATAATGCTGATGTTATCTCTGCTCGCGCGGGTGTTGACATCGTTGTAAAGAGTGGAGTGGTTAAAAATCTCAATAAAGAGAGAGGTTTAGACATCAAAATCAGTGATAATGTTGATGATATTTTAAACGACCCTGAAATTGACATAGTTGTGGAGCTTATGGGTGGTGTAGAAGAGCCATTTGAAGTAGTTAAAAAGGCACTAAACGCAGGAAAAGCAGTTGTTACCGCAAACAAAGCACTACTTGCTTATCATCGTTATGAGCTTCAAGATATAGCTAAAAACATCGCGTTTGAGTATGAAGCATGTGTTGCTGGAGGTATTCCTATCATTACCGCTCTTCGTGATGGTCTATCTGCTAATCATATCGAGTCTATCATGGGAATTATGAACGGAACTTGTAACTATATGATGACAGAGATGACAAATAATGGTGTCTCTTATGATGCTATTTTAAAAGAGGCTCAAGATTTAGGTTATGCTGAAGCTGACCCTGTGTTTGATGTGGGTGGATTTGACGCGGCACATAAACTACTCATCCTCGCTTCTATTGCTTACGGAATAGATGCTAAACCTGAAGATATTCTCATAGAGGGAATTGACAATGTAAGAAGTGAAGATATCGCATTTGCTAAAGAGTTTGGGTATGCTATTAAGCTTTTAGGAATTGCGAAAAAAGATGGCAATGAAGTAGAGCTTCGTGTTCATGCTTCTCTTATCAAACAAGAAGAGATGATAGCAAAAATAGATGGTGTTATGAATGCTATATCTGTTGTTGGTGATAAGGTTGGTGAAACACTTTACTATGGTCCTGGAGCGGGTGGAGATGCAACTGCATCTGCTGTTGTTGCAAATATCATAGACATCGCAAGAAGTGGAAAATCAACCCCTATGCTTGGGTTTAACCGACCAATGGAAGGGAATAAACTTACTCTCAAACCAGCCGAAAATATCAACTCTAAATACTATCTTCGCATAAATGTTTCAGACCGTACTGGAGTGTTAGCTCGTGTTACAAAACTTTTTGAAGAACACCAAATCTCAGTTGAGACAATGTTACAGCGTCCATCAACTGCAAGCTCTGCAAACCTTCTTATCTCGACACATATAGCCTTAGAAAAAGATGTGCAAGCATTGATAAAAGAGCTTGAAACTCAAGACTTTGTCAATGCAAAACCAGTTATGATTAGGATAGTATAGGTTTTTATGAAAATTCTTATTACTGGTGCTAGCTCAGGCATAGGTGAAGAGTTAGCACGCCAGTATGCAAGTACTGAAAATGAACTTATTTTACTAGCTAGAAGAGAAGAGAAACTCTATGCTCTTCGTAGTGAACTGTTTGAGCAGTGTAAGTCTGTCGAAATTATAGTCGCAGATGTAAGTGACTTTAAACCTCTACAAGAAAAAATACGAAAAATTACAAGCCTTGATATGGTTATACTAAACGCAGGTATCTCACTTGGACACTCTAGGAGCAGCGACGACATCCCAACGATTGAAGAGTTTGAAAACCTTTACCGTGTTAATGTCCTCTCAAATCATGCTATTTTAGAGATACTATTACCTCTTTTTAAAACCCAGTCTCATGGGAAGATAGTCTTTATCTCCTCTTTAGCCTCACTGTTTTCCATGCCAAGTTCTAAAATATACTCTTCTTCTAAACGTGCCTTAAATGCTTATGCTGAGGGTATTAGATACAAGTATAATAGATATGGGATTAAGGTTATAAATATTTTACCTGGTTTTATCAAAAGTGAATTAACCGATAAAAATGAATTTAATATGCCTTTTTTACTTCAAACAGAAGTAGGTGTTGCAAGGATTGTAAAAGCAATAGAGAAGAACAAACGCGAGTATATTTTCCCTCTTAGGTTTTATTTAATCATTCGACTTTTAAATCTACTGCCGAGTTTTTTAAGAGAGAAGATAGTAAACTCTATTGCTTAATAGCAGTCAATCTATAAAATCAGATAATAAAACAAAAATAGGAACTAAAAATGGAAATGTCAGAACAAGCACAACTAGATGTAAAAAATGCGATTAATGGTAAGATAAGTGATAACTATGATGAATTAAAAGTAGTGTTAGAAAATCTTAGCATTAAAAAAGCAGCCGCTACTGATCATGGTAGCTTTAAACAGATAGATAAAGCTATGGGTAAAGTACAACTTAAAATGAATAGGCTCGCAAGTTAAGAATAATATATTTCACATGTATCGATAAATGTGTTTAATTAAATATAAGCTAATTAGGAGGGTGTAAATTGACAAAAGAATACAATATTTCCTTGGTATGTCAATGAGACAACCCTAGATTATAGGTGAGGATGTAAAGAGATGCTCAAAACAAAATTAAAACGAGTCAGCTGGAAGTTTAGAGGTGTATTGTCAAAGAAAAAAGATTTTTATTTGAGTAAAGATGAGTAGAGCCAAAGGAAATTTAGCAGAAGATAAAGCATGTGATTTTCTTTATGAGAATGGCTTTAGTATTTTAGAGAGAAACTTCTACTCTCGATTTGGTGAGATAGATGTTATCGCTACTAAAGATGATGTCCTTCATTTTGTGGAGGTTAAGAGTGGTGAGGATTATGAAAAAGCTATTCAAAATATAACCCGCTCAAAACTTTCAAAACTTCTTAAAACCTGTGATGTATATATGAAAAAGAATAGTTATGATGGGGACTATATGCTTGATGCTTTAGTAGTGACTCCAGAGTCCATAGAACTTTTGGAAAATATCACTATCTAAAATACTACTATGTAAGATTTAAAATAGTTTTCATTTTGGATTCGGGGATTAAAAAACTATTGCCTACTCGTTGTGCTGTACCATCTGCTTTGATTTCATATATATTTACATATAGGTGACCTGATACATAACTATTAAGACTTCTTTGCCATGCTAAAAGGAGCGAAGTAGAGTCATTAAAATATGTTTTTACTGTTTTTCTTGGAACAAAGAGTCTCGTGGATGATGAAAGCAGTAAAAAGTTTTTTGTAGTAGCTGCATTTATAACAAAATAGGGTGAATTTAAATCATATGCCGTATTGATAGAAAATTGTGTAGCATAAGCAGAATTGAGCGAAAAATCTTTAGCAAGGCTTTTGACTACTGTTTCACTTAACTCAATTGTTGTAGTTACTTTGTCTGCCATAAGTTCAACTTTCTCTGCCATGCTTCTTACATCTTGAATGATTTAGCAGTAAGGTTGACATCTCCCTGATAGACATTAACACTTGAGGTCTGGAGTGCAAATGTTGTCAATGCTAAGATTCGCATCAAGACCTAAAAGGGGATTAACAGTTGTAGTAGCACTCGTACTCTCACTCGAACCACATGAAGTAAAAATTACTGCCAATGGAACTAAGCATAATTTTAATATAGTAAGTTTCATCCTAGGGCTCAAAAACTTACTTTAACGCCATTTGAGATAGATGAAATTTTAGTGCCACCATCTATGCGTTTAACAGCTAAATAAAAATTTGTACTAGTTGTACTATCATAAAAATCAACTACTTGAGTCCATTTGTCACTTAATGTAGTTGTGCTATCTACATATAAGGCAATTGTAGTTGCTGGACTAAAAGTTGAGCTCTGATGAAGCATATAGTAGATAGACAGTTGCATCTGGAATCATTGTTATAGTTGGAGCCACTGTTCTAGAGAGTTTAGGTGAAGAATCTGTTGGAGCTGTTAGGGCAACACCATCAGCACTACTCCCTCCAGTTAAGTCGGCATTTCCAGTTAATGTAGTTAAAGTATCTGCTAAAAGATTTTCTGTCACAACAATTCTATCCGCCATAGTACCAATACGATCAGCCATTAAGCCAATATCATCAGAAAGTTTTGAAACAAGTTGCTGTTGCTGAGTAACCGTTAGACTAAGTGCGTCTATACTCTTTTGTAATGTTGCTACACTCTCTGCTGTTGCTGTCTCCGCATAAATCGGAGTAATAAATAATCCAGAGATAAGCACTGCTTTTAGTAAATATTTGTTCATTGAAATCCTTTTACATATAATAATATGTTTTTGTTTTATATTCTGAAATTATACTTGTTATAACAAAATCACAACTTAATATTTTAATAAAAACTCTCTCAAGCATAAAATGCTATAATCATTGTAGATTAAATATAGAAGGTTTTACAATATGCAAGCAAAGATACTTTTTGGCTCTACAGAAGCAGTAACAGATACTTTTAGTGAGAGAAAATCACCATTTCATGGGGATGTAGTCTCAACTGCTCCGCTTTGTACATCTACAGATGCTAAAGCGGCACTAAAAATTGCACACAATGCGACAAAAGCAGCGAAGGCATCAACACTCTCGCAAAGATGTAACTGGCTTTTAGATGTTGCGCACAAGTTAAAACAAAACAAAGAAGATATAGCAAAAACTATAACGGATGAAGTGGGAAAACCTATCACTTTTGCTCGTGTGGAAGTTGAGCGTTGTATAGAAACACTTACACTTTGTGCTGAGACTATGCGGACTATGCATGGGGAGACTATAAACACAGATGCCATGGACTCTGGGAAAAAAACACTGAGCTTTTTCCGTCGTGAGCCTGTTGGTGTTGTGGTTGCCATTACCCCTTTTAACTTTCCTCTTAACCTTGTAGCTCATAAACTCGGACCTGCACTTAGTTGCTGGAAACACTGTAGTACTCAAACCAACTCCAGAAGCACCACTAACAGCTTACAAGTTTGCGAAACTTTTTGTTGAGAGTGAGTATGCTATTAAAGATGCACTAAGTGTTGTTTATGGGGATGCTGAGGTTGGCTCGTGCTCTTATTGGCTCTGATATTCCTCGTGTTATCTCTTTTACGGGTTCAGTTCCTGTTGGAGAGATTATTACAAGAGACTCAGGTATTAAAAAGATAGGGCTTGAACTCGGTGGAAACGCAGCTACCTTTATAGAGAAGTCTGCTGATTTAGCCCTAGCAGCTACTCGTTGTGCTTTAGGTGCGTTTGTGAACTCGGGTCAGGTTTGTATTTCACTTCAACGCATATATGTACAAGATGAGGTCTATGATGAGTTTGCCGCACTTATGGCGATTGAGACAAAAAAACTCAAAGTCGGAAGTCCTTATGAAGATGATACTTTTATGGGTCCACTTATAGATGATGAGGCTGCTAGTCGTGCTATGGGATGGATTGAGTCTGCTATAGAAGAGGGGGCAATTCCTCTTCTCCCTCCTCATCGTGAGGGTCGTATGTTTCATCCTTGTGTGATGGCAAATGTGACTGATGAGATGGCAATTGTATGTGAGGAAGTATTTGCTCCAATTGTAAGTCTTATCAGAGTAAACTCCTTTGATGATGCTCTGCCTCGTATGAACAACTCGCCTTATGGACTTCAATTTTCAGTCTTTACAAATGACTTGAAGATAACAAATCGTGCAATTGATGAGTTAAATGCAGGGGGAATAGTCATAAATGATATGCCAACCCTGCGTTTTGACATACAGCCTTACGGTGGCGTTAAGCTCTCGGGTGTAGGTCGTGAGGGTCCGCGTTTTACCATAGAAGAGATGACGGAAATTAAGTCCATTGTCATCTGTTAAAAAAAAGGTCATAATCTCTGCTTGTCTTTTGGGTGAGCATTGTCGTTATGATGGTAAGACTAAGCAAGTAAACGCAGTGATAGAAGCATTTGCTGAGTACGAAATTATCCCTTTTTGTCCAGAAGCACCTCTTTTGGGACACCAAGAGAGAGAATATCAGTAGTACGAGTAGATAATCAAAATAGAATTTTAAAAGAAGTAAGTGGCGAAGATGTGACAGAGTTATTAAAAGAAGAGATAGAAGCTTTTATAGATAAAAATCCAGATGTAGATGCCATAGTTTTAAAGTCAAAGTCTCCCTCTTGCGGTTATAGGACAACACCTATTCTTAACCTAGAAAAAGAGCAGATAGGTCTAGGCAATGGAATCGCAACAGAACTTTTTTTAAAACAGTATCAAAATATTCTCATATCTGATGAGAAAAAGTTTATTGACTCTTAAGATACATAGTCTAATCGTTGAAGATTGACATACCAGTCATCTCTAAAATATGTTCTTGTTTTTGTCAAGTAAATTTTAAAAGCTTCATTGTAACACTCGATTTTTTTTATATGCTCTTGTGGAATTTCAAGAATATCCTCACAAACAGTTTGAGCAAACATATCATCCACATTATCATAAATTTCAAGTTCAGGGTTATTAGCATCAATCATAAATTCTCTCTCGTGCATATTGTTCTCTCTTGTATGGGTTTGAAAATTATAATTTTATTTCATTTCATTTAGGTTACAAATTTATTTAGTACATTTTAGATATAATCGCGTAATTTTATATAAGAGATGAAGCTATGAATATCAAAGAAGAGTATCTAAAATTTTTCGAATCCAAACAACATAATCGTGTTGCTTCAGGTCCATTGGTGCCAGATGATGCAACACTTCTTTTTAACAATGCGGGGATGGTTCCCTTTAAGTCGATTTTTACAGGTGAAATTCCAACACCTGCTAATCCTCGTGCGACATCAGCTCAGACTTGTATTCGTGCGGGTGGAAAACATAATGACCTTGAAAATGTAGGGCATACTGCACGACATCATACTTTCTTTGAGATGCTTGGTAACTTCTCTTTTGGGGATTACTTCAAAGAAGATGCTATTAGTTTTGCTTGGGAGTTTCTCACCGAGGTTTTAAAACTCGACATAGATAAGTTATGGGTTACAGTACATGAGAGCGATGATGAAGCCGAAGAGATTTGGAAAAAGCATATAGATGCGGACAGAATCATGCGTTTAGGAGATGCAGATAACTTTTGGTCTATGGGGGACACTGGTCCATGTGCTCCATGTTCTGAGATTTTTTATGATCGAGGGCTGAGAAATTTCATGGTCCTGAAGATAAAATGGGTGGAGAGGGAGATAGATTTTAGAAATCTGGAACCTCGTTTTCATGCAGTATGAGGTAAAAAGAGAAGGGTGGTGAAAAAATTCCACTTGCAAAACCTTCTATTGATACAGGTATGGGTTTAGAGAGTTGTGGCTATCAAAGAGGGTAAAACTTCTAACTATGACTCTTCACTTTTTATGCCGATGATAGAGCAGGTCGAGCAACTTGTGGGTAAAAAATATGTTTACTTCAGGTGCTTCTTATCAGCGTG
>JAUZRZ010000008.1 GCA_030949945.1 Sulfurimonas sp. | reverse complement strand
CTACAATGCGCAAGCATCAGTAGAACACGATTCAAGATTGATTGTACACAAGCATGTCACTCAAAACGCAAACGATAAACAAGAAGTCACCCCAACGCTTAAATGGTTTAAAGAAAACCCTGAGCTTAAACCATCTTCATTCTTAGCTGATGCTGGTTACTTTAAGTGAGCATAACATTCTTCAATGTGAAAATACTAAGATCACACCCTATATTTCTTTCGGTAAAGATTCACATAATCAACCACTTGAAGAAAGGTTCAAAGCAGAAGAACCACTGCCGGACAATCCTACTTCAGTGGAAAGGATGAAGCATCGACTTCAAACCAAAGAAGGTAAACAAATTTCTGCAGAGCGTAAAAGTACTGTTGAACCTGTATTTGGTATTATGAAACATGTAATGGGGTTTAGACAGTTCATGCTTAGAGGCTTTGAAAAAGCAAAAGGTGAATGGAGTTTACTCTGTATAGCATATAACTTGAAGAGGTTACATACTATTAGAGGATAAAAGGAGTTAAGAATAGCGTTGCAATGATGATTAAAGTGTAAACTATACTGAAATTTAGACTTATTAGGTATTTTTTCAGTTTGGAAGTACATTTAGTTGAATTTAGATTTTAGGAGACCGACAGACTCCTAGTTCTCTATAAGGAAATGATTAATTAAGAAACAAGAATATCTTCTTTTATGGATTTCGTGCTTTAGTAGATGAGATAGAGAAAAAAGTATTTACGGAACAAGTGGATTAGGAGTATCTTATATTCTTAGAATTATCTTTATAGCTCTTAAATTAAACTGAAATTAATATATATTTTGTCATAATACAGATAGCAGAGAGGTCTCACTGAAGAACTCGGTCGAGGATACGGTCTTAGTAGCCACTGCCCTCTGCCTTTTTATCCATACTTGAAATAAACTGTTCTCTCATCGCTAGATTTTAATACTTCTTTTACTTTACTTATAACATCAGCAGAATATATCGTTCTAAATTTATATTGCCCATCTTTTTCTTCAAGGGCTTGAAACATCATCATATGAAAAGTTCATCATCAGTTTTAAACGGCTTGTAAAAATTTAACACCGCTTGACCTTCGTAGGTATCTTTAACTACAATCAGTGGATCAAGTAGGGTAGGTAACAGTGTAGCATTCTCATTTTTTCTGTACTGATGATAAGTGTTATTGGTAAAATGTTTAAAAGCATAAGATAGATTTATGACAATGGTATGCCCAGCTAAGACGTGAACATAATGATTAACATTTCCAAATGAAGCTTTAAATTTTGTCCATGTCCTATGTCTAGAAGGGATGTTGTCTGCATCTTTGGATAAAGTTCCTAATTTTACTCTATCATCCCGTGGATTAATATATCGTTGTTTTGATTTCCAGCTCACTATATATCTTTAACAGTTTGTTTAGTTACTATTTCTTGTTCAATATCTATTAGCTTATCTACTTCTCTTTGTTTACATTTCATAAATTTCTTATCCTTAGAACATACTTGAGTATGTTCTTTTTTCTCTATGGTTGTGCATACTCAATAGTATAAATATTTTTCATATATAAACTATTAAATTATTCGTTATTTGGATTATACAAAAATATCAGTAAAAATTTGATTAGAAAAATATTTCAAGTATATTCAGCTTTTAATTCAAGCCACTACTCTACACATATACATATCACACCACTATAAACACACTATAAATAGATAATTATATACTGACCTATCCGTAAAGATCCGCGGGTGAACTTTAGTGCTATTTTCCTACATTTATTTTACACATACAACTATAAGGGGAACAATCTTGGAAACTAGAAAAACCTATAAGGCAACTATAAATCAAAATGAAATGAAATTCCTTTCACTACGCGAGCCTAAAGTCTCACTTTGTTGCTCCATCTTACACGGTAAGATTCCACTATTAGACTACAAGGTACGGCTCATAAACTCCGTTCGTTTCTCTCTTCATAAGTATAGAATCATTCAATCGCCATTAGGCTCTTAACTCGCTCCGCTCAGACAAGTGGTAAAGCTTTGGACGTAAACTGACCTTATGCTACAGCCATGAGTGAGATGCACCAGTTTATCTTCAAACAAGTAATGAAGCTAAAATGATGCCCTTACACTCACAGCGCAACGCCAAGTTACCTTTAACATAACACACATTCTTTTAAAACTTACCTCTTCACTGCGTTACGAGCAAAGTTTACGCTATCGCTTAAAAGAATGTCGTGTTATGTTAACCATCAAAGCACAGCTCTTTTGTTATGTTACTCGTTCAATCGCCTCTAGGCTCTTGTTGGTCGTTGCTCTCCAAGGTAGTTCACAAAGTGAACATTTATTAATTATAAAGAGATGTTTTAGCAAACATCTAAATTTTCCATAACTATTTGCTTGGGTAGGATGTTGTTACAGTAATAGGCACTGCTGAAGGTTACTTTGTTGTTCACTCTGTTATCTGGATTGGTAAACTTGATTCTCTTGTTAAACAATAGTAGCTGTAAATCTACATCTTTGAAGAGCTCTTTTGGTGCTGCATCATTTAGCCATGAAACAGTCATAAGAAGTGCAAATGGTTTGTTGAAAGATAATGCTCTCTCAAAGAACTTTCTTTTATCTTTATAAGGTGGGTTTGAGATTATCATATCCCAGTGTTCATGTGGCTCATAAGTAAAGAAGTCTTGATCACTTTTAATATGTGAGTAGATAACTTTGTTCGTCTTACTTATTTGCTTTACAAACTCACTCTCTACCGTGTCAAATGGACACCAAACAACTGCATCTATTGGTAAGTACTTAATGATAGGTTTGACTCCGTATGATGGGGTATAAGCCTCATCAGAGCCAGCATAACTACCATCAGTAAATAAGTTTCTATTATCTATGCCTAGCATGTGGATTCTCCTTATAATTGATATTAATATATATTAATTATATCTAAAAATGACTTGCTAGACCTTACCTCTCAAATGGAAGTAACTATCGTTACCCATCATCTAAGCAGTGATAACTAGCGTTTCTTTTATTGATTATTTATTTTGTCAGAAAACTTGTGAAACCTTAGAGCATATCGAACTAGACTGAGACTAAAATGAATTATCATCCAGTTTATTCTAAGTCATAGCACGATAAGCAGACGGTATTCAAAAGGTTTCAGCCAAAAAAAACATTTTGAAGAGCAAGAGCAAAGAGCGTTTCGCTTATCAGCGATAAATGTTTTTCAAAACATTTAATAAAAATTTTAAAAGAGGTAGAGAGATGACAAAAGCAGACATTGAAATAGAGTTTACTGGTATAGATGGAATTAATGAGGCAAAAAAGATTTATAAGGTTTTAGCAAAAAGACTTCATCCAGATGTAGGAGGTAGTACAGAACAGTTTAAAATTCTCAATGAAGTATATAACTATGTTTTAGAAAATGGAATCATGGAGAGTGATGATGCTGCGTTTGATTTGGAACTTGAAAAAGTTATATCTAATATTTTACATTATGAGAATCTAATTATTGAGGTTGTTGGTTCATGGATTTGGTTGAGTGGAGAAACTAGAGCTATCAAAGAAGTTTTAAAAGATTTAAAGTTTAAGTGGGCTAGTAAAAAGAAGCAGTGGTACTATGGAGAGATGAAAGGGCGAAACCCTAAACAGAAGAATATGGACGATATAAAAGCTAAGTATGGGTGTACTAGAGTTAAAACAAAGCAGACTAAGAAAGTGGAGAGGAGGGTGGCATAGTGACAAAAGATGAGGCTATTAGTTATCTACAGTATCTACATGAACTAGAAAATAAATATAGAAGTAATCTCTTTGCATATGAGATCGCTTCACTTTTAGAAAAAGTGAGATTAGAGTTTATAGTGGGTTATGCTAGAAAGTAGGGTTATGGCGATTCGGGAGGATGGATTTAATCGTTATCACTCTAAACCCACCCACCCGAAAACCTCGCTACATTCGTAGCATCGGCATCGCCATAACCCCAGTAAATTTGGCTGATGATTGTGAACTGAGGGCAATAACATAAAAGTGGAGTAGGGTAGAGTGATTTGAATGCTTTTAGATGTTTATGAATGTCAATTAATGACTATAAAAAGATGACCCAAAGGATGACCTAGAGAAAACTTAAAGTTTGAAGTATCGGTAAACAGGGGATTAAAAGGTGTAATAAGTGGTGACCCCGAGGAGAATTGAACTCCTGTGACATGGATGAAAACCATGGATCCTAACCGCTAGACGACGGGGCCACTTAAATAATTAGTTAAAGCTTGTTTAACTGAGCCGAAATTATATAATATATAACTTAATAAAATCTAAAATTAACAGTAAAATTAGAAAATATTAATTAATATCTTTTTTAAATTTCTCTAACCAGTCTAAATCAGACTCTTTTGCGTCTTCTTTCTGTGTTAAAAGCGAATTTATAATACTGATTAATGTTGCCTCATCCATAAACTCTAAGAGGTTTGGATTTATAGAAGTTTTATCAACTCCATCGTATGTGTTTAGCAATTGCTGTATATCGTTTATTAGTTTGTCTTTATTTGTATTCAATGTGAAATTACTCCAAATAGCTATAGAAAGCTTAGTGACGATATTATGCACTAATAAATTTAAATAATGGCTTAGAAACCCTTATATAATCTCCTTACTTTTATATTGATTAACATAATGTAAATTCTATTGAAAAAAGGATGCTGTGTTATTCCGTGTCTTCTAGTATTTGGGCATCTATAGTATTTGATATTTTTATTAGTTCCTCAGAGCTTAGCACAAGATTATATACTTCTTTGGCCAAATACATAAAAGCCATTGTGTATGAAGAAACTTCTTCTAGGTTTGTCTTACTAGGAATATCTTTGCTTATTGTGACTTTATACTCATAAAAGAAATCCAAAATATCTAAACCTTCACTAAGACTACTTAATGCTTTATAAGCTTGAGAGATGCTCTTTTGTGCTAAAGAAGTATCTTTAAAGTCCTCAATAGTTAAGACTTCACATTGGCAAGGAACAAAGCTTATCGCATTATAGAAGTCTCCTGTTTTAGAGTAGACTTTAATACTGTATTGATTAGTATTAATTTCTATGTTTGGTTTAAATGCACTACTCGTAGTATTAGACGTATCATCATCCAAACTAATTAAATCATCTACATCCCAATACCCGCTCTCATCTCCACCAGCAAAACCACCCATATAAAACCTTTTATAATAAAATATAGGATAATTATAAGCTGTTTTAATTAAATTAACATTTATAGAATAAGATATAATCGAAAAGATTTCCCAGTACCCTTGGGTCGGTAGGCAACAGTTCAAGAAACCATACAGTACAATATGGAATGAGTGAACATATTTTTAAAAGTCATAATAAGACATTCTTGTTATATCATTTAGTGTTTCCCGCAAAATACAGAAGAAAAGTATTTAGTCAAGGTATCGAAGATACCTTGGTAAATGTTTGTATCGAGATATCTGAAAGATATGAGATTAATTTTTTAGAGATTGGGAATGATGAAGACCATGTCCATTTTTTAGTACAAGGTGTACCGAAAATGCCAGTGACAAGAATGGTACAAATAATAAAAAGTATTGCAGCACGAGAAGTTTTTTCACAGCATCCTGAAGTGAAAAAGCAACTGTGGGGTGGAAC
>JAUZRZ010000007.1 GCA_030949945.1 Sulfurimonas sp. | reverse complement strand
AGATGGAAGGAATCAACAGAAGGCTTAGCGGCCAAAGAGCGAAATGGATAAGTAATAATTTACAAACAAGCAAAAAGATAGTGCATATAGTAGATAGAGAATCTGATAGTGTTGCCTTTATGAGAGACTTACACGAACTCAATGAACTTTTCCTACTAAGAGTTAAAAATAATTCTAAAGTCTATTATCCCAAAGAAGAAATTGACATAAAACAATCAGATTTGGCAAATAAACTTCCCTTAGGTAAAGAAGTTAAGAGTATAAAGTATAAAAATAAAAAAGTAAAAATATATGTCAACGAGTGTGCTATCGAGGTAAGAAGAGATGCTACTAAGTTTATTGTTAGTAGTGATGGGAAAGGAAAACTTCAAAAAACTCAAGGAGAACCAATAAAAGCAAGGTTCATCGTAGAGAGACTGGTTGATGAAAACAACAATGTAGTGGCTCAGTGGCTCCTAGTGACAAATATTTTAGATACAAGTGTCACAAAAGAGATCCTTGCAACTTGGTATTATTATAGATGGAAGATAGAGAGTTATTTCAAACTCCTTAAATCTTCAGGGTTCAATATGGAAGAATGGCAACAAAGAGAACCTATAGCTTTATTTAGAAGGCTTCTTGTCGTTTCATATGCTTGTGTACTTGTTTGGAAAATCGCTAATGATAATTCTAAAAATGGAGCGAAAATTAGAGAATTCTTAGTACTTCTAAGTGGTAGACTTATTGAGAGAGGCAAGGAGTTTACACATCCTGCATTATTAGCTGGTCTTGAAAATTATATTCAAATATTAGATTTACTCAGCATGTTTAGTAAAGAAGAGTTATTGGATATGAAGCAGGAATTAGTTAATATTATGGGAATTAATATTTAGGTTTTAGTTGTGTAGAAAGATATGATTTTGAAGGTATATTTATTTTCTCTTTTTTTCAAAAAAACATTCTTTTTAAAAAACTTGATTATTTTCATTAAATATCATCCATGTCAATATATCTTTAAATGTTGTGTTGCCTTTAAGCAGTGCAAACAGTGTCATAAATAATACTTCATGTAGTGGGTATTCTATTTTACCTGTATCTACCTATAATCTGGAATAGTTTTTTAAAGCCTTTAGTAACTCTTTTTTTTCTTGTTGTTTCGATGATAAACCTCCTGAGCCAGAAGTCTCAGCAACTTTTCTTCCATCTTTTCTCTTTTGCTATAAGGTTTGTTTTATATTTCTGTGGGATTTACCTACAGCATGTTTAGTAAAGAAGAGTTATTGGATATGAAGCAGGAATTAGTTAATATTATGGGAATGAAATATTTAGGGTTTTAGTTGTGTAGAAAGATATGTATATATTAGGAAAAAAATGATGTAACACATCATAAACAGTGTTATTTTAGGAGTTATCGAAGGTTTCCACCGAGTTTTTGCTTATCTTCTACGGGTCACCTTATAGTGGCTAGTGAATTTTTAGGCTTAGAGCAGACAATATCGTCACAAAAGCTTTTGAGGTAATTATTCAGTTTGCTTGCTATTTTAGCTGTATTTTTTAACTATCGTGATAAGTTTACTTTTTAAAAAGATAGACTTATGGAGTAAAGTATTTCTTGCTTTTATTCCTATTGGAGCGTTGGAGTTCTCTTTCACATCAGATAAAAGAGCTTTTTAGTATAACTATTGTTGCCATTATGTTTATTGTAGGTGGTATTATCTTTTTAGTTGTAGAGAAGTTTTTTATCCCCAAAGAGAGTGAGCAGATTCACGATGTAGAGAGTGTTACATATAAACAAGCTTTAGTTATAGGTGTGGCTCAAGTTTTTGCTCTCATTCCAGGTACTTCACGTGCTGGTTCGACCATCATAGGTGCTCTACTTGTAAAACTAAGTCGCAAAGCAAGTGCTGAGTTTAGTTTTTTACTCGCTTTTCCTGTTATGAGTGCCGTTACAGCTTATGACCTACTCAAACACTACAAAGAGTTTGACACACAACACCTTCTCTCTTTAGGTATAGGTTTTATAGTCTCATTTATCGTTGCGTTTATCACTATAAAGCTCTTTTTAGTATTTTTAGAAAAGTTTACTTTTGTAGCCTTTGGAATATACAGAATTATATTTGGGGTATTACTTTTACTGCTCTTTAACTAATGGAATACTATTTGCTTGTTTCCTCTAACATCCAATGTTAAAGGAAATATCATGCAGAGATTTAGCAGATATAACACCCACTTACATATGTTTTTAACTGATTTAGAAAAAAAGTTTTGTAAATTGAGTGTTAAATTTTTATAAAGTTTTTAGTATTTTTTTCGTACAAGAGATAAAGCCTTAGAACGATGAGACAGTTTTCTCTTTGTCTCATCATCTAGCTGACCTAAAGTTTTGATCAAATCCTAATGGAATAAACATAGGATCATATCCAAAACCACCCTCCCCTTGTGCCTCAGTAAGTGCTGTTCCATACATCCATCCATGTACTGTTCTCTCGCTTGTATTTGTTACAATTGCCATGGCCGCTGTGTAAAACGCAGGAGAGCTATCTACCCCTTTTACTTTAATATTTTGCATTAAAGTATGAAGATTATCTTTATCAGTCGCATCTTCTCCACCATAACGTGCACTATAAATCCCAGGTGCACCATCAAGAACTTCTACACTTATTCCACTGTCATCAGCTAGAACTACAATACTATCATCCTCTAGTGCATCAAAGACAGCATGTGCTTTTAACAGAGCATTATCTTTAAAAGTATCGGCATCTTCAATAATCTCAAATTCATCGATAAGTTCAGTATAGGCAATAACTTCAAAATCCTCACACATCGCTTTTATCTCTCGTACTTTTCCTTTATTAGATGTAGCTAAAACTAATTTCAAATCTTCTTCCCTTTGCTTTATATAATATTGTTTTGTTATAATCCTGCCATTATACTATAAAGGGTCTCATATGTTTAAAAAAGTGTTACCACTCTCATCCATTATCTTCCTAAGATTTTTAGGACTATTTTTAGTTTTACCTGTTCTTTCTGTTTATGCACTCGACCTTGAGGGTGCTACACCTTTTCTAGTTGGTATTATTGTTGGAGGATATGCACTAACACAGGCTATATTTCAACTACCATTTGGAACAATGAGTGATAAGATAGGTCGTAAACCTACTATCCTTTTTGGACTTATCATTTTTATCATAGGTTCACTTATTTGTGCTTATTCTACTGACATCTATATGCTAATGGCTGGACGTTTTCTCCAGGGTGCTGGGGCTATAGGCTCTGTTGCTACAGCGATGGTTTCAGACCTAGTTGAAGAAGAAAAACGCGGTAAAGCGATGGCAATCATGGGTGGATTTATCGCTATGAGTTTTGCACTTGCTATGGGACTTGGACCTGTTATAGCTTCTAACTTTGGTATCAGTTCTATCTTCTTTATCACAACTCTGCTTGCAATTTTTTCTATAGTTATTCTCTTTACAAAAGTACCAACTCCTCCAAAGATAAGACATATCTACCATAAAGATTCTAAACTCTTAGATATTCTTAAAGACAACAACCTTTTAAATATGATAATTATAAACACGCTTCAAAAAGGTCTTATGACCATGGCGTTTGTACTTATTCCTATTATTCTTACAAAACCTGAGTATGGTTTTTCATGGGAGAAGTCAGAACTTTGGATGGTTTATCTTCCAGCGATGATTGCAGGTCTTGTTGCTATGGGTCCTGCTGCTGTATTTGGTGAGAAGAAAAATATTCCTAAACAGATATTTTTACTCTCTATAGTACTTTTTCTAGCATCATTTTTAATCATGGGCTTTACAAATTCTAGTACAGTCTTTGTTGTTGGTGTAGTTTTATTCTTTGTTGGATTTAACATGATGGAGCCACTTGTTCAGTCTATGATAAGTAAGTTTGCTAAGGTTCACCAAAAAGGTGCAGCCCTAGGTATATCTAACTCATCTGCATATTTTGCAACTTTTTTAGGTGGTACATTTGCAGGTTTATACCTAAACTTTAGCGACAGAGAAACTCTTTCTATTACTATTTCTGTTATTACTGTTTTATGGTTAATCTGGACTGCCTTAAAGCTTCAAAATCCTACTAAACACTCTCACTTATACATCAACCATGATGATATAGATACAGTGAAACTAAATGCTCTTGAAGATGAACACATAGCCGAATGGTATATCAATGAAACTGAAAATCTAGTTGTTATAAAATATGTAAGCGAAAAAATCAGTGAAGATGATTTAAAAGCCAAAGTAGTAAAATAGTTTGTAACCATTAAGAAATAAAACCTTTATATAATTGTAAAAATATAAAGGTTTTATCTTAAATGACCCAGACCACAAAAGTTAGATCAATTTTTATCTCCGATGTGCACCTTGGCACAAAATTTTCCAAAGCTTCTCAACTCCTAGAATTTCTTCGTGATTATGAATCAGAAAACCTCTATTTGGTTGGTGATATTATTGATGGCTGGGCTATAAAGAGAAAGTTTGTTTGGGAACAATCACATTCAGATGTGATACAAAAAATTCTTCGTAAAGCTAGAAAATCAACAAATGTTTACTTTATAGCTGGAAACCATGATGAATTTTTACGTCCCTTTGTCCCTATAATATTAGGTGATAGACTCAAAATAGAGAGTGAAATGGAATATATTGATTTAAATAACAATAAATTTCTAGTCACACATGGAGATTTCTTTGACTCTATAACCATGACAAAAAAATGGCTTGCTGTTTTAGGTGATTATGGCTATGATTTACTTCTACATCTAAACGGAGTAGTAAATTTTGCAAGAAAAGTTTTCGGATATAAAAAATACTGGTCGCTTTCAAAGTATGCTAAAGATAGCATAAAAAGTTCTATCTCTTTCATATCAGACTATGAAGCCATTTTAGCTAAACATGCCAAAAAAAATAGCTATGATGGTGTTATTTGTGGGCATATACACAAAGCAGAGATACGAGACATTGATGGTATAAAATACCTTAACTGTGGCGATTGGGTTGAGAGTTGTACTGCAATTGTAGAAACATTGGATGGGCAATGGAAAATAATAAATTTCCTAGAGAAATAAGTTTATGCCTCTCAGGAGGTGCAGCAAAAGGTGCATTTCATCTGGGTTGCATTAGTATTTTAGAAGAACACAACATAGAGATAAAAGCTATAAGTGGTACCAGTATTGGTGCTTTGATTGGTGCTTCTATAGCCTCAGGTAAAAGTGCTAAAGAGATTTTAGAGATTTTTAAATCTAAAGAGTTTAAAAGTATTTTTAAATTTACTTTTACAAAGTCTTATCTCTACAAAATAGATATGCAGAGTCCTGTTTTAGAAGAGTTAGTAAATAAGCACTCTTTTGAAGAACTAAAAATCCCTCTAGTCATTACTGTAACAAATATTGATAATGCAAAATGTGAGTACCTAAGCCGTGGGACTAAGCTACATGAGTATATATTAGCTTCATGTGCCATATCTCCTATAGTTGAGCCAAAAGAGATTGAGGGTAACTTATATGTAGATGGGGGAGTCACAGATAATTTTCCAGTAGAAGTTCTTCAAAAATATCCTTATAAAATTTTAGGAATAAACCTCTACCCTTTTAATAAAAAACGACCAAGTTCATTAATTGGCTGGATAAAAAAAATAATTTTTATTGCCTGGCACGCTCCCAATCTCGCTAAAAAACAAGCCTGTGATTTTTATGTAAGTAGTGACAAGTTAAATGATATTAGTCTGTTTTCATTTAAGAATCTTGATAAAAGTTATGAATTAGGAAGGAATGAGATGAAATCTCATATAATGAACAAAATGTAAAAAAAGATTAAATATCTTTTTTTACATAAGAAGAGAGTAGCGTTTATTTCTGCGGTGTTACATACATATTGAAGTAGCGACCTTCAAACTTCGGTGGCTTTTCCATTACACCGATGTCCTCAACCATTGGCCAAACACGAAGTAAAACTTCTTTTCCAGCTTCAGGATGAGCCATTTCACGACCACGTAAAAACACTCTAAACTTAACATGAAAACCTTTTTCTAAAAATTCTCTTGCATGTTTTACTTTAAAATTCATATCGTTTTCAGCAATCTTCACTGAAAGCTTAATCTCTTTGACAACAATCTTCACTTGATTTTTACGTTGCTCTTTAAGTTTTTTCTCTTCTTGGTATCTATATTTACCGTAATCCATAATCTTAGCAACAGGTGGTTTTGCATCTGGGGCGATTAGCACTAAGTCTAAATCAAGCTCATTTGCTTTTTCCATCGCTTCATCAAAAGAGATAATCCCTAAAGATTCTCCCCCATCTACATTACATCTCAACTCTGTCGCTCGGATATCGTCATTCATTATGACACGGTTTTTCTTTTGGTTCAAAAATTTACCTCATTTATTTTAGTTTGTATAAGTGTTAGAAATTCATCTTCACTTATAGTGTATTGTTCTCGTGTTCGTCTATCACGAATCGATACTGTTTTATTCTCTATCTCTTCATCGCCAATTACGACAATCATAGGGACACGAGTTTTTTCAGCCGTTCTGATACGTTTATTTAACGAATCATTTTTAGCATATATCTCACTATCGGCATTAATATCAATAAGTTTATCTGATAGTTGCTTAGCATAATCTTTATGTGTTTCGGCAACTGGTACAATTGCTACTTGTGTTGGGGCGATAAACATCGGAAATTCACCTGCATAATGCTCTGTTAGTATCCCAATAAAACGCTCAAATGAACCTAAAATAGCACGATGTATCATAACAGGTTGGATTTTTTCATTATCCTCACCATTATACTCAAGTCCAAAACGCTCAGGTAAATTATTGTCTAACTGAATTGTTCCACATTGCCACTCTCGACCAATAGCATCAAGAATTTTAATGTCGATTTTAGGACCATAAAAAGCTCCTCCACCCTCATCTATAGTGTATGGAAGATTATTTTTCTCCATGGCACTGATAAGTGCTGCTTCAGATTTTTCCCAAACTTCTGCATCGCCAACAGCTTTTTGGGGTTTTGTGCTTACAGTCATATTGTATTTAAAATCAAATGTAGTCATAAGTTTTATCTACAAAGTCTACAACTTCGATGATTTGCTCTTCTATCTGATCAACAGTACAAAAAATATGTGCATCATCTTGAGTAAACTCTCTTACACGAAAAAGTCCATGAAGTGCACCTGTCATTTCATGGCGATGTACCACACCATACTCAAAGTACTTGATAGGAAGGTCACGGTAAGAGTGAAGCTCATCTTCATATACTTTAATATGTCCAACACAGTTCATAGGTTTCACACCAAACTCGATGTCATCTATCTGTGTGAAGTACATATTTTCACCATAGTTTTGATAATGTCCAGATGTTTTCCAAAGGTCTGCACGCAGCATTTCAGGTCCACGAACAGGTTGATAGCCGCGTTTACGGTGTGCTTTAAAAAGTAGTGACTCTAAACGAGCACGAAGACGTCCACCTGCTGGAAGCCAGATAGGAAAACCAGCCCCAACTTCTTCACGAAAAGTAAAAAGTTTCATCTCATTACCGATTTTACGGTGGTCGCGTTTAGCAGCTTCTGCAAGCATAGTCATATGCTCTTTAAGAGACTCTTTATCTGCAAATGCAATACCATAAATACGAGTAAGCATCTCATTTTTAGAATCTCCACCAAGATAAGCACCTGCTATCTTAGTAAGTTTAAAGTAGCGAATAAGCCCGATAGATGGTAAGTGAGGACCACGACATAGGTCTTCAAACTCACCCTGCTTATAGATAGAAATCTTATCATCAGAAATTCTCTCCATAACCGCTAATTTTAAATGGTCATCTTTGAATTTTTCTTTAGCTTCATCCATAGAAATCGTATATTTTTCTATCTTGTACTTTTTCTTTGCAAACGAAAGCATCTGCTTCTCTATCTTCTTTAAATCACCCTCACCTATCTCTGACTCAGTCTTAAAGTCATAGTAAAAACCCTCTTTAACTGTTGGTCCTACATAAAACTCTGCATCAGGATAGAGTGACTTTATAGCTTGTGCCATAAGGTGAGCTGTTGAGTGACGTAAAACATCTAAAGACTCAGGAGAGTTATCTAACTCTATCTCTTCTCCCTCAACTCCACGTTCTTCTGCCGTAACTAAGTCTATTACTTCGTCATTTACTTTTATTGCTATTGCGCTCAAAAAATTTCCTATAATTCTGTTTTTAAAATAGCACCATTTGATGCATTTGATACTAATAATGAGTAGCGTTTAAGCCATTTAGACTTTACATGATTTACATGTGGTTTCCATTTTGCTCTACGTTCTTCAAGAGTGGCATCACTTACATTTAACTGTAAAAGGTGAGCATCTGTATCTAACTCTATCTCATCACCATCTTCAACAAGAGCGATTAAACCACCCTCAGCAGCTTCAGGAGAGATATGACCGATAGAAGCACCACGAGTAGCACCGGAGAAACGACCATCAGTTATAAGTGCTACTGATTCGCCAAGTCCCATACCCATGATAAGTGAAGTAGGAGCAAGCATCTCTTGCATACCTGGTCCACCTTTTGGTCCTTCGTAACGGATAACTACAACATCACCTGCTTTTACTTTATGAGCCATTATTCCAGCAAGTGCTTCTGTTTGAGAGTTAAAACATACAGCAGTACCTTTAAACTTTTTCATATCTCCAGTAATACCAGCAGTTTTAACAACTGCACCCTCTAGTGCAAGGTTTCCAAAAAGAATAGAAAGCCCACCTACTTGAGAGTAAGCATCTTTCGTTTTTATGAATAATATCTTCATCTAAAATTTCACAGCCCTCTATTCTCTCTCCTAATGTCTCACCCGAAATCATCAGAGCATCTAGCTTTAATAAACCACTGCGTTTTGAGACTTCACACATCACTGCGTTTACTCCACCAGCACGGTTAACATCATCCATATGTACATCTGATCTTGATGGAGAGATTTTAGAGATATGTGCAACTTTATCTGCAATTTTATTGATGTTTTCTATTTTATAGTTTACATCAGATTCTCTAGCGATTGCTAAAAGATGTAAAACAGTGTTAGAGCTTCCACCCATCGCCATATCTACAACAAAGGCATTATGAATTGCTTTTTCATTTAAAACATTTTTCATATTGTATTTTGGATCTTCCATTTTTGCAAGTTCAACTACACGTCTTGCAGCTTTTTTTACAAGCTCTATTCTCTCAGGAGTCATCGCTAGTATAGTTCCATTTCCTGGAAGGGCTATACCCATGGCTTCACAGAGTGTGTTCATAGAGTTGGCTGTAAACATACCAGAACAAGAACCACCTGAAGGACAAGCTTCACACTCTATCTCATATAGTTCTTCATCTGTCATTTTCCCCTCAGCATGCTTTCCAACTGCCTCAAACGCAGTAGCAAGGTCAATAGGAGTACCATCTTTTTTATGCCCAGCAGCCATAGGACCACCTGAAACAAAAATAGTTGGAACATTTACACGAAGTGCTCCCATAATCATACCTGGAACAATTTTATCACAGTTAGGAATACATATCATCGCATCGAGTTTATGTGCATTCATCACAGTCTCAATAGAATCAGCGATAATCTCACGGCTTGGAAGTGAATAAAGCATACCATCATGCCCCATCGCTATTCCATCATCAACACCTATGGTATTAAAAACAAATGGTACACCACCTGCCTCACGAATAGCCTCTTTTACAATCTCTCCATACTCATGTAGGAAAAAATGTCCAGGGATAATATCTATATAAGAGTTGGCAATCCCAATAAATGGCTTATCAAAATCTTCATCTTTTAAACCGGTAGCACGTAATAATGAACGATGTGGAGCTTTATCAAAGCCCTTTTTAATTGTATCACTTCTCATAAAAAGCCTTTTAATATAGTTTATATAATGTGATTATAGCATTTTTTTCGTAATTTATACTAAAAACTCTTTACAAATCAAAAACAATCGGCTATAATTCCGGCTCACTTACAGACATAAGTCGTGTAAGAGTATGGATGCGGGAGTAGCTCAGTGGTAGAGCATAACCTTGCCAAGGTTGGGGTCGCGAGTTCGAACCTCGTCTCCCGCTCCATTTTATTTTTAAATTATTAAACTGTGATTTCATAGCAGATGCCCGGATGGCGAAATTGGTAGACGCAGGGGACTTAAAATCCCCCGGTAGCAATACTGTGCCGGTTCAAGTCCGGCTCCGGGCACCATTGATATGAAAGATAATTGACTGGTGCCATCGCCAAGTGGTAAGGCCGCAGCCTGCAAAGCTGCTATCCCCAGTTCAAATCTGGGTGGCACCTCCAGTTTATATATTTAAACTACAACAAACACGTGGATCTTTGGCAGAGTTGGTCGAATGCACCGGTCTTGAAAACCGGCGAGGGTTACACCTCCCAGAGTTCGAATCTCTGAGGGTCCACCACTTCTAAATATACCATATACCCCTAAAACACGAACCCTAACAACTACTTTAAGTTTACTTACTCTTACTTATTGGTAACCTATTGGTAACCACTATTTAAAAAGTTACCATTTCACTATAAATATAAAAAACTTTTACACTCCATCTATGGATTTCTATGTTGTAAAATCTATAATCACCCTCTCCTATAACTTTCTATAAACTCAAATCGAATTTTCTCAACAACACAAGCCAACTCTAAACTGATGGCTTTACTAAATAAAGCCAAACAATACTACAAGCCTGAGTTGAAAAATAAATTTGAGATGCAAAGAAAAAGACCGAGAAGAGCGGAAAAACCACTATAAAAAAATAGATTAGATTTAATCAATCAAAACTATTTATAAAATTTCTATCAGTTCAAGAGTGCTCTAAAAAGGAATTAACTCATTCTCTATTGAAAGTAAATATTTTTCTACAGCTTCTTGTTTAGAGTAGTCACTTTTGCCAACTCTTCTGAGTATTGTATCTTTATAGCTATCAAAAAAATTCTTCATAGCTTTCATCCTCAAATGGTAAATCAAATCTCATTCTATTTACAACATCACTTAGTTTATCTAATCTTTGTATGATGTTATTTTTATATTCTTGTATAAACTCTTTCTCTTCCTCTTTTAAACTGTTGTCAATAAAACTAAAATCTAAATTTTTATGTATCTTTTGAACTAGTTTTTTAAAGTCATTAAAGTATTGCGTTTTTGAGATTTTATTTTGTTGTAAAAATTCAAGCATATCAAATAGACCTATTTTTTCAAACTCAAACTCATCATCTATAGCCATTGCCATGTCTTGTGCATACTTGCCTTTATACATTGTAACATTCACAATATCATAAAATGGTGTTATTTCTAAACCACCTTTATCTACGAAAAAAGATATATTTTTACCATGGGCATCACTATTACCTAAAATGAGATTAATCATATTCCAAGTTACTAACTCTTTTTTAAATAAAAGAGGGATTTTTGCTTCTTCTGCAAGATTAAATAATTTTTCAAATGAGACACCATCTCTTATATCTTTAGAGTTATATAGTCGCTCATATTTGTATGTTGATGGAAAACCTAATGCTTGTGTAGAGTCAATAATATGTAATCGTTCTATATATTTATTATTGATAAGTTTTCTGTCAAATCTCTCTACAAACAGAACATTCTCGCTTCCCAACTTTTTGTACTCAACTTCTGCAACATTTATGCCTACCGCTTTTGCAAGTTTTAGAGATAGGTACTCATTTAAAATTACATTCTCATTTTTTCGATTAAATTTAAGAATATGAGTAGAGCAAATATCTCCTTCACCTAAACCAATAACATCATCAATAATTGCAACTGCTAATTTCTCTTGAACACCTGCAAGGCTTAACCTTAGTTTTTCATCCCAAAGTATAATAGATTGAACATCTTTTTTAGATACCCTCTCTTTTAACTCATCTAATGGTATTTCTCTAAAACTTGTTGGTATATTAATCTCTTTAGTATCTGTAAAAGTCAATGCACCTGTTGTTTCAGCACCAATATGTTTGAGTATAGAAAACTTGTCAGATTTAGAAATTTGATAATAAACACTCATTTCATCTAAACCCTCTCCCTCTGGCAATAAATTTTCAATAAAGAGTTTAAAAGCATAATCCTCAAAACCGCTGAATTTTAAAGATGGACTCAACTCAAATCCTTCTCTAATCCAATTATCATCATAAACGAAGCTAAAGTTTTTTAATAAAGGCTCATATTCAAGTAATCCTACTAGAGTTTTTTTATAATGGACATATAGTTTTTGCATCATTAATCCTCAAACTTTATTTTTATACCTAGCATTTTTGCAACATGCAGTGCAGTAGAGAGTCGAACACCTTTAGAACCTTTTTCTAGTTTCTGTAGAGTGACATTAGTAATTTGACAAAAAGAAGAAGTTTCCATAATAGTAAGACCTAGCTCTGTTCTTTTTGCTTTAATCACTTTTGCAAAATCTTCTTCATCTTTTATATGAGTAAATGTAACCTTTTCGGTCGGTACAACTTTTTTACCTTTTGCCATGAGAACAGCCTTTTATTAATACTTTAGTATTATTATAGCTGAGAAGTAGGAGAGAAAGTCAATTATTATATACTAAAGTATTAATATAATAAATTAACTACTAATATTTGTATATATTAATACTTAATATTATTTTATACAATGTATTGTTCCCCTAATTCAAAAGATGCTCTACTAGAAAATTGATATATGATATACTTACAACTCATAAATTCATCTATAAGTTGTCACGTATGTAGGACACTTTGTTTTTTAGGGGCTATTTTAGGGGCTTACAAATTATATTCCATTCTAATATCTATAAATAGGGTGTGTTCAATTCCTGATGGTCCACCACTTATATCCCCTATACTAAGCACCTTTACACTTTAAATTTATATTTTGTATGCTCACCATCTAAAAAAGCAGCCTCTTTTTCTACCATCATCTGAAATATATTTAGCATAAAACTTAATGTCGTTGCTAATTCACTATGTCCCTAGCATTACATTACTAACCCAAGCTAACTCTTCACCTTTCTGCAGCATAATACTTGCAGAATGTATGAATTTAAGTTACCACTCCAGTAGATTACTGTATCAAAAAATGATACAATTAGTTTATAAAAACATATCAAGAAAAAAGACTCAATGAAAAAAATGGGTGCTTAGTTTTCTACTTTTTGTTATAATACACTATGAACTTACAAACTAGGAGTATATAATGACAGCACCTATAAAATATGATGAAATTCCTATGCAAGAAAAATTCATTATTATGGAAGAATTATGGGAGAACATGACTCATAATGCAGAAGATAATGGATTTACTCCTCAATGGCACCTTGATGTATTAGTTAATCGTGAAAAGAATATTAAAAACTCTGAGTCAAGCTTTAGTGATTTAGAGAGTGCTAAAAGAAGATTACAAAAGTTAACTTAGTGCATATAAAGATTCTAGATGAGGCTGAAAAAGATATAGCAATTGGAATATCTTTTTACGAAGCTCAAAAAGATGGTCTTGGTAAATATTTTTTAGATTCAATTTTATCTGATATAGAATCTTTGCATATTTATGCAGGAATACATATAGTTATCTCAGAATATTATAGGCTTCTTTCAAAGCGGTTTCCATTTTCAATATATTATAAAATTAAAGATGATGTCATTTATATTTATGCAATATTAGATTGTAGACAAAATCCAAACTCAACAGTTAAAAGATTATAAGAAGTTATTACACAAGCACGATCGACTCTACGAAACAATAGTTAGTCGTATTTTGCAGTTGCTGGCACTTTAACCTTTCTGAAAGGGATTACTAAAAATGAATGAATACAAAGCTAACCAAAGATCTGAGGAAGAGAAGATACAAAGGTAAAATAAGATCTGCTCATGGAGATGCACAGAAATATGGTCTTGAATCTGTACTAAGAGAAGAACTAGCTAAAGATAGTAATAACTTAGAACATTTTTTTCTTCATGTGAAATATGAAAAGCCAAAAAGCACTCCAAAGCGGACAAACCAATCTACTTATATGTAGGTATAGTAATAGGAATTACTCTTATCTCTCTTTGGGGCACTCTTCTTTTTCATAACTACCTATCAAACCAACTACACCCACTTTTTTACTCATTCCAATTAGGGAAATTTTATATATAATAATGACAAGATATGTCTCAAAACAAAGAGGAAATTTTGCATAGGTAGGTTTGGTATGAGAGTAGTAATTATTGGTGGTGGAATATCTGCGGCTTATTTAGCTAATAAGTTAAAAAAAGAGGATTCTTTTTTAGAAGTGCTAATTCTTAGTGATGAGAGCCATCCTCCCTATGATAGAATACACTTATGCCACCTACTTGATGCATCCGAAAACCTTGATGGTATTGCATTACAGATAGACCCAACAGTCAAAATCCAACTGAATCAATTTATAGAAAAAATTGATAAAAAGAGTAAAAGAGTATTTTCAAAAAACTCTATGTTTAGCTATGACAAACTTATAATTGCAACAGGTTCTCTGCCGACTCCCCTCTTTGATATTAGTGATATTAGCAATGCCGCAGTTTTTAGAAGTGCTAATGATTGTGAACTTATTAAAAATACTCTAAATGCTCGAAAAATTGTGATAGTTGGAGGTGGACCGATAGGGCTTGAACTACTCGAAACTCTTAATGAAATGCCTCATATTAAAAGTATAACACTCCTTCTTCGTGCTGAAACACCTCTACAGCAAAGAGCTCTCAACAGACTCCATTAAAACCATAGAAGAGTGTTATACTAAAAGTGGAAAAATCAAAATATCTTATAAAGATGAGATAGTTGATAAGGTAGTTAAAAATGGTGAAATACACTCTCTTCAAACAAAAAAACTCAATATAAAAAATCCATTTTTAATTTTTGCTACAGGTATAAAACCAAATATAGCACCCTTTAGAGAAACTTTGAAATGCAATAAAGGAATTTTTAACGAACTTAAATAGTCAGTCCTGAAAAACCCGATTCCACAAACCTTAATACTACCTAAACATAGACTTTTTATGATTCTGAGTAGCACTATAATTATTAATTTGATTCTGGTGTGAAAGTAGCCTCTTGATTTCAGTGACTATCACTTCTAGTAAAGCATAATCTCCCAAATAAAGAGCAAAAAAGTAGATTCTCATCCACTTTTTAAGATTAAATGCACTAGCAGCTAGAAGTAAGTTTGCTTCATCACCTTTAAAGCCTTTGAGAAAGTTTCTAGCCATTCTGTGGTCTGATTTTAGATGACCTATTACAGGTTCAATAGCAGCGCGTCTTCGAAACTTTTGTCGTTTTATTTCAAGCTCTTTTTTACTATCTTTTTTTCTAACTGTCGAGGGTATTGATATTGTAGTTGTGTAAGCAATAGGCAGCATTTCTATAGCTTGAAGCAGAGGTAGTAAAATAAACTCTTTTTGATAATATTTCATGTAAAATGCAAAAAGATAAAGAAAGGCATAAAGAGCATCATAATTGTTAGAGACCTCTTTAACTCCAACATATCCTCTGTCTCAGATACTTTCTATTACAGGAGTCTTTCTATTTTTATGGACATTATCTAAAACAGATGGTAGTGTTTTAGAGTCATGAATATTCTCTTTATGTGCAACAGCACCAACAATGATACCACTCTCTTTTGTAGTAGCAATAGAAGCTTTAGTTCCAAACTCATAACCCTTATGATCCTTACCTTTATTGATGGCATATGCATCTACTTCATGAAGAGAATACACTTTATTTTTATCACTCTTCTCTTGTGACAAGACTTTGAGATAAAACTCAAATTTCTCTTTGTAGAGTAATTGAATATCATCATCCATTTTATTCTCTATATCTCGCATAAGTATCTTTGCAATGGCTCGTATGCGTTTCATAGCACCAAGTGCTTTTTTAAGCTTACGAGGGTGTCTATAAAATCGTAATAGTATACGGAGTTGTTTGAGTTCTTTAACATAGCTTCTTCTGAGTTTTACATTCTCTTTTTTTGCAATACGAAGTAGATGAATTATAATCTTTAATGCCAACTTTCCATCTGTAGGGAAAGTAAGATTACTCTCTTGAACAGTAGAGTCAATAATAACTTGTTCTTCCTCTGCACTCTCTCCGTGCATCTCTACGCTGAGTTTAAAGATATACTCAAATCCATCTTTACCAATACGGTTTCTAAACTTTACAAGTTCGGTGGAGTGGCAAGGCTCTTTTGGTTCATAGTCACTACTGCCACAAAAGTATTGATAGTATGGGTTTCTTTTATATTGCAATATAAGATTCTCATCACTCAGGTTCTCCATCTGCTTGAGTAAGAGAAGTCCTACCATTAGACGAATAGGTTTAGGAGGTCTACCTATTCCAGAATAGAACTTCTGTAGATAATCCTCGAGTTTCGACCAAGGGTAATTATTGGCTAATACTATGAGAGGGTCATTAGTATCGAGCATTTCCATAAATGTTCCACTGAAGAGAGATTTTTGAACCATTTCGACCACTTTTTTGAAGATTTTTGCAGTTTTTACACTATTTTGATGTTTTTTAGCTGTTGAAATTATATCATTTTATGGCTTTAAAGTACTTAAAATAGGGGTTTGTTTGGTTTTTCAGGACTGACTAAATATGCAGACAGATGATGTGAATATTTATTCAGTTGGTGAGTGTGCAGAAGTTGAAACATTTAGTTTTGTAGCGGGACATGTCAAAGAGTGTGCAACACAAGCAGATGTTGCGATATCGCACATAATGGGCTTGAATATCAAAGAGTTTGCGCTAGAAGTCAGTGTCGATATGCTAAAAGTTGGAAAGTTTGATCTGGTTGAAGTTTGTTCTCCAAAATTTACATCAAAGTATGAAAAAGTTCTTATCTCTTCAAAAAAAGATAATCGCATAGATGAGTATTTTTTAAACGAGAACAGACTCACTAGGTTTATAGGAATAAATTCAAACTTAGATATTGGGTATTTGCAAACACTTATTGAGAGTGGGCAAAAAGTTGACTTAAACTCTCTGTATGAAAACCGAGTAGTTGGGGATAGAGGAAAACTCGTATGTAGTTGTGAGAATGTTTACACTCAAGACTTGACTGAGATAGTTGTTCAAAATGGAGTAAGAACATTTAGTGAGTTGTCAAACTTTACTCAAGCTGGTCGTGTCTGTGGAAAATGTAAGCCAATGGTTCAAGAAATTATTAAAAATTCGCAGTCTCTTATTGACCCGAGTATTCTCAAGATAACTGAGGAAGAACTTCAAAGAGAGCAAGAGATACAAAAAGTTCAAAAACGACTAGATAAATTCAATAAACTACACCCAAGAAACAGTCTCAGTGCGGATAACCTAACAAATGCGATGGAATCTTTAGAAATAGCAAAATCTGAAGTAAACAGCTGGGTATCGATGGTAACTGCAAGTATGCATTTACATCCAAAGTTTGAGGAGCTCGTTGGAAAGGGAGTTTTAAGTCTAAATAAAGTACCAATAATTTGGCTAGAACTTGCTGACTGTAGTGGGAACCCTGAAGCATTTATAAAATCAACAAACCCTGCTATAGAAGATTTGATATTTGATTATATTTCGCTTGATTACCATGAACTTCTTATGAGTGCTAGTGGAGATCAAAGTGAAACAGTCTTAGAAGAGATAATCAAAAATCAAAAAGGAGAGTATGTTCTCATAGTAGAGGGTGCAGTTCCAATGGCTATGGATGGTAAATTTCTTCGTATTGGAGCCAAAGGCGAGACGGGCATAGAACTTTTAAGAAGGTGTGCTAAAGATGCTGCGTTTGTTATGGCAGTTGGTAGTTGTGCTTTTGATGGAGGGGTGGTAGCAGCCTCTCCAAATCCAACTGGTGCAGTTGGTGTTGCAACGGCTTTGGAGCGAGACGATGTCATTAATATTTCAGGATGTCCTACTAATCCTGTCAATATTGTAGGGACTCTATTATCTTACATTATGTTTGAGGAGTTACCAGCTTTAGATAAGTTTAATCGACCTTTATGGGCATACTCAACTAGAATACATGACAACTGTGAAAGACGCGGTCATTTTGAACTTGGGGAGTTTGTTAAAGAGTGGGGAGATGATGGTGCTAAAAAGGGATATTGTCTTTTTGAAATGGGATGTAAAGGTCCTTATGCTTATGCAAACTGTCCCTCAATGAAGTTTAACGATGGCACGAGTTGGCCTGTTCAAGCGGGACATGGATGTATGGGTTGTACCGAAGTCGGTTTTTTTGATAAATATGCAAATGAGAGAAAAATATGAAAAAGATAGTCATAGACCCTATTACAAGAATAGAAGGGCATTTAAGAGCTGAGATTGAAGTGGATGAAGATGGTGTAGTACAAGAAGCTTGGGTAAGTGGACAACTATTTCGAGGAATAGAGATAATTTTAAAAGGTCGAGATCCACGAGATGCTGGGCTGTTAGCTGGTAGGAATTTGTGGTGTTTGTACAAACTCGCATTTTAGAGCAGCAGTCTCTAGTGTTGAAGATGCTTACTCTCTACAACTACCTAAAAATGCGGAGATCATTAGAAACTTGATGGCAATGGCACTCTTTATTCAAGACCATGTTGTCCACTTTTATCATCTTCACTCTTTTGATTATGTGGATGTGACAAGTGCTTTAAAAGCGAATCCAAAATCAACACAAGAAGAAGCTTATAAATACCATGCACACCCCTTTAGAAATTCTGAGGCTCACTATGAAGCTGTTTTACAAAAAGTGGGCAACTTTGTAAAAGCAGGGAAACTAGGACCATTTTCCAATGGCTACTGGGGACATGGTGAGTACAAGTTGACACCTGAACAAAACTTGATTATGATTTCTCACTATCTTGAAGCTCTAAAATTTCAGACAAATATTAGTAAGGCTGTAGCTATTTTTGGAGGAAAGACACCACACCCTCAAAGCATAGTTGTAGGAGGTGTCACAAGTGTAGTGGATATGCTAAACCCTCAAAGATTAAACGATTACCTTTTTATCATCAAAGAGGCAAAAGAGTTTATTGACCGTGCTTATATTCCAGATGCCCTACTTTTAACAATGGCATATAGAGATGAGATTAAAGCAGGTATGGGTCGTGCAAATGGGAACTTTTTAGCAGTTGGCGGTTATGAGTTCGAGGGAGAGGAAAACCTTTTTAGTTCTGGGGTAATTTACAATCACGACTTTCAAAATATAGAGAATTTTGATGAGAGTAAAATAACTTTGAAGAGATAGACCTATGGCAGAAAGTATCCTGGTCAAAGAATGCCATCACCGTTCATCAGCGAATAGAGAAATGTTTCTAGTGTTAGGCAGATTTTTCGCAGAACTGGCTGGCTAATTCAAGGGAAATCTAACGACACAATAGGATATTTCTCTATTCGCCCGTAGGAGAAACCTAAAAGCTGGCAAGACAACTACTGACTTCGTTAAAAGTACTCGAAGCTACTAGTAGCTCCTTCTGCACTTTTGCCTTGCATTAGTCATCTTTAGGTTTCTGATGGTTGGCATTCTTTTGACCAGGTACCTATAGTGGTGATGGAGAAGAAAACGAAATCTGTTATACTGATTTAAATGATGATGGTAGTTTAAAAACAGATAAAAATGATGATAAATACTCTTGGATAAAAGCACCGCGTTACGATGGAAATACTATGGAAACTGGACCTCTTGCAAGACTTTTAATCACTTACAGCAACAAAAATTCTTTGATAAAATCATTTGTAGATGAGTTTTTGAAAAAGAGCGATTTAGAACTTATAGATTTATCAACTTCTATTGGGAGAAATGCCGCTAGAGCGATAGAGACTCAATATGTATGCGAGTATATCTTTAAACTTATGTCAAATTTGATTCAAAATGTAAAGTACTACGACACAGACACTTGTGTCAAGTATGACTTTAATTCTTTGCAAAAAGAAGCAAAAGGAAGAGCCTTTTTTGAAGTTCCACGAGGTGTACTTTCTCATTTCATAAATATAAAAAATGCAAAAATAGAAAACTTTTCAGTCATCGCACCCACCACATGGAATGCCACTCCAAAAAACTTTGATGGAAAAAGAGGTTCTTATGAAGAAGCACTTATAGGGTTAAAAATCCAAGACAGATCTAAACCTCTCGAAGTGTTGAGGGTACTGCACTCTTTTGACCCCTGTTTAGCATGTGCTGTTCATATTATTGATACACATCAAAAAAAGTTAGGTAGATACAAAGTAAAATCTTTTTGAATCAAACTTCGTGTTAAAACCCATCCTTATCTATATGAATTCCACCATCTTCGAGAGTGTAAACTAAGTCAGAAGTACTAAGTCTTTCAAAGTTTGCCATCATTATTTTTTTGAGGTAAATTTTTTCAGCCTCCTCTGCTCTCATTAGTGAAGATGCAAAAATACCTTTTTTCTCCAAAACTAAAGATGTGATAGATTGATCCATATTTACACGTTGCATAAGCTCTTGAATATTTGTCTCAAAAATTGAACTTAGCATAGAGAACATACCTGCTAGGTAAGCCTTATCCTTATGTTTTGCATCTGCTTCGCTCTCCATTCTCTCCGCTCTTTTTATCGCAAGTTCAAGTAGTGTTTGTGAAGCTGGATTTGTTGATACTTCTGAATATAGATAGACCATAAGCCATCGTAAGAGTTTATTTCTTCCCATAAGTGTAATGACTTGAGTTATTGATTCTATCTTCACATCCATATTTTTAGCATTATTAAAAAACTGAACAAGTTTAAAAGAGAGGTCAGGTTGCTGTTTTATGAAAAATTCCAATTCTTCGGTTGTGTCGTTAGCTTTTATAATTTTAATTAACTGTAATATTATAAATTGGGCAGGTTCTTTGATGGATTCTATCTCAATAACTTCAGGTTTATCTAAAAAATATCCTTGAAAATAATCAAATCCCATCTCAAAATATTTGTGAAATTCTTCTCTTGTTTCAATATTTTGGGCAAGAAGCTTAATCCTAGTTCCTTTAAATTTTTTCATAACTTTTTGAAGATTTTTCTCCTCAGAACTTAAGACATCCATTTTGATAATGTCTATATAGTTAAAGAGCCTCTTAAATTTTATTATCATTTTTGCACTTGAGTCAAAATTTTCTATAGAAAGTTTAAAGCCTCTTTTCCTATACTGTACAATTTTTCCAATGACTTCTTCTGTAAGGATGATGTCTTCAAGGATATTTAAAATAAACCTATCTTTGTCTAGTACATCTAAGATACCTTTAGTTAAAATAGTTTCATCTACATTAATCAGTGCCACAACTTTTTTCCCTAAAAGTTTATCTAACTCGGTACTTGTGATAGAACTCATAATAAGTTTAGAAGTATCTGTTACTTTACTTGAGAGTTTTGTGGTTTTGTTTTCACTATCTTTAAAAACAAGTTCATATGCAAATATTTTATTTTGATTATCAAATATTTTCTGTTTTAAAATATATATTTTATTCATATTTTTCCCTTTATTCTAAATTATATCCAGTTTCTTGACATATATCACCGATAAAATTCTAATCTTGTGCTAAACTATAAAAAACAAAGGGGTGAAGATGGGTCTAATCTATGCAGAACAAGTGGAAGAGATGAGTGTTGAAGAGATGCAAAAAACACATGAGAGTGAGATAAAAATTTTAAATGAAATTGATAAACTTGCAACACAATGTCAAATACAAAAGACACCAACAGATGCCCTTGAAGCAAAACTTCTCGAGTATGTTGAGCATGTAAAAAAGCATTTTGCAAATGAAGAACGTTTAATGCTAAAGTATAATTTTCCAAAGTATGAGATGCACAAAACAGCTCACGATATTTTTTTATCAGACCTTGAACATAGTAGTAGAGAGTGGAAAAAATATGGAGATTTTAAAAAGATTCTCAACTTTATACGTAAAACACCAGAGTGGATTGTTTTACATGTAAACTCCGTAGATGCTCCAACAGCAGACTATCTAGCACAAAGAATGAAAGAAGAGTAAATAGCTAAAAGGGCATAATTAGATAAATTTAATTTTCCCTTATCAAAAGGCTATATATGATAAAAAACTCACAACAACTACCAGGATGCCAAGGAGAACATTTACTCCAAAAAAAATATGATACACAAGAGAATGCTAAAGGTTTTTACAAGAGAGAGGTCTATTCATATATCACTGATATTATGAAAAACTTTATTAAAAAACAGACTATGCTCTTTATAGCTACTGCCGATAAAAACGGAGAGAGCGACAGCTCTTTTCGAGCTGGACAAGAGGGATTTGTTACAGTGCTTAGTAAAGAAAAACTCATTTATCCTGAGTTCAACGGTAACGGTGTAATGGCTTCGCTTGGAAACATTTCAGAAAACGGGCATATAGGTATGCTTTTTATTGATTTTTTTGAGACTCAAACTGGTCTACATATAAATGGAAAAGCAACAATAATTGATGCTAAAGATTTTGATAAACATCTCACTAAAGAAGAGTCTCTTCAGGTAACTGAGTCCATAAGTTCACTTCCTCAAGTACAAGTAACATGGGTTCTAGTCGAGGTTGAAGAGGCCTATATTCACTGTTCTAAAAACATACCAACATTAAAAAAAGTACAAAATTAACAATGCTCAACATTACAAAAGTTAGTCTCAAACTCCAAAGAAGAGTGTTGCACTTTATAAAGAGAATATAGCTCTGCTTTGATAATGGCTTTGAGCTTTTCCAACTCGTTTATATCTTCTAGTACTATATGAGCTTCAAGTGCATTTTGATGCTCATCTAGTTGCCAAATATGTAAATGGTGAACATTTTGCACCCCATCAAGTCCTTCAAGTCTATCTATAACATCTTGTATTTTTATCTCTTTTGGTGTCCCTTGCATTAGTATGTTTATGACACTTGGTAACATAGTATATGCTTGATAAAGTACATAGGAGGCGATGAGAAGTGTAAGTAAGGTATCTACAAAGTACCACTGATACAAAATGATAAGTGCACCGGCTATCATCACAGCTAAAGATGCAAGTGCATCAGAAACATTATGCAAAAATGCTACTTTTATATTCATATTGTCTTTAGAAATAGAGTATGTAAGAAATGCTGTTGCAATATCTATAACAAGTGCTATTGCTGCTACAATTACAACCATCCAACCTTCTATAACCTGAGGTTCATGTAAACGCCAAAAAGCTTCATATATAAGATATAAGCCTACCAAAACTAAGGTTATAAGGTTTGTAAATGCAGCTAATGTTTCAGCTCGTTTATAACCAAAGGTCATAAAGGCATCATTCTCTTTAGTTGAGATTTTTCTCGCAATCAATGCGATGACTAAAGAGATGGCATCACTAAGGTTATGTAATGCATCTGCGATGAGTGCAAGACTACCAGAGAGCACTCCTCCTATAATCTGTGCAACAGTCAAGAGAACATTAATACTGATTGCCCAAACTAGGCGCTTGAGTTTTATATCTTTACCTACCGTATGCTGATGATCATGTGACATAGCCTTTGCTTCCTTTGTATTAAATCTAATTCTCTATGATATAATAAAAACATGAAACTATCCCATCTTCGCCAAATTACTACTTATTTACAGCAGTTTAACAAAATATCTGCCGTGCATAGAGTCAGCGATACTATTTTAAAAATTGTTTTTGACAAAAGAGATGCTATTTACTTTAATATGTCTCGTTCAAACTCTAGTATGTTTAAGTGTGAAGAGTATCCTCGTTCAAAAATTTACAATGCTCCTTTTGATGTTCTTATCGCTAAACATTTTAATCGTTCAAATATTTTACATATAGAACTCCTTAACGATGATAAAATCATCCGTATGAAAACTTCTATGGCTTCTGCTTATAAAGAAGAAATTACGTACTTGCAGATAGAATTTACAGGAAAGTACACAAATGTTATCATTCTTGATGAGCAAAATATTGTCCTAGAAGCTCTGCGTCATGTTGACCTTTACTCATCATTTCGTGAGGTACGAGTAGGGCAAAAACTTCTTGATGTGCCAAATGCTCCTTTTGTTGCAAAAGAGTATCCACTAGAGAGTGTTGAGGAGTTTTTATACTCTGTCTATACAAATGAGCAAAACGCACAACTCGCAAACCTTAAAAAGCAAAAAGTAGCCCTCTTAAATAAAAAACTCAAAAAACTTCAAAAACTTTATGAGAAGTTAGACTCACAAGAGAGTCTAGAAGAACTAGCCAAAAAAAATGAGCATTATGGAAATCTCATGCTCTCAAATGTAGAAAATTTCAAGCCCTACTCAAAAAAACTCCTTTTAGAAGACTATGATGGAGAAAAAATAGAGTTACATATAGACAAGGCTTGTCCTACTGCGTTTGTTGTGAGTCATATGTTCTTTAGCCGAAGTAAAAAAGCCAAACAAAAAGCTAAACACTTACATATAGAAGAGGAGTCACTCTCTTCTAAGATACAACACCTCAAACTTTTTATACACACAGTAGAAATGGCAACAGATGTGGCAAAGATAGAACTTCTCTTCCCAAAAAAAGTACAAACAAAAAAGATACAAGTAAATGATAGCATTGAGAGTTTTTGGATAGAGGGTTATAAAGTACAACTAGGGAAAAATGAAAAAGGAAATATCGCCTTACTTAAAAATGCAAGAGCCAAAGATATTTGGTTACACTTAAAAGATCGCCCTTCATGCCATGTCATCATCACAACAGACAAGCAAAGTCTACCTCAAAACATCATCCAATCAGCAGCAAGACTCTGTGTAGATTTTACAACAACTTCACAAGATAAGTATTTGGTCGATTATACTCCTCGTAGAGAAGTAACCATCCAGCATGGTGCAAATGTACTTTACAATAAATATAAAACAATTGAGATAGACACAAGGAGTTAGTTATGGCATCTATTGGACCCGTCGCAAGCACAATCTTTACAAATCAAATGACACCAGCGGTAGCTTCTACTCAAAATGCAAATCAAAACCGTGTCGATTTTCAAAATATGGTCGCTCAAGCACAAGTACAAGAAAAAGATGAAAAAGTACTAAAGGTTCGCCCAACTGAAGAGAATAGAGAGGTAGATGAAGACAAAGAGCATACTCGGGATGAAGCAGATAGGGAAAATCAGAGAAGTCCTAAGCCTGAAGAAGAGGACGAGGAGAACAAAGAAGAAGAACCTATTCATAAGCTCGATATTAAAGTTTAGATTAACTCTTTTTTTATTGACTCAACAAGTGTTTTATATGTACTACGATTAAAAATATACTCTTTTGCATTAAAGAGTGTCTCAAACATAAGCCTCCACAGAGTAGAGAAGTTTTCTTCATTCCTCATACCACACAGCTGCTCCTGCATTTCTTGTTCAAGTCTAGAAAGAACCCTTGCTTGTTTTACATACTCTTTAAGTATGGAGTAGTCTAAACCAAGGGATAAAAATTCTTCTACAAGATGAACAAGTGCGGCATCTTTATCTGTTAGTCTATTTTTTTGTATAGGGATAACGATGCCCTCTTGCATTAAACCCTCAAGCCTTTTCTTATCTATATCAAAATGCTTACTAAACTCCTCTTGTGTATAATATTTCATGCCACTAATCTCACCGCTAAGTGTATTCATCAGAGGTGCAAGCATAGTATAAGAGCTAGAAAAAGAGGCATTTTTCTTTGTCAAAATAGATTTTAATTCTTCATTTGTACTTCCCATATTCTCTTGCATATATTTTATATATTTAATAAGCTCTAGGTGTTCATCACTATACTTATGCACATTTGCTTTTACTTTTTTCGCTTCAGGGAGCAAGCCCTCTTTTATATAATAAAGAATAGTCGACTTTGGCACACCTGTCTTTGCAACAAGTTCCGATATTTTATACTCCATACACTCACCTTAGAAAATTATTTAATTTTAAGAATTATATCATATAATAACAATCGTTAAGTGTTACTTTACACTTTTATATTTTAAAAAAACTTAAAAGAAAGCAGGAATAATCCAATGAAAAAAATCATCTTACTCCTTAGTATATTATCTGTCCTTATGCTTCAAGCAAAAGATCACAAGGTTGTTTTTGATTGTAGTGCGAGTGATGCTGAGTACATAAAAACTCGTATGTGGCTTGTTGGCAAAACTATAGATATGTTTGAAAAAAATGGGGAGAGTGTTGATGTCGCACTTACTCTTCATGGTTCATGTGTCGCTATGAGTTCAGAGAACTATGAGTTAATAGTCCCTGATGAAGAGATGCAAGAGATTAAGAAAGCACAAGAGTATCTTCTTTTACTTAGCAAAAGAAAAAATGTAGCTATTACTGTTTGTGCTATGTCTTTAGCTAAAAATGCGATTTCAAAAGAGGATGTACTTCCCTTTATCCATATTTCGCCAAATAGTTTTTTGGATACCATTAGATACCAGAATGATGGCTATGCTCTTATGACATTTAAATAAAAGGTGTATTAATTATGAAATATATTCGTATGTTTTTTGTAGGTATTTGGGACTTTTTTTTCTTTTTCTTTGGAATGCCTTATGAAAAACAAGCAGAGAAACTTGACCTTGACAAAATTGACCCAATGCTACGAGGACCAAATACTAAAAAACCAAACTATACAGTCTATAGAGCAAATAAAGTCCAATCACCCAAGAAATAAATATTTAGATATACTTAAAATTAAACAAATGGAGAACAATATGAAAAAGATAATAATTTTACTACTTTTAAGCCTTACACTTTTTGGTGCAAATGTTGATGAATTTGCCAAAGAGATGGGTTTTGAGAGAGACTATAATACAGCTTTAAGTAAAGCAAAAAAAGAAAATAAACTGCTTATGATGGTTTTAGGTGCTGACTACTGTCCATGGTGTCGTAAATTTGAGAGAAAAACACTCAACTCTTCACTCCTAAAATCACGCCTCCAAACAGAGGTGGTAACACTTGTTGTAGATAAAAAGTTTGATATAAAGACTTTCCCAAGTAAGTTTCAAACACAGTTCACTCCAAAAGTATTTTTTATCAACCCTAAAGATGAGAGTATTATCTTAGATACAACTGGCTACATAAAAAAGAAACATTTTGCTGAAAATTTAGATAATGCTATTGCTTTGTATGGAGAGAAAGAATGAAAACATTTTTTATACTCATATTTGTAGCAGTAGTCAGTTTAAACGCAGCAGGTTTTTGGACACTTACAGGTTTAGAAAAAGCAAATGTATATGTTAAAAATGATGTTTCCCTTTTAAAACCTGAGACTCTTCAAGAGATAAAAAAGAAAATGTATGAAACACTTAAAGGTTTAGGTATCAACACAGAGGCACAAGATAGCCCAACTCTTATGGTCGCACTTGAAGAGTTAGATGATGATGGGACACATTATGTCTATGTAAAACTAGCTCTTGGTGAAGAGGTACAGACATTTCGAGCGGACAAGAGTGCTACTTTTGCACTTACTTATGCAGATAATGACTTTATAGATGTAGATTTAGATGAACTTGATAGTGAGATTTTAGAGAGTGTTGATTTTTTACTCTCACGATTTGCAGAACACTGCAAGGATGATAAAGAGTAAAGTTTCTTTATACTCTCAAAAGGGTATAATAATTTTATAAATTATATCTAGGAAGTTTTATGAGTATGTTTGAAGAGCACAAAGAGCGAATAGTAACAGGTTTTGCACTTTTAGCAGCTGTTTTTATAATAGGACTAATTGATAACTTTTTTCTTATGTGGTTAGTCTTTGGTGGGGTTTATTTCCTTGCGTTTAAAGAAGCCATAAAGCTTTTTGGAGTTGAGAATGATGGACTACTTCCATTTGCCGCTGGACTCTGGTTAGTTGCAGGAGTTTATCCATATGGTGATGATTTATTTGTTTTAGCAGGTGTGGCTTATGCTAGTGCCGTTGCATTTAACAAAGAAATAGAGTGGAGGGATTTCTTCCCTTTCATATATCCAACTGCTGGTATACTTTTTATATTTACTCTTTATCAAGAGTATGGTGTTTTTCTCCCTTTATGGCTACTCGCAGTTGTTGCTTTAACAGATGTAGGTGCATATGCAGTAGGTAAAAGCATAGGAAAAACTCAGTTTTGCGAGACAAGCCCAAACAAGACTATGGAGGGTGTAGTTGGTGGTATTGCTATTGCAACTATCGGTGGTGCATTTTTTGGTCTTGGGGTAGTTGATTTTATGGTTGGATTTTTTGTGAGTTTTGCCGTAGCAGTGAGTTCAATATTTGGCGACCTGTTTGAGTCTTCACTCAAACGCAGTGCTGGTGTAAAAGACAGCGGTGACTTACTCCCTGGACATGGAGGCATACTCGACCGAATAGATGGTTATCTCTTTGGTGGAATCGTTATGCTTGTACTACTTCGAGGATTAGTCTAGTTGGTACTTTTAGGCTCAACTGGCTCTATCGGGGTAAATAGTCTTAAAGTTGCTAAAAGGTTTGGCATAGATGTCGAAGTTTTAGTAGCTGGAAGAAACATTAAAATATTAAACGAGCAGATATTAGAGCACTCTCCAAAAGTAGTGGTTGTAGCAGATACACAAGATATACCAAAAGTAAATCACCCCTGCGTTTATGCAGGAGAAGAGGCTATTCTTCAAGTAATAGAAGATTCACAAAGCGACTTAGTTGTGAATGCTCTTGTGGGATTTTTAGGACTTCGCCCAACTCTTAAAGCTCTCTCTTGTGGTAAACAAATAGCCTTAGCAAACAAAGAATCCCTTGTGGCAGCTGGCTCTTTTATAGATATGTCAAAAATTCAGCCCATAGATAGTGAACATTTTGGTTTATGGTACCTCCTTCAAGACAGACCCGTCAAAAAAATGATAATAACTGCTTCAGGCGGTGCCTTTCGTGACTGGGATATAAAAAAACTTCAAAATGCAACATTGGCAGATACTCAAAAACATCCAAACTGGTCAATGGGACAAAAAATAACAATAGACTCCGCAACCATGGTCAATAAAATGTTTGAGCTATTAGAAGCTCGTTGGCTTTTTGGTGAGGGTAAATACGACGCCATTATAGAGACAAAGTCACTTATTCATGCACTTATAGACTTTAAGGATGGCATCAACTACTGCACATTTTGCAAATGCAAGTATGCAGCTCCCTATAGCTTTTGCTCTAAATAAAAAAATGGATGAGAACATTTTAGAGCATGTTGATTTAGTTAAAACAGGCTCTCTAGAGTTTAGAGAAATCACATGTGATAGATACCCTATTTGGGAGATAAGAGATGAGTTGTTGCAAAATCCAGAGCGAGGTCTCATTGTAAACGCAGCCAAATGAGGCAGCAATACGAGACTGTTTATCAGCTCAAAAGATAGGTTTTATGGATATTTCTAAAAATATAATAAATGCTTATGAGAAGTTTACTCAAGGTGCAAAAACTATAGATGATGTTTTTATGATAGATGAAGAAATTAGAACTTTTGTGAGAGAAAAATGATACTAAGTATAGAGAGTTCATGTGACGATAGTGCAATATCTATTACAGAGATAAAAACAAAAAAACTGCTTTTTCATAAGAAGATTTCTCAAGAGATTGAGCATTCTATATATGGAGGTGTTGTTCCTGAACTAGCAGCTCGCCTTCATGCAGAGGCACTTCCAAAGATACTAGAACAGTGTAAACCCTACTTTAAAGACTTAAAAGCTGTAGCAGTTACAGCAACACCTGGTCTTGCTGTAACACTCGTTGAGGGTGTAACTATGGCTAAGGCTATTGCAGTTGCACTAGATATTCCTCTTATCGGAGTAAATCATCTTATAGGTCATATCTACTCTCTTTTTATAGAAAAAGAGACACAGTTTCCTCTCACATGCTTACTTGTTTCAGGTGGACACACTCAAGTGATGGAAGTAAAAAGCCTTACAGAGATAGAGACAGTTGCAAAGAGCATGGATGATAGTTTTGGAGAGAGTTTTGATAAGGTCGCTAAGATGATGGGGCTTGGGTATCCTGGTGGACCACTCATTCAAGAACTAGCCTCTGGTGGAGATAGACTCAAACATAACTTTACACTGCCACTGCATCAGTCACCTCTCATTGCATTTTCATACTCTGGGCTTAAAAATGCTGTGCGTTTAGCAGTGCTAGAAGCAGATGGGGATAAGTCAAAGTACAAAGATATAGCTGCATCTTTTGAGCATATTGCCACAAAACATTTAGTTATGAAATTAAAGAAGTACTTTAAAACTGTTCCTCCTAAAACCTTTGCAATAGTTGGAGGAGCCTCAGCGAATCTTTACCTGCGTTCTCAGATAGAAAACTTCTCAAGCCACATAATGCAGAGTTGATTTTGAGTGAGCTTAAATACTGTTCAGATAATGCCGCAATGATAGGGCGTGTAGCAGTTGAGATGTATGAGAAAAAGCTCTTTACCTCCTTAAAAGAGTTAGACATTGCACCTAGAAGTCTATTATAAGACATCATATACATTATAATGAGCAAAGCCCATTATAATGGCAGGGACAGATTGTCCCTACAACCCCCTAAAGCTATAAAAAAAGGGTTTTTTAAGAAAAGTCTGTAACATCACTTATAAACTTAATATAAGATTATACTAATCTAGTTCATCGCAAAATAAGATTTCTATTAACCTATTTCAAATATACTTCCGAAATATTAAAATAAGGAAATTGAATATGGCAACAACTAAATTCAAAGGTACAGACGTAGAGTTATTAGGAAATGAAGTAAATGTTGGAGATAAAGCACCAGCAGTAACTGTTGTAAACTCAGATGGTTTAGGTGATGTAGTAGTTGGTGGATCTACTGGGAAAAAACAACTTATCATTGTTGTTCCTTCTTTAGACACAGGTGTATGTGCTACTGAAACTCGTAACTTTAACCAAAAAGTTGCTGGACTTAATGATGTAACTGCTACTATCGTTTCTCTTGACCTTCCATTTGCTTCTGGACGTTTTTGTCAAGCTGAAGGTATTCAAGATTTAGTTGTTACTTCTGACTTTAGAAACAAAGACTTTGCAAATGCTTACGGAGTACTTCTAGGTGGTTCTGTTCTTGCTGGTGTTACATGTCGTGCAATCTTCGTAGTAAACGAAGAAGGTGTTGTAACTTACAAAGAAATCGTTCCAGAAATCACAGAAGAGCCTAACTACGACGCTGCAATCTGATTACTATGCAGTGAGTCTAAACCTTTTTTCAAAACTTAGATGTGAGACTTTTTAACTAAAGTCTCACATCCCTCTCTAACTTCCAAATCCCTTTAAGAAATCAAACATATTTCTCTGATATAATTATGCATTATAAAAATGGAGCTACAAATGAGAAAAATATTAACAAGTTTAACGGTGGTTGGTGTTTTAGCATCAACATTGAGTGCAGATTTTGCAAGAGTTGAGATGGGTGCTGGATCATGGATGCAGACACCAAGCGGGTATGCATACTGAGAACAGATGGTGATGGGTCACTCAGTCTCAATGGTACATATACCAGTAATGAAACAGCTACATCAGATATATATGTATGGGCTTTAGTAAAACATCCTATCCCTATTATTCCAAACCTGCGTTTAGAGTATGTAACAGTTACAGATGAAGGAAAAACATCAGGAAGTGTTGGAGGATTAGCAATTCCAACTGGATCTGAAGCTCCTACAACTATGGATATGACACAGTTTGACATTGTGCCTTATTACAATATTTTAGATAATACTTTTTGGACAACTATAGACTTAGGATTAGATATAAAAATAATTCAGACAGATGTTAATGTAGGGAAAGTTACTGTTGTAGGATTCACACCATTTGATGGATACTCTTCATCAGACACAACACCCATTCCTTTACTTTATGCACGAACTCGTGTTGAAATTCCATTTACAGGTATAGGTTTTGAAGTAGATGCCAAAGCTATATCTGATGGTACAAATACTATGTATGATGCTAGAGCTAAGGTAGATTATACTTTTAATATCACTCCTCTTATTCAGCCTGGTTTAGAAGTTGGGTATAGAACACAACAACTTAGAGTTGATGATGGTGCTACTCAGATTGATTTAAACTATTCTGGTCTTTATGCAGGTTTAATGCTGCGTTTCTAGTATAACTATCTCGCATTCTAAGAGAATATTAAACTTCTCTTGGACTCTTTTTTTGGCTTCATTTATGAGCCACATGGCATCTTCAAATTTTCCATCTCCATGGTTTACAAGAAAGTTGGCATGCTCACTACTAAAACACATACTCCCTCGCATGACTCCTTTGAGTCCAACTGCTTCTATTAAACGACCAGCATAATCATCTTTAGGATTTTTAAAACAGCTCCCTGCACTTGGTGTTGATGGTTGGTTTGAGCGCATCTTTTTAAACATCTCTACCCTGCTCACATCGTATCCACTCTCCAGAGTAAAACTCGCTTCGAGTATAGGTTTGTTTATATTTGTATATCTATATCCATACTCTATATTCTCTTTTTTCAAGACACCCTCAGTAGTTGTTATATCTACTAAAACATTAAAAATTTCAAACTCTTTTAGCCCTGCGTTCATGAAAACTAGACCACCGAGTTTACCAGGGAGATGTGATAGAAACTCTAGGTTTGCTATATTGTTTTTTTTACAAAACGAAGCTACTTTTACCAGAGGGTGTGGCACCTCCAACTTTGAGCATATTACCTTCTATTTTTATATAGTCATACATTTTACTTAGCATCATAAGTGGTGGTGGGTTAGTTCCCACAAGTGTATTATTGCAAGAGCCTATAAGATAGTAGTTCTCGATGCTAGAAAAATCATCCTCTAAAAGTGCTACTGCCACCTCAGAGCCAATCTTAAAAGAGGAGTATTTTTTAAAGTTAATACTCTTTGTTTTCATTACTCAACAAATTCTGGCATTATTTCAAAAATATGACGGGCAAAATCTGTCATTTCATTCAACATCCATGGCATAGTAAGTACAATAACAATAACAACACCAATAATCTTAGGAATAAAAGAGAGTGTCATCTCATTTATCTGTGTAGTTGCTTGAAAGATAGAGACAGCGAGACCTATAAACATACCTGTAAGAAGTCCAGGCAGTGCTAACATCAGTGCTATTTTAAAAGTCTCAACACCGAGTGCTACAAGTTTTGCTTCCATTTATGAATTCCTTAACTCAGTGTACTCAGTAGGAATAAGATAATCTTGTATAGCAACAGGAGCATCATAAAACCCATGTTTATAGCCGAGTTCAAAGAGCTTATCTATCGCTTTATACTGCAGAGGGCTTAGAGTAATTGACTCATCATTTGCATAGAGTTCAAGATACTTATCTAAGGTTGGGGCATCAATGCGAACTAAGTCACGCTCTAACAACATAGTAGAGAGTCTATCTTTATGGTCTCGTGCGACTTGAACAGCTTTTGTGAGTGTCTCTTCATAAGCGATAGCTTTGTTTAGTGGAAGAGAACGCCTTATAGCCATGCCACCAAGAGGAAGAGGTAAGTCATCCCCCGCTAACTCCTGCCAAATATCCCACATCTCACGTTCAACTTCTAACTTCTCATCATAAGTCAAAATCGACTCATGAATCAAAACGCCAGCATGAACATCCCCATCTATCACAGCCTGTTCTATCTCTAAAAAGTTCATATAAGTAATGCGAGCATCAGGATAAGCGATGCGAAAAAGCATAGCATTTGTTGTGTGTTTTCCACTCAAAGCTACTCTAAAGTTTCGTTTGAGTTTTTCACCCTTGCGTTTGATGAGTTTTGGACCATAACCCTCACCAAAACTAACCGCTGTACGAAGAGGTGCATACTCACTTTTTATATGCGGATAAAGAGCAAAACTAATAGCAACTATGTCATAGACCCCATTAAGAGCATCCTCGTTAAGTGTTTGAATGTCTTTAGCGATGTTATCAAAGCTAACCCCATCCATCCCAACCCAGCCAAATTTAATGGCATAGTACATAAAAATATCATCGGCATCCGGAGAGTGAGCTATTAGTGTTTTATTCATAAAGTTATTTTAGCAAAATTCTTATAAAACTTTTCCATAGAGATAATCAAACGACATAATTAAATTTTAATTAAACTTGTTATATGATGAGTAAATAAAAGGATTAGACATTAATTTATCCATTAAACAAAGAACACAAAAAGCCATATTAAATCAACTGTATGAAGCGGGAAAATACAACTTGTTTGCTAATCTCTTTATGCTTTGCATAATCTTTTTGTTAGTATCAGGTAGTGCAGATACTGGATTAATACTTTTTTATGCAATCTTACATTTGAGTATCATGCTAGGGCGTGCCTACTCTCTCATCTCTTACTATAGAGTTAAAGATGATGTTTTAACACAAGAACAATTAGACAATTGGTTAAAAATATATCAAACTAGTATTTTACTAACAGGTCTTTCTTGGGGTTTAGTCTATTTTATCTTTGACACCTTACCCATGGAGTATAACTTTATAATATTTGCTATACTTATAGGTAGTGTCTCTGTTGGTCTCTTAAGTTTAGGAATTGCCCCATCTGTTTACTACACTTTAATGCTTTCTGTATTGGGAACAACTACAGTATGGATGTTCTTACAGACTCAGTTTATTTACACAGTTGCAGGATTTATCTCTATATTTGGAATGCTCTTTTATGCCCTCTTTGTCAATAAATATTTTAAAAACTTTCACCAAATCCTGCTTGATAGAGAGCTTACTAAAGAGACTATACATCAACTTGAAATTCTAGATAAAAAAAATTTAAGACTTCAAGAAAGAACTGACTTAGCCCTAAGAGGAAGCAATACATCAGTTTTAGAATGGGATTATATTACACAAAAATCTTATGTTTCTCCAAGCTGGAAAGAGATGCTAGGACTTAACAGCAAAAGCACTATAAATGAGTACTTAATTTGGAGACGAATAATACATAAAGATGATTTTAAAAGAGTATTAGGTGAAATTCAAAAAGTGATTCAACATCAAGGTGATTACTTCGAAACAGTACATCGCCTAAGACACAAAAATGGTTCTTATCTTTCTATTATAGGAAAAGCACAACTCTTTTATGATGCAACAGGAAAAGTGATTCGGATAATTGGTACACATAGAGACATCACCAAAGAGAGTGAAATAGCACTTGAAAATGAAATACATAAAGAGCAGTTAGATTATCAAGCCAACCATGATGAACTAACAGGTTTAGCAAATCGTAAACTGCTTAATGCCAGATTAGAACTCGGTCTTGTAAAAGCGAAACGATACAATACCTCAATTGCACTACTATTCCTAGACCTTGATCATTTTAAAGAGATTAATGACACTTTAGGTCATGATATTGGAGATGATATTTTAAAATCAGTTAGTCATATTCTTCATAGTATCACCAGAAAAGAGGATACTGTATCAAGATTGGGTGGAGATGAGTTTGTTATTCTGATTGAAAATATTAGCAACGAAGAAGATGCTTCTTTATTAGCACAAAAAATAATCGATGCATTAGATAAACCAATATTAATTAAAGAAAATAAATTATATATATCGAGTAGTATTGGTATTAGTATCTATCCAAATGATGGTACAACTTCATCTGATTTATTAAAATATGCAGATTCTGCAATGTATAAGGCAAAGGCTGAGGGAAGAAGTAATTTTCAGTTTTATAGTGCAGAGATGACTGCCCTTACACTGGAACGACTAGTAATGGCTAGAGACCTCAGAGAATCAATAAAAAATAAAGATTTTATAGTTTTATATCAAGCACAAGTTGATGGTGCTACAAATAAAATAATAGGCATGGAAGCACTTGTTAGATGGGAACATCCAACTCGTGGTATGATTTCTCCAAATAATTTCATGCCAATAGCAGAGTCAACTGGCTTAATGATAGAGATAGACAAGTATGTAATGAAAACAGCGATGAATCAACTTAGTGAGTGGTATGAAAAAGGTTTCAATCCAGGCATACTTGCTTTAAACCTCACAATAAAACAACTTGAACAAAAAGAGTTTATCAGTCAATTTAAAGATTTAATGGAAGAAACAAATTGTAATGCTAAGTGGATAGAGCTTGAGATTACAGAGGGGCAGATTATGCTTAATCCACAGCAGAACATAGAAACACTTAAAGAAATAAGAGACTTGGGAATAACTTTAGCTATTGATGATTTTGGAACTGGATATTCATCTCTATCATATTTAAAAAGACTCCCGATAAATAAATTAAAAATAGACAAGTCTTTTATTAAAGAACTACCAGAAGATAAAGAGGATAGTGCCATAGTCAAAGCTATAATTGTTCTTGCAAAAAATTTAAATCTCGAAATAATTGCAGAAGGTGTAGAGACTGAGGAGCAAAAGAAATTTATACTTGAAAATAAGTGTGTTAATATCCAAGGTTACCTCTATTCTAAGCCTTTATCAAAAGATGATTTTGAAACTCTTCTTAAAAAAGGTTTCTAAATTTATAAAATATATGGCAAATTGTCATATATTTTACTATACTACTAAAAATAGTATAGAATAACTCAAATTTAAAATAAGTGAGCCCTTAAAATGGATGCAAACAAACAAAAATCATTAGACTTAGCGATGAAGCAGATAGACAAAGCTTTTGGTAAAGGTGCTTTAATGCGTCTTGGTGATAAAAATATTGAACCAATTCAGTCCATTAGTACAGGCTCTTTAGGACTTGATTTAGCACTTGGTATTGGCGGAGTCCCTCAAGGACGTGTAGTTGAAATATATGGACCAGAGAGTTCAGGTAAAACAACTTTAGCACTTCAAATAACAGCGCAGTGTCAAAAAAATGGTGGGGTATGTGCTTTTATAGATGCAGAACATGCCCTTGATGTAGGATATGCAAAAAACCTTGGTGTTGATGTTGAAAACCTACTTGTTTCACAACCTGATTATGGTGAACAAGCACTTGATATTGTTGAGACTATCGCAAGAAGTGGAGCAATTGATTTAATTGTCATTGACTCTGTTGCTGCACTTACTCCAAAAGTAGAGATAGAAGGTGAGATGACAGACCAACAAGTCGGTGTTCAAGCTCGTATGATGTCTAAGGTACTTCGTAAATTAACAGGTATCCTTAGTAAAATGAACTGTACTGTTATCTTTATCAATCAACTCCGTATGAAAATTGGAATGATGGGTTATGGCTCTCCTGAAACTACAACTGGTGGTAATGCCCTCAAGTTTTATGCAAGTGTTCGTATTGATGTACGTAGAATTGCATCACTTAAACAGGGTGAGAGTGTAATTGGAAATAGAGTAAAGGCTAAAGTAATTAAGAATAAAGTTGCACCTCCATTTCGTCAAGCAGAGTTTGACATTATGTTTGGAGAGGGAATCTCTAAAGAGGGTGAGCTAGTTGATTACGGTGTAAAACTAGACATCATAGATAAGGCTGGGGCTTGGTTTGCATACGAAGATACAAAACTAGGTCAAGGTCGTGAGAATGTTAAACAAAAGTTTAAAGATGAGCCAGAACTAGCAGCCGAAATTGAAGAAAAAATCAAAGTTGCGATGGGAATCAGTGATGTAATGATAATGGATACAACAGATATTAACGATTCTGATGCTTAATAGATATATTAAATAGAGAACCATAACCTAAATTTTAGTCAAATTAAGATAAAATGCCAAAAATAATATACAAACTATAAAGGCGAATAAATGTTTATAGATAATGTTAGTGCAATAGAAGTAATGGATTCACGTGGTAATCCAACAGTTAAAGCAACAGTAGAGTTGAGTGATGGAACAGTAGAGAGTGCCATAGTACCCTCAGGTGCAAGCACTGGAAAACGTGAGGCATTAGAGCTTCGTGATGGTGATAAACGTTATATGGGTAAGGGTGTTTTAAAAGCCGTAGGACATGTAAACAATGAAATATCTGATGCTATCATCGGTATGTCTCCATTTAATCAAGCTGTAATTGATGCAGCTATGAAAGAGCTAGATGGCACTGAGAACTACACAAAACTAGGTGCAAATGCAGTACTTGGTGTTTCAATGGCAGTAGCTCGTGCTGCAGCAAAAAGCCTTGGTATGCCTCTTTACCGTTACCTTGGTGGAGCAAACGCGATGACTATTCCTACACCAATGTTAAACATCATAAACGGTGGATCACATGCTGATAATTCAGTTGACTTTCAAGAGTATATGATTGTTCCTGTAGGTTTTGAAGATTTTGCAGAGGGTTTAAGAGCTTCTTCTGAAGTGTATCATACTCTAAAAGGCATTTTAAAAGCTAAAAATCATAATACTGCACTAGGTGATGAGGGTGGTTTTGCACCAGATTTATCTTCAAATGAAGAGCCTATTCAAATTATAATTGAAGCAATTGAGAAAGCTGGTTATAAAGCAGGCGAACAGTTTGGAATAGCTTTAGATGTAGCTGCTTCAGAAATTTTAGCTGAGGGTGGTGGTTATAGACTCGAGTCTGAAAACCGTACTGTTACTTCTGCGGAGCTAGTAGATTATTATGTTGATTTATGTGCTAAATACCCTATTGTTTCTATCGAAGATGGTCTCAATGAAGAAGATTGGGATGGATTTAAACTAATGACTGAGAAACTTGGTGATAAAATTCAAATCGTTGGTGATGACCTGTTTGTCACAAATGCCAATATCCTTTCACGTGGTATCCGTGAAGGTATTGCTAACTCAATTTTAATCAAACCAAATCAAATTGGTTCAGTATCTGAGACTATGCAAACTGTGCGTTTAGCACAAAGAAATGGTTATACTTGTGTTATGAGTCACCGCTCTGGTGAGAGTGAAGATGCATTTATAGCAGACTTTGCAGTAGCACTTAACTGTGGTCAAATAAAAACAGGTTCAACTGCACGTGATGAGAGAACAGCTAAATATAACCGCCTATTAGAGATAGAAAACGAAGTTGTCTATGGCGAGTACTTAGGTTCTGTACTTTTTAACTAAGTTAATGAGCTAAGATATGCGAGATGAAGAGCTATATGAAGGGATAGATGTAAGTGAGAGCATAACACAAAAACATCTTGGTCTCTCCCTTACAAAGTTCTTTTTTCTCTTTACAATTGTTGTAGTTCTAGGTATTTATCTTGGAATTTTCCTTTACGGTACATCTTCTTTAGAGATTCTTTTTGGTTTACAAGATTATGAAGTATATTTACAAGATGAAGTAAGTCGTCTGAAACTAGAAAATGCTGACCTCCAACGTGAATACTTTGAGTTAAAAGAGATAAGTGCACAATAAATTTCATAATTTGCTATAATAGTATAAATAATATAAGGCTTGTCTCTATGATAAAAGTTTTACTGATTTCTCTTTTCTTAATAAGTTCTTTAGATGCGAGACAGAATCCTTTTTTTCCATCAACAAATGAAACTGACATTGCTATTAGTTCTAATAGACCTACACAAATAAAGCCCTTAAAACGTGCAACACTTACACTTCCCTCAACTGCTAGAACATTAGAAAGTGTAACAATTACTTACAAAAACTTAGATGGGTCAATCGTAAGTAAAAAAGAGTTACTAGGAAACAGTATAGATTGGCATCTTCCCATTTTCATTTCTCAAAATATTGGTGGAGATGAAAAAAACAGAGATTCAAAAGAACTCTCCAAAAAACTATCTAAAAAAAGTGAAAAATTCACTAAAATTGCTTCTTTATCTTTCATATCTCTCTATGCAAGTAAAAAGACTTCAAGTTAGTTACAAAGATAAAATGCTAAGAAACTTTCTTCTCACAAAGCCTCATAGAATTGTATGTGATTTTGAGCGTGATATTGACATAAGAAGTTACGAGAAAGAGATAAGTAGTAAAAGTATTATCAAAAAAGTAAAAGTTGGAAATCATAAGGGCTACTATCGTGTAGTTATAGAGTTGGATGGACTTTATAGATATACAAAAACCACTTTAAATGGTGGCTATCTTTTCACACTCTTTTAAGAAAAACCATGTATATGTTTAACTTAAATCAGATATAATTACACAAATGAATCAACTAAAAGACTACTTAAGTGCTCACGACAAAGGTGATATGCACCCTACTGATATTGCTAAAATTTTAAAAGGTTTAAGTGATAACGATTTTTCTGATGCTATAAAACTTGTTCCTAAAGACTTAGTCGGGGATGTAGCACTTGCTCTTCCTGATAGATACTTTGATGATGTAGTTGAAAACCTAAGTGTAGATGAACTCTCTCATGCTGTTACAGAACTAGAGTCTGATGATCAAGCTGAGTTTATGCAAGAGCTTGAAGATGTCGATGAAGATGTTGCCAGTCAAGTGTTTGAGAATCTTCATGAAGATGATCAAGAAGAGATACAAAAGCTCAAAACATATGGTGAAGATAAAGCCGGTTCACATATGCAACTTGAACTTTTCACAGCATATGCAGATGAAATAGTACAAGATGTCATTAAACGTTTTGCTAAACTTCGCAAAGAGAACAAAGTTGAAAATGTTCAAAACCTTTTTATCATTGACAAGGACAATAAACTACAATATGCTGTAGGTTTAGACGACCTGCTTATTTTTGACTTCTCTAAAACAGTTATAGAAAATATAGAAGCAAGCCAAGAGAGTTTTGAGCCAATAAAAGCGGTTGATACGGATGATATAAAAGAAGTTGTACATATTTTTTGAAGAGTATGATCTCTCTGTTTTAGCCATTGTAAATGCTTATGGTGTTTTACTCGGTCGTATTACCTCGGATGATATTTATGACATTATAAACGAGCATGCAACTGAGCAGATGTATAACCTTGCTGGGGTAAATGATGAAGCTGAAGAGGATGAAGAGATACTACCCGCTGGTCGTAAACGTGCAACATGGCTGGCACTAAATCTTCTCACAGCTATATCTGCCTCTCTTGTCATAGGGCTTTTTGCTGAGACCCTAGAGAGCATGGTCGCACTTGCTGTTCTTATGCCTATTGTAGCTTCTATGGGTGGAAATGCAGGAACACAAAGTCTTACTGTTGTTGTTCGTCAACTTGCCCTTGGAGACATATCCAAAGGTGATGCAATTCGTATTATAAAAAAAAGAAGTTCTTATATCCCTTATAAATGGACTCATATTCGCTATAATTATGGGAACTATCGCCACTTTATGGTTTCACACTTCTATGCTAGGTGTTGTGATTGCTCTAAGTATGCTTATCAACCTTCTCTTTGCGGGACTCTTTGGTGCGAGTATACCACTACTTTTAAAAAGAATGGATGTTGATCCTGCTATTGGAAGTACTGTCATTTTAACAACTATAACCGATGTTGTAGGCTTTTTTAGCTTTTTAGCACTTGCAACATATATATTACTCTAAGGAATTTGTAAAATTTGGATCTATTAATACTATTTTTTGTTCTATCTGTTGGTGTTTCATTTATCTGCTCAGTTTTAGAATCAGTACTGCTCTCAATCAATATGTCATATGTCGCAGTTTTAGAAAAAGAGCGCCCAAGCGTTGGAAACTTACTTCGCATACAAAAAGAGAATATCAACAAGTCTCTTGCTGGAATTTTAATCTTAAACACCATCGCAAATACTTTAGGTGCTGCTGCAGTTGGTGCACAAGCAGCTCAGGTTTTTGGGAATGATGCTGTTGTAATTGTCTCTGTTGTTTTAACTTTTGCGATTCTTTTTTTAAGTGAAATTATTCCAAAAACTATTGGTGCTGTTTATTGGAAGACATTAGCACCAGTTGCTTCTCAGTTTATCCGCATTTTTATCTGGATAACATATCCTATTATTCTCTCCACTCTTTTTGTAACAAATAAAATAGGAAAAGATAAAGATGATGCAAACTCACTCACAAAAGAAGAACTTTTAGAATCAATGCTGCAGAGTGAAGATGATGGGGTCATAGATGAGAAAGAGTCTGATGTAATTGAGAACATTTTAAACCTTGACAACATTAAAGTAAGCGAGGTTTTAACACCGCGTTCTGTTGTGTTTGCCCTTGATGAGAAGATGAGTATCAAAGAAGTTATAGAGACTCAAGAAGCAATATTTAAATTTTCTCGTATTCCTGTTTATAGAGATAGCATTGAAAATGTAACAGGATTAGTTCTTACAAAAAGAATTTTTAAACAGGCACTGAGTGATGATAGTGTAACGTTAGGTTCGATAAAAAAAGAGATGTTTTCCATAAATGAAAATGTACCCGTAAGTAAGGCACTTGATCTGTTTATCACTAAAAAAGATCATATGTTTTTAGTTATGGACAATTATGATCAAACTGATGGAATAATCACTTTAGAAGATTGTGTTGAAACCATACTTGGTGTGGAGATAATGGATGAGAGTGATACAACAGAAGACATGCGCGAGTTAGCCAAACGAAAAATGAAATTAAAACGTAAGGCTAAACAAAGCGACTAATCTTCGAGTGTCGAACAAGGAGAGAAAAAGATTGGTTCTACTCTTTTTCGTAAGTGTATTATAAGATACAAATGTAAATAAAGTGTGAATGCATTACATCCCTGGAATTCTAGGTATTTTTCCTAATTTAGAATTTCTACAATAAACACCCCAACCACGTTTAAGCCAGTGACCGATGAAAGGCATTGGTAACATAAAAGAGCGTTTAGCATCACGATAAACAAAAGATGCACCATCTCCAGTATCCATTACACAGATAATATTTATATGCTCTGCATAACCTTTAAAGTCATCTCTACTGTTTTCTCTAGCATGAATATTATGTGCAACATTTTTAGCCATAAGCTCTGCCATATGTCCCTGTTTTGCTCTCCAGTCATGTCCTTCAAGTGCGGCCACATCACCAATGGCATATACATTTGTAGCTGATCCATCTGCATTTAGTACATTTGAGTAGTCATCTGTTTTAATAAATCCTGCCGCGTTTTGAGGCAAGTCGGAATTGATAATAATATCATGCCCACTCCCTGCAGGAATAAACATAGTAAAATCAGATTTTAAAGTAGTATTATCTTCAAAGTCTATACCTTCTGGAGAAAAACCTGTGATTTTTCTGCCGAAATGTTTTTTTATCCCTAGTTTATTAAAAAAAGTATCCATCATAGCTAGTGCTTGTGGTCCCATTTTCTGTCCTGGTTTAGGCATTGGGGCAAAAAAAGTTAGTTCAAACTTATCTCGAATTCCTTTTTTCTTAAGCATATTATGCACATTAAAAAGTAACTCAAACGCAGGACCACCACGAACAGCAGAGCTATCTTTAGGATTTCCTCCAAAACCCATAGCGATTCTGCCCTCTCCTTTTTCGACAAGAGCATCTAGTGCATCACGAATTTTAAGAGAGTCTTCTGGTTTTCCACAGATAGAGAGAGTGTTTTGTATCCCCTTATGTTTTACCTTTGCAGCACCTAAGGCTACAATCAAATAATCATAATCATCTATATTTCCATGAGAGGCTAATGTCACAGAGTTATTTTTTTGAGAAATTTCTTTCACACTGTCTATAATTAGCTCAAACTTATGAACAGTTTGAAGTTCATTTAAATCGATGCAGACATCATCAAACTCACTCCCATGTGTAGGCACCCATATAGAGGTAGGGTAGATATAAAAGTAGTCTCTTTCACTTACTAAGGTCACATCATAGCGAAGTTTTTTAAGATGAATAGCCGCATCAAGTCCAGCAAATCCACCACCTAAAATTAATATCTTTTTCATTACACCTACTCCTTCAATCTACTTTTTATTCAGATAGTATACTGCAAACATACTAACAAATCCACCGATAATAATATGAGTCTCAATCGGCTCATCCAGAACAAACCAAGCACTCAAAAGTGCAAAAATAGGAACTAAAAACATAAATGAGCTAGTTGTTTGACTCCCCAGTTTCGATGATGCCATAAAAAAGATAGTAGTAGCGATAGTCTGTCCAAATACTGCGAGATAAATCAGTGCTACCCAAAACTCTAAACCCTCACTAAACACACTAAGCAGGTCTGCATCAAAAGCATAGATAAATGAAGCGACAGTAGCGATGAGTGAGATGAAAAAACTATAATGGATAGGGTGTATATATTTTGCTGAGTGTTGTGAGAGCAGTGTTACTCCTGCCCATACAAGAGCACAGAGTAAAAAGTAGATATTTGAGCTCTCTAAAAAAAGAGATATATTCTCAAGTTCTAAGAGTATAAAACCCCCTACAAGACCTAAAAAAAGAGCAAAGTACTGTAGCGGTGTTAAGTGTTTTTTATATAAAAGTGCAAACAAAATAAAGGTTAAAATCGGACTAAAAGTAGTGATTATCACACTCCCCGAACCTGCAAGTCCACCATAAATACCGATAAAAGCAAATACCATAAAAAGGATGTTTAAAACAGCACTACTGCTTATATATAAGAGAGCATTTTTGTTTAATCTAATGGGCTTGTTGAAAAAATATAAGATAGGTATAAAAGAGATACTCATCAGAAAAAATCGCCAAAAAACAATGATTTCCATGCTTTGAGTGTAGGTGAGAATTTTAAGTGCAGTCCAGCCTCCACCCCATAGTAGCATCGCTAAAAGAAGTAGCCACTTATATGTTTTATCTTCGCTTTTCATAAACATCTATAATCTTTGTTACAACTAAATCTGAAGTAACATTAAGAGATGTACGACACATATCTAAGATTCTATCGACTGCCACAACTACTGCTATATACTCAACAGGGAGTCCAAGTTGGTTGAGAATGACCACCATCATCACAAGTGAAGCACTAGGTAGTGCTGCTACACCGATGCTAAGGGCTACAACCGTTATGCCCAGTAGGATTTGGTCGCCAAAAGAGAGAACTGTTCCTGAGAGGTTTGCTATGTAGAGGACTGCTACACTTAGATATGCCGCCGTTCCATCCATAGAAACTGTCGCACCTAAAGGCAGTACAAATGAGGCAGTTTTTTTATCAACTCCCCCAACCTCTTCAACAATTTTCATACTTATAGGAAGTGTCGCTGCTGAAGATGCCGTTGAGAATGCCATGATAGTCGCTTCTCTGAGAGAGTACATATAAGCATAAGGATCTATTTTTGCAAAGATTTTCAGCACTAAAGGAAGAGTGATAATTCCATGAATAATGATGACCCCAATAACAACTAAAATATACTTGTAGAGACCCAAAATCACATCTATTCCTTGATCGGCTATCACATAAGAGATAAGAGAAAAAACACCGATAGGGGTAAGACGGATAATCCACTCAGAAATTCTTAACATCGCTTCACTAATAGAGGTAAAAAAGTCTACTAAAGGCTCTTGGCGTTTAGGCGATAGATGTAGGGATGCAACTCCAAAAAAGAGTGCAAATACTATTATCTGCATCATAGAGCCACTGCTTAGTGCATTAAAAATATTTGTTGGTATAAAACTTAGTAACATATTTTCTATAGAAAAAGGAGCTATAGTATGTGCCTTTGCGAACTCTAAACCTTCACTACTAATATGCTCTCCAACAGGAAAAATATTCATAGCAATAATGGCTAAAGCAGTTGCAAGAGCGGTGGTGAGCATATACAAGCCAAGAGTGCGAATACCAAGGCGTTTAAGATGTTCAATCGAGCCTAAGCCGAGGATGGCGACAAAGATACTTGAAAAAACTAATGGCACAACTATCATCTTCAAAAAGTAGATAAACGCAGTACCTATCATCTTCTGTTTAAGTGCTAGTTCTGGAAGAAAAAGTCCAAAAAGTACACCGAGTGCAATTCCTATGATGACTAGAGTATTTGTAGTTGTATATTTTTGTATCTTTTTTATCAAATGAGTTCCTTTAAAGAGTGTATTATAATAGATTTTTCTTTATCCAATGAGAAAGGACATACAAACCCCATACATGTTGCTTAAAACTTCCCTTACTTGCACCAGATATATACTCATCTAACTTCTCTTCTTTAAACAAGCCTGTCTCTTTGTTTACTTCTTTGATAAGTGCAATTTTTTTAGAGTTTATAAGGTACTCCATATAAGGGTTAGCAAAACCTTTTTTCTTGCGTTTGAGTATCTTCTCATCGATTTTTTTATACATCACTTTTTTAAGTAAATCTTTTGTCACACCTTCTTTGTAGCGAAGTTTTGGGTCTATACTAAAAACTGTCTCGACAAGCTTATGGTCTAAAAATGGAGTGCGAGACTCTATGGAGTGAGCCATACTTACACGGTCGAGTTTACTTAAAAAGTGTTCAGCTTGAAAAAGATTTAGGTCTATGTAACTGTACCATATCGACTCATCTGTATGCTCAGAGCTTAAAAATCTATCTCTATACTCTTGAATATATTTAAGAGACTCATTATCTTTTACATTTCTTCGCATCAGGGAGTTCTTTTGTAAGTCTGTAAACTTCTCTCCCATCGTTCGAAAAAGAAGGGTATCATCAAAAACACGTTTATACCACTCCCATTCTCGGTTCATAGAAAAGTTTGAACGGAAGTATTTTTTGAGCCAGTTTTTATGTGCTAAATTACCTGCTCCCTCAATGTCAAGATACTCAAAATACTGTCTATACCCTAAAAAAAGCTCATCACTCCCCTCTCCACTCAAAACAACCTTATGCCCATCTGCTTTAATCTTCTCAAACAGAAGGTACAAAGGCACTGCAGCAGGGTCATTTAAAGGTTGGTCAAGTCCATCTAAAACCTTATCACTTGCCTCAATAAACATCGCCTCATCTATCTCAACTTGACTGTTTTGTACTCCTAAAAAATCGGCTGTCGCTTTTGCATTTTCTCTCTCATCATACTTAGCAAACTCTTTATAACCCAGTGTATAAGTTGGCAGTCTCAGACCCTGCTCTCGGGCATAGTAGTTTATAGTTGCACTATCTATGCCTCCTGAGAGTAGAGAAGCAGTTGAAGCCTCACAATGCAAACGCAAGCTCATAGACTCTTCTAAAACTCTCTCTATACTTAACAGTGCCTCACTCTCGCTTGTAATGATACTGGGTTTAGTAGATAAAATATCATAATATCTTTTAATAACTAAAGTATTATGAGAGTATATAGCATACTCTCCAGCAGCTAAGGTTTTTATATCTTGAAAAAAAGTATAAGGAGGTGTGGGTGCTAAAAACGAGAGATAGGACATAAGTGCATCTTCATCCATCTGAACTTTTTTCAAAAAAGGAACAAGTGCTTTTATCTCTGAAGCAAAGATAAAAGAGTCACCATTGAGATAGTAGAGCGGTTTTTCTCCAAGCCTATCACGAAAAAGGTAAAGAGTCTCCCCATCAAGCAAGGCAATAGCAAACATCCCTCTAAGATGGCTTACAAAATCTACACCCCATTTAAGATAAGCGGCGATGATAACCTCACTATCACTCTGCGTTTGAAACTCATAATCCAACTCTTTTCTTAACTCTTTAAAGTTATAAATTTCACCATTAAAGGAGAGCAGAATATTTTTATGTTTTAGAGGTTGATGAGAGCGATGATGAGTGTCTTGTATGCTGAGGCGTTGATGTGCAAAAAAGAGTCGCTTCTTTTGTACAATCCCACAGTAGTCAGGTCCACGATGTGCGAGTTTTGAGAGTGCATTTTTGGCAATATTTTCATTATACTCACCCAAAATCCCAAATACTGCACACATAGAAGTTCCTTTTTATTAAGTAGTAATAGATTTTACTGACTTTTCTATAAAAAAGCCCTTTTTTTATAGCTTTAGGGGGTTGTAGGGACAGAGTGTCCCTGCTATTATAATGGGCTTTGCTCATTGTAATAAAAAACACAAACATAAACTTCTAAAATTAACATTTCTATCTTAGTCAGCTTATAGGATTTATAGTGTAGAATTATACAATTAAATTCAACACAAAGATATTATTATGGAAAACACAACAGAAGAAAAAAAAGTCGACTTTGAGAGTATGAGTACTATCCAAAAAATCAATGCAATCGATACGATCATTGATGAGAAGATTAGAGAATTCTTACAAGCAGACAATGGAGATTTAGACTTCATAGACCTTAAAGAAGCAAATGGACTCACTGATGTTTATATCTCTTATGTTGGAGCTTGTGGTTCATGTGAGAGTTCTGGTGGTACTTTAACTTCTATTCAAAGAATTTTAAATGGACAACTTGAGACTAATGACATAAGAGTTTTCGCAGTATAAAAAATGGGTGGTTTTGAAGGTGGTGATGAGGGTGGTTTTTGGGATGAGGATGCCGTTGCTAATCTCATAAAAGAACAACATCGCAAAAAAAAGAGCCAAAAAAGAGTCTCTATTGAGACAGAAAACTCTATTTATCGCATAGAAGATGACCCTCTCTTATCTATTGTCCCTCAAACCTGCAGAGTTTTTACTATAGAGGGCTGTGAAGATATATCTTTAGAGGCTAATGCTATTTACAGAGCCTATAAAGCACTTATGGATTATACCTGTGACTCTGATATTGAAGAGTTTTTTTATAATCATAAAATTGTAATTACAGACTACAATCCCGACAAAAACACCCAAAACTTTTTACTACTAGTCAAAGAACTCTGTAATCTAGCCCTTAGTAACGAGGAGCTTCAACAGATACAAGAGAGTGTAGTTTAAAGCTCAGGCGACATCTTCTCAAACTCATCTAAAACTTTTTTAATCTTTTCTCTATCGTTTAGCTCAGATGAACTTGCATATAGAGTGTTCTCTTTAGAGATAATCCCCTCTAAAACACCACCCTCAATAGCCCCTATATCTCCATAAGCAAAAACATACTCTTCACACTCATAAGTCTCAGAGTATTCTATGATAAGCTCTTGCAAGTTTTCTTTATCTTCTCTATCGTAAGAGCATACCTGTAGCACATTCCACATTTTATACTCAAAATCTTTCAAGTCAATATCTTCTTTAGCATACAAAATAACAAGCAAGGGTACGAAGTTTGAAGTAATCCCAGCAGGAGTAAAGTGATAAGAGAATTTTTGTTTTTTCATTGTATATAGCCTTATGAAAGAATTATAAAATTATACCTTTTTTTAGGATATACTTTTAAAAAGGAATCACTTGAGTTACACATCTTGGTTCAAAGAACATGCTGCCAAACATAAAATCATAGTTACTAAACTGATGGCTAAAAACTACACAAAAGAGCAAATAATAGACTACTTTGACTTTGAAAATATGCTAAGTGCAGAACCTGAGTTTTGTCCGCTTTATAAAGAGAGTAAAAAGTGTCATGATATGGAGAGTCTTAACTGCTACCTCTGTGCTTGTCCAAATTTTCGTTTTGATGATGCTGGCATACAAAAGATAGACAAAAATACCCAGTACAGTGTTTGTAGCATAGAGTCCAAAGATGGAAGTCAAGGTCTCTATGGCGATGCAATACACCAAGACTGCTCAAAATGTGGAGTGCCTCATCATCGTACTTATGTTGAGAAGCACTTTGACTTAGAGTGGACTAAGGCTATGAAAAACTGTCCGCTTTAGCTAAAATACCATTATGAATATATCCATAAACCAAGACAACTATGAAGACCTTGATATTTACAAAGAGATTCTTAAAAAAGATGAATCTACTATGATAAATGAGGCACTCCAACTTTACTTTCAAACGCAGCAAAAAAAGCTATTAGAACAAGATATAGAGAATGAAAATACGATGACAAATCTCTCTTATGATGAGTTTTGGGATGACATAGAAGTATGAAACACGGTGCCAACATATATAAATATGCTAAGAGAATTGAGTGTAAACCTGAGGACTTAATAGACTTATCTTCAAACATAAATCTCTATCAACCAGAGATAGAGTTGACCATATCTAGTAAAGAAGTCGCTACCTACCCAGATAGTGAGTACAAAGAGTTTCGTGGATTTTTAGCACAAAAGTATGCAATAAAAAAGAGTCAGATAGCACTCTTTAGTGGTGCAACAGCGGCTATATATGAGCTTTTTTCTTCACTTAAACGCAAAAATGTCTTTTTGTATGCTCCTTTATATGGTGAATATGAAAAAGCAGCATTCAGCTACGAAAAAAAATATCTATAAAATCAACCGAATAGAAGATGAGACGCAGGCACCTCTTGAAGACTCCATAGTTGTTTTCGTAAACCCTTCTACACCCGAAGGCACTTACTATAAAAATATCAAAGAGCTTATCCGTTCTTGGATAGAGCTTGATTGTACTATCATCTTAGATGAGAGTTTTTTAGAGTTTGAAGCATTAGATTCAATGCGAGAAGAGATAACTAGCTACAAGCTACTCTATATCATCCAGTCATTCTCCAAAGTTTTACTCTTGTGCTGGTGTGCGAGTCGGAGCTATATTTTCAAACAAAAATAATATCCAAAAACTCTCAATCCCACTTTGGCACCTCTCAAGTCTTGATGTAAACTTTTTAAAACAGCGTTTATCTGATGAGAACTTTGCACTAAAGAGTAGAGAACTGCATAAGACACAAAAAGAAGAGCTAGTAAACATACTCACAGAGTCTAAAGCTCTTCACAGAAATAGTAGAGAGTGACTCTAACTTTATCCTCACATACGCAGCAGATGGTGAACAACTTTGGCAAAAACTTTTAGAGCAGAAGATACTTGTAAGAAAATGTGCAAGTTTTGACTACCTCAACAACAACTGGCTGCGTTTTGCTGTTAAGGGTAAAGAAGCTCATAAGGCTTTAAAAAAGGCTCTAAACACTATTGTAGATGATAAGTTAAACCTAATATGAAAGAGTTTATCCCATCGCCCTTACCCCTCATCCAAGAGATAGAGACAAGAGCTGTACTTAAAAAAACTATCTCTGCAAATCGTGCTTTAGCAAAACTCAATGGTGTTGCCAAAATCATTCCTAATCAAGCTATTTTGATAAACTCTTTGGTTTTACAAGAGGCAAAAGATAGTAGTGAGATAGAGAATATCATTACGACACATGATGAACTTTACCGTGCATCTATTTATCTAAGAGAGATAGAGAAAATCGGAATATTAAATAGTATAAAAATTGGGCGAAGTAAGTATTTTATTAAGGAATATGGATATAGCATTTCTCTACATTTATAAATAAACCTTGCTAAGACCTCAGTATGTTAGGATATACTATTTTATAAAATTAAGGCTCTTTTTGAAACAACTAATCTTGATCATATTATTTACATATTCTCTTTTTTCATTAGAGGTAAATACTGAACATGCAAACATAACAGACTTCAATCTTCAGTATCTAGAAGATACTAAAAACCAATACGATATAAATACTATTTTAAATCAAGCATTTACAAAACCACTCCAAATAAACATTCATTTGGACTCAGCAAAAATAAAACTATTTGGGTTAAAACAGATATTACCATTAATAGCGATATAAAAAAATTATATATACAACATGTAGATACAGTAAGTGTCACAGATATTGAACTCTATTTCTTCAAAGATACAAAACTCTTAAAAAAGATAAAAAGTGGTGTTGAAAACATAGAGACTAATGCTTTTGACGCTTTACTCAAAGTGGATGTTAAAAAGGGAGAAACTTACACTTTTTTAGCAAAGTACTCAACAAAAACTCATTCATCATAAATATCAATATCTTTGATGAGGAAAATTATTATAAGTCTAAAAAAAATTTACATATACTTTTTGCAATCTTTTTAGGAGTTATGGGCGCTCTTTTCATATATAATATTTACCTATATTTTGCTCTAAGATATATTCAATATCTCTATTATTATATAATGGTATTTAGTCTTAGTATTTTCACTATGGCACAGGCTGGAGTTTTTATAGAATTTTTTCCAAGCAGTGTTGAGTTTTATAAATATTTCTACTATGCTATTTTTACTAAAATGGTATTTTTTTATCTCTTAACTCAAAATATTTTAAACACGAAAAAAACAATGCCTTACATACATATATATTTTAATTTTTCAATTATTACTTTTTAATTACTTTTTTATATGTGCTATTGACCTCTTCTATATATGAATATATGCAAACTCTTTACTACTCAATGATTTATGGGTCAATTATTGGTCTATCCATACTTCTTTGGGCAATCTACAGACACGTACCTTTTATATACCATTACAGTATAGCTACTATACCACCAGTAATAGTTACAATAGTTTGGTCATCTCTTTTTCTCGGGCTTATAGAGTACTCCTATATTGCTAGGTACGGCATTATGTATGGCTCTATGTATGAGATAATTATCTACTCTATATTAGTCTCTTATTATATAAAACAGATACAAAAAAGAGAATATATTACAAAAATCCATAATGTATCAAAGTGAAAAACAGGCTTGCCTTGGGTGAACTACTTGTTTACATTACTCATCAATGGAGAGCACCTCTAGCATCTTTATCATCATTGGTAACTTTAAATGAAGCGAAACTAAAAAAGGGATAGAGATTCCAAGAGAGCAAATCGAAACAAATATAGCAAAAGAGTAAGCAAGCCATAAAGTTTATGGCTGAAACCATCGATAATTTTTCTTCATTTTATAATCCTAAAAAGATAAAAACTAGTTTTAAGATTCTAAATGCAATCCAAAGTATTCAACAGATTATAGATAAAGATTTACTTAGCTACCAAATAGATCTTATTATAAAAGGAGATGAAGAGCTTTCCTTTTATGGTGTACAAAATGATATATCGCAAATCATACTAGCTCTTATTTCAAATGCAAAACATATTTTTATCGAACGTCAGATAAAAAAACCAAAAATTATTATAAATTATTATAAAAAAAGCAGTGATGTAATTATAGAAGTAATTGACAATGCAGGTGGAGTAAAAATGAAACCAATAAATGATATTTTTGACCCATTTGTAAGTGGTAGAGTAAATTCTCAATCAGGAATCGGATTATATATGGTTAAAAATATTTTAGATACTTACAGTTCTACTATTGGTGTGAAAAATGAAAATGGTGGTGCGAAATTTACTGTTACACTAAAAGATATTAGATGAAAATTTTAGAAAAATGCAATGTATTATTACTAGAAGACGATAAAGAAGTTGCCTCTGCTTTTATAGAAACATTAGAACTGTATTTTAAAACAATATATTTTAGAACAAATATTAAAGATGCACTTGAAACAATTAGAACAAAAAAAATTGATGTTATTATGAGTGATATACACTTAGAAAAAGAGAATGGACTAGATTTTATAACAACTCTTAAGAGTGATGAGAACAATACCCCAATTGTAATACTCTCAGGCTTTTAAAGATGAAAAGTACCTGTTTAAAGCCATAAAACTTGGAGTAATAGACTACATTGTGAAACCTTTGGATTTACAAAGACTAGAAGAAGCTCTGAGTAGATGTACAGATAATTTAAATCATACGCAAAAGTAGTATCTACAAGATAAAGAATAATTTTTATCTTGATACTGATAAAAAACTTCTTTACGAAGACAATACAGAGGTATCACTAACTTCAAGAGAGTATCTATTTTTAGTTCTTGCAATAGAAAAAAAGGATATATTCTCAGTAAAGATATGATAGGAGACGCCGTATATGGATTGGAACCTATGAGTGCTTCCGCTTTAAAAAATCTACTTTTTCGTATAAGAAAAAAATTTGGAAAAGATTTTATTGAAACTTTCCCTGAACTTGGATACAAAGTAAAGCTCTAAACCTCGCTAAGACCTCAATAGTTTATAATATTCGAACCTAAATTATACAAGGAAAAAAAGATGAATAAAATCATATCTACATTAAGTATAGCGATGCTATCACTTGGAATAGTCTCTTGTTCTAACAGTGGCTCTAACAGCACTTTAGCTGGAACTCAAACACTCACAGGACAGTTTATAGACTCTCCCGTAGCAGGCTTAGCTTTTACAACCAACTCAAGTTCCGGAGTAACAGATACAGATGGAAAACTAGAGTATAACTCTGGAGAAACTTGTACTTTTCTTATAGGAGATTTAGAACTTGGTTCTATGCTTTGTGCTCCTATCATGTCACCCTATAACCTAGGTGGAACTACAAACTTTATAGCTCCAACACAAAAAACAACAAACATAGCGAGAATTTTACAATCTCTCAACACAAATGCCGATGCGAACATAAGTATAGTTCTAAATCCAAATGTAGCGGCTAACTTTGATGGAACGGACATAAACATCTCTTCTGCCGACTTAAACATGACGCTTATAGCCGACAGAGCCTTTGCTCAAGCATCTGATATTAACTATACAGCAAAAACTGTAAGCGAAGTAGACGCACTAACGACTCTAAAGACTTATATTACACAAACTTACCCAGATCATATTGAGTATTCACTTACTGTACTTGAGTTAAAAGCTCTAATCGTCGAGTATTCATCAGATCTTGATCCTATTCTAAAGAGGAACTAGCACTGCAAATCATAAACGCAGACACTTCAGCTATTACAAATATGTCAACATTATTTGTTAATGGCGGAAGCGGAAGTTTTGCTACTTTTAACTTAGACATAAGTGGCTGGGATACTTCTAGTGTTACAAGTATGTATCAAATGTTTTATGGAGCGGCTGCGTTTGACCAAAACATAAGTGACTGGAATACTTCTAGTGTTACAGATATGACACAAACATTTTCTGGAGCTACTGCGTTTAGTCAAGACTTAAGTTCTTGGGATGTAGCTAATGTTACATTGAATACTGACTTTTCTTTAAATGCAGGTGGTGTAACAGAACCAACTTGGCCAGTAATAACTATAACTCATAATGGAATAACATACGGTACTGTAATATCTCCTGCTACAGGAAGAACATGGCTAGACAGAAACTTAGGTGCTTCTCAAGTATGTGACATAAATAGAGCCGATTTTTCTGATGACGCCAGTTATGTAACCTCTCAAGAAAGTTGTTTTGGAGACTACTACCAATGGGGTAGAATAACTGATGGACATGAAAAAATTACAAATGCAGATACAGCGAGTCGCTTAAGTGCACTCCCAGCAACAGGTGCAACTGGTGGAAGTTTTGTCCAAATTGCTGGGGATTGGCTAACTGCTGGAGTTGATGACATTGGAGCACTAAGGACAGCTTTATGGTCCAAAACTGATGGAACATCTATTTGTCCAATTGGTTATCGTGTACCAACAAGTGCAGAACTTCAAAATGATACATTAAATGCAGAAGTATCACTACTTCACCACTAGCATTTGATAGTTTTCTTAAAATACCACAGTCTGGTGAGCGAGATTCAAATGCTATTGTCAGTTTACATGCTGCGTATCTTTGGTCAAGTGATACTACTGCTTCTACTAATGGAGCTTCTGTTTATTTCATGAGCGCTTCGAGCAGCTATCTAGAACCTATACGTGCGGCTGGCTTCCCAGTACGTTGTATAAAAAATTAGAACTTACACTCTTTATTCATTCCCATCAAAACGATGGGAATGAATACTCCTTCATACTTCAATATTACATACAATCAACACAAATTATAAAAACAGGAAATATTATGAAAAGAAGTAGCTTTAGTTACCGGTGCTAGTGCTGGAATGGGCAAAGACATCGCTTAAGAGATTATTATCAGATGGTTATGAGGTCATTGCCGTTGCTCGAAGCATTGAGAAGATGGATGATTTAAAATCATTAGGTGCTATGACCGTGAAAATGGACATCACTCAAGAAAAAGATATTGTAGAGGTAGTAGAACTTATACAAGTGGCTTTTGGACGACTTGATGTTTTGATGAATAACGCAGGATATGCAGAGTATGGAGCTGTTGAAGTCATTGACTTGGACACAGCCAGACGACAGTTTGAAGTGAATCTTTTTGGATTAGCGAGATTGACGCAACTCATCATCCCTATTATGCGAAAACAAGGCTATGGAAAAATTATAAACACTTCGTCCGTTGGTGGAAAAGTATACTCTTATTTGGGTGCTTGGTATCATGCTACAAAACATGCACTTGAAGGTTGGTCGGATTGTTTAAGACTGGAGCTAAAACAGTTTGGTATTGATGTGATTATCATCGAACCGGGGGCAATTAACACTGAGTTTGGTGGCGTTATGTTAGAACCAATGACGCAAAGAGCAAAAGGTACAGTTTACCAAGATACAACAGATATGGTCGCCAATGTATTTCAAAAGTGGTTTGAGCAAAAAGAAGGTAGCGAACCCTCTGTTATCACCGACTTAGTAATGGAAGCCATAAACGCCAAAAAACCAAAACGAAGATATGCAGGTGGAAAACACGCAAAACAGCTTATATTTATAAGAAAATGGTTTGGTGATGGAGTGTTTGAAAAAGCACTTATGAGTATTTATAAATGACTTTAAAAGCTTCCTTACGCTAAAATGATTTTAAATTAATCATGGAGTTATTTCTTGAAAGCAGCATCAGAAGTTTTAGCTAGAAAATATCGTCCTTCAAATTTTGATGAGTTAATTGGTCAAGATACAATTACACAAACTCTCTCACTCGCACTTGACTCCAATAGACTCTCTCATGCCTACCTTTTTTCTGGACTTCGTGGGAGTGGTAAGACTTCTACTGCTCGTATCTTTGCTAAGGCACTTATCTGTGAAGAGGGCATGAGTCATCATCCTTGTGGTATCTGTTCAAACTGTGTTATGGCACTAGAGGGTCGGCATATGGACATCATAGAGATGGATGGAGCTTCTAGCCGAAAGATAGATGATATACGTGATTTAGTTGAGCAGACAAAGTATAAACCTGCTGTTGCAAGGTATAAAATATTTATCATTGATGAAGTACATATGCTTACAAAAGAGGCTTTTAATGCTCTGCTTAAAACGCTAGAAGAGCCACCAGAGTATGTAAAGTTTATCTTAGCAACTACTGACCCACTTAAACTTCCTGCCACAATTTTAAGTCGAACACAGCATTTTAGATTTAAAAGTATCGCTACAAATAAAATAGTTGACCATCTAGCACACATCTTACAACTAGAGGGAATAGAGTATGAGAGTGATGCCTTAGAGATTTTAGCACGTAGTGGAAGTGGTAGTCTTCGAGATACTCTAACACTCCTCGATCAGGCTATTATCTACTCTAAAAATCATGTAGATGTTCGTACCGTTACAGATATGTTAGGGCTTGTTGACCCTAAGTTTATAGATGAGCTATTTGATGCTGTATTTGCTAAAGACTACGGTGCTTTAGTTGCAAAAACAAAGGTACTAGAAGATTATGAGTCTGAGATGGTTGTTGATGAACTTATCGCCTACTTAAAAGAGAAAATGTACAATTATGATTCGCTTTTTTCAACACTAATCTTAGATAGGTTTTTTAGAATCCTTAGTGACTCAAAATATCTCTTTAGTATAAATGCAGATGGAAGTTTTGTCCTTTCTCTAATCTTCTTTAAAATGGTTGAGGCTCTTCGTATCAGAGAGATAGACCAGATGATAGAGTCATTTGAGAAAGATGTGGATACCAACTGTTAAAATCCAATCAACAACACCTGAGATGACTCCAGTCCAAGAGCCAGTCCCAACTCCATCCAAAACCCCTCAAGAAGAAGTTAAAGTTCAAGAAGGGGTAAAAGAATTTAATACCTTAGTAGATAAAATAACTGATAGAAATGCCCAATTAGGTGAATGTTTTACAAAAAATATTAGCTTTGTCTCTTATGAAAATAATATACTCACATGGGAGAGTTGTGCGAACGAAGAGTGTAAAAAAGCACTCAAACATGGCTATGGTGTTATCAAACAACTTGTTCGAGAAGTTTTTAGTTTTCAAACACAGATAAAAGGTGTCGCTTGTACTCAAAAAGTACAAGAAGCAGAACCCCCCAAAGAGACAGCTAGTCCAAGTAATGACCCACAAAGCATATCGATGATAGAAGATGCTGAGCTAGGTGGAAACACTAGCTGTGTAAGTTCTTGTGATGACCCTGCTCCACTTGATGAGACAAATGGTGTTGATATTACCCAAGAGCCTATGGTCGCACGTGCCATTGAAATGTTTGAAGCTAAAAAAGTAACTGTTCAGTCAAAAATCTAATCAAAAAAGATTTCACTACATGAGAGTTTTTCAGCCTCACAAAATCGTAATATCTCTTCATATGGAGTAACATTACGTTTTTTCATTGTTGCAAATCTTGCTTGATTTATTTTTAATATATTAGAAATATCTTTATCTAAAACTTTTCTTTTTATATCATCCGATACATATATTTTTAACTTTTCTATAATAGCTCTAAAATCTCTCATAAATTATTCTTTATTTTATATTTGTAAAAATATATCATAAAGAAATTAGCTATTACAAAAATATTGCATTTTGCTATTTTATCTACTTCTTTTATCTTTTTGAGCGAGGCGTTTAGTTATATTTTTTAAACCAACAGAGATACGAAGAAATTCTAAATAGTGTTGAGACTTTAATGTTTTTTCATAATTTTTATTTTCTGAGATTTCATAAATGTACTCGGATATTGTGTCTAATTCTTCATAAACTTTACTGTTTATTCTCTTGAGTATAAAGTAAGTAGCACTCATCAAAATAAAAAATGCCACTGATATTTCCAACCATACAAAGTTAAAAGCCACTAAAGTTTCACTGACTGCATAAGCTTCTCCTAAATCTAAAGAGAGAAGAAAATGTTTTAGTAAAACATAGGATATGAAGAAGAGTACAAGAAACACTCCTACAAATAGTAAAATCGTTTTCAAAAAATATCATTTTTTAGTTTTTTCATTTATATTACCCTGACAAGATAAATGTCATAATTCATTTTATCTAGGCATATTGTATCAAAATGTGGAAGAATTGTTTAAGCATTATTGCCTTTATAATTGTGTTATACAAAGGATAAAGTATGTTTGTTTCATCATATAGTACATATATTGATACATCTCTCACAAAAAAAGAGAGAACTGATGAGTCTTCTCGAGTAGCAAAAAAAGCAGAATCTTTCTCCTCAAAACTTTTAGAGACTTCTTCAACAAATGTTTTATCCAACTCTAAAATTCCTCTAAATTATATCTCTAACTATAAAGCACTCAACAATAAACAACTCATCAATGCACAAGAAAACAGACAAAATGCCACTTCAAAAAAGTTTACAAAACTTAGTGCTATGAACAGTTCAAAAGTCTCTTATGAAGAGAATTCTAAAATGTTCTCTTTTCTTGTAAAGCCAAAAGGTACACTAAGCCAAACACCAAAACTAGACAAGAACCTACCCCAAAAAGCTCAAGAGAGTCAAGAGTCTCTTTTAAAAATGAAAATGGTTAATACTTATGTAGCAAATGACAACTACTACAGAGTAACAGCCGCTTAATGCCTATCTCTATCCAAGCCTCACTTTTAAGTACTCTAGCATCGCAAAACTGTTTTATCTTATAAGCCGATGTACACTTACCATCTCTAAGTTCCATTATAGCAATCTGTAAAATACTTTTACATTTTTTTGGAATATCAAAATGCCCCCTCATCCCTGTCAAAAACTGTTTGAGAGGAACTTTAGCATCCATTCCTATTACATTATCACGACAACCTGTCAGACCAATATCTGTAAGATATGCAGTTCCTTTTGATATTTGAAAATCATCTGTACTCACATGTGTATGTGTACCAATAATTCCACTTACTCTTCCTTGTAAAAGCATCATCATCCCGCGTTTTTCACTTGTAGCTTCCGCATGAAAATCTATAAAAATATTTTTTACACCCTCAAGTTCTAGTTTTTCTACTTCGCTAAGAGCTGTACGAAAAGCATTATCTGCATAAGGCATACCGTAGTGTCCCATTAGGTTTAGCACTGCTAACTTCTCACCATTTATCTCATAAGTTTTACAACCAGTTCCACTCACTTCATCAGGGTAGTTGTGAGGACGTAGTATTTCATGGGTATCAAACAAGGGAATAATATCTTTTTTATCCCAAGAGTGATTCCCGCCACTCATTACATCTACACCATAAGAGAAGAGTTCATTACAGTTTTTTGCCGTAAGTCCAAAACCATGAGAGGCATTTTCATAATTTACAATGACAAAATCAAGCCCCTCTTCTTCTCGTAATTTTGGTAAATATTTTCCAAGCATATCACGACCAGGACGACCGACAATATCTCCGATAAATGCTATTTTCATTTTCTCTCTTTTAAAGTATTTCTTTGCGCATATATTATAGCGTAAGGCAGTTTATCCGTACGACAGAGCTAAAAAAGAGGACTTTTAGGTATTTTTGGCTTATTATTTCGTAGATAAAAGAGTGTAGCTTTTATAATATCATCATCATCTCTACTCTTTGACTTTATACTCTCTTTTGATTCGTTGAGATAAGTAATAGTTACATTTTGTCCATAGTTACTGATACTTTTTATCTTCTTATCTAGTGCTAAAAGTTTTATAACCATAAGTTCAAAAGAACTGTTTTGTTGGCATATCTAACTCCCCAAAACGGTCTATTATCTCTTCTTCGACTTCATATATCTCCACAGCATTCTCACACTGAGAAAGACGCCTATATATATCTAAACGCAGCCTATCTTCTCGTACTACCTCATCAGATATATAAGCACTGATAGTAAGTTTTATATCTACTTTAGCCCTCTCGCCCTCTTGTGTATTACTAAGCTCTTTTATGGCATCTTCAAGCATTCTAAGATAAAGCGAATACCCGATATTTTTGATATGACCACTCTGTGCATCACCTATGAGGTTACCACCACCACGTATCTCTAAGTCATGATGTGCAAGTACACTACCACTTCCTAAAAAGGAGTTCGACTCTAGTGCTAAAAGCCGTTTTTTTGCTTCATCTGTTAAGAGTTCTTTATTCTTCACTATAAAGTATGCAAAACCCTCTACATGTCCACGTCCAACCCTTCCACGGAGTTGATGCAGATCTGCTATTCCAAATCTATCTGCACCATCTACTAAGATAGTATTGACCTTTGGCATATGAATTCCCGACTCTATGATGGAGGTTGCTATCATAAGGTCATACTCACCCGCTTCAAACTTTAGTAACTCTTTTTCAGTCTCAAGTGCTGATATTTTTGAGTGAAGCATCACAATACGTAAATCGGGTAAAAGAGCTTTAAGTTCACCGAGTTTTATTGGCATATGGTCTATAGAGTTATGCACATAAAAGACCTGACCACCACGGCGAAGTTCACGAAGGATAACCTCTTTTATAAGTTTCTCTTCATACTCTTTTACAAAAGTTCTCACACCTTGGCGCTCACTTAGGAGCAGTAAGCAGTTGACTCATCGTTTTTATGGAACTAAGTGCTTGGTTGAGTGAGCGAGGGATAGGAGTAGCCGACATTGAGAGAAGATGCACATTATGATATAACTCTTTTATCTTCTCTTTTTGTTTGACTCCAAACTTATGCTCTTCATCTATGATGACTACACCTAGTTTTTTAAACTCTAAACCAAAAAGAGTATGTGTTCCCACTACGACATCTATCTCTCCAGATGCCAGACCTTTTATAACAGCATTTTTATCTTTTGTACTTACAAATCTATCGAGTTTTGCATAACGCAAGCCAAGATTACTAAAACGCTCATCTAAAGAACGCCAGTGCTGTGCTGAGAGGAGTGTTGTTGGCACGATAAACGCAGACTGGTAACCAGACTTAAAGGCTGCAAATATTGTATTTAAGGCTATTTCTGTTTTTCCAAAACCAACATCACCACTTAGGAGTCTATCCATGATATTTCCCGTTGACATCTGAGAGAGTATATCTTTTACTGCGTTTGTTTGGTCATCCGTATATTCAAAACCTGCAAGGGATTGAAACTCTTTTAACTCTGCTTTTGAAAGATTTATTTTTGGTGCTTTTATAAGAGCTCTCGCAGCTGCTGTATTTACTATCTGTCCTGCAATTTCAAGGAGGCGTTTGCGTACTTTTGCTTTTAGTTTTCCAAAGTTCCCTTTTCCTAGTCTATCTAAAACAGGAGTGGAACCCCCACCTGCAATATAACGGTCAATAAAATCAAGATTCTCAACAGGCAGTAGGATTTTATCATCCCCAACATACCGAATGACAATAAAATCTTTAACTCCACCCAGAATTTCAGTCTGCTCAATCGCAGTCAAAAATTCCAACACCATAATCCTCATGAACAACATAATCACCTTTTTTAAGGTCATCTAAAAGGATAGCACTTTTTCTACGTCTGCGTTTTTTATCAGGTTTATTGAGGGATATTACCATCTCATCAGGTGTTAAAATATTTAAAATATAGCCTGCAGTTATCTTCGTAATATTTGATGTATCATATATTCCAGCTTGTTTAATAGTCGCTGCATTTGCGGCTATGACACTTATCTTTTTATCACGATGAACATTTAAAAGATGCTCTGCATTTACTACAACTAACTCTTTTATATCGTCATTTTGAGGGAGTAGTTCTAAGTTAAAACATTCACGACTTATAGTTGGATTGTTAATTCCATAAGCATCTTTTAAAATATTATCAAGGTTTCGACTAAGTTTTACATTTTTGTTTTCTAAGAAATTTTGAGCATCACCGTCTAAGTGCCAAAACCCTAAAGAAGCTTATATCTTTACTTAAAGCATCAAACTCACTCTCTTGTGTTTTAGTGTTTAAAGTGTTAAATGAGTTTTCATCAAGTGAAAAAAATGCACTCCGAATCTCAATAAAATCTAACTCATCCCCAAGTGTTCTTTGTGATTCAAGTTCAAACTCTTTTATCTGCTCAATCTCAGTATCAAAAAAAGAGATACGATAAGGGTTTTTACTTGAGGGAATATATATATCTAATATATCCCCACGATGACTTATCTCGCCCTCAACCTGTACCATATCTACAAAGGTATATCCCCAAAAAAGCATCTGCTCTTTAAAAGATTTTAGATTCACTTCACTACCAAACTCTAAACGAGTTGTTTTAAAGAGTTCTTCTTTTGGTAAAGGAAATAACAGTGTCTTTAAGGGTGAAATTATAAGTGGTTTTTTCTTTGCTTTATAGTATGTTTGAAGTGCAAAAAAGAGCTCATGAAGTTCTTCTTTGTAAGAACGCAAATCATCTCCATAGCTAGCACGAAAATCTGGAAAAAGAATAGTCTCTCGTTTAAAGAACTTTGTAACACTTAAGAGCTCCTCTGCCTCCTTAGTATCTTCACATACTATAACTTCAAGAGGCTCTTTAGTTTGTGTTTTAAAGTAGTTAAATAGTGCTGTTTGTGACATTAAACTTTAGTTTTTGCTATTGCTGGTTTTACGTCTTTAACTATTGAGTTACCCTCAAAAATACCTTTTGACTCTATGATTAACTCAGAAGAGTTAATCTCACCACTTACATGTCCAGCAGCCTTATCTCAACTGTTTTAGCATTTACAGTCCCTTCTATAAAGCCTTGAACAACTAAACGTTCAGTATGAATACTTCCCTTTACATGTCCATTTTTCCCAACATTTACTTCCTTAGAGGATTTAATACTCCCCTCTAATTCACCATCAATATATAAATTACAAGAGAGGTTTACCTCTCCATTAATTTTTGTACCTGCGGTAATAATTGTTGTGTTTGAGTTGCCTGAAGCCGTAGATGTGTTGTCGCCATTATTAAAGATTGCCATGGTATTTTCTTCTCCTTTTGAAATATTTCATCATAATTTTTTTGTGTCCATTTTATAAACCAAAATGGATTTACATTTCTGTGTATAAACCGTATCTCATAGTGCAGATGAGGACCATTACTCATTCCAGTATTGCCCGTATATGCTATAAGTGTGCCTTTTTTTACAAATGTACCTGATTTTACCACAGTTTTGTTTAAATGACCGTAGTAAGTTTTAAAACCATAAGAGTGTTCAAGTATCACTAAACGCCCAAAACCACTCTTCTTGTGATAGCCTGACCACTCAACTATAGCATCTGCTGGAGCATAAACTGGAGTATTCATTGCAGCTTTCATATCTGTTCCACGATGAAACTCGCGTTTACCTAAGGTTGGGTGTGTCCGGTAGCCATAACGAACTTGTTATCCCATGGTACTCAATAGGTGAGCCATTTGGAATCAGTTGCATTAAAACTGCTCTATGTTGTGAGTCAATTTTTGTTGCACTTACCCTATCTTCGATTGAAGATTCTGCCATTGGTTTGAGACCGATTAAGACTTCAATTTCTGTAAGTGAGTCGGAGAGTTCGCTAAGCTCTCTCTTTTTTTTATCGAGTGAACTGTTTGTTATTTGTATACTCTCTTCTAAGGCAATATTTTTCTTTTTCATCTCTTCATAAGCACTCACGATACCATCGCGTTTAAGTTTTATGACTTCGACACTATGGTTTAGGTAAAGAATAGTTCCTACAGCAATAAAAACCATGCTCAGTATAAACAAAGAAGCATATAGAAGTGCTTTTTTCACAAAACGGTGAACATTAAACTGCTTTACACCATTGTCATCGTGAATAGTAACTGTAAAATGATTATTCACCCATCCCCTTTAAGAAAGCTTCTGCCACACTAAATGAACCAAATACTAAATACTTTTTATCTTTATCAATCTTTGTAAAAGGAGAGTGTTTTATCTGCATCGAATCCAGTACTTTTTTGAGTATCTCAATGGGGACCCTCCTCTCATCTACAATATTTATAATCTCTACATCATTTATAATTGGTTTTAAAACAGTCAAAATCTCTTGATAATTTTTATCTTTGTAACTATTATAGACTAAAGTATATTTAAACTCTTTTAAACTCTCAACTATTGCTTTTGCTGCTAAAATGTTATGCCCAACATCAAGTAAAACATTTTCACTTATCTGGCTTAACCTACCATAAAGTTGTGCATTTTTAAAATCTTCTACCTTATACTCAATTTGTAAAAATTTCAATGCTGCTACTGCTAAACTGAGATTTTCTTGTAGATAAGGTGCTAGTCTATTGTTTTGTGCAACTGTTTGAATCTTTTGATGATCTGCATCTTCTAAGTAGCTCGTGATATTTTTTATAGAGAGTCTGTTTTTACGAGACAACTCTTTTACTACAACTGCCACATCACTATGTTTTTGCAAAGCTATAATTGCATCTCTTTGTATAGCTTTTAATTTTGTTCTTGCAATAGCTTTTATAGTAGAACCCAAAAAAGCCTCATGATCCATATCTATTGGGGTAACGAGAGTTAGGAGTTTAGGAAATACTGCCGTTGCATCATGCTCCCCACCAAGACCCGCTTCTAAAACGATATAATCCATATCTTTATATATAAGCATGGCTAAAAATGTTGTGTATTCAAAATAGCTCAAAGATTCTGCATCTTCTTTTGATAGAAGATTTAAAAGTTCTTCATGTGCACTCTCTAAGACATCACAACTAACACAAGAACCATTCATCCAGATACGTTCGTTAAACTCTAGTATGTGAGGGGAAGTATAGTGTCCAACCTTGTATGAAAGATTATGAAGTGCTGTAGCTAAAAACCTACCTGTTGTTCCTTTACCATTTGTTCCAATGAGATGAATAATTTTTGGAATTACTACTCTCTCTTTTATCTTTTCATACACTTTTGGCATACGAGTATAGTCTATAGTCTCATAAAAAAGCGGTTTATTGTTTAAAAAGCTCTCTAACACTATTTTTTCTTATACTCAACTCTATTTCTACCATTTGTTTTAGCCACATAAAGATACTCATCAGCAGAATTAACAGTAGCACTAAGTGAAGTATGTTTTTTTCGCTCAGCCACACCAGAACTCACAGTCACATTTATACGATTACCCTGATACATAAAACGGGCTTTCTCAACATGCTTTCTCACTTTATTTGCAAATACAACTCCACCTTTAGTATCAGTATTACTAAGTATCGCCATAAACTCTTCTCCACCAAAACGTCCTACAATATCTACGGATCGGCACTCTTTTTTAAGAATTTTTGCAAAAGCCACGAGCACCGCATCTCCCGCATCATGTCCAAAGGTATCATTAACATTTTTAAACTTGTCAAGGTCAAACATAACAACACTAAAGTTTCTCCCATAGCGTTTAAACTCAGCTTCTTTTACTTCTAAGTAATCATCTATAGCACGGCGATTATAAAGCTTTGTAAGAAAATCCTCTTTTGACTCTTTTTTTACAGCTTTAAGTTCTTGTTCTAAGTTTTTAACTTTTTTTGAGAGCGCTTGTAGTTCACCATTATGACTTTTTAAATCTTTACTTAAGAGCTGTGTATTTTCTTCTAATGCTATAGCAATAGTATAGAGCTTTTTATGTGCCTCTTTAAAGTTAGTAACAGGACCTTCAGCATATGCTTCTAAATCTTTTTTAATAGATTGTATCTCTTCATTTGAGCTATCAGATCTCTCAATAATATCTATTAAACGCAGACTAAGCTTATCTAAAACCCCATCGATGGACTCAACCATCTCTTTGACACTCTCTTTATCAAGTGCTATTCTTAGTGAAATTACTTTTTTTATCTCTTTTTCTATACTATCGCTCTCTAATAAGTGAGGATTGTTTTGTATCTTTTCACTTATATCTGCAATGGTCTCATTAACACTAGCTGCGATTGAAGGTACAAAAGATGATATAAGCAGCTTAGATATTTTCTCTAAAACTGGAGCACTATCAACCATACTTGTACTACTAGCTTCACAGTTTAAACCCTCTATACTCTTTCTTAAATCATCACTATCAACACTCCCTAAACTTTTTAGCTTTTGTAAAAAAGTATCATCATATGTTGTTATAAAATTTATCCATCTTTGTCTAAAAGCATCTATCTGTTCAGATTTTGCACCCGAATTTAAAATATCTATTGTATTTTTAGCAAGCTCGGCGGCTTCTTTATTGTGTAAAACTGATACAACCTGCAGGACTCTTTTGAGAAGAAGATTTTGGGATTCTATAGTTTTTGTGGCTTGAGTAGGGTTCGTACGGTTTAGTTTTGAGATAATAAAACGAACAAATTCATGCTCGGTTTTTATATGATAATTTTTAAGGTCTTTTTGAAACTCAGGGTTTAAATTTTTTGTAAATTTTTCTAAATGATTACAATCCTCAACACTCATTTTTGCTTTTTTTGCTTCTTTACAAAATGCCTCTGCATAAAAGTCTGGTGTTAGCAGTTTACCCTCTAGCTTAAGTCTTTTAATAGCATTGTTTATAATAGCTTGAATTGTCATTGTATTCCTTTATTTTATTTGTGCACCCTCTGCAGATACTTGTGCGACAAAAGCTCTAATAGCTTTGAGCGAACCATACTTAATAGCATCAAAACGCTCTTGATCTGTAAGAACAGAATTAGCAACAACAGCAAAATCATAAGTACCTACTGCAGTATAGTTCTTTTTTAAATTTTTACTCTCTCTAGTTATTACTAAAGTAATTGTAGCACGATATGAGATAATAAAACCATTATTGTCATACTGGAGTGGTGCATATAAAGGAGTTTTCATTGTAATTTTTAAATGTGTTAGAGCATATCTTTTTTCTACTAAAGATGCATGAAAAATCTCTATGATAGCTTGATCGAGTGCATCTTTTATTAGAACACTATTTTCAGGGTCAGTTTGAGAGATAACAACCTCTGTACTTACTCTATTTCCTAGTATCTCACGAGCATATTTTGAACTTGGTTTATATCCACAACTCACTAAATTTACTAACACTAAGCCTAGTAAAATAAGTGCAAGTAACTGTGGATACTTTTTCACTCTTAACCTTTTACCACTAAGTTGACAAGTTTTTTAGGAACTACTATCTCTTTTATTATTGTTTTATCCTCTAACCATTTTGAAACTTTAGCTTTTGCAAGTTCTAAAATCTCATCTTTTGTAGCATCAAGTTCAACTTCTATCTCTCCACGATTTTTACCGTTAATTGCTACACCTAATGTGATGCTATCTTCAACAAAAACCTCTTCTAGTATCTCTTGTTTGGAGAGATTGTTGAGTGAGAAGTACTCACTTGAGAGATCCCAACAGACATGAGGGATAACAGGCTCCATAATAGAAGAGAGTATCCAGTAACCCTCACTCCAGACATCTGCGTTTGACTGTAAGTTTAGAGCATTAACAGCTTCCATAACCCCTGCTATCATCGTGTTAAATGTATAACGTTCACTAAAGACATCTTCACTGCGTTTAAGTGCTTCATAGACTTTTTTACGAGCAAGTTTTTCCTCTTTAGAGAGCTCGCTATGGTCTATTTTTGGCTTTGTATCAGTTTTTACAATGTTGCTTGTTCTATCAAAAAAACGTTTTATAAATTTATGTGAACCTTCAACTGCACTATCATTCCACTCTAACTCTTGTGTTGGTGGTGCTGCAAAAAGAATAAACAAACGTGCTGTATCTGCACCATATTTTTCAATAATAGCATCAGGGTCAACAGTGTTACCCTTTGACTTTGACATTTTTGTTCCATCTTTAAGAACCATACCTTGAGTAAGTAACTTATCAAAAGGCTCATCAAACTCTAAGTAGCCTAAATCACGAAATACTTTTGTGAAAAATCTTGCATATAAAAGGTGAAGTATCGCATGCTCAATCCCACCAACATAATGGTCAACTCCCATCCAATAACTAATCTCTTCTTTAGTAAATGCAGCTTTTTCTAAAGTCGCAGGCGATGCACAAAAACGCAGGAAATACCATGAGGACTGCACAAAAGTATCCATAGTATCTGTCTCACGAATCGCATCTTTTCCACACTGGCTACATTTACAATGTTTCCATGTCGGATGGTTTTCAAGAGGGCTTCCCTCACCATTTATCTCAGCATCATCAGGCAGAGCAATAGGAAGATTCTCTTTCTTCTCCATTACTAAACCACAATCAGAACAATGAATAAAAGGAATAGGAGCACCCCAATAGCGTTGCCTACGAAACTCCCCAATCTTTGAGTTTATAGTTGGTAGTCTTTGCTCCTATCTCTTTTCTCTTCAAACATCTTAATGATGTTATATTGACTCTTTTTAGAGTTCATTCCATCAAATTCGCCACTATTAAAAAGAACACCTACATCGCTAAAGGCTTTCTCACTCACATCCACATCAGCATCTTTTGGCTTGATAACTGCGTTTATCTCTAAGTTATACTTTTTAGCGAAGTCATAATCTCTATCATCATGAGCAGGAACAGCCATAACAGCACCAGAACCGTAGTCCATAAGTACAAAGTTTGCAATCCAAACAGGAACAGTTTTTCCAGTCAAAGGATGGATTACATTAAGACCTAAGAGGAAGTCCTTTTTTCTCTTTTTGTCTCTCTATAGATGAACTGTTTTTCATCTTTCTTATCTCAGCTATTGTAGCCTCATCTAAAAGCTTATTCTCAACCATATACTCAACTATTTTATGCTCAGGAGCTAGTGCAGTGTAGGAGACACCATAAATAGTATCAGGTCGAGTAGTAAAAACATCAAAGGAGTTAAATTTATTATTTAAAATAGATAACGAAGCATCATCAAAAAAGAGATCAAAAGCTAAACCATTAGACTTTCCTATCCAGTTCTCTTGCATAGTCAGTACTTGTTTTGGCCAACCATTTTCAAGTTTTTTCAAATCATCAAGAAGTTCATCAGAGTACTGAGTTATTTTAAAGTAGTACTGATTCATATCTTTTTTCACTATAGGCGTATCACAACGCCAGCAGCAACCATCTACAACCTGCTCATTTGCCAATACTGTTTCATCATTTGGGCACCAGTTAAGCATCCCTTTTTCACGGTAAAGCAGACCCTTTTCATACATATCTATGATGAAAGACTGCTCAAACTTTGTGTAAAGCTCATCACTTGTCGCCATCTCACGTTTACGAGAAAAACTAAATCCTAAAGAGTAAAACTCATTTTTCATATAGTCGATGTTGTCGTATGTCCAAGCCTTTAGGGTGGCTTCCATTTTTGATAGCTGCGTTTTCAGCAGGCATACCAAAACTATCAAAACCAATAGGATGAAGTACATTTTTTCCCTGTTGTCTGTGGTAACGTGCGAGTGCATCACTTATAGAGTAGTTACGTACATGCCCCATATGTAGTCTTCCACTAGGGAATGGAAACATACTTAAGATGTATTTTTTATCTAATGTAAAATCTTCACTCGGCTCAAAACTATCGTTTTGCTTCCAATACTCTTGCCATTTTTTTTCTATTTTTTGTGCACTGTATTCCAATTTAATTAGTCCTATCATATATTAAGTTATACGAATTCTTAGCAGTAATCACTAAGAACTCTAATAATTTAATACTCTTCTTTTTGTCTTGAACTTTCTATATAGACAAGTCCCATTGAAAATATATTTGCAATTAAAGCACCAATTGCCAAAGCAATAGCCCAGTTATCATCACCTACGATAACTAAAAATATAAATGCAGGAATAAGATGTAAATCAGCTACTAAAGATGAGGCAAAAAGCTCAGCTGCTAGTAAGTTTCTTACCCCTATCTTTAAAATAGTACTAATAAGGTTTACACTTGCCGCTATAAAAAGTGATGTTGCAGTGTTTTCATATAAAAAACCTGCTATTGATGTTAAACTCATCAATGAAAAAAATACGTATACTACTTTACCCCAATCCATTGCTATCTCCTTTAAATTATTACTAATGACACGGACTATAAGGAGCAAAGCCCCTCATAGTCGCAGGGACAAAATTTGTCCCTACAACCCCTAAAGCTATAAAAAAGGGGCTTTTTTAAGAAAATCTGTAACATTAGTTATTATACTATCCCACCATCAAACTGTTCTCGCATCTTCTTTTTTTCTGCTTCTCTTTTAGCTTTTGCTGCTAGTTTTACATGGTAGTTTTTTACATCAAAACCAAACCATAGTAAAATAGGACTCGCTACAAATACTGAAGAGTATGTTCCAACTACTACACCTACTAAAAGTGTAAATGCAAATGGATGGATTATCTCTCCACCAAACATAAAGAGTGTAAACACAACAAAGAAAGTTGTGAGTGAAGTAAGAGTTGTACGAGCTAATGTTCTTGTGACAGACTCATTAATAGTCTCACGAAGTTCAACATTTCTTCCCTTAACTACACCCTCACGAATTCTATCAAAAACAATAATAGTATCATTAAGTGAATACCCTAAAATTGTTAATAGTCCTGCAAGAACATCTAAGTTTACATCTATAGAAAAAAGTGCTACCATCCCCAATGCTATACTCACATCATGCACAAGTGCAACGATGGAAGCCACAGCAAAACGCCACTCAAATCTAAATGCTACATACATCAAGATACCAAGCATTGCTAGAAGTAAAGACATTATACCTTTTTCTTTGAGCTCTGCACCTACTGTTGGCCCAACAATATCTACACGACGAATGACAAAATCACCAGTTCCCTTGAGTGCCTCTCTTGTTATGTCTCCGATGTCCCTAGTCACACTACCTGTACTTGTTTTCATACGGATAACGACTTCCTCAGGAGTACCAAATTCACTAATACTCGCACTTGCAAAAAGTTCATTATCTTTAAGTGCTTTGCGCATCTCGTTAATCGGTGCTTCGGATGTGTACTTTACTTGAACAACTGTTCCACCTGCAAAATCTACACCGTAGTTTAGACCTTTTGTAAGTAAAATTGCATATGAAGCCAGCACTATTACTACTGATAAAATCATCGCTATCTTAGACTTACCCATAAAGTTGAAAGTTCTTGTATATCTAAAAAATTCCATCTCTACCCCTTAATCCCAAACCAAAGTTTGTTGTTTTTACTTTTAGCGATTTTATTTTCTAGCATCTGATAAATACCATGTGTTCCTAAAATTGCAGTAAGCATTGAAGCTAAAATTCCGATACTCATAGTAATAGCAAAACCTTTAATTGCACCTGTTCCATAAGCATAAAGAACAACAGAAGCGATAAGTGTTGTAATGTTTGCATCTAAAATAGCTCTCATCGCATTTGAATAACCCTCTTCTATAGCTTTATGCATAGACTTGCCCTCATAAATAAGCTCACGAATACGCTCGGAGATAATAACATTTGCATCCACTGCCATACCAACAGTCAGAACAATACCTGCCATACCTGGGAGTGTTAGAGTTGCACCAAAAAGGCTCATCACGGCTAAAAGTATAAAGAAGTTAGCTATTAGTGCAATATTTGCAATAACACCTGCTAAACGATAATAAAAAACCATAAAGATGATGACTAAAACAAATCCACCAATAAGTGCTACAAGTGAAGCTTTAATACTATCAGCACCTAAACTAGGTCCAACTGAGCGTTTTTCCATCATATATATAGGTGCTAAAAGTGCACCTGAACGCAAGGCAATAGCTAAATCTTTTGCTTCCATAACAGTATAGCTTCCACTAATCTGTCCAGAACCACCACCGATACGCTCGTTGATATTTGGAGCAGAATAGACTTTTCCATCAAGAACAACGGCTAAACGTTTACCAACACTACGACCAGTAAAGTCACCAAATATCTCAGCACCCTCTGCGTTTAGTTTAAAGTTGATAAGTGGACGATTGTTTTGATCAAATCCCATAGAAGCATCTGTTAGCATTCCACCATCTAAAATAGGAATCTCACGAACAAGATACTTAATCTGTGGATTTTTTGCATCTGAGAGGATAATATCGCCATACTCAGCTGCATCGGAATCACTCATATTATAGACACGAGCATTTCTATCTTCATCAACTGCCATAAGCTCAAGCTTTGCCGCACGACTTATAAGCTCACGAGCACGCTGTTCTTCTTCTTGAGTTTTTATACCTGCGAGTTGTACAAGGATTTTATCTTTACCCTGTCGTGCGACCACTGGCTCTGAGAGACCAAACTGATCAAGTCTATTTCTAATAGTCTCTATCGCTTGACTTATAGCCTCTTTTTCAGTTTTTACAATCTCTTCTGGCGTTAATGACAGGGAGATAACTCGTAGCATTTTTAACAACAACTACACCCTCAATACTTTTAAGAAACTCATCAAATTTTGTAATCTCATCCTCATCTAAAACTTCAAATTTAATTGCATTTTCATCAAATGACAGACCATCAATTAAAATATCATTTCTATCTGAAAAATGTTTTATACTTGCAGTAATTGACTTGATACGACTCTTTGTAGCCTCCTCAGTTTTTACACCAAGAAGCATATGCAAACCACCTTGAAGGTCAAGACCTAAGGTTATCTTTTTTCCAGTTTCACTTTGTGTAAGAGAAGGTATGGAGAAAACAATACCAAAAATTATCGCTAATGCGAAAATAACTATGCGATAATTAAGCTTCATCCTCGAACTTCTTTGCTACTGCATCTTTAGTAATTTTTGTAATTGTGTCATCGTTTAACTTCACACTTAAAAAGTTTTCTTCAACCTTATGCACAACTACGATAAAGCCACCATTAGTGATAACCTTATCACCTTTTTTAAGTGCTTCGAGCATAGCTTTTTTTGCCTTAGCCTCATTTTGTTGTGGGCGAATAATTACAAAATACATAACTGCAATTAAAAATACGAAAGGTAAGATTTGAGAGATTATATCCATATGAAAGTTTCCTTGTGTTTAGTAGAATTATGGCGATTATACAAAATTTATACTAAAATCCTCTTAAATTTAGTACAATTTCATTATGAATAATATAATCAAAGCTATTTTTTTAGGTCTTCTAACTGCACTGTTTTTTAGTGCTTTCATTTACTTAGAACATTTTGAACTAACTAACAAACTACTCAACACACTTTTAGGAGTTACTTCTTTAGCCCTTTTTCTCTATATACCTAAAAAAAGTATCTTAGTTGCAGGTTTTAGCATCGGTATACTATGGTTTTACTGGATTGGTTATAGTTTTGAGTATCAGGGTGTTGGATATATGACACCTATCATAACCCTTGCGTTTGGTTTTATCTATCTACTCTTTTTTCTTCCCCTCTATTTTACTAACAAAGCTTATATTCGAGCTATTTTACTCTTTGCTTTAAGTTTTATTGAGCCTTTTGATTGGAACTGGTTACAGATTGAGTTAATATTTGTTGAGAGTTACATCGGTATTTTTAAATACCAACTTTTTCTTCTGCTCCTTGCACTCTCACTTCCACAGTTAGTGGAGGACAACAAGTACAAATTCCTACCTCTAGTTCTTTTACTAGCTACGTTTAACTACTCACCTCTAGTTCAAAAACTGCCACCACTCAAGATAAAACTCATTACAACTGACATAAAACAGGAGTATAAGTGGACTAGAGAGGCTCTAAAACCTACAATTAGAGATGATTTTCTCACAAATTAACACCGCCATAGAAGAAAAACAAGACCTCATTATATTTCCAGAGTCAGTTTTTCCTCTTTATATGAACCACAATCCAGAACTTATTCATAAACTTTCAGTTCTCTCTCATGACATCAGTATAGTTACAGGAGCTCTGCTTAGAGAAGATAATCATAACTATAATGTTACCTATCTCTTTGAAAATGGAGAGTATAAAATAGCAAAAAAACTTGTCCTTGTTCCCTTTGGCGAGTATATTCCCCTTCCAAAATTTGCTCAAAAGTTGATTAATGAGATGTTTTTTAGTGGGGCTAGTGATTTTGTTACCGCAAAAGAGCCAACAGATTTTCTCATAAAAGGGGTAAAGTTTCGTAACGCAATCTGTTATGAGGCAACATGTCAAGAGATATATGAGGGGGATGTTAGCTTTGTCATAGCAAGCAGTAACAATGCATGGTTTGCACCATCCATTGAAGCTACACTTCAAAACCTACTGCTACGATACTATGCTCGTAAAAATGGAGTGAGTATTTACCACTCCGCAAACTATAAAGGGAGTGGTATTATTAAATAGTAAGCTCATATTAGATATAATAGAAAAATTTATATTCAGAATAGGTATTATGGTATGTTAAATCTTAAAAATCCAAATCTTTACAACAACCGTGAACTTTCATGGCTACAATTCAATACTCGTGTTTTAAAACAAGCACAAGATGAGTCTCTTCCACTTCTTGAACGCTTAAAATTTCTAGCCATTTATGGAACAAATTTAGATGAGTTTTATATGATTCGTGTGGCAGGTTTAAAAAAACTTTTTGCAGCAGGTATCATAGTCTCTGGTGCTGATAAGCTCTACGCCCTACAAAGCAACTTCGTGAGATTCGTACATATCTACATCAAGAACAACAAGTAGTTGAGCATTGTCGTACTTCAGTTTTGAAAAAACTTGAGGGTGAGGGTGTTAGTGTTAAAAGTTATGATGAAGTAACTAATCAAGAAAAGCATACTCTCAAACAGTTTTTTAATGAAAATATCTACCCTGTTATTATTCCTATTGCTATTGATTCAACACACCCTTTTCCCCATTTTAACAACCTTAGTTTTGGTCTTATTGTCAAGCTACAAGATCTTGATGATGACTCAGTTGAACGTTTTGGTCTTATCCGTATTCCTCGTGTTTTAGATAGGTTTGTTGAGCTAGAAAATGGAACATATATTCCTATTGAGTCTTTAGTTGCACAGCATGTAGCAGATTCTTTTCCTGGATTTACACTTATAAAGTATGCTGCATTTAGAGGTTACAAGAAATGCAGACATAGCCATTGAAGAAGAGGAGGCTGATGACTTTATGGAAATCCTTGAAGAGGGTCTGAAAACTTCGCCGTAAGGGTGAGATGGTACGCCTTGAAGTAGGTTCAAATGCAGATGATGAAATCATCAACTTTTTAACAGCCATACAAATGTTTACAAAGATGATATTTATAAGTTTCACACTTATCTCAACCTCTCTAGTCTTGTGGCAGATAGTATCAAACAAGAACTTTGCACACCTTTTAGCAGCCCCTTTAAACCAAAGAATTTTACCCTCCTTTTGATTCAAGTGAAGATATTTTTACACTCTTAGAAAAACAAGATGTACTCATGTACCATCCTTATGAGAGTTTTGAGCCTGTTGGTAAAGTTTATTCAAGTTGCAAGTAAGAGATCCTGATGTTGTTTCTATTAAGATGACACTCTATCGTTCAGGTACAAACTCTCCCATAGTAAAAGCCTTTATGGAAGCAAGTGAAAGTGGTAAACAAGTGACTCGTTATGGTTGAACTTAAAGCTCGTTTTGATGAGGAGAACAACCTTATCTGGGCAAAAGCACTTGAGAAATCTGGAGCACATGTTATTTACGGAATCAAAGGTTTTAAAGTTCATGCAAAAGCAACACTTATCACTCGTAGAAAAATGGAAAGCTCAAGCAGTATGCACACTTAGGTACAGTGGAAACTATAACCCCTCAACTGCAAAAATTTATACAGATATGTCTTATATGACAAGTAAAGATGTTATCACAAATGATTTAACACGATTTTTTCACTTTTTTAACTGGTTTTAGTAAAAAGGGAAACTTAACGAGTTATATATGGCTCCCTCTCAGATAAAACCAAAAATACTCTCACTTATTCATAATGAAACAAGACAAGGGTACAAAGGGTCAAATCATCGCAAAAGTAAACTCTTTAGGTTGATGAAGATGTTATCCGTGCTCTTTATAAGGCGAGTCAAGCAGGTGTAAAAGTTGATCTTATAGTTCGTGGTATTTGCTGTCTTAAACCAGGCATCGAAGGGTGAGCGAAAATATTCGTGTTATATCTATTCTTGGAAAGTATCTCGAACACCCTAGAACTTTTTACTTTAAAAATGATGCCTCCGCTGTTTATATCTCAAGTGCAGACTGGATGCCGAGAAACTTAGTCACGTCGGATTGAGCTTCTTACTGCCATAAAAGACAAAACAGCAC
>JAUZRZ010000006.1 GCA_030949945.1 Sulfurimonas sp. | reverse complement strand
ATGATGAGCATAGAGTTACCTAACTCCACAAACTTATGGAGTACATTTGTAAGTCTATCTACATCTGCAAAATGAAGTCCTGTTGTAGGCTCATCTAAGATATAGAGTGTTTTTCCTGTATCTTTACGACTTAACTCTTTACTTAGTTTTATACGTTGTGCTTCCCCACCTGAGAGTGTTACTGCGTTTTGCCCAAGAGTAATGTAGCCTAAACCAACATCTACAAGTGTTTTCATCTTAGAGTTTATCTTAGGAATTGGTGCAAAAAATTCATAAGCTTCATCGACTGACATATTGAGAACATCAGAGATAGTTTTTCCCTTGTAAAATACTTCTAAAGTCTGCTGGTTATAACGAGTGCCATGACAACTGTCACATTTGACTAAGATGTCTGGTAAAAAGTGCATCTCTATCTTTATCTGCCCCTCGCCCTGACACTTCTCACAACGTCCACCTTTGACATTAAAACTAAAACGCGATGTTGTGTAACCTCGTATTTGTGACTCTTTTGTTTGGCTAAAAAGATTTCTTATTTCATCCATTACACCTGTGTAGGTTGCAGGATTTGAGCGCGGTGTTCGACCTATTGGGCTTTGGTCAAGATATATTACCTTGTCAACATGTTCTAGTCCTGTTATCTCAACACCTGCTACTTTATTTACCTTTCTTGCATGATTAAGTAGTTCACGGGCTGTCGGGAGAAGTGTTTGTAGCATTAGTGAGCTTTTTCCACTTCCACTAACGCCGGTAATACATACAAAGTTATTAAGTGGAAGTTTTGCACTCAAGTTTTTAATATTATTTAGAGTTACATTTTTAATTTCGATATATTTATCTTGTTTTCGTCTATAAAAGTACTCTATCTTTTTTCGCCCATAGAGATAGTCAGCTGTTAAAGTTTTTGCTTTTTTAAGCTTCTCTAGTGTTCCAGCAAAAACAACATTTCCACCAAACTTACCAGCACCCTCACCTATGTCGATGATAAAGTCTGCATTTTCAATAGTCTCTTTATCATGCTCAACAACGATAACACTATTACCCTTTTCTTGAAGAGAACGCAGAGTTCTGATGAGCTTCATAGTGTCGCGTTCATGCAGTCCAATACTTGGCTCATCAAGAACATATAAAACGCCAGTCAAACCACTTCCTATTTGAGAAGCGATACGAATACGTTGTGCCTCTCCACCAGAGATACTTCGAGCATCACGCCCTAAAGTGATATAGCCCAAACCAACATCAAACAAAAAGTATAAACGCTCACGAATCTCATTTAAAATAGGCTGAGCTATCTGTTTATCTTGATTATCAAAATGCTCAAAATGTTTCTCGTCCGCAAACCACTCATAAGTCTCAGAAATAGGCATCTTGAGCAAATCAGAAATGCCTTTTTCCCCTACTCTTACGGCTAAAGATTCAAGTTTAAGACGATTTGAATCACAAATATTACAGATTTTCTCACTCATATAGTCTTGTAACTCTTTCTCATCTTTAAACATATCATAGGCTATACGAATTATTCCAGGGAAGAGACGTTTTACCTCATGCTTTTTCCAAAGAAAAGTGACTTCATCTATGTTTCCATGCAAAATAGCCTTTTTTTGGTACTCTTCAAGCTGGGAGTATGGCACTGTAATATCAATGTCATTATGAGCACAAAAGCCCTTTAAAAAGGTAAAATAGTAACCCTTGTTAAAACCATATACAATTTTAACAGCCCCTTTTTCAATACTTAAATCTTGGTCAATAATTTTCTCTTGGTCAAGAGCATAACGCAGTCCCAAACCATCACACTCCGAACAAGCACCTTTAGGGGAGTTAAACGAAAAAGAGAGTGGCTCAAGTGGATCAAAACTTATCTTACAGTCAAAACAGGCATTATGCTCTGAGTAGTGCATATGAGGCTTACAGTCAAGCTCTTCATGGTTGAGTATCTCTATCTCTAGCTCACCATAAGACTCTTTGAGTGCTTTTTCAACATCAGCGGCAATTCTCTCTTTGTTATCAGGTTTTACAACAACACGGTCGATGACAACTTTTATAGTATGTTTTTTTGTCTTAGAGAGTTCTATCTCTTCATCTAAACGCACCATCACACCATCTATCATGGCACGAACATAACCCTTATGAACAAGTGACTCAAGCATATCAGCATATGAACCTTTTTTCTCACGTACAAGTGGAGCGAGTAGTACTAGTTTTGCATTTTGAGGGAGTTTATGAACTTCGCCAATAATATCAGCAGCAGACATTTGAGAGATAACTTTCTTACATTTATGGCAGTGCTGAACACCAACACGAGCAAAAAGAAGTCTAAAGTAGTCATATATCTCTGTAATAGTTCCCACAGTTGAGCGCGGGTTTTTAGAGGTAGTTTTTTGGTCAATTGCGATAGCAGGAGTAAGCCCCTCTATCTTATCTACATCAGGCTTTCCAACACGATCTAAGAACTGTCTAGCATATGAGGATAAGAGACTCCATATAACGGCGTTGTCCCTCTGCATAGAGAGTATCAAACGCCAGTGTTGACTTACCACTTCCACTGATACCTGTCATAACAACTAGCTCATTTTTAGGAATTGTTAAATTAATATTTTTTAAATTATTTTCTCTTGCACCAGTTATAACTATACTATCTTTTTTTTTCAAATCTTGCCTTTATATTTCATTACAGTCTGTTTTTTTCTTATATTTTATATTCAGTAGTTCAAAATGTTTTCTTGCATAAGCAATCTGCCACTTTTCACGACCTCTTAACTCACTCTCTTTTGTACTTCCCTTAGTCTCTATGATAAAAGAGCCTTCGCTCTCATCATGTTTAATCACTGCAAAATCGGGGTTATAAGTCCCTAGTGGTGTTTTAATCTTAAATCTACTTGGAAGTTTTGTGAAAAATTTAAAATCTCTATCTGCACAGTTTATAAACTTTCTCTCAATTTCAGAATCCCACTCTTCGGCTTCATAAAGTCCGTTTAGTGTATCTTCTAAATCATATCCAACTTGCTCAGTAGGAAAAACATTACTAAACTCATAATAATAATCATCTACTTTTTTATAAACCAAACCACCCTTGCTTAAAGTATCAAACATAACATACTCAAAAGCTTCTAAAGCCTCTTTAACATAAACATCACTATTTTTGACAAACTCTTTTGTAAACTTATCATACCCAACTCTTCTAAATATTTCGATTATAGTCGCTCTTGAGAGACCTATTTTTTCTCTATTATAGCTACAATATTTGGCAACTCCTCTTCATACACAAGATTGAAACTCTTCTCATCTGCTACATAACCATCATAAGCACTGTTGAGACTCCCTGACTGTACCTTTATCTTTTTCTCTCGCACTTCTATGGTTTGAAGTTTAGCAACTACATCTTCTATGTATTGTGAACTCTCTAAAGTAATCTCATAAATCGTCTTCTGCTTGAGTTTTTTCCACAATGCTTTAAACTCTTGCATCTCTACTAACTCTTCTCTTCTTAGTGCTACTTTTCTCTTTTTAATATTGTTTAGTTTTGAGCCATTAGTAACACCACTCACTTCATACTCTAGCTGCAAACCTCTTGCAAACTCATCGAAACTCTCATTTGCAATGACTGTAAGTCTATTTATACTTTTATCGTTTATTCTCTCACCATCTGAATTGACTGCAAGTCGAACGCCACGACCTAAAATCTGGCGTTTTTTCATCTCTGATTTTGTATCATTGAGTGTGGTTATAAAAAATACATTTGGATTATCCCAGCCCTCTTTTAAAGCACTATGAGAAAATATAAAACTTGTTGTCTCATCAAAACTTAAGAGTTTCTCTTTATCTTTCATGATGAGGTCATAGGTTTTTTTGGCTAGTTTTCTATCGCTCTCATTGCTCTTGAGTGCATCCACAAAACCACTCTTGCGTTTAGCAAAGTATGAGGCATAAACATCCTCTGCGTTTACATCTTTAAAACTCTCAAAATTCACTTTATGCTTGTTAAACTCCGAACAAAAATAGTTCTCTATCCAACCATCTTCCTCTTTTAAAAAGTTTGCAACCTTATCTATAAAAAAGAGACTAAGAACTTTAATATCTTTCCTTTTTAGCTCTTCAAACTTCTGCATATGAAGTTTTATAGCCTCACTAATCTGGCGTTCTTGTATTTGGCGTTTAACTTGCCCATTTACTTCATTTAGAGAGAGTTTTAAACCATTTTCAAACTGAATAAAAAGCTCTTTAAAGTTTATCTCATCCACTATAAAACCAGCATATATTGGGTTTTTAGTTTTCACTTTTAGACTATCATCACCTTTTATTTTTACTATTTTTTTAACAAACTCATCTTTATTATTTACTATAAGTTCAAGTGAGGCTACGGGTCGTTTTGATTTTTTATCTATCTCAATTTTGAGTACATTTATATAGATGTCGTTTATGGTTTGGTTCTCACTCAGTGCTAGTACATCTATCTGCTTTACAAGCCCATTTTCCAGTGCTTCTTTTGGACTTAAAGAGTAAAGCAAGTTGTAGTAGTTTCTGTGAGTTGCGGAGTAACGGAGGGTAAAGAGTGGGTTAAGTTCACTTATGGAAGTTTTACTAAGTTCACTCTCCATATTTTGCGGTTCATCTAAAATCAAAATAGGGTTTGTTTTTTGCAGAGACTCTTTAGGAGTACCAACAAAGCCCTCTCTTGGCATATTTAGTACAGTTCCTGCTCTCTTAAAGCTATCTATTGTCATGACCATTATCTGTAAGTTATCATCTCTTATGAAGTGCTTGAGTGTTCCTAAACGCGAAGAATCATATTCAAAATACTCATAAGGAAAGTTAAACTCATCTTTAAAATGGTTTGTCATACTACCCAGCGAATTTAAAACACCTTCACGTATAGCAATAGATGGCGTTATGATAATAAACTTACTCCAGCCAAATTTACTAAACATCTCTAAAATAGTTTTGATGTAAACATAAGTCTTACCCGTTCCCGTCTCCATCTCTATACTAAAGTCAAGAGACTCTAACTCTTGACTCTTTTGAACTTTATTTGCTTTTTGAATGGCGTTTAGGTTCTCTAAAATAGACTCTTCATCAAGAGTTAAAACATTAGAACAGACCGCTTCACCATCAAATATATCGTACTCATTATCTAGTTTTTCTGTCCACTAAAGAGGTCTAAAGTAGCGTTTATTGCTTTTGTTTGGTGGGGTTGGGAGAGATATTTTATTTGCATTTTTTTTCCATCACACAATCATGTGTCGGTTGAATAGTTTTGTTATATGGCTACTTTGTTATGCTCAATCTGCATAATTTTATCAGCTAACCAAGTTTTAATTATAGCTTGACGACTTACACCAATATGCTGTGCCTCTTCGTCAAGCTTTTTAACCATCCAAGTAGGAAAATCTATATTAATTCTCTTAGGCTCTAGGTTTGGTCTTCGGATTGTGGATAAATCAAGATACTGAATAATATCCTCTTCATTATCATCAAATATTTTATCAAATTCTTCAGCTTTCATAAATTTCAATCTCCTTTTTTCTTGCTCTTCGTGCAGAAATAATTCTTATGTTTTCTTTACGATAAGTTGTGACTACTGCATATATTTTTGCCCCTATTTTTCCAATAGCGATAAATCTATCTTCATCTTCATAGGATGTTTTGATTTCAATCATTTTGTCATCACTCCAAAGAAGTTTTGCCTCTTCAAAATCAATCCCATGTTTTTGCTTATTAGATAAGCTTTTCTCTCTATTGTATTCAAACTTCATATAAGAAGTATATCATTTTTATATGAAATTGTAAAATTTTAGAGTTCTTTGAGTAGAATATTTTCCATCTACAGAGTCTCTAAATCAAGATTAGTGTGCAGGTTTAGTTTTACACTGTCGTCTAGGGCTTTTTCGTAGCAGATTAGTTTTGCTTCTTTTGGGACTGCGTTTACTATGTCGTTTGCTATTTTTTGATCAAAGCAGAAGTAGAACTCTCGCTCCTCTTCATAGAGTTTTGTGAACTTGTAAACGCCACTTGTAAGATGCTCTGTTTTAGCACTGAGAGTGAAGCCGTTTTTGAGTCCTACTTCATAGACTAGGTCTATCTCTTTTGCACCTTGTGTTAAGATATTTTCTTGAAATATGCTCATCTTTAGCATTTTTTCTATAGACTCTAGTGAATCATTTGGTCGTTTTTTTAGCTCTTTGAATTTTTGAAAGTTTGAGTTATCTAGGTAGAAAGATTTGAAACCATCTTTGTAGTCTAGTTTTTTTATGACTCTTTTTATACGCTCTTTTGTTATGTCGCTTATCTTTTTATATCCTGCTTTGTAGGCTTCACTCTTCTCATCTGTGGCTTCTGGGAGTTGTACTAAGATGTACTTTCTATTTCCACCATCTTCTTTGTTTAAGTCCATCACTGCATGCGCTGTTGTTCCACTTCCTGCGAAGAAGTCTAGGATTATGTCGTTATTTTATTGTTACAATATTTAACAAATTCTTTATATAGTTCAATTGGCTTTGGTATATGAAAATACTCTTCATTAAATAAATATTTTATATCTATGCATCAAATTTCCATCAAGATCAGTTTTTATTATGCGGATCTATTATATTTTCTTACATTAATTGTTAACATGTATCATACATTTTTATAATATACTCTAAAATCATTTTTTTTTAAATTTTGTCATCTTTCATTTTCACAAACAATTCTATTTTCATAGCTATTCTTCATTTCATACTATTTGATATCAATCATCCATTATACATTCATTTTCCATTTGAAAAATAGATGTTCCTTATCAGACATTATTATGATAATATAATGACTTATCTAGTACTGCAAATCACCTTTAACATTTGTCTAAATAATCAGGTTCCTCTTGTCATTTAAATATTCATCTGATAAATTATATCGTGCTAATCATGTTCTTTATTCTGGTTGCTAAATATATTCTGTAAATATCTATATTTTTCGCATAACATTAATATATATTCATGATGACATACGCAATTATTTGCTATCATTTTGATCAGATGAACTCTTTTTTTCCAAATTAATTGAGCCACAAAATTCTCTTCCCCATAAATCTCATCCATAACTTTTCTCAAATTATGCACTTCATCATCATCAATACTCACAAAGATAACGCCATCATCTTGAAGTAGGTTTCTACTGAGCCACAAACGCGGGTATATCATGTTAAGCCAGTTTGTGTGGCGTCTGCCTGTCGAGTTGGTTTTGGTACTTGTGTAACCCTCATCTGTGAGCTGGTCAGTCTGTGCTAAATAGTTTGTGATAGTGTCGCCCCATGTATCTTTATATACAAAATCTTTGTCTTTGTTGTAAGGTGGGTCGATGTAAATCATCTTGATTTTTTTGTGGTAGGAGTTTTGAAGGAGTTTGAGGACTTCTAGGTTGTCGCCCTCTATGAAAACATTTGAGTTAGATTCTGAATCGAGTTCAGAATGACTTGCATCAACTTTGAGCGTGGCGTTTGTTTTAGCTTTTATGGTTTGGTAACACTCTTTTTTACCACTCCAGTTAAAAGAGTAATGCTCACTCTTCTCATCGACATCTTCACCTAAAATGGTTCTGAATTTATCATAGTTTATAACGCCATCTTCAAAGATTTCTGGAAAAATAGTTTTGAGTTCATCGAGTTTTTGTTGGTGTAAATCTTTGCTGTGTAAGTTCATAAGATAGATTATAGCTAATTTATATAAATACTCTTTGAGCTAAGTATCCTACTACACAAAGGTAAAAGAGGACAAGTAGATTTTTTTGCAGTTTTACACTTACCCTATCTTTTAAATGTATGCCAATATATACACCCAGTAAAGATGCAAGACCTATTGTTATGCCACTTTCATAGTCTACATTCTCTTCTAGTGAGTGAGAGATTAAACCTGATACTGAAGAGAAAATAACAAAAAAGAGTCCTGCTGAGACTGCTTTTTTTAGGGGTACATGTAAAAAACCCACTAAAACTGGTATAAGGACTATGCTCCCGCCTACTCCTATGGTCATGCTCAAAGCACCTAGTAAAAACCCTATAAGAATTAGCAGAAACTTATGTACCTCTTTTTGCTCTTGATACTCCCGCGTTTTGAGAAAAAGCCTCAGTAGTGCAAAAGTAGCAAAACCCAAAAATATAAACTCTAGTGTTTTAGCACTAAATGCAGATGTTATAAACCCACTAAAGAGTGCCCCTACAAAACCACCCATGCCGATATAAAGCACCATAGAAATGTCTAATGTGCCTTTTTTATTGTTAAGATAACTCCCATAAATAGAACTAAATGTCATCTGTATTACTGAAATACCAATAGCTATTTTTGTCTCATAACCTAAAAGTAAAAGTAAAGGAATGAGAACAGTACCCCCACCTATACCAAAAAAGCCAGAGAGAGTACCGACAATAATCCCTATTAAGCTCAGTTCTAGCATTTAGCACCTATATTTTTTGAGAATTATACCATTTTATTTTGCTTTGTGTTTTGTTAAAGTATAATCAAATTAGAATAATAAAAAGGCTTTAAATGTTAGCAACAGTTAAACAAGCAGCAGAAAATTTTTGCATACACCAGATTAGAGAGTCTCATAGCATAAGCGAAGGGATTTCAAAAAAGAGAACACTTATTGCTTTTATAGATATAGATGCACAGAGTTGACGGCACTAAACACCGAGTATATATTGCTTGCAGATGAAGACTTTTATGCAAAAAGTTTCAAAGCTATTTTTAGAAGAAGAAAAAAGTGATGAAGAGACACTTATTGATATGACACTTGAAACTGCCAACCTTATTATAGGAAGTGCAAAAGTGATAGCTGAAGAGATAAATGAGAACCCTTATACGATACATACTCCACATTTTATTAAGATTGGGATGTTTGATTTAGAATATGACACTGCACATACGATTATCAATTGAATGGAGATGAAATAACTATAGCAATTAAGGAACTGCATGACTAAACCTAGTAGACAGTACCGTTCAGGGAAAGAAGAAGCATTTAAAGAAGAAGAGCTTTCATGGATGGACTATTCAGGAATTTTAGATATGGAAGTTGAATTTGTTTCAGACCTTGGAGAGACAGAACTTACTGTAAAAGAAATTCTTAAACTTGAAAAAGGTTCAATTATTGACTTAAAAAAACCAGCCGGTGAGTCTGTTGAGTCTTATGTAAATGGTCGCATTTTAGGAAAAGGTGAGGTTATGGTGTATGAGAAAAACCTTGCAATTCGTATAAATGAAGTGCTAGATTCTAGTGCTGTACTTTACTATTTATCAAAAGAACGTTTATAATGAAGTACTTACTCCTTTTTTTACTCCCTTTTTCTCTTTATGCTTCTAAAATTTTATCTTATAATATTTATGAAAGAAGTGACCGTGCTGATGTAATGATAACATTTGATACTCCTTTTGAAGGTGTAATCAGACAGAGTAAAAGTAAAAACAGGATTATTATTAAACTTCAAGATGCTTCTATTGAGTTATCTCGAACTAAAAAGGTAAACTCTGATTTTTTGCATTCACTTACTATCACACCTTTAAAAGGTCAAACGCAGATAGTCGCTTCAATCTCTCCAAATGTTAGACTTATCGCTTCAAAAACATCTGATGCTTATGGGCTACGACTTCGGTTTACTAATGCTGTAGCTACTAAACAACAGAGCTCACAACCATCATCCCAGAACAATCTTTCTGCTCTACCTACGAAAAAAAGTGATGGTATGTCAACAAGTTACTATATTGTAGTGAGTATTTTAATAATTGGAATTATTATTTTACTATTTTTAAAGAAAAAGATGATTCCTAAGGCTCATACGAAACAAAATAACTCTTGGTTATTTAACTCTAACGATATGAAAACTCCTACACAAATAAAGAGCGATACACCTCCATTAAATCCAAACACTTCAGATCAATGGTCTCTATACGTTTTCAAAAAGCTATTGACAATCAAAATAGTGTTGTTATGTTAGACTTTGGAGAGGAGAGTTACTTAGTTTTAATGGGAAATAGCAATATTTTACTTGATAAGTTTAAAGATAATAAACCAAGATCACAACAAGAGTTTAACTCAATTTTACAAGAAAGAAACCAAGAGTTAGAAGATTTTTTGGGTACAAATGAGAGTCATAACTCTTATAGAGAGACTCAAGGCAAAGACCCTATACAAGCCTACAAAGAGAGAGCAGCTTCACTTATCTACTCCGATGAGATGAACTAGACGACTTACAAAGCTTTATGCTAGTTGTTACATTATGCTGTAAGGGCTCTTTAAGAACATCAGTATCTCTCTTTTATGGAACTGAAACGATCTTTTAAAGCTTATAACACCTATATGAGTTAAATTCATCTCATAAGAGTTATCCATCTGCTTGTTTGTATGAAATACTTCTGTCACAGTAATACCATATGGGTCTTTTTTCTCTTTTGTAACCTTCCCGTTCTCAATAGTATAAAGATAAAGATTTTTACGACCTGTTTGAAGATAGTATGTAAGTACTATCTCATCAGAGTGTTTCTTCTCTAGAGCAATCACTACCCTCTGTGTCTGCGCATACTCACCTTCAAGTTGAAGTATCTTTTTTGCATTTTCTATATTTAAGTAACCTACATAAAATTTATTGTAAAGATCATGATAGCGTTGTACTTTAAAGTTCATTAAAAATGACATATCAATTATATGTTTTTTATGACTTCTAATAGTTTTAGTAATCCACGACATTGTATTGTAGTATCTAAATGGATGTAGTTTCAGTTCATGTGCTTCTATCATACAGCCACCAGAAATTTTCTCTTTGGGAAGCAGTTTATACTTATTTGGTTCTACAATATGATCTAAGACATCACCTGCTGAAAATTCTTTAGTAAACCACACCTTACAGTAATCAGGGAACTGTTTAGCACCTGTTGCCCCATCATTTAAGATAATAAGTGCTTTTATTTCATAGTTTGGAAAGATAATCTCTAAAAGTGCCTTTTTCTTACGCAAACGACGGCGAAGCTTTAAAACTGATTTTACAAGTGTCATCTCCACAAAATAGAGTTCATTCTCTTTAGTCACAAACATAGCATCAAATTCACTAATCTCTCGTGATTTCGTTCTATAGACTATCTGCTCTTTTTCACTTATAGAGAGTGTATTAGCATATGCCTTGTGTTTATTTTGATGGAAACCTTTGAGTATAAACTTCTCTATATAGTCATTGTTTTGTGCATAACGCAGTAGCTTTTCATACACAAAATTTTCAAACACTTCCCCTTCAAAGGAACGAAATGAACTCATATAAGCGGGGTCATCAACTTCTATATTTTTAGCAAGTAGAGAGAGTAAATGTTTTGTATTATAGTCGTAGTGATACAAGTTATCTGCAATATCAGCATTCTCCAACATCTTTATCGATTCACTCATATCTAAAGGGTGTTTTTGTGACATTTATGCAAATTCTCCATTTCTAAAAAAATCATCTATTAGCTTTCTAAACTCTTGTATATCAGTAATTGAATTCACTTCATTTCTTAGCACAGAAGCACCTTTATAGCCCTTAGAATATGTGTGAGTATGTTTTCTAAACATTGGTACTCCAAAAGCACCATAAAACTCTATCATCTTATCAAAATGTTCCATAATTATTTCATGTTTTAATGTAAAATCAATATGCTCTTGGCCTGAGCGAAGCTGATGAAAAATCCATGGAGCACCAACAGCACCACGTCCTATCATAATACCATCAGCACCAGTATGCTCACTAACCCATTTAGCTTTTTCATAAGAGTCAATATCACCATTGGCAATAACAGGAATATTCACAGCCTCTTTTATCTCTCTAATAGCATCATAATCAACTGGAGCTTTAAACTTTCCAACTCGAGTGCGACCATGAACTGCTATAAAGTCAGCACCACTATCCTCAACCATTTTAGCAATATCAACATGATTTTTCTCTTCAAATCCAAGACGAATTTTAACACTTGTCATTGATTTGTTTGAAGTATCTTTTATAGTTTTAATAATTTCACCCATAAGTGGTAAATTAAGAAGAAGTGAACTACCACTTCCATGTCCCACAACTTTTGGAACAGGACAACCACAGTTTAAGTCTATAATATCTATGCCATCTTTCTCATTAAGAACTTCAACAGCACGCCGTGTTATATCGACATCTGAAGCAGAAATCTGGACAGAGTAAGGGTCTTCATTAATTGATTTTTCTAACATATGAAGTGTTTTAGTAGAACCATGAGCTAAAGCATTTGAGCTTAACATCTCACTAATAGTAAGATCAGCCCCAAATTTTTTAACTACACTACGAAAAGGGAGATCTGTAAAACCTGCTAAAGGAGCTAGTACATATAGAGGTTTATCAAACGAAAGTTTATTTAGCATAGACTAGACAAATAGTTCTATACTAAAATTTTTATTACATGCTTTTAAGGCACGGTATGCTTTAAAGTTTTGATACTCATTTGGTTGAGAGTTCTCAAGTAGTGCATCTGCTGGTGCAAGCATCTCCAAATCAAAAAGTGTATAAAGATAAGCATCAATAGCATCTTCATTCTCATCACTTAGCATTTCAAAGAGTTTGATTCTTTGCTCAGGAATCATACCACCTTTAGCAATTCCAGCAGAGAGTTTAATATAGTCTGAAACACTCAAATCAAGAGACTTCATAAGAGAGAGCAACTCTTCATTTTTAATCTCTATTGTATTCTCATCTGCATTTACACGAGATAAAACTATATATAAAGACTCTGGAGATAAAAGTTCTTTATATTTTAAAAAGTTAGAGACTGAAGCAGTTTTTACATAGTCCACATATACTTCTTTTCTCAAAACATCAGAATACTTCGTCGTATCTGAAAGTATAGTCTCAGCTGTCAAGATTCCTTTTTTGTACTTGTTGCGTTTATTTTGAATTACGAGTTCGTTATCTTTTAAAAGGTCATAAGGTTTTAAATCAACAACCTCACCCTTTTTAATATCTTCAATAATTTTTAGAACTTTATCGATTTTTTCATTAGATATAAGACCTGTCATATCCTTAGCGGGAAACATACTAGTGTTTTCTAGTAACTTTCCAAGTAGTGCATACCTATCTGTTTTAAAAGTATGGTGTCTGCTTTTCTTTCCTAGATAAGCATCAACTATTGCATCAATAATTTTATCATAATCTTTCTCATACTTACGCAGACTCATATTTCCAAGAAGAGAGTAAAAAGAGATATGCAGCAGACTTGCTATGTAGAGAATAAAAACTGGTACAATAACCCATATTGCTATGGATAGTGCAGGTAAAGGAATACCAAAAAAATCAATTGATGTTGTTTCCTTTGTCACATATGTATAAACAAATGCCCCTACTAAAGCCATTAAAATCAGTGCGGCTATTGTATATTTTTTAATATGCATTCTTTTTCCTCTTACTTAGTTTTTTCAATTATCTCTCTACAGTCAATACAGTATATAGCATGTGGTTTTACTTTTAAACGCTGAAAACCTATATCATCTTCACACATTTCACAAATACCATAGTCACCATTTGCTATTTTACCTAAAGTTACTTCAATCTCACGCAGTTCTTGAGTCTGTTGTACAATTATAGCACTCTCTACCATTGAGTTATTATTAACTGCAGCGTGATCACCCTCATCATTTAACTCTAATCCACTGAGTTGACTCAACTCCTTATTTACGCCATCAATATTACTGTTTATCTGTTTTTTTCGACTCTCTAGTAGTTCTTTAAAATAATTTAACTCACTTGTTTGCACTTATATCCCTTTACTTATGATATGGATGATTTGTTAGAATAGAAAAACCTCGATATATCTGTTCGAGTAAAACTGCCTTTGCAATTTTATGACTCATCGTGATTTTCCCTAGGCTTATGACAACATCACTTTTGTTTAAAAAGTCATCTTCAAAACCGTACGCACCACCTATGAAAAATTTAACTGACATTTTACCATCTAATAGCTTACTAAATTCAAAACTATCAATTATCTTTCCATTAGGATGCAAAGTAATGCTATAAGAGGAGCTAATGTGTGGTTCTAGAACCTTTGTATAAGCCTGCTGTGCAGACTTTGGGGAGATAGTGTGTGCTTTTGTTACATCTTTGTTAAATATTTCAATATCTTTTACATTTGCAAAGCGAGAAATCATTTTTGTAAGGTCTTTATAGAGAGGATCATAAATTGTCTTCTCTTTTTAGCAATACTGATAATTTCTATATTCATTTAATAAGACCACTTCCTATGACATTATAGGTTACATGTGTAAATTCATCATCTAGTCTTACTCCACCTATAGCTCCAACTAAATGTTTTGATTCTGATGCAATACTCTCTAAAGAGTCTCCTAGGACACCACTAATATCTTTTTTAGTGTCAGTGCTTCTATATGCTCCTAAACCAATATAGTTTAGGTCAAGAGAATTTGCCTCTATTACTTCTTCTTTATTATGTGTCGAGATGCCTAAAATTTTATCTCCGGTCACAATACTACGAACAAGCTCAATAGCCTTATGTATATCTTCATCTATACTGCGGAGGTCTTCTTGTCCAAGGTGTACACCATCACAATACTCTACGAGTTCATAAGCATCATTTACGATTAAGTAGCCATCATATATTTGTCTAATATAAATAAGTTGTTCTTTGATAAATTCCATATCAGCATTTTTGTTTCGGTACTGAATTATTTCAGCATTATGCTCTTTTGCTAAAGAAATATACTCATCAAGACTTACTCCTTTCGCATCAAGCATATCTTGATCACAGAGGGCATAGAGTCTCATCTCTTATACTTTTAAAAGTGTAAGAAGATCTGAGAGTGTTTTTTTAAGCTCATTTCTATTAACTATCATATCAACAGAACCTTTCTCAAGTAAAAATTCAGCCCGTTGAAAGCCATCAGGAAGTGCAGAGCCAATAGTTTGCTCAATAACACGCGCTCCAGCAAATCCAATAAGTGCACCAGGCTCAGCGATGATAATATCTCCAAGTGTAGCAAATGATGCTGAAACACCACCCATTGTAGGGTCTGTAAGTACTGATATATAAGGGAGGTTTTGTTTCGCTAACTTTGCTAATGCAGCGGATGTTTTACTCATTTGCAGCAATGAAAATGTCGATTCTTGCATACGAGCTCCACCTGAAGCTGACAATATAACTAAACCTTCTCTATTTTCTATAGCACGGCCAACTGCACGTACTATCTTCTCGCCCTCAACTGACCCTAGACTTCCACCCATAAAAGCAAAATCAAAAATAACTACCTGAGCAGATACTCCATTCATTTTACAAGATCCAGAAACAACAGAAGATTTACGACCTGTTTTTTTAAATCCCTCTTCTATTCTTTTTTTATAAGATTTTTTATCAACAAATTCTAAAGGATCCACAGGTTCTAAAGAGGCATCAAACTCAACAAATGTTCCCTCATCAGCAAGAAGTTCTATGCGCTCTTTGACACCAATTCTAATGTGATACCCACACTTTGGACATACATAATTTTGATTCTCAACTTCTTTATAGTACATAGTCGATTGGCAAGATTTACAAGTAATCCAACGAGAAGATGCTTCTTCTTTTACAGCAGGTTTGTTATCAAAAGTTTTATGAAATAAATCGAGTAGGTTCAAAAAAAAATCCTTAAATTATAAATAATAAATATTATAGCTTATTTATACTTATTTTATGAAATAAATGTAGTTTTTTTTAAGGAAGGAGTAGCTCAATTCACACATTATTTATGTGTGAATTAATAAAAATGTAGTTTTACTCTAGTAAAGATTCAGCAATGCTTCTTGCAGCTTCACGACCATCAAAGGCAGCCGTTACAACTAAGTCAGCACCACGATAACAGTCACCACCAGCATATATACCAGCAGTAGTCGTCTCATGTGTCTCTTCATTTAAAGTTATCCCACCCCAAGAGTTAGTCTCGATGCCATTTTCTGCTAAGAAAGATGGTACAACAGGATCAAACCCTAGTGACATTATAACAACATCTGCATTTACACGAGTTTCACTTCCTTTGACTTCCTCCATACGTTGGCGTCCATCTTCTCCTCTTGCGCCAAGAGTTGTTCTTACATACTCAACGGCTATTGCATTACCAGACTCATCAAGAACTATCTCTTTTGGAGATGCTAAAAATATAAAATCAACACCCTCTTCCATAGCATTTTTATACTCTTTTTTACTTCCTGGCATATTTAATTCATCACGACGATAGAGACAAGTAACACTCTTTGCACCCTCGCGTTTTGCAGTACGAAGGCAATCCATAGCAGTATCTCCTCCTCCTACAACGACAACATTTTGGTCTTTAAAGTCAAATTTTTTATCATATGCTTCTTTAAAGTTTTTTCTCTGAATGTTTGTCAAATAATCCATTGCACGATAAACATTCGGTGCTTTTTCACCTGAAATACTTGCATACTTAGACTTAGTAGCACCAACACCGATAAACATTGCATCATGCTCATTGGCTATCTCTTCAAAAGTTTTATCTTTTCCCACTTCACAGTTAAGTACAAGTTTCATACCTGCATCCAAAAGAAGTTGAATTCTGCGATCTACAATCTTTTTATCTAGCTTAAAACTTGGAATACCGTATGTTAAAAGTCCACCTGCACGGTCAGCTCTCTCATACATAGTGACACCAATACCTGAACGAAGTAAATAAGTAGCTACTGAGAGTCCAGCAGGACCAGAACCTATAACTGCTACTTTTTATCACTAGTGATACCTGGAAAGTCAGGTGTAAGCCCAGCCTTAAAACCCTCTTCTGTAATATGAGTTTCAATACTACCTATAGTAATAGCACCATGACCATCATTAAGTGTACAGTCACCCTCACAAAGTCTATCATGAGGACAAATACGACCCATAACCTCTGGAAAAGGAGAAGGCTCATTAGAGAGTTTAAATGCAAACTCTAAATCTTTCTCTGCTATTGATTTTAACCACTGCGGAATATAGTTATGCAGTGGGCATTTGTTTAAACAAAATGGGTCTCCACACTGAATACATCTATCGCTTTGAGTACTCGCATCATCAAGATTAAATACTTCATAGATTTCACCAAAGTCTTTTGTTCTCTCTACGACTAATCTTTTTTGCAGGGTCAACTCTTTCTGTTGTTAAAAATTCTCTCATAATTATTAGTCTCCGTTTTCTAAATTAAGTGGTAGTTTTGTTAAGTTTTTCGGTTTTACAAGCCAAAAACTTCTTACCTCTACTCTAAAGTTTTCTAAAAGTTCTGTTGCTTTTTTACTACCAGTTTCAACTACATAGTTTTTAAGTAAACGTTTAAGATAGTGTCTTGCCTCATCGCCCTCATCTGTATCTATACGAACTGCTTCTACAAGTTCATGATTGACATTTTCAACAAACTTATGCTCTTTATCATACACAAGCTAATTCCACCTGTCATACCTGCACCAAAGTTGATACCAGTTTGTCCGAGAATAACTACTACACCACCTGTCATATACTCACAAGCATTATCTCCAGTTCCCTCAACAATAGCGAGTGCACCTGAGTTACGAACAGCAAAACGCTCACCGACACTTCCAGAGATATAAAGCTTTCCACCAGTTGCACCATAAAGACAAGTATTTCCACCAGCTGCAAACTCTTCACCCTCATTTTTTGAAGTAATTACTATTTTACCACCATTCATACCTTTACCGATGTAGTCATTTGCTACACCCTCTAAGTAAATAGAAACACCTGGAGCTAAAAAAGCACCTAAAGCCTGTCCAGCAACACCAGTTAAATTCATCTTAATAGTATCAGCATTAAGCCCTTCATCACCATAATACTCAGCAATTTCTCCGCTTACTAATGCACCAAAACTTCTATGTACATTTTTAATCTCTCTATTAATTCTAATAGGCTGTTCGGGGTGTTTAATAGCAGTCATAGCCTCTTTTAAAACATCTTTTTCAAAACTATTATCATCAAATGGATGATTAAAGCGCTGTTGGTGTGTATTGACACCCTTCTCTTGATGTAGTATCGAAGAGAAATCAAACTTTTGAGCGAATGCATCATCTTTTACACTCAGTACACCTACTTGACCTATCATCTCTTCCATCGTTTTGTAGCCTAGTTCCGCCATAATACTACGAATATCTTCAGCTAAAAATGTAAAGTAGTTTATAATCTGATCAACATGCCCTTTAAAGAACTCTTTACGAAGTTTCTCATTTTGTGTTGCAATACCTACTGAACATTTATTTACATGACAGATACGAAGCATTTTACAACCAACTATAGTAAGCACTCCTGTACCAAATGCATAAGACTCAGCACCTAAAAGTGCTGCTTTTACAACATCTAAACCAGTTTTAAGTCCACCATCAGTTTGAAGTTCTACTAAACCACGAAGATTATTTGCTTTGAGAGCATTATGTGCTTCACTAAGACCAATCTCCCATGGATTACCAGCAAATTTCAAAGATGTAAGAGGGGCAGCACCTGTTCCACCATCACCACCTGAGATAATGATTTTATCAGCATAAGCTTTTGCAACACCCGCGGCAATAGTTCCAACACCAACAGTAGATACAAGTTTTACTGCAACACGAGCCTTGGGATTTACTTGTTTTAGGTCAAAGATTAGCTGTGCTAAATCCTCAATAGAGTAAATATCATGATGTGGAGGAGGTGAAATAAGTGTAACACCTGGAACAGTATGACGGAGTTTACCAATAAGTTCACTTACCTTATGCCCTGGAAGTTGTCCACCCTCACCTGGTTTTGCACCTTGTGCAACTTTTATCTGAATCTCCTCAGCTGAACGTAAATAAGCAGGAGTTACACCAAAGCGACCAGAAGCAACTTGTTTGATTTTAGAGACTCTCTCTGTACCAAATCGAGCCTTATCCTCTCCACCCTCTCCAGAGTTTGACTGCCCACCAATTCTATTCATTGCAATAGCAATAGTTTCATGTGCTTCAGGACTAATTGAGCCTAAACTCATAGCAGCAGATGCAAAACGTTTAAATATCGCCTCTTTTGGTTCAACTTCACTGATGTCTATAGATTTTTTTTGTCGATTTTAAATCAAAGAAATCACGGATAAATTTGAGACCGCGTTTGTTGACTAAATCTCTAAGTTTATCATAGTCCTCTTTTTTTTCCATCTCGTGCGACAGCATGAATAGCATGAATGACAGCTGGACCAAAGTCATGATGCTCTTGACCTGTGTAAAACTTATAGTAACCACCAATATTAAGTGGAAATATCTTCTTAAAACCATCATTTTTAAATGCAGACTTGTGAAATTTTTGAATTCTCTCATCAATATCATCATATGTAAGTCCTGCTATCGTACAGTGAGACATCTCAAAACACTCTTGGACAATCTCATGACTTAGACCCATAACATCAAAGAGACCAGAGTTTCTATATGAAGCAATAGTTGCAATACCCATTTTTGACATAATTTTTAATAGACCATTGTTAAGTGCTACATGAACTGCTTTATATCCTTCATGGCAAGACATTTTTAGTGATGGAGACTTATCTAACTGAGATGAAACAGTTTGAAAAAGTACATGAGGAAAAATAGCCGAACAACCATATCCTAAAAGAACAGCTGCAGAGTGAGAGTCTATAACCTCACCAGTCACAGCAATCATAGAGACTAAATGACGGATTTTTTCTTTCAGGAGTGCTATATTTAAGCGACCAATCACCATAGCCATAGGAATAACTTTGTTCTCTTTATCAAACTCTCTGTCATCTAGTATAACTATGCGTGTACCACTGTTTTTCACAGAGTCTATTATCTTCTTCACTAAAGTATCAAGGGAAGCTTTTAGGTCGTTTTTATATACAGTTGAAAATGAACTGTTATGATAAAAAGCTTGATAACGAGGAGATTTTTTATCACCAAAAGATTTTAAGACTTCTAGTTTTTCACCCGTAATTATAGGACTTATAGACTTCAAACGATGTGCATGAGAAGGAATCTCATCTAAAATATTATGCACCTCTCCAAAACCAGTATTTAAACTCATTACGATTTTTTCACGAATTGGGTCAATAGGTGGGTTTGTTACTTGTGCAAACTTCTGTTTAAAGTAGTCTGTAAAATTTCTCTGCTTCTCAGAAAACGCAGCTAAAGGAGTATCATCTCCCATACTTCCTACAGCTTCTTTTCCCTCTTTAATCATAGGCTCTATGACTTGTTCTACTACCTCTTGTGTCACATTAAAGTACTTTTGTTGCTTCACTAAAATATCTTCATCTACCTCTTTACAAGCTTTATACTGCTCTTCTACATGCTCTTGGAGATAAATCATATGCTCGTTGAGCCATTTCATATAAGGGTTAGAAGCTTTGAGATAATCATCAATCTGATCTGATTTTAGTAACTTTCCAAACTTTAAGTCAAGCCCTATCATTTCACCAGACTGTAGTCTTCCACGCTCTTTGATATTCTCTTCTGCAATATCAACAACACCATACTCAGAAGCGATAAGTAAGTTATCATCTTTTGTTACTATATATTTTGAAGGGCGAAGACCATTTCTATCGAGAACACAACCGATATAACGACCATCTGTTACACTAAACGCAGCAGGACCATCCCATGCTTCAAAAACAGTTGAGTGATACTCATAAAAAGCACGAAGTTCTGCATCCATATGTGGAGCATTTTGCCATGCTGAAGGTATAACTGCACGAACAGCTTTAAAAAAGTCCATTCCATTTACTATAAGAAACTCAAAAAAGTTATCTGCACTAGCAGAGTCAGAAGAGTCAAGTTGCAGTATTGGAAGTATTCTTGCTATCTCTTCATCTGTAAAGACATCTGATTTAATAGACTCTGATTTTATCTCTACATTTATACGATTTCCCTCAACAGAGTTAATCTCACCATTATGTGCTACAGCACGAAATGGTTGTGCTAAACGCCACTCAGGAAGTGTGTTTGTCGAGAAACGTTGATGAAAAAGTGAAAATGAAATTTTAAATGACTCATCTTGAAAATCTTTATAAAACTCTTTAATATGTGTTGGCATAACAAGCCCTTTGTAAGAAAGGACAGATGAGCTCATAGAAGAGATATAAAAATCTCTCTTCTCTACGAGCTGATGCTCACACTCTTTGCGAGAAAGATATAACAATGCATCAAATCTATTTGTAGCCATAATAGAGTTAGGTACTATAAATATTTGTGTAATCAGAGGGAGTGAAGCTATCGCTTGATCACCAAGAGCATTAATATCTATTGGCACTTCACGACGAAGAACTACTTTGAGGTCATTATTAACACAGATACTCTCTAAAAGATCTAAGTCCTCTGTATCTTTACAAAACACTGAAGCGATAGCAAACTGTTTTGCAAGTTCGACACCTTCTTCTTGTGCCTTTTTTAACATAAACTCTTTTGGTATAGAAAATAGTAAACCACTTCCATCACCTGTTTTACCATCAGCAGCTACAGCTCCACGGTGCATCATACGTTCTAGTGCAGTAATCGCATCATCAAGAACTTTATGAGAAGCCCTATTTTTGATGTTGGCAACAAGACCAAATCCACAGTTATCTTTAAATGATCGTAATAAATCATGATGTTTTGTCATTTTCACTCCTAAAATTGTTCACTTTCTTTCAAATTCTTAAATATTTTAAGTTGCTTTTAAAGTAACTTAGTCTATTTAGAGATTAAGTGTTTGATTTTACCAAATAAAGGTTTAAAAAAGCATAAGAGTAGTAATATTTTATAAGATAATTATTAAAAATGTGTATTTAGGGAGCAACTTGCAGGGTTATATCATCAATCTTAATAAAGTCAAAGAAGAAGACTTAATAGTAAGTATTTTATCAGATGCTAACTTAGAGACTCTTTATAGGTTTTATGGAGCCAGACATGGAACAATCAATATGGGTTTTAAAATCGACTATGAGATTGAACCATCTTCAAAAAGCACTATAGGCAGGCTTAAAGATGTTATCCATATAGGATATACATGGATAAACGACTACAAACTTTTACGTCTTTGGCAAGACTTTACTGGACTTTTTTATAAACACCTCAAGGATTCAGAGGATATAGGTTCTTTTTACTTTGAACTTTTCGAGAATGCTTCGACACAGTGGAATAAGCAAAACCCTAAAAGAGTAGCTATCGAAGCCTATGTTAAACTCTTAGAGCATGAGGGACGTCTGCACAAAGAGCATTACTGCTTTTTATGTTCTAAGGAGATACAAGGTGATATTTCACTCATTCGAGCATATTTGCCTACACACTTTAACTGCACACACACTTATGGCATTAAACGCAGTGCATTAGATGAACTCTATACCAATAAATCAACTCTATTTTTAAATGATAAAGAGGTGGATAGACTTTGGAATGTTATGATGGAAGGCTTATAAGTCCTTATAGCTATTTAAGTTTTTGTATAGTAGAAATACCAAAAAACAAATCAGTTACTCGATAGATAAATAGTATAACACCTATTGAACCAACAACAATTGCTATCTCACTTATGGGTGGCATAAAAAATATAATATCTTTTACCTCTTCATATTCGCCATACTTCTCAAATCCAACTCCAAATCTATCACTCATAGGATAGGCATTTCCACCATAAACAAAGATAGCTTTTCCCAAATAAGTTCCAATAATAATCGAAATCGATGCAATCAACTTAAAATAACGATGTAGATAGTGTCTAAAAAGAAGTGCCGTCGGAATCACAACAGCTAAGAGAATATAAAGATAAAAGTAATATTTAAAACTCCCAAAAAGGATTATCTCTGCCCATTTTTTATCTATAAATAGATAAGCTATAACCTCATATCCACCGAGTGCAATAATAAATCCAAGAGCTATTTTTTCTAAGGTGTACATAAGAGTAATACTATTACACATTATGTAAGAGTATAAACCCATAATCGCCACTGAAGCAGCAAAAGAGGATATCATAAAATATACAGGAAGTATAGGATAATTTGTCCAGAGATGTCTTGCTGAGTTCATATTAAATAACTTTGCTTGAATATAAAACTCTACAAACTCCACTAAAACAGCCACAATTACAATCAAAAAAGCAACTTTTTTAATCCACTCTTTTTGATGATTTACTATCAGGTATATCTCTAGTAACACCAAAGGAATTAAAACCATATACAGAGGCAGCATCAACCACATCCCAGAACTAAACTGAGGAGAAAGAACCATCCAGTAAATATTTAAAATATTTAAATCTGCCATAATTGTAAAAAGACCTGCAAAAATCATGGATAAGCCAAGGGTTAGAAATCCAGCAGCAGGTTTTATAAACACTTCCACTTCAAAGAGTTCTGCAACAGCCACTAAAAATATAATTCCTGAACCAACATATATCATATACATATAATTTACAATATACAAAGACCAAGGTGCTTCTCTTTTCACTTCTCCTCCAACACCAAAAACAGCCTCTTTCATAGCAGCTGCCACTTCTCTACTTGCAGGATTTAATCCAGCATCTAAGGCTGTTGCTGAGAGTAAGAAGTATCTCTCATATACCATCTCAAAATTCCAAAAGCAGCTATAGCTAAAAGAACATAGGAAATAAGTATTACTCTATCAGAGAACAATGATTTTAAACCACAACTCTGTTCTCTCAAACTCATTTTGCTGTTGCCTTCCACTGTGCTTGCCTTTTTGCTTTTGCTTTTTCTACTATTGGCTTATATGTATCCCAAGTATATATCTTTGTATCTTTAGCTACAGAGTTTATTGCAAAATAGTCATCATTTTCTGGTAGTAGATAAAAGAGTTTAGGCACAGTCCCCTCATCCTCTTTAAGAACATAAAACTTTCTCTTTTTAAGCATTTGAATCAAGTCTGACTCTTCATCATCTATGTCACCAAAAAATTCTTACCTTCGTTGGGCATGTTGCTTGACAAGCTGTAGTCATCTCGCCATTTACGAGCCTTGTATCATAACAAAAGTTACATTTATCCACTGCCACATGAGTATCATCCACAAAACGGGCATCGTAAGGACAAGCTTCCATACAAGCCTTACATAAGATACATAAGTCCTTATCTGTCATCACAATCCCACCTATACCAAAGAAACTTGAACCCGTAGGACAAACATCAACACAGGGAGCATCTAAACAGTGGTTACACTGTGATGGATGAAGTGAGATAAATGGCTGACCAAATATACTTGTCTCCACTTGTGTAACCCATATACGTTGTTTATCTGCACCTAATTGTACACCATTTTCTTCTTTACAAGCAACTTCACAAGCCTTACAGTCTATACAGCTTTGGTAGTCTAAAGACATCGCGTAATTCATACTTTTATCCTTTTAATATCTACAAGAGTTTCATGCATAGCTGCTGAGCCAAAAACAGCCTCTATAGTATCTTCAATAATTACATTATCACTCGCTCCATTACGGTATCCAAATGTAAGTCCTGTTGACTCTTGTCCAAACCCATGAACATAAAAAACCACATCCTTAATAATTTTAATAGTCGGATAAGCTTTTATATGTACAGTTCCTATGGAGCTAGTCACTTCAACTAAATCTCCGTGTCCGATTCCCTTTTCCTCAGCCTGTTCTTTATTTATCCAGAGATAATTTTCCCTCATCATATCTAAGAGCATTATATTGTTTGAAGTAGAGTTTTGTGTCTGTAAGGCATGTCTTCCTGATACAAATTTAAACTTTCCTTTCGGTGCTTCTTTGTAGAGTTCATCTCTCCATTGTGGCATAGGGTCAACACCTTTTTCTTTCATCGCTTCCAAATAGCACTCAATTTTTTGAGATTTTGTACGAAAAGTTTTCTTTAAAGATGCCATCTCTTTCTCATCTATACAACTATCTTGTGCATCTAATCTTTTTGCACCTGCTGTATAGTACTTTTTATCTTCAGGGTAGTACTCATACTCATTTTCAGAGAGTTTTTTAAAGTACTTGTCCATATGAGGATAAAAAACACCTTTTTCTTTAAGTGTTTGATAGGCTTTTTCATCATAATAATCAAGTACTCTCTCTCTGTTTATCTCCTCTTGTGATGAGGCATAAGCGGAGGAGATATTAAAGTAGTTATCTTCAAAAGTCTCTTTAAATCCGTAGTCTTCAATATCTTCTAAAAGGTCTTCATTATATTTTGCACTGATTTTAAAAAGTGGTTTCTCTATCTTTTTACTTAAACCTTTGAGAATATCAAAAAGTGCTTTACTCTCATACATAGGGTCTAGTACTTTATTACGTAAAATTATTGCAGGTTCAACCCCTGAAAATGACTTTTACTGGGTCTTCGCGTTCAAGGTAGGTACACTCAGGAAGAATAACATCTGACATCATAACAGTATCACTCGGCATTGTGTCTATAGTCACGGCAAGATCTAAGTTTTCAAACATTTTTTTAGTCTTTGCAACATTAGGAATTGCCTGCATAGGATTTTGTTTGTAAGAGAACATCGCACGAAGAGGATAAGGTGTTTTTTTCTCAGCAACGAGATTTCTAAAACCTATCCACGAGCCATTTGGACCTATAAACTTTGCTACTGACTTATCAACTCTTCCTTTGGCATGTGTGTATTCTGGGGCATCAACACTCTGCCACTCAAGGGCGAGTTTTTTTCCAAAAACTATACCCCCTTTAACATCAATACCACCGCCTAGTGCTGAAAATATCGCTTGAGCACGGCGAAGTTGGAAGTCTTGCAGACTCCAAGCAGTACGACGTCCTTGATAGTAAATCGCTTTAGGAGCATGAGCCATAAAATCACGAGCTATAGTTTTAATCTCTTGAGCATTTATACCTGTGATTTTCTCTGCCCACTCTGGAGTGTAGTTGTTTTCTAAGATATGTTTTTTATACTCATCAAAATTATTTACATTATTCTCTACAAAGGTTTTGTTGTAGAGTGTCTCTTTCATCACAACATAGGTAAGTGCTAAAACAAACGCTAAGTCTGTTCCTACCTTAATGCCTAACCATTTATCAGCATGCTGTGCTGTATTTGTATAGCGAGGGTCAAGTACTATGAGTTTGAGTCCCCTGCCCCGTGTTCTCTTAAACATATCCATAGTATCGGGGTGAGTATAGCCTCTGCTCGATTTGCTCCTGCCATAATGACATACGAAGCATTTTGCATATCTGCTTTTCCATAAGAGCCTAGAGTAAGAGCATATCCAGCAATAGTAGTTTTTAGACAGATTGAGGAGTGATTTACAAAGTTATTTGAGCCTATTAACTCTCCCATAAACTGCTTAAAAGTATGCTCACCCATCCCCTCACCAGCACAATAACCTAAGGTTGAACGATTATCTTTCTCTTCATCGAGTATCTGTCTCATTCCTTTAAACTTATCAGTTCCGTTGAGTATAGCCTCATAAGCCTCATCCCAAGTTACCCGTTTAAACTCCCCTGAGCCTTTTTCTCCAACTCTAACCATAGGATATTTTAGTCTATCAGGGTCATACAGAGCATGTATCCCTGCATCGCCTCTTGCACATAACATATTTTTTGATTTTGGAAAAAGAGGGTTTGGATCTAGTTTTCTAAGGATGCCATTTTCAACTTTTGCTAAGGCAGTGCATTTATTTACACACATCTCACATACGGTTGCGACTACTCTATCATCAGATATTTTTGTTGTCTTTGCAAAAAGTGTAGGAGCAACACTAGCACTTCCTCCAAGAACACTTAAAGCAACTGAACCTTGAAGAAATCTTCTTCTTGATATTTCAACTTTCATGCAACTCCTTAAAGTAATGAATATTTATTTACTATTATAATTTATAATAACTTAATATATCTTTGGAGTGCAGTTAAATAGAAAAGAGATTTTTTAGTTTAAGTTTTAAATACCAAAAGGCACTCTCAATGTAAAGGAAATATCTCGTCCCATGGCTAAGGCATATCCTTTATATGTGTCAAGAAAATCTCTATATTTTGTATCAAATAAATTGCTGACTTTTACTCCTAGTTGTGCTTTTTCTTTACCTATCTTTATCTCTGACTTATAGCCCAGTCCCCAGAGAGTATAGCCAGCAGTGTCGGCTGTTCCAAAAGGCATACTGTTGTACTGAGCAAATGGTTCATGAGCTCCTGCAACTGTTTGGGATGCGACACTTTTCATATCCACAGAAAAAATAGAGTTTTCTAAAACACCTAAACTTCCGACATTTTGATGAAGTGCTAATCGTAAGTTATTAGCAGGCATCATCGTAAGTTTACGGTCATTATCTAAGTACCTAGTCAATTGCATTTTTGACAGATACCCTTTAAGATTATATCCTGTATGATATACTTCTTTATATTTACATCTACTTCATCCAAACACTCTATTTTATTGCATACATTACAGATAAAATGAGGATGTGGAGATTGTTGAACTTCGTAATATCTTTTTTTATCATTAGACTCAAAACTTTTTATAATTGATTTATCTTCAAATTTAGAGATATTTCTATAAAATGTAGCTCTGTCCATAGTGATTTTATCTTTTACCTCCTCAAAAGAGAGAGGTTTCCGAGCATTAAAAAATATCTCTAATAACTCTTTTCGTGCAACAGTTAATACTAAGTTTTTTTCTTTTATAAGATTTTCAATTTTCATAAAAGAATATTACTCATTTAAAGCTTTATATTTACTTATTTTTTGCGACTAAGTCGCATTTACCATCTCTTCAAGTTTCGCAACAATAGAAGGATCTTCAAGAGTCGAAATATCCTGAGTGATTTTCTCACCCTTAGCAATAGCACGTAAAATTCTTCTCATTATCTTTCCTGAACGAGTTTTTGGAAGTCCGGGTGTAAAAACTATATCATCACAAATAGCGATATTGCCTATCTCTTTTTTGATAATAGTATTAATAGCTTTCATCTCTTCGACTTCATCAGCCACACCTTTATCAGACTTAAGAACAACATAAGCAAATATACCCTCACCTTTGAGTTCATGTGGTTTACCAACAACTGCTACTTCTGCGACATTGTCATGTTTATTTATTGCAGCTTCAACCTCGGCTGTTCCCATTCTGTGACCAGATACATTGATAACATCATCTGTACGACCTGTTATAGTAATGTAGCCATCTTCATCGTATCTTGCACCATCACCTGTGAAGTAAACTGCTTTACCATCTTTGACTACATCACCAAAGTATGATTTTTTGTATCTCTCCTCATCGCCCCATACACCACGAATTTGTGAAGGCCAAGGTTTCGTGATACACATATAACCAGTCTCACCAACTTCACATTTCTCACCTGTAGCTGGGTCTAGTATCTCTGCCATTATTCCTGGAAGTGGTAGAGTTGCACATCCTGCTTTGATAGGAGTAGCACCTGGAAGTGGAGAGACTATATGTCCACCAGTCTCAGTTTGCCAATAAGTATCAACAATCGCACATTTAGAGTTACCAACCTCCTCATAGTACCATTTCCAAGCAGGAGGATCTATCGGCTCTCCAACTGTTCCAAGAACTTTAAGGCTTGAGAGGTCATACTTTTGGGGTTCTGCTTCACCCATTTTATGTAGAACTCTTATAGCTGTAGGAGCTGTATAGAACTGGTTGATTCTATGCTTTTGTACCATATCCCAAGGACGACCTGCATCAGGGTAAGTGATTACACCTTCAAACATCAGAGTTGTTGCACCCATCGCTAATGGACCATATACTATGTAAGTATGTCCTGTAATCCAACCAACATCAGCAGTACACCAAAAAGTGTCATTCTCTTTAACATCAAAAACCCACTCCATAGTCATTTGAGCCCAGAGGATATACCCTGCTGAGTTATGCTGTACACCTTTTGGTTTTCCTGTACTTCCTGAAGTATAAAGTAAAAAGAGTGGGTCTTCTGAGTCCATAACTTCTGCTTCACATTCATCAGACTTGTTTTTGATTAAATCTGCATAAGAGTAGTCACGACCTGCCCTCCAAGTAACATCTTCACCATTTCTCTCAACAACTAAAACTTTCTTAACTGGTGTTTTACCCTCTAAGGCTGCATCAACAACTGGTTTTAGCATATAGGGTTTACTTTTACGAAATGCACCATCAGCAGTTATAACTACTTTTGCCTCTGCATCTTCTATTCTATCACGAAGTGCTTCAGAGGAGAAACCACCAAATACTATAGAGTGAATAGCACCAATTCTAGCACAAGCGAGCATTGCATAAGCAGCTTCAGGAATCATAGGCATATAGATAACAACTCTATCCCCTTTTTTAACACCAAAGTCCTCTTTTAAAAGGTTTGCAAATCTGTTTACATTTTTATAAAGCTCAAGATAAGTGATAGTCTCTACATCACCTCTATCACCCTCAAAGATAATAGCTGCTTTATTTTTTCTAGTATCTAAGTGACGGTCAATACATTGAGATGAGACATTAAGTTTACCACCATCAAACCACTTCACAAAAGGAGCGTTTGATTCATCTAAAACATTACTAAAAGGTTCTATCCAGTCTATTTTCTCTTTGGCATACTCTCCCCAAAAACCTTCATAGTCTTCTATTGCTCTGTTTTGTAGGGTGTGGTATTCGTCCATACTTTTTACTCTAGCATTTGCTGCAAACTCTTTGTTTGGTTGGTAAATATCTTTTTGTGACATCTTATACATCCTTTATTTTTTTGTTAATTTTAAATAAATCATCGCTGTCATAATTGCATCATTTACTGCATTATGCACACCCATATTTGGGATTTTACATCTCTGAAGCATAGTCTCAAAACGCAGATCTATATGCCCCTGTAGAGTACTCTTTATTTGTGCATCATAATAGAGTTCTGAAACCTCAATCGATCTATTTGGAAGTTTAATACCTAATATTGGAACAATATACTTATTTATCATCGCAATGTCAAACTCTAAATAGTAACCAACTAAAACCCTTCCCTCTATAAAATTTAGAAACTCCTTGACTGCCTCATCTGCACTTCTTGCATTCTCTAAGTCACATGGTCTAATACCATGTATCTCAATACTCTTTGAACTTATCTTTTTATGGTTCTTTATATAAACCTCAAAAGTTTGTGAAGTTAAAATTTTATTTCCTTTAACCTTAACCGCTCCTATAGAGAGTATCTCATCTTCCTTAGGATTCAGACCTGTAGTCTCAGTATCAAAAACAACATACTCATCTTTTATCTCTTCAAACAGAAACTCAAAGTGTTTATCTTTTAACTTACCTAAATCTCTACGGCGTTTAAAGTCAGAGAAAAAAAGAGAACATTAGCCCACCATCTCTAAATGAAAATGAAAATCATAAATTTTTAAACTTGTTTATGATTTTAAAACTATCTTTTAGTAAATCCCTCTGATTTTTTCTAATTTTTGAGGATTTATATAGTTTCCTCACTTAACTCTTTTGATTCTAACATCGATTTTAAACGAATAGACAATAGTGTATCAAAACTCTCTATAAGTTCAGTGGCAAATTTTTTATCAATAATATTTCTATTGTTGAGTTCTTTAATTCTCTCTATTGTATTTATTTGAGTGATATGATACTCAAGGGAGAGGAATTCGCATGCTATGGACAAGAGCAAATATACCACCTTTTTTAAATCCAGTTTATTATTATACTCCTTTGAAGTACAAAACTCGAAAAAGGGAGAGTGCGTTTCAAAACTAAGCACCGCTTTAGCCGCATGAGCCAGAACATCTGTTCGAGATGAAAAATCATATGGAGATACTCTATAAGAGTGTTTAAGAGGGAGGCATCTCCTGCAACAGACTTAGCATCTAAAAATATACTCATATTCTGTAAGTTCTCCTCATTAAGAGTATTTACCCATGAGTCTATTAAAGTTTTATAGCCTTTAACATCTCTACGCCAAAATTCATTACTCACCATAATATTACCAGAACATTTTGGATAACCCAACTCTAAAAGAGCCACATTTAGAGCAAGCATCGGTTTTTCAAACAGAGAAACATCTGTCCCATTTTTAACAATCAAAGCATTATCTTGGTCTGTTTTTATACTCTGTTCTGCTCTCTACCTTCATTTCCCATAACGATAAGTGAACACTTATCTTGTAACTCTTTTGGCAGATACATTTCAAAAAGTTTTTTATACATTTTTTCATTAAGTGTTGAGACAAGTTTTGTGATATAACGAGTTTTGACACCCTTTGAATGAAGTGTTAAGATAAGATTTTTTAAATCTTTTTGGACATTATGTAGTTCATCTATATTTTTTGCTTTATCTATTTGCACTGCTATAAGATGAGAATGATTTGCAAAGTATGAGAGTAAATCGAGTTGCTCTAAAATACCAACAACTTTACTGTTTTTTACTACAACAACTCTTCAATAACACTTCTTTGAGTCATCAAAAGTGTGGCATATAAATAAAAAGTCATTTTCATCTATAGAGACTATTCCATGCGTGGCTATACTCCCTAT
>JAUZRZ010000005.1 GCA_030949945.1 Sulfurimonas sp. | reverse complement strand
TGAAATGCTTCTTGTGTTTTATTTTTTCCAATACTACTAAGCCCCTGACAAGGAGGGGTAGCAACTAATAATTTTTATATCCTTATGAATGCTTGATAATATACTGTTTTTTATTTTAGAGGGAGTGTATGTCCCCGCAAATAACCTCTGTAGTAGGGTATAGATGTTTATAAAAATTTTACTCTTTTTCCAAAAGTTCATTTGCGAGTACAATATCGATTCCAATATCTTTATAGTATGTTTCTGCTATTCCTGCACTCGAAAGAGAGATATGCCTTTTATTGTACTCATCTATGATTTTCTAAAATAGGTTCTAAAACTTTTTATTAACAAGGGTGGGACACACTCCCTCAAAACTTGCCTAATAAGTATCTCTGGTTGTCTCTTTTGGTATATTCCAATCTGCAGGTAGTGAAGTTAAAATCATTAACTCAAGAGGTGTTAAAACTCTAGCATCAGAGTATGTACCATCTTCTTTTGCAAGTACCTGGGTGTACATTTCTTTAGTGAGGCTATGCAATCATTTCTCATTGTTATTGTTGGAGCAGGTTGCTCCCACCCCATTCGAGCATATGTTGTTTTAAAAGCTTTAATCTTCTCTCCATTAGTTTTTGAGGATAATAGATTTTATTTTCAAAAGCTGATTTATTGAAGTGAGTCTGTGCTTCATCCATAAAATATTATTTTGTGTATGTTTTCTTGCATAATGCCAAGGAGATTTGAGAGCGTTCATTTGATTCTAGGCTTGGCAGATGACCCTATGGCATCTCTAAGTGTTATAAGGGTATTACTTTTTTGCATCATTCCATTGTAGATTTTTTTAAAAAGTTTAATAAATGCTCTTTTCCTTTTTTGAGGTACTCCAAACTCTGATGCATCTAGTACATCGATTTTAATATTGTATTTATCTCAAATTCACTTTGTAATATCTGTTGGATAGTTACAAACTCATTTTTGTATCTCAAAAATAGTTGTAAATATCTTGGAACATTTTCTATTAAAACATACTTAGGATTAACTAAGTGTATATACTCAATTACTTTTCAAAGATAAGATGGTTTCTTTCATCATCTGCCATAGCTTGTTGCGATTTATTTTTACCTGCTAGACTTACACCTTGACAAGGTGGAGTAGCAATAATAATATCATCAATATTTTGCTCTTTAATTGCACTTTGTATCTTTAGGTTGACTTCTTTATCTAAGATGCTGCCGCATATCATTTGAGAACTTGGGTATAAGTTCTGATATAAATTTGCTCTTCTTTTGATAAGCTCATTAGCTACTACAATATTTCCAATACGTAATAGTACTTTATAGTATGTTTCTGCAATACCTGCACTTGAGAATAAGGATAGCCCTTTTAGTTTCAACGTTTCATAGCCTTTTTTTTTGTAAATATAATAAAAACAAAATTTATGTATATCAGTAGTGAAAATAAATATATATTTTCAAAGTATGACAAACTGCAATATTTTTTTGATATTTTATCTAATTTTTTTGCTATTAATATGATTAAAGGTCAATTTAAAACATTTAATATAACCCGTTAATCTGTGCATCACTATCCATCATAAAGAGTGCATTACTTACTACTTCATCACCTGCATTTAATCCACCTGTGATGATGTAGGTATGGGGTTTAGCATTTTCACACTTACTTCAAGTGGGTCATATTCACCTTCATATTCACCAACTACAAAAACATAAAACTTGCCATCTTTTCGCATTACTGCATGGCTTGGAAGTGTTAAGTACTCTTGTTTTTTATCTTGTGAGAGAACACTCGCATACATTCCTGGGAAAAGCTCTAAGCCCTTGTTTTTTAAACGCAAACGCAGGGTAAGTGTTGCCTCTTTTGGGTCTAGGTTTGGATACAGAAGTGTTGAAGTTGCTTTATATTTTTTATCTGTACTTTTAAATGCCACATCAAATGAGTTTGCATTTTTTAACCATATTATATCATCTTCATAGACTTTTGCTTCAACCCACACTTCATCTAGGTTTACTATCTCGAAGAGTTGTGCTTTTGCATTAAACGCAGAGCCATGAGAGATGCTTTTTTCGAATATATAACCATTTATATGTGCATAAATAGTTGTATTAAAAGATACTTTTCTTGTTCTTACAAGCTCATCTATCTCTTTTTGATTTACACCTAAAAGCTCTAACTTTAGTTTTGCACTTTGAAGCATTCCTTTGTTGTTTTTGTTTTTTGTATAGTTGTACTGAGTTAAGATAATCCTCTTTTGCCTTATAAACTTCAGGAGAGTAAACGCTAACAAGAGGGTCTCCTTTTTTTACATACTTATATATCTTATCTGCATATATTTTCTCTACAAATCCACCAAAACGCGGTGCAATATGATGGACTCTTGCATCATCCACTTTTACAAAACCAAAGTTTTTTCTTGAGTGGTTTGTAGTCTCTTTTTTTACTTTTACAGTTTGGACTGAAAAGAGTTGCTCCACCGTCGCCTCTCTTGCCATAAGTGATAAAGGAAGTAGGGAGATAATTAGTAGTTTGTGTATTAGTCTCATTTGATTGCTCCTGCGAGTTGTGATATTTGTGCGTTTGCTTTGTTGTAGTTACTTACTGCGTTTATACTCTGTTTTTCTAATGCTAATTTATCGAAAAGTACATCTATATACTTAAAAAGATCGCCACCTGTTGAGATAGATGAGTTAGATAACTCAAACATATGAGCAATTTGTGGAAGTGCATCATCTTGAATGATATGATATATTTCGTAAGATGATAACATCTGTGCATAGTAGATTTTTAGCTCACTAGATATTGCGATTTTTGTATCTTCTTTTTGACTTAGAACAACAAGTGCGCTGCAGCTCTTACTTCCTCTTCTATGGCATCTTCTGTGCCATACATTGGAAGGGAGAGTGCGAGTCCAACATTGAAGTAGTTATCAAAATTTTCTCTGTAAGCATACCCAGCGATGAGGTTTACATCGGGATAGTTATTGATGTCGGCTACTTCTATTTTTGCCTGCTCTTTTTTAAGCTCTTTTCGTTTTTATGAGTAAGTCAGGGTTTCGTGCTTAAACCTGCTTTAAAAGAGTTTAGGTCTGGTTTATTAGCTATTTTTAACTCTATATCTATATTTTTAACATCAAACGCAGCCAAATAAGAGAGTTTTGCATAAGAAGCATATATCTTTGCCTTTAACAGACTTTTTTGTATCTCTAGGTCAGCTAAAGAGAGTTCTGCTTTCATGATGCCCATATGCTGATTATCATCGACACTTGTATAAGACTCATAAAGTTCTATGTTTTGTTTTGTAAGAGTGATATACTCATCTATGATTTTATAAAGTTCTCTAAGCTCCCAGATGCTATAAGCCTCTGTTTTTATCTTAGCAACCATGACTGACTTTGCACTATGGAGTTGTTCTTTAAGCACTTCATCTTGAGCAAAACTTATGTTTTGTCTTGCATCGCGTTTACCATAGTAAGGCAGTGTTTGCTTGAGAGTGAGAACTGTTTGACTCATAGCTTGTGAAGAGTCTAGTGTATTTTTACTAAGTGAGAGTTCAGGATTTGAGAACTGATTTGCAGCGTCACTTGCATGCTCATTCGCTTTTATTTTTGCATTGATAGACTCAAGAGATGGAGAGTTTATAAGTGACTTCTCTATCACTTCACCTAAAGTTATAGCACTAAGTGTAGATGAAAGAAGTAAGAGAGTAAGAAGTAGATTTTTCACCTCTAGTTCCTTAAAAGTTTATACTTGTTTTAACACGAGATTTTTTACCCGTCTTAGGAGTGATAAAGATATGAAGTTGCCAAGTACCACTCATAGCTAAGTTGAGCTTTGCCTCATAGAGACCATTGCCTAAGTTTGTAGCATCTACTTTAGATACCATTGCAGGCATACCAGGCATTGCAGGCATAAATGCTTTGAGAGATACACTTGCATCAACAGCTTTAGCATCTTTAGTGATAAGAAACTTAAATGTATTTGTACCCGTGGTTACAGGTTTGTCCGCAGTAATATGTACCTTTGTTGTTCTATACTTTGCATCTTTGCTAAAAGCAGAGCCTTGAGCAAGTGATGCACCTAAGATAAGTGTGAGTAAGATTGTAGTTAATGTTTTCATTATGAACTCCTATTTTTTTATTAATAGGAGTATACTAGAAGAGTGTGGTGGGTTTGTGTGTAGTTTTATCAGATAGTTATATCAGGATTAGCTTGTGCTACCATCTCTTTAAAGAGCTCAAAGAGTTTAAAACTCTCTTCTTCAGCTCTTGCCATGTTTTGAACTAAGTCATCTCTATGCTCGATGATGTATCCTTTCTCTTTTATATACGAGAGAGCTGAGTGTACATTCGTATGTACTAGAGCATGAGGTGTATCAATCGACTTGTAAGCGGGAGTCTGTCCAAATAGCTCCTTGCCTTCTTGTCGATACCATTTACCAAGCCTGCAGCCTGTATGGTCTGGAAAGTTTGAAATTCTATTTACGTCACCTTCTAAAAGAGTTGAGTAAGCATTATGCTTGAAGATGATATGGTCAACTTTTACAAGCGTTGTATAAAGATACTCTGACATATACTTTGCTTCTTTAGCCGAAGTGTCCGCGTTTTGAGCAAAACCGTTGAGTGTTTCATAAAACTGAGAAACATTATCTTGAGAGCTTGTAGCTATCTTAGTAATAGTTTCAGAATTTGTTTGAATATCACTTGCCTCTTGTTTGAGTGTGTTTGTAGTGATGGCTATCTCTTGCGTTGCTTTTTGAGTTCTCTCAGCGAGTTTACGGACTTCATCAGCTACAACAGCAAAACCACGTCCATGCTCTCCTGCACGAGCTGCTTCTATGGCTGCGTTTAGTGCTAGAAGATTTGTTTGTTCGGCTATGTCTTTGATGAGGTCAACAACAACTGTAATCTCATTTGTTCTCTCATTAAGTGAGATGATAGACTCGTTTGAGTTAGTTATAAGCTCTATGAGCTCTTCTATCTTGTTGGTGATCTCTTGAACAACATTTTGAGATGTTGCGGACTCCTCTGCTGTTTCTATGGTACTTGTAGCGATTTTTTGAAGAATTTCTATATTTTGTAAGATGTCATTTTGAATGATACTTAAACCCTTAGAGATTCCTCCTTGTGAGTTCTCATTAAACTCTTTAGACATAGCAGTTTTTTGTGCACTTATATAAGAGCTTGAGACTGACCCTATAGCGACATTTAAACCAGGAACAGCATTTCTAAAGTCACCTTTGTATCCATTTTGAAGTATATTTCTACTCTCGTTACCGTTGTTAGCTGCTTGTATAGATGTTTTTATATCTCGCATAAACTGCTCTGTTTGGTCAAGGAGGTTGTTTATGCCCCATGCAACAGCTTGCATCGTATGTTTTTCATCTATGTGCGTGATTCTATGTGAGAGTTCTCCCTCACCTGCTTTTAGGAGTACATCTCGAACCTGCCGTATAAGAGGGTCATTAAAGATTTTGTCACAGGAGTCACCCTCTAGTAAAAAGAGTAGAAGTGTACCAAGAAGTGCAAGAAAAACAGCACCAGCTGCTATATAGTCTCCAGATACGCCAAGATAGATAATCACTCCTAAAAGTAAGAGATGAAGCCCTAAAGATTGTTTAGTGCTGTAAATTGAAGATAAAATCGTCATAACTTTCTCCTTTGTCTTTTAGTAGTGAGTTTAGAAATTTTTGAGAGGCATTTATTCCTCCATGCTTCTCTTGTGCTAGTAGCTCTTTGTAGAGTGCTGGAATGACTTGCATAGCCTTTTGTGATGGTTTTCGTCTGACAGAGTGCAGGTCAATTACATTGCCATTTTTATCAAGTGTTACAGTTACATTTGCCAAAACCCAGTAAAAAGAACCATCCTTGCAGAGGTTTTTTACATAAGCAAATATCTCTTCTTTAGCCTTGAGTCTATCCCAAAGGAGTTGAAAAATTACCTTTGGCATATCAGGATGTCTTAGTATGGAGTGAGGTTTACCTAAGAGTTGGCTCTCCTCGTATCCAGAGATTTTTATGAAAGTTTTATTTCCATATATTAACTTTCCTCTTTCATCTGTTTTGAGAGACTATAAACTCATCAGATGAGAGTTCAATCTCGTGGCTAGTTGGTGTAATCGACCTATCCATAACAACTCCTATATTGAATTTTATGTAGTATAACATAACTAATGTAATATAATAAGAATTGATTTTATTTTAGCTACAATTACTGTATGAAAATACTACTTTTAGAAGATGATACGGCACTAGCGACTATTTTGGTTGATTACTTAGAAGATGAGTATGAGGTTGTGCAGACTTATAGTATGAAAAGAGCACTTTCTCTTTCAGAAGAGCATAAGTTTGATTTGTATATCTTTGATATAAATGTTCCTGATGGGGATGGGATTTCTCTTTTAAAAGAGTTGCGAGCCTTTCATGATACAACTCCGACTATCTTTATCACGGCATTTAGTGATACGAAGTACCTCAAGTCTGCGTTTGAATCAGGTGCAAATGACTTTATAAAAAAACCTTTTGACCTAGAAGAGTTAGGTCAACGTATCTTAAATATAAAACGGCAGTTTGGTTTGGGTAACAAGATAGAACTAGCAGTAGATATGCTTTTTAATGTAGAGACTCACAAGATACAAACAGCGAGTAAAACTTATACACTGACACATAAAGAGAGTTCATTTTTGCACTATCTTTATAAAAATCGCTCAAGAGTTGTAAGCAGTGATGAGCTTCTGCAAAATATTTGGGAGTTTGATGAGATGCCTAGTGATGATGCGGTGAGAACTCTCATTAAAAACTTGCGTAAACAGATAGGAAAAGAGCATATACTTAATGTGCGAGGGGAGGGCTATAAGTTTGAATGATTTAGAAAAACGCTCCTTTTACTCTTTTTTAGCACTCTATCTAGTCTCATCTCTATTTTTTGTTCTGCTTTCATCTTTTTGGTACTACTCCTCCCTAAAAGCTTCGCTGGAAAATGAAACCTACTATAAACTTACACATATTGCAGATAATATCTCAGGTCGTATAATTAATGCCCAAATGAAAGAGATAAGTTTAGCACTCCCTGATGAGGAGGGCTATAGTTACACACTTGTGCCACTTGAGGAAAAAGAGGCTTACAGAGTTGGCTATTTTGAAGAGGATGGCTATAAGGTTTTAGTCTCATCTTCACCACAAGAGCATCTAAATGTTGCTTATGTTGTGGTAAAAACGCAGGAGTACTTTAAGGCATTAAATGCTCTTAAACAAGATGTGATAAGTATAGCTGGAGTAGTTTTTTTAGCCATTTTCTTTATCTCATTTATCTTAGCAAAACTTTTTATGCGTCCAGTTCATAAACGCATAGAGCAGATAGAAGAGTTTATTCAGGATGTCTCTCATGAGCTAAATACTCCCATAACAGCACTAAAAATGAGTGCTTCAAGGGCTATAAAAAAAGAGGTCTATGATAAAAAAATCCTCACAAATATCTCTATAAGTACCAAACAACTAGAGACTATATACAACTCACTCACCTACTTAAACTTTAGTGATAAACAAGAGAGTAGCACAGATGTTGCACTCGGCGATGTAGTAAGAAGAGTTGTAAGGTACTATGGAGAACTTAGTAGTGCAAAAGGTATTAAGGTGCAGACAGATATAGAGGAGGTATCTCTACATATCATAGAGTCACGAGCAGAACTTCTTTTTTCTAACCTACTCTCAAATGCCATAAAGTACTCAATGCCCGAGAGTACAATCTACTATCACACTAAAAGAGGGACTTTTTATCATTAAAGATGAGGGGGTTGGTATATCTTCAGACAAACTAGAGGCGATTTTTGAGCTCTATAACCGTGACTCAAATATCGCTGGTGGTTTTGGAGTAGGGCTCAACATAGTCAAACAGATTTGTGATAGTTATAAGATAAAAGTAGAAGTAAAATCTACTCTTGGAGAGGGGAGTGAGTTTAGACTAAAGTTTTAAAGACTTAGTTGATAAGCTCCATATGCTAGTGAAGCTCATAACAGCTACAAATGCAACAACAATACCTACAGTTATAATACTCATTATAAATCCCTTAATGATTTAATTTTTTGTGCATGACTTTTGCAAGTAGTGAGAACACTAATGCCAGAAAATAAAATACCTAAAATACCCAAAGAGATTAATAGGTCTGAGGAGTTTTCTAAATAAACTTTAGCACTTCCCGCACCAAGTGTGATAATAAAAGCGATAATAAAACCTAAGTAGGTTTTGATAGCACCGATTTCTTCTTTTACTTTATCTATTTCAGCCATGAGTTAATTATAGCATATTAGTGAAAACAGTTTAATTTAAAAAAAGTTCTTCGCTTTTTTTGTAAGAGAAGATATGGGTGCTAAGTCTAGTCTGTCTATATCTAACCAGCTTTAGCTCTTCTTGTGTCAGCGCATCCGTTTTGTAAAGATTAACCGTGATTTTATACTTTGTGTAGGAGTGTTTAAATGCAGCGATAAACTCCTCTTCTATTGGCTCTACATTTGGTAAAACTAACATATCTTTGTACATCTTCTCTTTTGAAGTAAGCAGAGCAATTTTATCATCTTTGATACAAACACCTAAAAAAAGTTCTAAGTTTTCATAAATGGTTTTTTTAGTTTGAGTGTAGAGTTCAGGTTCGTTTTTACCTAAACAACTCATCTCTAAGGGACACTCCAAACATTTTGGATTTTTAGGGAGACAGATAAGTGAGCCTAAATCCATAAGAGCGAGGTTGTGACTTCTAGGATGCTCTGCGTTTACAAACTCTTTTGCCTTATCCCATGTAGTTTTTGTAGGGAGTTCTAGCAGTGCGAAGTGGCGTTTGATAACTCTGGCGATGTTTGTATCGACCACAGGCACATTTTGACCTAGTCCAAAACTACAAACGGCACTTGCAGTATATTCGCCTATTCCAGGTAAGAGCATTAGCTCTTTTGTAGTTTGGGGAAGTCCATCAAGGGAGAGTTTGGCTGTTTTATGCAAGTTTCTTGCCCGAGAGTAGTAACCCAGTCCACTCCAAGCGGCAAGTACATCATCTTGATGGGCATCTGCTAAAGCTCGAAGTGAGGGAAACTGCTCTAAAAACTGAGGATAGTACTCATCTCTTACACGATTTACCTGCGTTTGTTGAAGCATTATTTCGCTGAGGTAAACATGGTAGAGGTTGTCAGTTTGGCGCCATGGAAGTTCATGCCTACCAAATAGTTTATACCACTCTAAAAGTTCTGTTTGTGCTTTTTTCATAGACTCTTTTTATATAAAATTCTAAATCTAGTGTTAGAGATATTTGATGGCTCTGTGATGAGTTCTGAGCTAATCTCATGAAGATTATGCTCCTTAAACTCTTCTATCTCCTGTGGAGTAAGTGGCCAAGGTGGACCTCCATCACTAAGCCCTTTTTTATGAGCTACAACTAAAATTTCACCATTATCTGCCGCGCATCGTGCAACGGCTTTTATCATTTTAGAGCGAAACTCTCTTGGAAGAGACTGAATAGTTAGCGACTCAAAAATAAAGTCAAAATATTCACAGTACTTATGGGGCATATCAAATATATCTTGTTTCTCAAAAGTTATATCTGTACCCTCAAATCGTTTTTGAGCGATACGAAGTGCAGTTTGAGAAATGTCTATAGCAACTGTCTCATACCCTCCGTTTGCAAGTGCATAAGCATCATCCCCTAAACCACAGCCTATAACAAGAGCTTTACCCTTATGCACTCTTTTTTCATCTAGGTAAGTTTGCAAAAGTGGATTTACACTCTGTTTCGCCCAAGGTATATTATGGTGAGAATTTTCATTTTCTTTATAAAAATCCTCAAACCATTCACTCGCTTTTTTTTCTCTACTCATTTACATTTACCTTTTTTAATTGTGAATTGTACTATACTATAGCTAAAGAAAGTAGGAGATTATTATGAGTAAGGTAAAACATTTAAGAAAAGATCAGCAGCAAATAGAGCCTCTTTTTAATGGGGCATTTACAGAAAATAAGCCTATTGGTTTTCCAAATCGTAGTGGTACAGATGCATACTCAAATATTTTTTACTGGGCACATTTAGTTGCTCATGAGACAGCCGAGTTTCCTCTACACCCACATGAGGGTTTTGAGATAATGACCTTTGTATTTAAGGGTTCTGTTGAACATTATGATACCGCTTCAAAGGTCTACACTCCTTTAAACGCAGGCGATGTGCAAGCTATTCAAGCTGGTTCAGGTGTCTCACACTCTGAGCGAATCATAAAAGGTACTGAGCTTTTTCAAATCTGGTTTGACCCTGATTTTTCCAAACTATGATTCAAAATGCGACTTATGAAGATTATGATGCGAAGAGTTTTAAGAGTATAGTTGATGGAGAAAAAGAGACACTTGTGTATGTTGGAGATGGTGGGAGTGTTAAGAGTATTACCGAGGGTTTAGAGATAAAAAAAGTTCCATTTAAAAGTGGTCTGTTTGAAGAAAAACTCAATAGTAATTTTACCTACTCTTATTATCTGCTAAAGGGTGAAATGGAGCTAGATGGAGAGCAACTTGTAAAAGATGACTACTATGTCTTAAAAGATGCGAACAGTGTAAGTTTTGAAGTGAAAGATGGAGCAGAATTATTTGTTATTAAAACACCTACAGAGGTGAAAATATAGCCGTTTTATTGAACGCTACTAAAAGGAAAAATAGATGAAAAATGCAATTATCGCAGACAACAAACCGAGTGCAGTTGAGTTAAAAAAAGGGAAGGAGTATTACTTTTGTATGTGTGGAAAGTCTGCAAGTCAGCCATTTTGCGATGGTTCACATTCAGGTACACCTTTTAGCCCTAAATCTTTTGTAGCAGAGAAGGATGGTGAAGCTTACCTTTGTGCTTGTAAACAGAGTAAAAATAAACCATTTTGTGATGGCACACATAAAAAGTTTACTCAAGAACAGGTAGGAAAAGAGGCTCCAGATACTACACAAAACTAGTACAACTCTTGAAGCTAAGGCAACAAAAGAGGAGCCGACACTTAGCTATATCCATGAACTCGCAAAAAATGGACTCACAAAACTTGGACATCATGGGCTTATGACATCTATGGGTGTACCTGGATATACACTTCCAAAATGGGATGATTTACAGGTAATGGTTGCACAGATGGCTACTAAACCTTTACAAGAAGATATAGCTGTTAGTACACAACTCATCATCGGACCACAAGCGAAAAAACCTCTTGTTCTTGATATACCTCTGTTTGTATCGGACATGAGTTTTGGTGCACTCTCAGAAGAAGCAAAAATATCTTTAGCAAAGGGAGCAGAGCTAGCTAGAACAGGTATATGTTCTGGTGAGGGCGGAATGTTACCTGAGGAACAAGAAGCAAATAGTCGTTACTTTTATGAGTTGGCTTCGGCTAAATTTGGTTACGATGAAGAGAAACTCAAAAATGTACAGGCTTTTCACTTTAAAGGCGGACAAGGTGCAAAAACAGGTACAGGTGGACATCTCCCAGCAAGTAAAAACATCGGTAAAATTGCAGAGGTGAGAGGGTATAAAAGAGGGAACACCTGCTATCTCTCCTCCAACATTTACAGACCTCGAAACTGTACAAGATTTTAAAGAGTTTGCCAATAGAGTAAGAGAAATAACAGGAGGAATACCAATAGGTTTTAAACTGAGTGCCAATCATATTGAAGAAGATATACAGTTTGCACTTGATGCTAGTGCTGATTATATTATACTTGATGGTCGTGGTGGTGGAACTGGGGCTGCACCTGAGATTTTTAGAGATAATATTTCTGTTCCTACTATCCCTGCTTTAGCGAGAGCAAGAGCATACTTAGACAAACAAGGGGCAAGTGGTCGTGTGACACTTATCATAACAGGTGGACTTCGTGTTCCTATAGACTTTGTAAAAGCTTTAGCCCTTGGTGCAGATGGGGTTGCACTATCAAATTCTGCAATGCAGGCTATAGGTTGTGTGGGTGCTCGAATGTGCCATACAAACAACTGTCCAGCGGGAATAGCAACTCAAAAAAGAGTCCTTGCGTAAGAACTTAGATATAGAGAAGTCGGCTAAACAGTTACATAACTTTTTTACAGCCTCAACACAACTGATGCAAGTAATGGCTAGAGCATGTGGGCATGATAACTTTAGTAAATTCAACAAAAATGATTTGGCAACTTGGAATCGTGATATGGCATATTTATCAGGGGTAAAATACTCAGGATTTAAGGCTTTAGACTAAAAACTATAGGGAATATATTATGGATGCAGCACGAATAAAAAATGCCTTATGGGGAGCTTTATAGCAGACTCTATTGCTATGCCTGTTCATTGGTATTATCAACGAAAGTATATCAAAGAAGGATTTGAAGGCGGGATACAAGGGTATGAAGATGCCCCACATCCTCATCCTGAGTCTTTTATGGTAGGAAACTCATACCGTCCAAATATTGCTAAAGCAAATGAGTTAGGTCGACCTTTTGACATAGCACATGAACATGTTCGTTTTTACAACACTAACTATAATGATTTTGATTTTAAACTTTCTGTCCATGATGGTGAGCATAAAAATGCTATGCCTTCCAAAGATGAACGCTATCATTATCATCATGGTTTAAAAGCGGGTGAAAATACACTTGGAGCAAATTTAATCCGTGTTTTAATGCGCTCAGTCATCAAAGAAGGTGGCTATAAACAAGAAGCCTTTATCGAAGATTTTGTTAGCTACTTAACAACACCAGGGTTAAATAAAGACCCCTATACTGAAGTCTACATTAGAGCATGGTTTGAGAACTTTAGTAATGGTGTACCTCCTCATGCTTGTGCAGAGCAGCAGAGAAATATCTGGTCAATTGGTTCAAGTGGAGGTATCATCCGTCCACTTATACTCGCACTTACTTCTAAGTCTTCTTACCAGGCTTTAGGTGTCGCACTTCAACATCAACAAATCACACATCGTTCTGATAATGTAAGTTCAGCTCTGAGTGTTTTAGTACCACTTTTACATAAGCTTGTGTGCAAAGAAGAGCCACTTTCGAGCTTAAAAGAGTACTCTAAAAAAGTGCAACTTGTTAAGATAACTGGTGCAGAGCTTTCAAAAACTTATGCAGATCATAATGGACCAGGAAATATTCCTAAAGAGGAAATGTGGAAAATTCATACAGATTTTTCTGATAGAAGTTTGGATTTAGATATGTTAATGAAAGATTATGGGGAAGATGAGGTTTTAGGAACTGTTTTTACAACTGGGTGTTATACCGAACAGTCACTACCCGTGCTAATGTACCTTTTACATAAAAATAAATTTAACTTTAAAAATTCTGTTTTAGCAAATGCTAATGCTGGAGGAGACTGCGTTCATAGAGGTATAATACTAGGAATATTAGCAGGTGCAGCAAGTGATGAAATCCCAAGTGAATTGAAAATGGGTTTAGTGGAACATGATAGTCTTGAAAAAGAGATAGATGATTTTGTTGGGGTGGGATTGAGAATACATAACACCATAATAGGTGTTTTAACACAAGAAGGGGTAGAATTCGCTTTTATTAGTCTTGTTGTCAGTTTTTAAGGGTGATGTCTATATAATGGTTACAAAAAGTAGTTAACTTATATACAATTGGAGTATTATGACAGGAAAATGTTTGCTAAAACAATCAAGTTATTTTTATTAGATGGCATTCCAAATGGTAGAATGACATGCGAACTTTCTAAATTGGACGGGTAAGGCATACAAATTACCTAGAAATATGATTAAGGATAGCTCAAGTAGAGAGAATTATCAAGCACAGGTGTATATTTTTGTTTGGAAACCTGATATGACATCTGATAAAGATGTCATATATATTGGAGAAGCAGAGAGAATATAATAAAGAGGCTTTCTCAGCACCTTAATGAAAAAGACTATTGGAATGAAGCTGTTGTTCTTATAAGTAAAGATGAGAACCTAAATAAAGCTCACATAAAATATTTAGAAAATAGACTACACCAAATAGCTATTAAGGTTAATCGTTATGAAGTCAAAAATAGTAATACATCAGCTCGCCTTCAGTTTCTGAATCTGACCAAGCAGAAATGGAAGAATTTATATGAAAATATTAAAATGCTTGTAAATGTCTTAGGATTTAAAGCTTTTGAAGAAGTTTGATTCAAAGAAACAACTAGTGATAAGAAAGTAGAGTTCAAACCTTTTTTATTAAAGCTGCAAGAGGTGCAAATGCACAAGGAGAACAAACATCTGATGGATTTGTTGTCCTTTAAAGATTCTGAGATAGCTTCATCGACAACGGTTGATTCTTATCCTGATGGTTGGAAAAAGCCGAGACAAGAGTTAATCGATAACAGTACTATTATTGAAAAATGGAAAAATTAGTTTTTTTTCGAACGATTATTGGCCCAATAGTCCTTCCGCTGCAGCTTCAATTGTTATGGGAAGAAGTGCCAATGGTTTAATGGAATGGAAAAATAACAAAGGTAAAAACTTAAAGATTATGGAAAGTGTTTAAAAAGTTAACAAACAGAG
>JAUZRZ010000004.1 GCA_030949945.1 Sulfurimonas sp. | reverse complement strand
TAATATACACAAAAGTAAAGAATTAAACAAAACTTAAAGCTAATTTGGATAGAATTGCGAACTTTATTGTAGAAATACATATTTATTTAAGGACCACAAATGTACGCAATTATTAAAAATGGTGGTAAGCAGTATAAAGTGACAGAGGGTGATGAAATATCATTCGATAAAATGTCTCTTGATGCTGGTACTGTTATAGAAATCAAAGAAGTTTTAGCTGTTAACGCAGGTGAACTTGTATTCGGAGCTCCTTTTGTTGAAGGTGCAATCGTAACTGCTGTAGTTATGAACGAAGGACGTGAGAGAAAAGTTATTACTTTTAAGAAACGTCGTCGTAAAGACAGTAAAGTTAAACGTGGTTTCAGAAGAGACTTCACTCGTGTTAGAATCACGAAAATAGCTGCATAAGCTAAAATAACTCAAGGAGCATATTATGGCACATAAGAAAGGACAGGGTAGTACACAGAATAATCGTGACTCAGCTGGTAGAAGACTTGGTGTGAAAAAGTACGGTGGAGAAGCTGTTATCGCTGGTAACATTATAATTCGTCAACGTGGAACTAAAGTTCACCCAGGTAAAAACATGGGAATGGGTAAAGATCATACTCTTTATGCATTAATTGACGGTGTTGTTAAATTCGAAAGAAAAGATAAAAAACGTCAACAAGTTTCTATTATACCTGCAGTATAATTCTACTTTTTTGGGCATCCGCCCAAATATTTTCTACATTCGGAACGAAGTTCCAAACAAAATCAAATATTTAACAATTTACTTTTTATTGTCAACAGTAAATTTTTAAGTTTTATAAATAAATTAAGGAATACAAATGTTCACAGATAGTGTCGAATTAACAGTCTCATCGGGAAAAGGTGGACAAGGTTGTGTTGCGTTTCGACGTGAAAAATTTGTGCTTAACGGCGGTCCTAATGGTGGTAATGGTGGAAAAGGTGGTGATGTTTATTTTAAATGTGACAACAATACTCATACACTTTCTCACTTTCAAAGAAAGATGCACATTAAGGCAGATGGTGGAAAACCTGGTGAAGGCTCAAACTGTACAGGGAAATCTGGTGCAAAAAAAGTCATTATTGTTCCTCCTGGAACACAGATAATTGATGCCGATACAGGGGATATTCTTTTTGACATGACTACAGATGGTCAAGAAGAGAAGTTTATTGAAGGTGGTAAAGGTGGGCTTGGAAATACTCACTTTAAGTCACCAACAAATCAAAGACCAACTTATGCTCAGCCGGGTGAAAAAGGTGAGACAAGAGCTATTAAACTAGATCTAAAACTCATTGCAGATATAGGTTTAGTTGGTTTTCCAAATGTAGGAAAATCTACTCTAATTTCAACGGTTTCAAATGCAAGACCTGAGATCGCAAACTACGAGTTTACAACACTAACACCTAAGCTAGGTCAAGTTAATATTGGAGATTATGAGTCATTTGTAATGGCAGATATTCCTGGAATTATTGGTGGAGCACATGAAGGTAAAGGTTTAGGGATTAAATTTCTTCGTCATATTGAGAGAACAAAGATTCTTCTTTATATGGTAGATTTAGGTAATTATAGAGAGTTAAAAGAGCAGATTGAAGTACTCAAAGATGAGATAGCTTCATTTTCTGAAATTTTAGGTAAGTCAAAATTTGCGATTGCTTTAACACGAGTGGATGTTGTACCACCAGATGAAATTGAGCCTCTTATTAATGATTTTTTAACACTTTTAGGTCTTGAAAAGTCATATACTAATGAGTTTAACTTTGACTCTAATATGCCATTTTATGTACAAGAATCAGCATCAGCAGAGTTGGGGTTTGATAGAGAAAAACCATATTTTGTAGCACCTATATCTTCTGTGACAAATAAAAATGTAGAAGCACTAAAGCATGCACTCTTTAATCTTGTTCAAATAGATAGAACATAAGGTTTAGTATGAAGAGGATAGTTGTTAAAGTTGGAAGTGCAGTTTTAACACATAATGGTGAAGTTGCTTTAGAGAGGATGAAGGCTCTTGTTACTTTTCTTGCAGAGTTAAAAAAAGATAATGAAGTAATTTTAGTCTCATCAGGAGCCGTTTCAGCAGGCTATACTCTTTTAAAGTTAGACCGAAAAGTACTTGCAAACAAGCAAGCTCTAGCCGCCATTGGACAACCAATTCTTATGCAAAAGTATGCTTCAAAGTTTGCTGCTTTTGATATTATTACTTCACAAGTTCTAGTTACAGATGCAAACTTAAACACCAAAGATGATATATCTCGAATAAATAATACTATTAATACACTCTTAAGTAATGGTGTCTTACCTATAATTAATGAGAATGATGCAACTGCAACTGATGAACTTGAAGTTGGAGATAATGATCAACTCTCTGCATATATTGCTAAAGATATAAATGCAGATCTTTTAATATTACTCTCTGATATTGATGCTTATTATGATGCAGATCCGAGAAAAAATAAAAATGCTAAGGTTTTAAAAGTTGTAAATAATATAAGCGATGATGAGATAAATTGTTCTCCTACTCCTAATAATATTTTTGCAACTGGTGGTATTGTGACAAAACTAAAAGCTGCTGCTTATTTACTTGAGTTTGGCATTGATATGTTCTTAGCGAGTGGATTTGACTTAGATGATGTAAAGTCATTTGCCCTAGATGCTAAACACAAAGGTGGCACACTCTTTACAAAGGTTAGATAGATGAAAAATATAATATTTATGGGTACACCTGAGTATGCAGAGAAAATTCTGCAAAGATTAATTAGTGAAGAAAATATAAATGTCGTAGCAGTTTACACACAACCAGATAAACCAGTAGGACGTAAAAAAGTAATGACGGCTCCTAGAGTGAAAACTTTAGCCCAAAAACATACAATAGATGTTTATCAACCTACACGACTTCGTGATGAAGCAGTTGTGGCAGAACTTTTAAAGTTAAAATGTGATTATATTGTTGTAGCAGCTTATGGTCAAATCCTTCCAAAAGCTATACTTAATCATGCTCCTTGTATTAACCTGCATGCTTCTATCTTACCGCAGTATCGTGGAGCAAGCCCAATTCAGCAAACTTTACTCAGTGATGATAAAGAGACAGGTGTCACAGCTATGCTTATGGAAGAGGGCTTAGATACGGGTGATATATTAAAAATAGAGACAATGAGTATACCTAAAGATATGATGGTGGAGACTCTATTTGACGCATTAACCGAGATTGCAGTTGAGCTCACAGTTGATGTATTAGAGAATTTTAACTCTTATACACCAGCAGCACAAAATGAGACAGAGGCTACTCACTGTAAAAAAATATCTAAAGCAGATGGTCTTGTAAACTTTGATGATGCTTATATACTTTATAATAAATATAGAGCATTTACTCCTTGGCCAGGTATTTACTTAGAAAATGGTTTAAAACTCAAAAAGATTGACCTAGTTGAGAAGTGTGAACTCGGTAAGGCTGGAGCGATTCTTGAAATAAGCAGTGACTTTATAGTCGTTTCTTGTGCTAAAGGGAGTATCAAAATATATACTGTTCAGCCTCAATCAAAAAAAGAGATGAGTATTATCTCTTATATTAATGGAAAAAGATTAGCAATTGAAGATACTTTATTTTGATACTCTTGTGTCAACACAGATATATTTAAAAGAACTTATTAAAGAGACTAATGTATCTTTACCTCTAGGTGTAGTTTGCCAAATACAAACAGAGGGCATAGGAAGTCGTAATAATAGTTGGACTTCATTAAAGGGTAATCTTTTTTTATCTTTTGCTTTGCCTTTAAGTGATTTACCTGAGGACTTGAGACTAGAATCTGCTTCTATTTATTTTTCTTATCTCTTTAAAGAGACACTAGAATCTTTTGGTTCTAAAGTTTTTCTCAAGTGGCCTAATGATTTGTATATAAATGATGAAAAAGTTGGGGGTATGATTACAAATATAGTTAATGATACTATTGTTTGTGGTCTAGGTTTAAACTTAGTAAACTCTTCTAATGGCTTTGCTTGCTTAGATTTATCAGTAGATAAAAATATTATACTAAAAAGTTATTTCAAAAATATAGAAAATAAACCATCATGGAAGCAAGTTTTTAGTAAATATAAGATAAACTTTTGTACAAATCAAAATTTCTTTACACATGTTAAAGGTATAAAAGTTTCACTTACTGAAGCTACTCTTGAGAATGATGGAAGTTTGAATATTAATGGTGAGAGGATATATAGTTTAAGATGAGTGAAGTAATCGTAATCGCAAACCAAAAGGGTGGAGTTGGTAAAACAACTACAGCTGTCAACCTAGCAGCATCCCTTGCAGTAGCAGAAAAAAAAGTTCTCTTAATAGACTCAGACCCTCAAGCAAACGCTACAACTTCGTTTGGTTTTCATCGTAATGACTATGAGTTTAATATTTATCATGTACTAATCGGTACAAAAAAACTAAAAGATATAATTTTAAAGTCTGATTTACCTACTCTTCACTTAGCTCCATCAAATATTGGTTTAGTTGGTATTGAAAAAGAGTATTATGATACAGATAAGGCAAAGGGTCGTGAACTTGTCCTAAAAAATGCAATTGCAAATGTTAAAAAAGATTATGATTATATAATCATAGACTCTCCCCCTGCACTTGGACCTATGACGATCAATGCACTCTCAGCATCAAATTCTGTGATTATCCCTATACAGTGTGAGTTTTTTGCACTTGAGGGTTTAGCTCAGCTTTTAAATACAGTCAAACTTGTGAAAAAGTCTATAAATCCAAAACTAACAGTCAAAGGGTTTTTGCCTACGATGTTTAGTTCTCAAAATAACTTATCCAAGCAAGTTTTCGCAGATTTAAGACAGCATTTTAAGGGAAAGTTTTTTAAAGATGAAAATGGACAGTATATAGTTGTTCCTAGAAATGTAAAACTAGCAGAAGCACCATCTTTTGGTAAACCTGCAATACTATATGATGTAAAATCAAGCGGTTCAATCGCTTATCAAAATTTAGCACAGGCAATGATTAGATAATGAATACACAAAAACTTGGACGAGGACTAGATGCACTTTTAGGTGAGATGGATGAGGCATATGAGAACGAGGGTTCACAAAAAGATATGGTTTTAGAGATAGCACTTAAAGATATTAGACCAAATCCTTTTCAGCCTAGAAAAACATTCGATGAAGTCTCTTTATTAGAATTAGCAGAATCTATTAAGAGTGATGGACTATTGCAACCAATAGTTGTTAAAGAAGATATTGATGGTTATGTACTTATTGCAGGTGAGAGAAGGTTTCGTGCTAGTAAGTTGGCAAAATTAAAAGAGATACGTGCAATTGTTCTTAATACAGATGAGCAAAAAATGCGACAATTTGCTCTTATTGAAAATATTCAGAGAGAAGAGTTAAATGCTATTGAACTTGCTAATGCATACTCTGAGCTTTTGGAAATACATGATTTAACACATAATGAACTTTCAACAATGGTACATAAAAGTAGAACACATATAACAAATAGTTTACGACTTTTACAACTCTCTTCGAAAACACAAAAAGCACTTTTAGAGAAAAAAATTTCTGCAGGTCATGCAAAAGTTTTAGTTGGACTTGATGATGGTGAACAACAACTTATTGTAAATTCAATCATAGGACAAAAGCTGAGTGTGAGAGAAGTTGAAGCTATGATGAAGTCAATGAAGGTAAATGATAAGCCTCAAATAGAAAAAGAACAAGAGGAATCTTACAATTTTGATAATTTAAAAAACAGACTCAAAGATTTTGGTCTTAAATCAAAAATAGGTAAAAAAACTATTACAATTGAGTTTTCTAGTGAAGAAGAAATTGTAGACTTTTTGTCACATCTTAGGGACTAATCTCTAAATTTATAAATTTATTCATTCATTTAACTATCCTTTCAATTTAATCATAGTATAATCTCGCAACTTTTAGGAGGTGCTATGTTAGATATAAACCCAATACTACTCTTGGTTACATTTGTTGTATTTGTTTCGCTTATAGCCGTTCTAAATAGTTGGCTGTATAATCCATTATTTAGTTTTATGAATAAGCGTGATGAAGACATTAAAAAAGATCTTGCTAAAACAGGTTCTAATGACGATGAAATCAATGCCCTTAATGAAAAAGCTAATTCAATAATTATGACTGCTAAACTAGAAGCTTCGGCCCTAAGAGAAAAAGTTATAACAGATGCTAAGGAATTAGCAGAGAGTAAGTTAGAAGCAAAACGTGCTGAACTTGCTAGTGAATATTTAGAGTTTGAGCAATCTCTTGCTAAAGCTAAAGATGAGTTGACTTCTGACTTAATGTCACAAGTTCCAGTGTTTAAAGAAGCTGTAAAAGCTAAATTTAGTCAAATATAAGGGTGTAGTGTGAGTAGAATTTTAGTACTAATACTAATGATATCAACTTGTGCATTTGCATCTGATGCTGGCCATGGTGAAACAGATATTGTACAGCGTACAGTAAACTTTTTACTATTTGCTGGACTTGTTTGGTATCTAGTTGGAGAACCTGCAAAAGCTTTTTTTGCATCAAGAAGTCAAGCAATAGCTGATGAATTGAAAAAGGTTCAAGAAAAGCTCGATGAGTCTATTGCTCTTAAAAAAGAAGCACTTGCTAAAATCTCTGATGCAGAAAACTTTGCACAAGAGTTAGCAGTTACTTCTAAAAAAGAGAATAAGATTTTGAATGACAATATTATGACTCAATGTGAGTTAGATCTAGAAACATTAACAAAGCAAGGCTCTTCTGTCAGAGAGTATGCACAAAGAAAAATGGTTCGTAGTGTTGTTGAAGATGTAATTACTGAGACTCTTGCTCAAAGTTCTTCTGGCTTTGATAAAGAAGCTATGGCTAATGTTATTTTGAAGAAGGTTGCTTAAATGGAAGAACTGATTGCAAAAAAATATATCAAAGCTTTAAATGCAGGTTCGGACTTAGAAACAATACAAAAGTATATCAGAAGTATTCTCTGTATTAGCAGACTCGTTTAGAGATGATAAATTTGTAAGTATAGTTGCTAACCCAAATATAAGTGCTCGTGAAAAATCTGCGATTCTTTTAGATGCAGTTAAACCTGCAGAGTCTAAACAGATTAACAATTTAATTAAACTTTTAGTTGAAAATAAGCGTATCAATATAATTCCTGCTATTGCAAGTGAATTAAAAAAAGATATAGCTAACTCTACTAAAACTTATGATGGAATTATTTATAGCGATAGTGATATTGATACAAAAGTAATTACTGAGTTAAGTAATGGTTTAAATAGTAAATTCAACTCTACAATTACTTTAACATTTGTAAAAAATGATTTTAATGGTATTAAAGTAGAAGTCGAAGGTCTTGGAGTAGAGATTAATTTCTCTAAAGATAGAATCGATAGTCAAATTATAGAACATATAATTAAAGCAATTTAACTTTCAACAAGAGGAGAACTATAGTGGTAGCAAAAATACAAGCTGATGAAATCAGTTCAATTATTAAAGAACGTATTGACAACTTTGAATTAAGTGTTGATATAAATGAAACAGGTAAAATTGTTTCTTATGCTGATGGTGTTGCAAGAGTTTACGGACTTAGCAATGTTATGGCAGGCGAAATGGTAGAATTTGAAGATGGGACTCAAGGTCTTGTTATGAACCTCGAAGAGAGCAGCGTTGGTGTTGTAATCTTAGGTGCAGGTTCAGCACTTCGTGAAGGTATGAGTGTTAAGCGTCTTGGAAAACTACTACGTGTTCCTGTTGGTGATGCACTTCTTGGACGTGTTGTAAATGCACTTGGTGAGCCAATCGATGGTAAAGGTCCAATTGAGACTACTGAAACTCGTTTCGTAGAAGAAAAAGCACCTGGAATTATGAATCGTAAATCTGTTCATGAGCCACTAGCAACTGGTATCAAAGCTATTGATGCACTTGTTCCAATTGGTCGTGGTCAACGTGAGCTTATTATTGGTGATAGACAGACTGGTAAAACTACTGTTGCATTAGATACAATCATTAACCAAAAAGGTAATGGTGTTTCTTGTGTATATGTTGCAATCGGTCAAAAAGAATCAACAGTAGCTCAAATTGTTCGTCGTTTAGAAGAACATGGTGCAATGGAGTACACAATTATTGTCTCTGCAACTGCTGCTGAAGCTGCTGCTCTTCAATTCTTAGCTCCATACACTGGTGTTACTATGGGAGAGTACTTCCGTGATAATGCACGACATGGTCTAATTGTTTATGATGATTTATCTAAACATGCAGTTGCATACCGTGAAATGTCACTTATTCTTCGTCGTCCTCCAGGTCGTGAAGCTTATCCTGGTGATGTTTTTTATGTTCACTCTCGTCTTCTTGAGCGTGCTGCAAAAATGTCTGATGAAGAGGGTGCAGGTTCTCTTACTGCTCTTCCAATTATTGAAACACAAGCGGGTGATGTTGCGGCATATATTCCAACAAATGTTATTTCAATTACAGATGGTCAAATTTTCTTAGAAACTGATCTATTTAACTCGGGTGTTCGTCCAGCAATTAATGTTGGTCTTTCAGTTTCTCGTGTTGGTGGTGCTGCTCAGATTAAAGCTACTAAACAAGTTGCTGGTACTTTAAGACTAGATCTTGCTCAGTATCGTGAACTTCAAGCATTTGCACAATTTGCATCTGACCTTGATGAACTTTCTCGTAACCAACTTGAACGTGGTCAGAGAATGGTTGAAGTACTTAAACAGGGTCCTTTTTCTCCTCTTTCTGCAGAGAAGCAAGTTGCTATTATCTTTGCTGGAAATGAAGGTTTCTTAGATGATATGGATGCATCAAATGTTGTTCGTTTTGAAGCTGAAATGTATCCATTTATTGAAGCATCTTATCCTCAAATTTTTGAGAACATAAGAAGTACATCTAAAGTTGATGATGACACGAAAGCGTTGTTAATCAAAGCTCTTGAAGAGTTCAAAGCTAGCTTTATAGCTAACTAAGGGATTATTCAATGGCAAACTTGAAAGATATTCAAAGACAGATAAAGAGTGTTTCTAACACTCAAAAGACAACACGTGCGATGAAGCTAGTTTCTACTGCAAAACTTCGCCGTGCAGAAGAGCTTGCAAAACGCTCTCGTCTGTATGCTCAGAAAATGAATCAGGTGATTGCCGAAATAGCTGGACGTATTAACTGTGCTAAAATTGGAGGGATTGAAAATCGTTGTTTTAACAAGATAGAAAACCCTAAAATGGTAGACATTGTTTTTGTAACTGCTGATAAAGGTTTATGTGGTGGTTTTAATATACAAACTATTAAAGCTGTTAGTAAACTTATCAAAACTTACAAAGAAGAAAATGTTAAAGTGCGTTTACGTGGTATCGGTAAAAAAGGTATAGAATTTTTTAAGTATAATGAAGTTGAACTTTTTGACTCTGTTATTAATTTAAGTTCTAAACCTGATAAGGCTAGATCTGATGAATTTATTAGAACATCTATAATGGACTTTAAAGATGGGAAGATAGATGCTTTACATGTTGTGTATAATGGGTATAAAAATATGATAACTCAAGAGTTACATGTTAACAAAATACTACCTATTGATACTGATGAGTTTGAGTGTGAAGATTCTCACAGTTCAATGTTAGAAGTTGAAGCACAAAACGAAGAAGTTATGCTTGATTCATTGGTAAATAAATATGTTGATTATAATATGTATTATGCACTAATTGATTCACTTGCAGCAGAGCATTCAGCTCGTATGCAAGCAATGGATACAGCTACAAACAATGCTAAAGAGATGGTTAAATCTCTTAATGTAAAGTTTAACAAAGCACGTCAAGCTGCTATTACTACAGAACTGATAGAGATTATCAGTGGTGTGGAGTCTATGAAATAATGGAGAATAATATGATTGGAAAAATTAGCCAGGTAATGGGCCCGGTTGTTGATGTTGATTTCGATGGTTACTTACCAGTAATCAATGAAGCGATTGAAGTTAAAGTTAGTTTAGAAGGGAAAGAGCATCGCTTAGTCCTAGAAGTTGCTGCTCACTTAGGTGATGGCCGTGTTAGAACAATTGCAATGGACATGAGTGAAGGTTTAGTTCGTGGAATGGATGCTACTGCTACTGGTGACCCTATTAAGGTTCCAGTTGGAGATGAAGTTCTTGGACGTATTTTTAATGTAATTGGTGAAACTATTGATGGTGGTGAGCAAATTACTGATTCTGAGAAGTGGTCAATTCACCGTACTCCTCCACCATTAGTTGATCAATCAACTACTACTGAAATGTTTGAGACTGGTATCAAAGTTGTTGATTTACTTGCTCCTTACTCTAAGGGTGGTAAAGTTGGTCTATTTGGTGGTGCTGGTGTTGGTAAAACAGTTATCATTATGGAGCTTATTCACAATGTTGCACATGGTCATGACGGTTTATCTGTTTTTGCTGGTGTTGGTGAGAGAACTCGTGAAGGAAATGACCTTTACTACGAGATGAAAGATTCAAATGTACTTGACAAAGTTGCACTGTGCTACGGTCAAATGTCTGAGCCTCCAGGTGCACGTAACCGTATCGCACTTACAGGTATTACTATGGCTGAGTACTTCCGTGATGAAAAAGGTCTTGATGTTCTTATGTTCATTGACAATATTTTCCGTTTTGCTCAATCTGGTTCTGAAATGTCAGCACTTCTTGGACGTATTCCTTCAGCTGTTGGTTACCAACCAACACTTGCTCGTGAAATGGGTGCACTACAAGATAGAATTACATCTACTAACACAGGTTCAATTACTTCAGTTCAGGCTGTTTATGTACCTGCAGATGATTTAACAGATCCTGCTCCTGCTTCTGTTTTTGCTCACTTAGATGCAACTACAGTTCTTAACCGTAAGATTGCTGAAAAAGGAATTTATCCTGCAGTTGATCCTCTTGATTCAACTTCAAGACTTCTCGATCCACAAATCGTTGGTGAAGAGCATTACGGTGTTGCACGTGGTGTTCAAACTACATTACAAAAGTACAAAGATCTTCAAGACATCATTGCGATTCTTGGTATGGATGAGCTTAGCGAAGATGACAAAAATGTTGTTGAACGTGCTCGTAAAATTGAGAAGTTCCTTTCTCAACCATTCTTTGTTGCTGAAGTATTTACAGGTGCACCTGGTAAGTATGTTAAACTTGAAGATACTATCAAAGGTTTCAAAGGTATTTTAGACGGTGAGTATGATCATATGTCTGAAAGTGCATTCTACATGGTTGGTGGAATGGATGAAGCTATTGCTAAACAAGAGAAAATCAGTAACAAGTAATTGTTACTAAAAGGACTATAATGGATAAGTTTAAACTTGAAATCCTAACTCCAAATGGCGAAATCTTTAATGGCGAAGTAATGAGTGTTACTCTGCCAGGTGAAGAGGGTGAATTTGGTGTTCTTGCAGGACATGCATCTTTAACTACACTACTTACTAGTGGTGTGATTGATGTAGAGAAAGAAGACAAATCAGTTGAAGCTATTGTTATCAACTGGGGTGTTGTTCAAGTAGATGAAGAAAAAGTAATTATTTTAGTTGAAGGTGCTGCTGCTATTCGTGGTGCTGATGAAGCTGAAATAGCTCAATCTCTTGCAGATGCTAAGAAACTAATTAAAGATGTAGTAACTTCTAGTGCTGCTATCGCTTCAGTTTCAGCTAAAATAGAGTCAGCTGCTCAGAAGTTAATATAGTAAAATGTTAAACAACTTAATAGATTTTTATCTTAAAAGCCATCCTGTTACAATAGGTGTACTTGCTCTTTTAGCAGTTTACTTTGTTGTACTTAATTGGGTTTTCTTTTATAGATACTTTTCTATTAATAGTTGGTTAGCTAATGAAAGTAACTCACTTGACTCACTTTTAATGGGTGCATCAACAGTAAATGAAAACTCTTTTTTAAATAATTTTATAAAAACAAGTAATAATATTTCAAAAGAAGTTTTGGCTCTTGGTATGATGGCAGCTACTAAAGAAGCAACAAAAGGTCTCTCAATCCTCTCTATATTTGCCTCAACAACCCCTTTTATAGGTCTTTTTGGCACGGTTGTTTCTATTTTAGATACTTTTACTCATATTGGACAGAGTAGTGGAAGTATGTCTGTTATTGCTGGTGGAGTTTCAGATGCACTTATCGCTACAGCTGCAGGTATTTTTGTAGCAATTTTTGCATATACATACCATCAAATGTTAAAGCGAAAATCTTTTGAACTAATCTCTTATCTTCAGATGCAAAGTGATGCGATTATAGCTCGTAAGGTATAGTAATGCTTTATGATTTCGAAGATAAACCAGAGCTAAACATTACACCGCTTGTGGATGTTATGCTTGTTCTTTTAGCAATACTGATGGTGATTGCTCCAAATATAGTCTATGAAGAAAATATAAAACTTCCTCAGGGCTCAACTTCTAAGCAGCTCTCTAAAATACCACCTGTTCATATATCTATTGACAAAGATAAAAAGATAAAAATAAACAAAGATATTTATCAGTTAAATAGCTTTATGGATAATTTTTCTCTTTATTCAAGAAAACTTGATAAAAAAGCAACAGTACTAATAAGTGCAGATAGAAGTTTGGATTATGGTCTTGTGATGTCAATTCTTGGAGCGGTAAAACAAGCAGGCTTTACAGAGGTCTCTTTAGCAACAAATGGATAATAACACTAATTTTTACTTGAGTGGTTTTATTGCTATTTCTCTTTTTACTCTCTGTTTTATCCTTTTTTCACTTCTTCTTTTTACTCCTCAAACGAGTAAAATATATGCCTTGAAAAAAGATAATTTCATTTCTGTTTCCATCGTTACATCTCCTGTAGAAGTACCTAAAGTTAAGAAAATGGATCGAGTTGAAAAAAATCCAGTTGTAAAAAATATAGATGTTAATAATCTTTTTTCAGATGTATGGACAAAAAAAATAGCTCAAAAAAAAGAGTTGGTAAAACCAAAAAATTTAAAAAGAATTTCTGAGATACAAAAAAAGATAAAAACTTCTAGTGTTAATGATGTCAAACCAATATCTCAACAAGTAAGTAATGAAACAAAACAAAATTCTACTGCAAATGAAGTTAATGAATATTTGGCTAAAATTCAAGCTATTGTTTATAGACATTTTAGGGTTCCTGCTAATTCTGAAGGAAGCAGTGTTAAAACTGTAATTGAGTTAAATGCATTAGGTAAAGTACTTGATTTTAGAATTTTAAGCTATTCTAATAATGAAGCATTAAATGCAGAGGCTGATAAAATTGGAGAAAGGTTGAAATATATTACTTTTCCTATAAATCCAGAAAAAAAACCGAGTAGAACTATTGTTATACTTATATCTAAGGAATAAATTTTGAAGATACTCTTTTCGTTGATCTTACTAGTTGGGCTTACATTTGCAGGTGATGCTACAATTGAAGTTATTAAAAAAGTAGATGCTCTACCATCTATTGCAGTTGAAGATGCTTCAATTAATTACGATGATACATTTAAGTTACAGTTTTTTAAAGCACTTATTGCTGACTTGAATGTACTTAGTATCTTTAATGTTGAAAGATTTCATAGGATGACTCACTATAATGCAAGTGATGTTTTGGTTGAAAATAAAGACATGAACTATGTTTTACGTTATAAAATGTATGAAGATGATTCGGGCACACTTAATGTTGATATGAAAATTATTCAAAAAGGCACAGCACTTTTTTCAAAAAGTTATAGAGTAAGTAAGCAAAATATTTATATGTTTGTCTCACATGCTATTGCCTATGATATAAATGATTTTATGGGTGAACCTTCTGTAGAATGGATGAAAAGAAAGGTTATATTTTCACGTATTGTTGGAGCGAAAAAAAGTGAACTTGTTATATCTGACTACTCTCTCTCTTATCAGCATGTTATAGTAAAAGGCGGGTTTAATATCTTTCCAAAATGGGCAAATAAAGCTCAGAATGCATTTTATTATACATCATTAGATGGACTTAAACCTACACTAAAACATGTAGATCTAAAAACTTTAAAGGTTTCAAGTCTTATATCTTCGGATGGTATGCTTGTTTGTTCAGATGTAAGTCGTGATGCTAAAACACTACTTTTAACAATGGCAAAACATGGACAACCTGATATTTATACTTATAACATAGCTACTAAAAAGTATAAGCGTGAGACTAGATTTGGTGGAATTGATGTAAATGCACAGTTTATGGATAAGAATCGTATTGTGTTTATCTCTTCACGTTTAGGTTATCCAAATGTGTTTTCAAAAAGACTTGATACACAAGAAGTACAGCAGATGGTTTATTATGGAAAAAGTAATTCTGCTTGTAGTGCGAATGCTCAATATATCGTTTATAAAGCAAGAGAGACTTCAAATACATTTGAACACAACACTTTCAATCTCCATTTAATTAGTTTAAAAACAGATTATATTCGTCGTTTAACTGTAAGTGGAGTGAATGAATTTCCAAGGTTTTCACAAGATGGAGATGCTATTCTTTTTATCAAAAATTATAAAAATCAAAGTTCAATCGGAATTATTCGCCTAAATTACAATAAAAACTACCTTTTCCCTCTTAAATATGGAAAAGTACAGTCTATGGATTGGTAATTTAATTATAATTATACTTTTTTTGGTATAATAATCTAATTTTAAAATATCAAAGGAAATCAAATATGAAAAGTATAGTACTTTCAAGTGTTGTTGTAGCACTTTTAGTGTTTAGTGGTTGTAGTTCAAAAGAAGTAGCAGTAGATACAGAGAAAACATCCGCAAATACTTCATCAGAAGTTCAAGAAGTTAAGGCTGTAGCAACTGAAACTATAGCAGCAGAAGAGAGTCTTGTAAACTCGGATACTAATGCACTAACTCATATGAGTATGTCAGATATAGAAGCTGAACTTTCAACTGTTTATTTTGACTTTGATAAATTCAACATTAAGTCTCAAGAACAAGTTAAAATTACTAAAGCAGCTGAACTAGGCAAAACAGGTGCTAGTCAGTACAATGTTAAACTTGAAGGGAACTGTGATGAGTGGGGAAGTGATGAGTACAACTTTGCACTTGGTTTAAAACGTGCAAGTGCTGTTAAAAAAGCTTTAGTGGCTGAAGGAATTGAAGGAAATCGTATCTCCATGGTAAGTTATGGTGAGTCAAATCCAGTTTGTGAAGATAAAACACCAGATTGTTATTCTAAAAATCGTCGTGTAGACTTCAAACTACTTCCGTAGTTTAAGCAGTAGTAATATAATGAAATACAGTAAGATAGTTTTACTACTCTCTACTGTACTCCCCTTTCTTTTATCTGCAGCAGAGCCCTCAGCTTTTGGTGCAGGTGACCTCTCAAGTTCTAATCCTTATGGATTAACATCAAATGAAAAAGTTATTTTAGATACAAAAAAGAAGCTACATAAAGTTGCTGTTAAAAGTAATAATCAAGCTGATAAACTTGATTCATTAAGAGAAAGAATAGATGGACTACAGAGTGTTATAGAGAGTTTAAGTAGGCAAACACATAAAAATAAACTAGACCTGAAAAATCAAGCACAAGTGAATGAACTTAAAGCTAATAGTAGCAGTGAATATGAGAAGAGGCTTAGTGACTTAGTACAACACAATGAGAAATTACTAAGTGAACAAGCAAACTTAATCAGTGAAATCTCTTTAGTAGTCGATGATATAAATAGTAAATATGTTTCAAAAAATGAGTTTAATGTCACTAGTAAAAGATGTAAATGCTTTTAAAGCTCTTGTAGCTAAAGAGCTTCAAGAGAGTGCAAAAAAAGCATCTAAGCCAAAGGCGGATAAAAGAAGTTCTGCACAAATTGCAAAAGATGCAAAAGCATATTTCGATAAAAAATACTACACTAAGGCGATTAAAGATTACGAAACTTTGATTAAAAGAAACTACAAACCTGCATATGCACACTATATGATAGGAGAGATGAACTATAAAAGAAAAAATTACTCCAATGCAATTTCTTATTTTAAAAAAAGTACAGCACTCTATTCTAAAGCCTCATATATGCCAAAACTAATGCTTCATACTGCGATAAGTATGGAAAAAACAGGAGATACAAAACATGCAAATGCTTTTTTTGGAGCTATAATTTCAAAGTATCCAAATTCACCTGAGGCCACAAAGGCAAAACTCTATTTTCAGCCATAATATATAAAATTATGTTAAAATCGCGCAATTAAAAATAAGGAAATGATGATGGCAATAGAAGAAAATCAAATCGTATCAATTCAATACGAAGTAAAAGATGGTGACAAAGTAGTAGATAGCAATATTGGTGGAGCTCCATTAGTATTTATGTTTGGTAAAGGTCAAATAATTCCAGGTTTAGAAAATGGAATAGTGAATATGTCTGCTGGTGAAAAAGCTGATGTTTTAGTAGAACCTGCTGATGCTTATGGTGAGTATAATGCTGATGCAACACAAGAAGTTCCTGCTGATCAGTTTGCTGGTATCCAACTAGAAAAAGGAATGACACTTTATGGTCAAGCTGAAGATGGTGGTACTACTCAAGTAACTGTTAAAGAGATTGGTGAGGAGACTGTGACAATTGATTTTAACCATCCTTTAGCAGGAAAAAAATTAATGTTTACAGTAACTGTAAATGATATCAGAGAAGCTACTGCTGATGAAGTGCTAACAGGAATGCCAGCTGAAAACAAACCTGCTGAGGGTGAAAGCTGTGGAACAGGTTGTGGTTGCCACTAATTTTGTAACTGCTAGCGAAGCTTCATATCAGGCTCTTAAAACAGCGACACTTTTAAAAACTTTAAATGTAAATGCCCTTATTATGGGTGACATTGGGGTTGGAAAAAAGTGTTTAGCTTCGTTTGTACTTCCAGATGCATCTATTGTAGATGCTTCTTCTTTTGATGAGTCGCTTGTCAGCTTAGATAGTTGTAGTGAACTTATCATTACTAACATTGAAAACTCTCCAAATCTTAAACGCCTTACCGAGACTATTAAAGAGAAACAGGTTAGAGTTATCGCGACATCTAAACACTCTTTTTCAAATGAATTTATTGATGATTTATTTAGTGTAAAGTTTGATATTCCATCTTTGAGTAAACGCTCTGAAGATGTAGAATTATTAATAAAGTTATTCGAAACAGAAGCTGTAGCACTATTTGGCGGTGAACAAAAAATAGACTTAGCTAGTTTTAGACCTGATTTAAGTCAAAATGCTAAATCTTTAAAACGCCAGGTTATGATTAGTTACCTGCATCAAGATATTCAAGATATAGAGTTAATGCAAATTATACAAAACTATCTACATGACAAAATAGGTTCTCAGAGTGATTATAGAAAATATTTACATCTGTATGAAGTGCCTTTGATAAGAGCAGGTTTAGAGAGGTTTGGATCACAGTTACAGTTAGCTGATAAACTTGGTTTAAATAGAAATACATTAAGAAAAAAGATAGCAGAAAATAAAGAGTATTTATAAAAAAGAGGAGATTTATATGAGTAAAATAGCGATGATTTTTGCAGGACAAGGTTCTCAGGCAGTTGGAATGGGTAAAGATTTTTACGAAAGTAGTGAAGTGGCTCGTGAGATGTTTGAGAGAGCTGGTGAAAGAATTGGTGTCGATTTTAAAGAGTTAATTTTTGAAGAAAATGAGAGATTAGGTCAAACTGCCTACACTCAACCGGCAATTCTTTTAGTACAGATGATAGCATATCGTCTGTTTTGTGATGCTTGTCCTGATGTGAAGCCAACAATGTTTTTAGGACACTCTTTAGGTGAGTTTTCAGCATTGTGTGCAAGTGGTGCTATTGATTATGTTGATGCAGTTGAGCTTGTGCATAAACGTGGCTCGTTTATGCAAGAGGCTTGTGAGGGTGTAAACGCAGGGATGATGGTATTAGTTGGACTTGATGATGAAAGTGTAGAGAAAGTATGTAGTGATGCACAAAACGCAGGGAAAAAAGTATGGCCTGCTAACTATAATCAAGATGGTCAGATAGTTGTTGCAGGGATTAAAGATGACTTAGCATCGCTAGAGCAGACTTTTAAAGATGCTGGTGCAAAAAGAGCACTTTTACTAGATATGTCAGTAGCATCGCACTGTGAACTTTTAGCTTCGGCACAAGAACCTCTTGCAAAGATTATGGAGTCAATGGTAAAGAATAGTTTTTTAGCTCCAATTGTCTCTAATGTTACGACACAAAAATATTCAACAAAAGATGAAGCAGTTTCACTTTTAAAAGAGCAACTTATAAAACCAGTGAAGTATAAGCAGTCTATCTTGTGCATAGCTCCTGAGCTTGATATGGCAATAGAGTTTGGTAATGGTGTGACACTCAAAGGTCTTAACCGTAGAATAGCAAAAGAGCTTAAAACACTCAATATTTCAGATATGGCTACTCTACAAAAAGTAAAAGATGAGATCTGCTCTTAAAGTATGAAAGTAACACTTGCCCAAATCGCACCTAAGTTAAATAGAGACAACTTAGGTGATATAATAAAAATTATTCTGAGTGTTAAGAGTAGTAGTGATTTAATAGTTTTTCCTGAACTCTCTTTGAGTGGATATATGCTTCAAGATAAACTGAGTGAAGATGCTTGGTATCTTGAAGAGCTAGATAGACTAAGAGAGCTGAGTAAAGATATAGATATAGTTGTAGGTGCTGCACTAAGAGAAGAATCTTACTTTAGAAATACAGCACTCTACTACTCCAAAGGGAAGCTTTTAAGCAAACACAATAAAGTACATCTTCCAAATTACGGAATGTTTGAAGAGGCTCGTTACTTTGAAGCAGGCAATGTTTTTGAGAGTTTTTTAGCTCAAGAGAAGCGAGTATCTATGGTAATTTGTGAAGACCTTTGGCATAAAAATGTTCATCATGATCTTATAGAACAAAACCCTGATACGATTATAGCATTAGTTGCGTCACCTGCTCGTGGTTTTAGTGATGATGGTTTAGAGATTCAAACACAATGGTATGATATTATAAAAACTCTAGCAAAAGAGTGTAGTGCAAAGCTTATATTTGTAAATCGTGTAGGATTTGAAGATGGACTGGGATTTTGGGGTGGTTCTTGTATTGTGAATGAGTTTGGAGAGATACAGCACGGACAAGAAAATTTTAAAAAAATAATTAAAACAGTAGAGGTTTAAGATGAAAAAAATAGCAATTATGGGTGCAATGCCCGAAGAAGTAGCTCCAATCCTTCAAAAATTAGGAGAGTATAAAACAACAGAGTATGCAGGGAACAAATATTATGAAGCGACATATAAAGGCGTAGAACTTGTAGTTGCATACTCTAAAATAGGAAAAGTTTTCTCTACACTTACTGCAACTACAATGATAGAGCACTTCTCTTGTGATACTCTACTCTTTTCAGGTGTAGCAGGTGCAATTAATCCGAACCTTAAAATTGGGGACTTGATAGTTGCTACAAAACTTTCTCAACATGACTTAGATATTACTGCATTTGGACACCCTATGGGTTATGTGCCAGAGGGTTCTGTTTTTGTTAAGTCAGATAAAGAGCTTTTAGCACTCTCTAAAGAAGTGGCTCGTGAGCTTGAAAAAAATGTGATAGAGGGTATTATCGCTACTGGAGATCAGTTTATTCATGATGAGAAGATAAAAGAAAATATAGTAAAACATTTTAATGCAGATGCTTTAGAGATGGAGGGTGGAAGTGTGGCTGTCGTTTGTAATGCACTGGGTGTTCCTTTTTTCATTCTTCGTGCTATTAGTGATACTGCAGATACAGATGCAAGTTTCTCTTTTGATGAGTTTATGGAGTCTAGTGCTATTATCTCCGCGGAATTTATTATGAAAATGGTAGATAAGATAATAGAGCAATAATGAGCATAAAACTCTCTAAGAAAATCATGTCAAAACTCGGTCGTACGAATGCTGAATTTGGACTCATAGAAGAGGGCGATAAGATACTTGTCGGTCTCTCTGGAGGAAAAGATTCACTTACTATGATTCATGCTATGAAAGAGCAACAACGTCGAGCTCCTTTTGAGTTTGAGTTTATTGCTGTTACTGTCTCGTACGGTATGGGTGAAAACTATGATGCTCTTGCTAAACATTGCCAAGAGAATGGAATTAAACATATCATTAAAGAGACGCAGACTTACGAACTCGCAAAAGAGAAAATCCGTAAAAATTCCTCATTTTGTAGCTTTTTTTCAAGAATGAGAAGAGGCTATCTCTACTCTGTTGCAAAAGAGTTAAAGTGTAATAAGGTTGCATTGGGACATCACTTAGATGATGCCGCAGAGAGTTTCTTTATGAACTTTATATATAACGGTCAGATGCGCTCTTTAGCTCCTAAATACACAGCTGATAATGGTTTGGTAGTCATTCGCCCACTCATTCAGATGCGAGAACGCCAACTCTCTGCGTTTGTTTTAGATAACGACCTTGTAGCCATAGGCGATGAAGCCTGTCCTGCTATGCGTTTTGATGTAAAAATGCCTCATGCAAGAGCAAATATGAAGATAATGTTAAACAAGATGGAACAAGAGTTCCCGCAACTTTTCACATCCTTAAACGCAGCCTTTAAAAACATAAGTGTGGATAGTTTTTTTATGAGTGAAGAAGAGGAAGAAAAAATAAAAAGTTAAATCACTCCTCTTCATAAACAACCACAGTACCAGCAAGTAAATCATGAAGTCCACGTTTGTCTCTCCTAAATGCAACCATGATAAAACCAATCAAAAATGCAAAAGTTGAAGCTATATATCCAAAGGAGCGAGTGATAGCTTGTCTGTTATCTATATCTTGGAGTGTTTTTGCATCTACTATCTTTATATGAACAAACTTTTTTCCAGGAGTAGCACCGCGCCAGCGTTTCCAAAAGAGCATTGTAACAAGAAGAACAGAGACTTCAAAAATGAGTTCCCATCTTAGAGAGGTTTGTGGTTGTTTATCTAGTGCATGAGTATTTCCGCTCATAGCCATCATGATGTTTTGCTTATACTGTGAAAAATCAAACCAGTTGCCATCACTTAAAAAATAGATAAGTATGCCAACAGGAAGAGCGAGAAAAAGAGTATCTAGAAGTGAAGCAAGGAAACGAATCCAAAATCCAGCATATCTTTGCTTCTTCATAATTGCTTAAACGTGATAGTTAGGAGCTTCTTGTGTGATGATAACATCATGAACATGAGACTCTTTTAGTCCAGCAGATGTAATCTCTACAAACTCTGCCTTGTCCCAGAACATAGCTATAGTTTCACTTCCACAGTAACCCATAGATGCACGAAGTCCACCCATCATTTGGTGAACTATTCCTGCGATACTTCCACGAAATGGAACACGCCCTTCAATTCCCTCTGGAACTAGCTTATCAGAAGCAGTTCCATCTTGGAAGTAACGGTCAGTTGAACCTTTTTGCATAGCCCCAATACTTCCCATACCACGGTATGATTTGTATTGACGCCCTTGAAACATAATTGTATCCCCTGGTGACTCTTCAGTTCCTGCAAGAAGACTTCCTGCCATAACACAGCTAGCACCAACTGCAAGCGCTTTTGAGATGTCTCCAGAGTACTTAATCCCACCATCAGCGATAACAGGAACACCATGTGGACGAGCAGCTTCAGCACACTCATCAATTGCAGAAATTTGCGGAACACCAACACCTGCAACAATTCTTGTCGTACAGATACTACCAGGTCCAATTCCTACTTTTACAGCATCAGCCCCAGCTTCAATGAGTGCGAGTGTTGCTTCAGCAGTTGCGATATTTCCAGCTATTACATCTACTTCCATACTCTCTTTAATCTTACGAACAGTATCGAGAATACCTTTTGAGTGACCATGAGCAGAGTCAAGAACTAAAACATCAACACCAGCATCTACAAGTGCTTTAGCACGTTCAAATTGCCCAACCCCAATAGCTGCACCAACAACAAGACGACCAAAAGAGTCCTTGTTTGAGTTTGGATACTCAATGCGTTTTCTAATATCTTTAATAGTAACAAGACCTTTTAAAAACCCCTCTTCATCAATAATAGGAAGCTTCTCAATCTTATTTTTATGCATTATATCACCAGCATCATCAAGACTTGTACCTTTACCTGCTGTGATAAGTGGCATCTTTGTCATAGCTTCAGAGGCAAGTTTACGCATATCTTTTTCAAAACGCATATCACGGTTTGTAAGAATACCTAAAAGTTTGTTGTGTCCATCTACAACAGGAACACCAGATATCTTATACTCTTTCATTAAAAGTTCTGCATCTGCTAAAGTAGCATCAGGATGAACAAAAATTGGGTCAATAATAATACCGCTTTCACTCTTTTTAACTTTAGTAACTTGTTTGCATTGAGTTTCAATGTCCATATTTTTATGGATAATCCCAATACCACCAAGTCTAGCCATAGCAATAGCAGCACGGTACTCTGTTACAGTGTCCATAGCAGCTAGAAACCATAGGGATTTTAAGGCTTATATTTCTTGTGAGTTTTGTCTCTAGTGATACTTCTTTTGGAAGAACTTCGGAATATTGAGGTACTAAAAGTACATCTTCAAATGTTAGGGCGCGTTTACGAATTCTCATGGTCATCCTTTAAAATTTTTGGATTATATCTATTTTGTGCTAAAAAAGAGGTAAAACTATTTTATAAATACATTATCTGAGAGAGTAAAATAATAATGGATACTAGGGCAAAAGGAAAGATATGTGCTTTAAAAATCCAAGGCTCGATTCCAAAAAACTTTTGGTTAATTCCTCCTGAAGCCTAACCATAAACCGCAAAGAGGCTTGGATACTTAAAGAAGAGTTTGAAAATAGCTCATACCATCATCCACTGATTTCACCAAAAACTTGCCAAAAAGATAAAGCCCACTAGCAACTGCAACCATCAGTGCAAAAGGTACAACTTTTCGTACATGTATCATAATGGCTTCACGAGCTTTTTGATACTCCTCTTTACTTAACTTTCGCACCTAAACCCAAGCATTTTCTGAGTGACATCCTGTAGCACACTGATAATAGAGGTTAAATCTTCATTTCTATTTACAATATCCTCAATCTTAGCTACTTCTTCAAGAATAGCAATGAAAGTTTGCATAGCTATCGCTAAAGTTGAGAGTTCACATTCTAAGTCTTTAAACAATCCTCCAATAGTTTGTGGTTCATTACTAATACGATTAATATAGCTTACCAAATTATAAGTGAAAAATGAAAGAGTTATTCTAGCTACAAGAGCTTCATAAATTCTATTCTCTTCTTCTCCAAATCCAAAGTGTTGGCGAAGCTCTTTATAGCCTTGTTCAATATCCCATCTGCGTTTATATATTTCAATAATTTCACTATCGTTAATCTCTATATCTGTTGATACTATTGGGATTAATTTGTTAGATGTTTTTATAAAAACAATTCTAATTTTACCTGCCTTTTTATGCTCCATTAGAACTGAAAAATAGGTAAATTTTATCTTGCCATATTGTGAAAATTTAGCTTTTCTAAGGTGTCTGAATTTCTCATAAACAGCATCAAGAGTATTAGCTTTATCTTTAAAGTTCCAGATACTTTTATTGTTTGCCATTCTTGATATTACTCGTATGCCTAAATCATTCATCTCTTTTAAAAGATTGGCTTAGAATACCAACTATCAACTAATAGATAATCTGCATAAACACC
>JAUZRZ010000003.1 GCA_030949945.1 Sulfurimonas sp. | reverse complement strand
AGGTATCACATCTCCACTTCTAAGGATGATGACACTATCGCCAAGTCGTATATCTTTTCGCTCTATCTCATCAAAGTTATGCAGAGTGGCACGCTCAACCACAACACCATCTATGTCTGTAGGCTCAACGATAGCTACAGGTGTAACAGCCCCCGTTCGCCCTACTTGAAGGATAATATCTTTTACTTTTGTTATCTTCTCAACTGCTGGGAACTTATAAGCCACAGAGAAACGCGGTACTTTTACCGTATATCCCATATCTATTTGAGCCGATATTTCATTCACTTTTACGACCATTCCATCGAGCATCATAGGGTAAGAGTCACGGTTTTTTACCATAGTCTCATATATCTCTTGTATCTCATCATAAGCTTTTGTGATGGCTCTCTCAGGTGGCTCTCTAAACCCAAGTGAGTAGATATACTCCATCTTCTCACTCAGTAACTTATGAGGCAGAGTGTCAACTCCAACACCGTAAGGTAAAAAGACTAGGTTTCTCGCAGCTGTTATACTTGAGTCAAGTTGTCTCAGACTTCCCGCTGCTGCATTTCGAGGGTTAGCAAAAAGTGCTTCACCCTTCTTTAAACGCTGCTCATTTATTCGTTCAAACTCATCTTTAAAGATAACAACTTCTCCACGAATTTCTATAGTCTCTTTATGCTCTATAGATAAAGGTATTGACTTAATAGTACGAACATTTTGAGTGATAAGCTCACCCACTGTTCCATCTCCCCTTGTTATACCTTTTACTAAAACACCATTCTCATACACAAGGTTTAAAGATGCCCCATCATACTTAGGTTCACAGTAAAAAGTGACATTTTTATCTAGCTTATATGTTTTTGTAAGCCACTTATCTAGTCCCTCTTTGTCAAATATATCTTCTAGTGACCACATACGAGAAAGATGTTTCTCTTTTGTAAAACCACTACTCACCATATCCCCGACTCTCTGAGTTGGAGAGTTGGCTAAAAGTTCACTAGGATTTTTCTCTTCATACTCCACTACTGCATGATAAAGTTTATCATACTCCTCATCTGTAGTCATCGGGTCATCTAGCACATAGTAGTGCCTTGAAAATAGATTTAGTTTTTCTACTGCATTTATATACTCTTGTTTTTTCATAAATTTATTTTATCTAAAAATCTCTTCAAGGAGTTTAAGCCACATTCGCTATAATTCGAAAAATATAAAGAAATTACAAAGGCAATAACTATGACAACTATGGAAGCATTAGCATTAGCAAAAGATAAAAGTACATCTTCAGAAGTATTAGCAGGACTTATTGAGAATGCAGATGGTTTTGTTTTGCTTCAAGTAGCAGCACATCCAAACACTTCAACAGAGACCTTAGATATTTTGAGTCACAATGAAAATGAGATTGTGAGACAGTTTGTAGCAGAACACTTTAACACATCGGTTGAGACATTAGTACGATTAAGCGAAGATACTCATATCGCTTCATGGGTGGCAGGTAACCCAAATACACCAGCAGAAGTTATTCATAGACTCTCTAAAGATGAAGACATTTTTATCCGTATCTCTGTGTCAGTAAACCCTAACATCACTATGGGTATTCTCTACTCACTCAGTAAAGATGATGATGAAAATGTTCGTGCAGCCGTTGCAAAAAACCCAAAAACATCTTTAGATATACTCAAAACACTAGCAAAAGATGAAAATGAAGATGTTAGAGAAGTTGTAGCTGAGCATCCAAAGATGAAACAGAAGTAATCTAATACTTGATGTTACGGACTATAAGGAGCAAAGCCCCTTATAGTCGCAGGGACAGAGTTTGTCCCTACAACCCCCTAAAGCTATAAAAAAGGGGCTTTAAGAAAAGTATGTGACATCATTTAATATTTTATAGAGAGATAAAAACTAAGTTCAAAATTTCCTTCATCAGATAAATATTTGTTCTTAGTATAGACTGCATAGGGTGGTTTTGTAGTAGTTCTCATACTCACTATTTGGCAACCACTCATTATAAAGCCAGTGCATAAACTTTAAAAAATCTCCATCAACACCCTTCAAATCAAAACGTGCATACACCCCTCTGAGATATTAAACTTTGCGTAAACGCTGATCATCTGAGAGCTTATCTTTTACCTCTATACATGCCACATACTGACACTCATCTAAATGAGTTACAACTGGATTATCATGAAAAGAGCTATATGCTTATACTCTTTATCTCATTACTATACATCCATGTTTGTATCTTTTGCCAAGTCTGCTTTACATCATCGTTATATCCATTATGTCTAATGTAGTAAGTCTCGATAGAGGGCATATTTACAATAGTTGCTTCTAAGTCTTCAAAACTTGCATTAGATGATTTGGCTTTTTTAGACTCTTCTAGGATTGTTTTTGAGTATATTTTTATACCCCCTTTTCGCCATACGGTCGGAGTAACTAAAAACGTTCTTTAAAAACACGGATAAAAGATGTTTGTGAACTATATCCGCAAAGGGCAGCTATCTCCTGTAATGGTGGAGTACTTATTTGTTAGCAACAAAGAGGACGCTTTTTGCAAAGCGAATGGACTTTATACTCTCGTATATATTACGACCAAATATCTCTTTAAAAACTTTATGCATATAAAATCTACTTAAACCATAAGCTTGTGCAAGTTCATCCATATTTATATCAACTTCTATATTTGTATATAATAGTATAGAATATCATTAGATATTTTTGTTTTTCTGTTTAGTGTTTCTCTTTTCATAGTAAGAATATTATAGCTAAAAAGAAGAAGAAACAACAATATATGATATATTTTAGAACAAT
>JAUZRZ010000002.1 GCA_030949945.1 Sulfurimonas sp. | reverse complement strand
AATACACTTTGGCGGATTAAGAAGGAATATATTCTCAAAAGCAAAGTCCTTGTTTGATGCACATAGTGAGTGAAAAGATGTAATACTTGAGATTAATGCACCTAAGTATCTCAAGAAATTACGAGAAAATAATATCCCTACAAAAATGAAAATCAGATTTGTACAAGTTATCTTAGATAACGGTACAGTAGAAGTATTAGCGACAAATGTACTGAGTAATGATAAACTAAAAACATCTGACTTTAAAGAACTCTATGCTCTAAGATGGGGAATAGAAACATATTTCGACCTTATTAAAAATAGACTCTCACTTGAAAACTTTACAGGTCAAACAGCCCTTGCAGTAAAGCAGGACTTCTTTGCAACTATATTTCTCACAAACTATGAGTCAATGATGACTTACGATATGAACGAAGAGTTAAAAGAGACAACTAAAGATAATAAGTATATTCAAAAGATAAATAAAGCTGTGTCATTCAATCTTATAAAGCATAAGGTATTTGATCTTTTATACCTTGATAACCCACTAGATGAGATGCTAGAGCAGATGGAAAAGCTATTTTTAACCAATACAATAGTTATACGACCTGATAGAAAATCAAAACCACGACTTGATAAAGATATACATAAATCCACGATTGCCACCAATTCGATAAATCACCTTAAAAGGAAAAAGAAAAATGTTGGGAATTAGTCAGATGGAAGTCCGTAACTATGGTATTTGTCAGGAGCAACTTAATGCCGTTGGGGGGGGTGAAGCAGAGATTTGCATTAATTTAGAAAATAAGTTATAATCTTTTGTAGGTAAAACTTATTATAATCTATGGAGCGGTAAAAAGCTTTTAAAGGTCAGGGGATTAATTACCTCCTGACCTTTTTCTACCCTCTAGACTATAATAAGGGAGATTTTATGAATAGGATTTTACTCACAATAATTCTTATGTGCATTTTGCACCTATGTTACATTAACATAGTCAAGGGATTTTTCCCTTGTCTCCCTCTTCTGTTTTTTATACTTCTGCTATACTTCCTCTTATGAGATTCCGTAACTTAAAAAACAATCAAAAAACAAACCAGAAACAAAAACAGTAGAAACTATCATCTATGCCACATACCCCAGACAGAATAAAAGCACTTATAACAGACCTCTTTATGATTTATATGCCTATACTCTATATAATAACCTACATTTTTATGGATGGTGCTGATGATTTTAAGTCCTCACAACTTGCTCCATTTATAGGAGTTCTTATTTATGGTCTGATATATTCAGTTCTTTTAGCAAAGTTTGGACAGACTCCTGGTAAAAAAGCTTATGATATTCAAGTAGTAGATAGCAAAAGTCATCAAAAAATTGTGATATTTAGAGCTTTTTGGCGTTTTTTATGCTTTATTTTCTCCGCAACAACACTTTTAGGCTTACTTTTACCACTCTTTCGCAAAGATAAAAAATCATTACACGATATACTTTCAGGCTACGATAGTAAGGGCTTCAAAGAGCTAAGGTAATACTTGATATTTTGTTAATTTATTAAGCTAAATTGTATCAAAAAGTAAACAAAGTGTAAATAAAGCTCCCTCGTTTAAACTTCATTTAAAATAACACTCATTATAATGTGTTGTCTCAAATACATTACGGTGTGAGTTTTAGTAAATGTTTATTTACGCGAACTTCATTAACTATCACTTCATATTAAGTGATGTAAAATATTTACAAACAAAACAGGAGAAACAATGAAAAAATTATTTTATCTGCAGCAATAGCTGCAATGGCATTAGCGTCAGCAACAGCAGTCTGACAAAAGGTATCGATATTGATGTAAGTGGTCAAGCTACACTTTACTATGAAACACATGATGGTGATGGTAATGTGCTGCACAGGTAATGACAAGGTTATACTTGACAAAGATAACTCTAGTGCAGCTGCTGGATGTTCAACTTAACTTAGGTGCTGATCTTGGCAATAATTTTACTTTTGGTTCTCAAATCACTTATCTTGGTTCTCTTAGGTTTAGAAGAAACTTTAATAGCTAATCAAAAACAAACTGCTAATACTACTGATGGTAATGACAACTAGCTGAATCTAGCTTTAACTAAAATCTTCATTGCTAAACAAATTGCTAACACAACAGTTAAAATAGGTCGTCAAGAACTTCCTAAATCACTGTCACCTTTAGCATTTACAGAAGGCTGGAATGTATATAAAAATACTTTTGATGCAATTTTAGCAATCAATACAGATTTACCTAAAACTACTTTAGTTGGTGCCTATGTATCTGGTGGTACTGGTATGGGTCTTAGGTTCTACTTCAGATTGGTAGCTTGTTACAACTGCAGGTACTACAGCTGTAGATGGTGCAGCTTATATGATTACAGCTACAAACTAAATTAATTCCTATGACTACATTAACTGGTACATAGTTACTACAATCTAAAAATATTGATGGCGCTAGTGTTAGATTAATACTGCTACATACTGGCAGTAGACTTGGTTCCTGAATGCGTGCTATTGGTGCTACTGCGTATCGGATAGATACTGAAAATATGCTCCACCAGCTGACATTAAAGTTAGCTTTACAAGCTGGAAAAATTTCTCCAGATTCTACTTTAAGGTGACTACATTTGATGACACTACTGCATTTGGTGCTAAACTTTCTGCTAAAATTGGTGCTGTCTCTTTAAAAGCTATCTATACTACAGTTGATGGTCATAGCTATTGGAAAACCAAGTTGCTTATGTTAGAAATACTGGTACTAGGTATAAAATCTCCTTTATATTCTCAAATGATGTACAATCAAAAGCATGATTTCTTTAGATAATGATACATTTGTTCTGGGTGTTGGATATGATGCTGGTTCTATCGGTAAATTTGCTGCTAACTATGGTATGACTACTATTGGTGTAACCGTAATAGTACTACCAATACTGCTAATCGCAGGTGACACAGATTACAACGAGCTTGACTTAGTTTACAAAGTTAAAGCTGGTGGTGTTCAATACTTCGCAATCGCTGCAATCCGTGACATCGGATAATGGTGGTACTATGAACTACTACTAGAGGTAGCTATACTGCTTCGAACACTACTGGTGGTGACTAAAAGATACAGTAGTTCGTTTCTGGGCTCGTTACAACTTCTAGTCTTTTCTTAAAAGATAAAGTTAAACAAACTCGAAACACGCTCTACCTTGTTCCCAAGCTTTGCTTGGGAACAAACTCTTCAAAACAAACCTCAAACACAAACTTACTTTTTATGTTATAATGCTTTATGAAAAAAGTATATACAGAAACTGGAAAATATCTTTATGATATATCTAAAATTATTTTAGGTTTAGCTATTGTAACACCGTTAATTAAAGATGAAAGTATTAATATATACTCTTTATGGATAGTATTTATTGCATTTATAGTCGGTGCTTTTTTAATAAAAATAGGAGAATGAAATGAGTTTAGAATTTGCAGGTCTTTTCATTGTAGTAGGAGTAATGCTAACAATGTACATTATGACAAAACTAGATAATAATTCAAAAATTAAACATTAGCTTGTTCCATCTCTCTGAGATGGAATGCATATAAAGTTTCACGCATTACAAACTTATGCTATACTCTCTCTAATTTTAAAAAGAGAGAAACCTATGACACTTACAAAAACATTACTTATTTTATCACTCACATTTTTCATCACTGGGATGTACTACAAAAACAGCATTTAAAACACAAGAACCACTCAAAGATGCAGCATTAGTCTACATGTATGTAACAGATTCTCAATCAGGCATGGATGATTCTATGGAAGATTCAAAGTATAAAATCCAAATCAACCGTAAAAATGTAGCAGGAACTATAGAAGCTGGAGAATATAAAGTCTTTGACATGAAGCCAGAGACAGTACTTTTTACAGCAGTTCGTAAAAATATAGAAGAAAAATATGTAAAACTAAGTTTAGTAGCTGGACAAACATACTACCTAAAAACACAAAGTGCTGCTTTTGGTGAGCCGTATAGTTTTGAGCAAGTCAATGCAGGTGTAGCAAGACAAGATTTAAAAGAGAGTAAACTAGCAGGTTCATTTGAAGTAGATATGGCAGCCTATGTTCCAGCTTTTGGCGGAAGCACAGTAGATGCAGATGCTAAAGGCAAAGTTCCATCAATGAGTGAAGCAGAGATAGATGCAATCATAGAGAAAAAACTAAAAGCAATGGGTGCCGGTACGGCAGTAGTAGCAGCTCCAGCGGCAATGCAAAACTCTACTCCAAGCTCTTCTTCATCATCAAAATTAAATGATATTAAGAAGCATACGAAATGAAAAAACAAGGACTCTTAACAAATGAAGAGTTTAAAGCCATGAAAGCTGACATATTAGCTAAGTAGATTAACTCGTTCCCAAGTCTAACTCGTTCCCAAGTTCTACTTGGGAATGCATACAAGAGATAAAATAAAAGTATAAATTCCCAAGCAAAGCATGGGAACTAGAAATAACTGTGACAATTGGTTCTATACTAATAATGGCAACAATGATACATTTTGAAAAAAGGAGTCCATAATGGATGGTCAAACAGTTATATCAATACTAACTTTAGCATTAGTCGCTTTTTCAGCGTATCTCTTATTAAAAGAAAAATTACAGCATCATTAACTCGTTGCACTTGGGAATGCCTACAACAGGTGAAGTAAAAGTATAAGTTACAAGCAAAGTATGGGAACTGGAAAAATACCTAAATGTAAAACAACAACTATGGCAGTTCCCTCTTTTCTCTACATTAAGCCAATATATACTATAATAAGAAAAAAGGTATGATAATGGTAGATTTAAAAACTGAACTCTTAGATGACAAACTTACCCAAGCAGACCTCATAAAACTAATGCTACACAACGCCCAACACATGGCAACACGCGAAGAAGTAAAAGCAGATATAGATAAATTAGATAGAAAAATAGATATTAGTTTTGATAAGCTAGACAAAAAGATAGATAAAGTAGACTCTAAGTTTGATAGACTTCAATGGCTTATCGTAGCTACTATTATGACTGTGTTGTTAAAAGATTATATCTTGTCTATTCTAGCAAAGTTATAGCTCGTTCCCAAGTCGAGATGCTCCTTGAAGCTGACATATTATCGAAGTAAATTTTATTTATTTAGCTTTTAATTTATACGAGTATAATTAGTTTTAGAAGATAAAGAGAAATAATGACAAATATAACCGAAAAAGAGATTCTAGAAGTAGAAAAACTTAAAGCTGATTTACAAAAAGTTATTCAAGATTTAGATAATGATAATTTAAAAATAAAATATGAAGCATGGAGATTGGCATTTTATGGTGTTGCTGTAGGTTTTGGTGGTACATTCGCTGTAGCTAAAGTTATAATATTACTTAGTCCCTCACTACTATAGTTAGTTTACAAGCTTTACTTGGAAATACATATAAAGTTTTTGACATGAAAGCTGATATATTGGCTAAGTAGATTTTATTTATTTAGCTTTTAATTTAGAAGAGTATAATTATTCTATTGATAGAAAAGGATCAATATGCTGGCATTAAATATTAATAATAAAGAAATTAAAAATTTTTACAAACAAGAGAGCGATAGAATCAAATCATCATTTATTCAAGGTATGAAAGAGATTAAAGAGATGCAGTCAGGGCAGAGACAAGAACAAGACTTAAAGAGTTTTTTAGATGATTAAGAATCGAAATTATGTATTTATAAGTACCTTGCTCATTGCTATATTTATGAGTGGGTGCAATAGAGATTCTCAAATTGCTTCCCAAAATATATCTAAGCAATCGGATATGTTTCAAATTGATAGAAGAGTTATCTTTTACAATGCGATAGCTGATAGAGCAATTTTAACGATTCAAGGTAAGTGTTCGGTTACTAAAGATAATCAAGATAACCAACTAGAAGTAATTTGTAAAGTTGGAAATAATTCTTATAAAAAACATTATTTAGGTATATCTGACAATGTAACTTATTTTGTGGAGCAACTCTATTCTAAAGATGTAAATTCATATCATTATGAGGTTGTTTTTAAACCTCAATCTATTTTACCTGATATTGATTTTAAAGTAAAAAAAGAAGAACTTCTAAAGGACTATAACTAGATGTGCTTCAGTTGTATGATTAAAATTTTAAACAAGTTATATATA
>JAUZRZ010000001.1 GCA_030949945.1 Sulfurimonas sp. | reverse complement strand
TGCAAGCACAGTTGTGATAAAGAAGATAGAACTGATACCAAAGTTAAGCTATAACCGGTCCAAGTCCCATGGCAAGTGCAAAACCTGAAGGATAAATCACACCTATGACATTGCCATCGCTTTACTGCTAGCGCTTTTCTTCTTCAACAAGGTCAGAAAACCATCGCAGTAGCAACAGAGCCAATAGCCCCAGCACCCTGTAGGAAACGCCCAGCCATTAGCATATAGATGTCAGTGGAGTAAGCACAGATAAGTGGAACCTAAGATGAAAGATGATAAGTCCAAAAAGGATAGTAGGTTTAGACAGACCGCATTCTACTCACTCATAGTCTCCAAATGGTAGTTGAAATACAGCCTGTGTTAGTGCATAAACCACCAACAATGATACCAACGAGAAAAGGTGGTAGCACCCTCAAGGTACTGAGTGCATAAACAGAAAGAACAGGTAAAACTAAAAATAGTCCTAAAATCTCTTAGGAAGATAATGGATAGAGGAGAGTGGTAGTAACTTTTTAAACGATATGAGAGCCCTTTGTAGTATAATGGCAGGATTACAAACAAAACATATCATTATATAAAGCAAAGTGGAAGAAGATTTGAAATTAGTTTTAGCCACATCTAATAAAGGCAAGCGTCACGAGAGATAAAAGCGATGTGCGAGGATTTTGAAGTTACCAGCCTATACTGAAAACTTATCGAGGAGTTTGAGATTACTCGAAGATGCCGATACTTTTAAAGATAACGCTCTGCTAAAAGCACATGCTGTCTTATGATGCACTAGGTGACATGATAGTCGCATGTTCTGGCAGATGATAGAGGAATAAGTGTAGTATGTGAGTGTGCAATTTGATGGGGCAACCTGGGGATTTATAGTGCACGTTATGGTGGAGAAGAAGCGACTCCGATAAAAGATGCAACCTCTGTCACACTCATGACAAAAACATTAAAGCAAAAGGGGCTCGATAGCCTCCCAAGCATTTGCCACAGCAAGCACATGGCAATTGTCACAAAGACAAGTGAGAGAACAGTACATGGATGGATGTGTGGAACAGTACTTGACTGAGGCAACACAGGGGAGGGTGGGCTTGGATAAGCGATCCCATGTTTATCCCGCTAGGGGTTTGATAAAAACTTTAGGCGTACGAGATGGATGATGACAAAGCTGGAAACCGTTCCTCATCGTATCTAAGGCTTTATCTCTTGCGATGAAAAATACTTAAAACTTTATAAAAATTTAACACTCAATTTACAAAACTTTTTTTCTAAATCAGTTAAAAACATATGTAAGTGGGTGTTATATCTGCTAAATCTCTGCATGATATCTCCTTTAACATTAGATGTTAAAGAAAACAAGCAAATAATATTCCATTAGTTAAAGACAACAGTAAAAGTAACACTCCAAATATAATTCTGTATATTCCAAAGCGCTACAAAAGTAAACTTTTCTAAAAATACTAAAAAGAGTTTTATAGTGATAAACGCAAACGATAAATGAGACTATAAAACCTATACCTAAAGAGAGAAGGTGTTGTGTGTCAAACTCTTTGTAGGTGTTTGAGGTAGGTCATAAGCTGTAAACAGCACTCATAACAGGAAATGCGAGTAAAAACTAAACTCAGCACTTGCTTTGCGACTTTTAGTTTTACAAGTAGAGCACCTATGATGGTCGGAACCAGCACGTGAAGTACCTGGAATGAGAGCAAAACTTGAGCTACAACCTATAACTAAAGCTTGTTTATATGTAACACTCTCACATCGTGAATCTGCTCACTCTTTTGAGGGATAAAAAACTTCTCTACAACTAAGAAGATAATACCACCTACAATAAACATAATGGCAACAATAGTTATACTAAAAAGCTCTTTTATCTGATGTGAAAAAACAAATCCAACCGCTCCAATAGGAATAAAAGCAAGAAATACTTTACTCCATAAGTCTATCTTTTTAAAAGTAAACTTATCACGATAGTTAAAAAATACAGCTAAAATAGCAGCAAACTGAATAATAACCTCAAAAGCTTTTGCGACATTTGTCTGCTTTAAGCCTAAAAATTCACTAGCCACTATAAGGTGACCCGTAGAAGATATAGGCAAAAACTCGGTAAAGCCTTCGATAACTCCTAACATAACACTGTTTATGATGTCCATTTTTTTCCTAATCTATATAAAGTATAAAGGAGATTTTAGCATTAAATATAAGAAATTAAACTTATTTCGATACAATACGAGGTTTTTATGAAAATATGGTAACCATCATGTTTTAGGTATATCGTTAGATAGAAACAATTAAAAATCTCCTAGGAAATTATATGTTACTTTTTACACCCGGTCCAACTCCAGTTCCACAAAATGTTCGCAATGCCATGAGTGATGAGACTATGCACCATCGTACTCCTGAATTTGAAGCAATTTTTGAGAAAACTCGTAAACATCTTTTTAATCTTCTTAAGAGTGATGAAGTAGTTATGATTGCTTCATCTGGTACTGGTGCTATGGAAGCTGCTGTTATTAACCTATGTAAAAATAGACTTCTAAGTGTAAACTCTGGAAAGTTTGGTGAGCGTTTTGGCAAAATTGCACAAGCTCATGGACTTAAAAATATAGAGATTAAAAATGAGTGGAATACTCCTGTTTGTGTTGAGGCGATAGTAAACGCAGTCAAAAGAAAATGCAGACATTGATGCAATTGCTGTTCAGATAAGTGAATCAGCAGGGGGTCTTCGTCATCCAGTAGAAGAGATTGCAAAGGCTGTAAAAGCAATTAACCCTAAAATTATGATTATTGCTGATGGCATTACGGCTGTTGGTGTTGAAGCTATAGATATGACAAACATCGACTGTTTAATCGCTGGAAGTCAAAAAGCACTTATGTTACCACCTGGTTTAGCTATTTTAGGTTTATCAAACGCAGCTATTGAGACTATTGGCTCTGGTGTTGGTTACTACTTAAATCTCGCATCTGAGATTAAAAAACAAAGACAAAATACTACGGCTTACACAGCAGCTACTACTTTAATCATAGGACTTTTAGAAGTTTTAGAAACTGTTGAAGCAAATGGTGGAGTGGAGAAACTTTACGAGGAGACAGCAACTCGTGCATTAGCAGTTGGCTCAGCATTAGAAGCAATTGGTTTACATATATATCCAAACTCTCCTGCAAAATCTATGACTACTATAGATGATGAAAATGCCGCAGAGATTAGAACACTTTTAAAAAGTGACTTTGAAGTCAATGTAGCTGGTGGACAAGACCACTTAAAAGGTAAAATCTTTCGTATCAACCAAATGGGTTTAATCTCAAACTATGAGATGGCTTGGGTTGTAAATGCAGTAGAATTATCTTTAGCTAAACTAGGTCGTCGTTCGTATGATGGAACTGCTAATAAAATCTTTAACGAAATAACTTTTGGAATGAGCAAATAATGATACTAGAACATGAGATTCCCAACGGGAGCAAGTTATACTTTGGTGCATCTGCAAAAGTAAAACGCCATATAGAAAATGTTGCAAGTGAAGTTCTTGATGCAAATGGTTTTGAAGAGATTGTAACACCTATGTTTTCATACCATCAGCACCTAAGCATTGCCGATAAACGCCAACTGATTCGTGTTAATGATGCACAAAATAACTCTATCTCACTTCGTGCAGATAGTACTATAGATGTGGTGCGCATTATTGAGAAAAGATTAGGCTCAAATACAGAGCATAAAAAATGGTTTTATATTCAACCTGTTGTGACTTACCCAACTACTGAGCAGTATCAGGTTGGTGTCGAGTTTATGGGTGAGAAAAAACTCTCTACTGTTTTGGACTTAGCAACTAAAATTTTTGAGAAACTAGAAGTAAAACCACTTACACAAATCTCAAATATTAAGATACCTGAGTTATTAGTATCGATGTTTGACACTCTAAGTATAGAAGACTTTAAACATATAAATATAGATAAGTTTATCAGTCTTAAAGTAGAGTGGCTAACGAAGCTCGTTTACTTGCAGTATGTTGATCAGATAGATGATGTTATGGCTATCGCACCTGAGGCAATAGTATCAGAACTTCAAAAGATGAAAAACTTATGTAGTGATATGAAGTGTGATAACACAGTTTTAGCTCCAATGTATTATGCCAAAATGCTCTACTATGATGAAGTGTTTTTTAGATGTATAAAAGGTAATGAAGTATTTGCTCGTGGTGGAAGATACAAGAATGAAAACCTAACATCAGTAGGTTTTGCAATATACACAGACGCTATTTGTGAAGCTATTACTATACAAACGAACTCTGAGCAAAGCTCATAGCTATAGCCGTTAGGGCTTCTAAAGCATCTTTTTAAAAAAGATGAAAAAATTAAGATATTTAAAGAAGGTAAGAACATGAAAGCAGATTTAATAGTAGGAATTCAATGGGGTGATGAAGGTAAGGGTAAAATAGTTGATAGATTAGCTTGTGAGTACGATATGGTATGTCGTAGCTCAAGGTGGTCATAACGCAGGTCATACTATCTGGGTTGATGGTGTTAAATTTGCACTTCACCTAGTACCTTCTGGAGTGCTTAACCCAAAGGCTATAAACGTAGTAGGTAATGGTGTAGTTTTATCTCCTGAGTCTATCATCAAAGAGATGGTTCAGTTTGAAGGTTTAGAGGGTCGTCTTTTTATCTCTGATAAAGCACATTTAAATCTCTTACTATCATGCACTTATAGACCAAGCAAAAGAGCGACTCAAAGGCGATAAAGCTATTGGTACAACTGGTAAGGGAATTGGACCTGCTTATGCTGATAAGATTAACCGTACTGGTTTTCGTGTTGGAGAGCTTTTAAATCCTGAAAAACTTACAACTTCTATCATCGAGTATTTTGAGCAAAATAGAAAAATATTTGATATTTATGAAATACCTACTCCTAAAGAGTCTGAACTTCTTGAAGAACTCAAAGGCTATAAAGAAAAACTAGCACCTTTTATAACAGATACAACACAACTTAGTATGGAAAGCACTTGATGATAATAAGCGCATACTTTTAGAAGGTGCTCAAGGTACTCTTCTTGACATCGACCATGGAACTTATCCATATGTTACTTCATCTGCAACTGTATCTGCTGGTGCTTGTACTGGTTTGGGAATTAACCCTAAAGACATCGGTAAAGTTATAGGAATAGTTAAAGCATACTGTACTCGTGTTGGTAATGGACCATTCCCATCTGAAGATTTTGGTGAAGATGGAAAACGTTTAGGTGAACAGGGTCATGAGTTTGGAACTACAACTGGACGAGCGAGACGTTGTGGTTGGTTTGACGCGGTAGCTACTCGTCATGCAGCACGTTTGAATGGTTGTGATGAACTTGCACTTATGAAACTTGATGTTCTTGATGGTTTTGATGAGGTGAAACTTTGTGTTGCTTATGAGTACAAGGGTGAGAGAATTGATTATATGCCATCAGACCTTGATGATGTTACACCAATTTACAAAACTTTCAGAGGTTGGAATAACTCTGTAGGTGCAAGAACTTTTGATGCACTCCCCAAAGATGCACAAGACTTTGTAAAAACAATAGAAGAGATTAGTAAAACTAAAGTTGGTATAATCTCTACATCACCTGAAAGAGATGATACGATAATTCTTTAGACAGGAGCATAGGCAGTATGAAAACTCGATATACTTCACTTGTAAGTGTTAAAAAAAACATTATGCAAAAAGTGAGCGAGTGCTTCAAAGTGCCAATGCAAACCTTAGTAGTGCTCTTATGGCACTAGAACTCTCCTTCTCTGAACTTCAAAATATTCCTTCTCCTACTAGCGGACAAATATCTGAGTTTTTATCTGCACGGACACTTCTTGATTCACAAAGAGCCATCATACAACACAATCAAGAGTGGGCAGAGTTTGCTCGTAATGAGATAAAAAATGCACAAGAGAAGTTAAAATTAGATATGATAGAATATGAAAAATTTAACTACCTTGAGCTTGAAGAGATAAAGAAGATACTTCTAAAGCAAAAACACGAAGAAGCAAAAGAGTTAGATGAAATAGCACTTATGACTTACAAAAAAGTAACACAATAAAGGAAGTTTCTTGAAATTATTACTACTTATCGCACTGTTTACTACATCGTTATTTTCAATCCAAACAAGTGATAGACTCTTTGAATGTACTGAGATTTTTAAAGAGAGAAAAAATGAACTTCTTGTTGAATTAGAACGAATTGATGAGCAAAAACAAGCACTGAGTGCTCTTAAGGTGGCAACTGAAGAACTTCTCAAACAAAAGGAAGAAAAGCTCTCACGCCAAGAAGAAGAAGTAGATACTAAACTTGACAAAGTAAGACAAAAAGAGGGAGAGATTCAAGAGATGCTCAAACGCAATGAGACAGCACTCAAAGAGCTTAAAAGTATTAAAATGAGTAAGATTGCACAAACATTTTCAAAGATGAAACCAGCAGCAGCTTCAGCAATACTCTCAGATATGAAAAAAGAGGATGCTATGGCTATTCTACGCTCACTCAAACCAAAAGTTGTTGGTAAAATTTTAACAAAGATGGATGCTAAAAAAGCCTCCGAACTAACACAACTACTTAGTAAATAAATTCATCTCTAATAAGATTTTTACCTTACTTATAGTAAAATGTTCAAATTTAATAAATAAGTAGGCATCCACTCATGAAAATATCACTAAAAACTATTCCTCATATATCGAGCAAAATTGCAATTGATTTAAATAAAAGTGGTGTCGTAACTATGACTAAAGGTTTAGAGCTAGTCGCAAATGAAGCTGTGAAAGTTCTTGAAGAAAATGTAAAACAAGAGATGGCTTTAGAAGAAAAAGTGGATGCTATTTGTGATGATAACGAAGAAGAGATAGAGTTTCAGTTAGTAGATGAACGTCAACTTTTCTTTATGATTAAGAAAAAACTTGCACCTGAATTTGGTGTTATTTTAAATTATGAAGAGCGTTTTTCAGATATTAGTCATAAAATTCTTGATGAGTTGTACGAAGAAGACCTTATCCATTTTGATGTAACAGAAAATCGTATTAAAAATATTATTTATAATGCAATAACAGGCTTTATCGCTGATTCATCAGAGATTGAAGATGCTGTAATGGATAAAATTCGTTCGTATAAAAAGAGATATATCCCTGGGACTGATGAGTTTGATATTCTACATGAAAAACTCTATCACGAAGAGATGAGTAAACGAGGAATGGAGTAATAGAGATGAGTAGTTCATTAAAAAAAGTATATATTTATCTTGAAAATGGAATATTTTTACAAGCGAAAAGTTTTGGCGGAGATACTACAGTTGTTGGAGAGATAGTTTTTAATACTTCTCTGACTGGGTATCAAGAGATTATGAGTGACCCCTCTTATGCTGGACAGTTTGTTACATTTACAATGCCTGAGATAGGAAATGTCGGTGTAAATGCACAAGATATGGAGAGCAATACGGCTCATGCTAAAGGGATGATAGTACGTAAGTATCAAGAACGTTATTCAAACTTTAGAGCAGAGGAATCACTCTCTGCGTTTTTAATCAAACATAATGTTATGGGAATTTGTGATTTAGATACAAGATACTTAACAAAGATGATAAGAGATGAGGGTGCTATGATGATGATAGCATCTACAACTATTGATGACAAAGAAGAGCTCAAAAAACTTTTAGAAAATGAGCCTAGAATTGAAGATGTGAACTATATAGAGCAGGTAAGCACCAAAGTAGCATATAAACATACTTCAAGTACTTATAATAAAATGAATGGATTTGAATACGAAGATGCTCCTCAAGCCAAGGCAAATATAGCTGTAATTGATTTTGGTGTTAAACGCAACATCTTAAATGAAATAGTATCAGCTGGGATTGGTGTTGAAGTAATTCCTAATGACTTCAAAGCTCAAGATTTAATAGCTCAATATAAGAGTAAAAGTATAGATGGTGTCTTCCTCTCAAATGGTCCGGGTGATCCCTTAGTTCTCAAAAAAGAACAAGCTGAGATTAAAAAACTCATAGATGCTAAAATCCCTATGTTTGGTATCTGTTTAGGGCATCAACTGCTCTCAATCTCTCATGGTTATGATACTTTTAAACTCAAGTTTGGACATCATGGTGGAAATCACCCTGTTAAAAATGAAAAAACTGGACTTGTCGAGATTACAGCACAAAACCATAACTATAATGTTCCTGACAATATAGTAGAGATAGCTGATGTAACACATACAAACCTTTTTGATAACACCATCGAGGGCTTAAAATATAAAGATGAACCAATATTCTCAGTACAACATCATCCAGAAGCAAGCCCTGGACCAAAAGAGAGTGCTTATATATTTAGTGAATTTCTCTCTTTAATGCTTCATGCAAGAGCTAGTTAGCACTCTTGAGAGGCGCAAGTTTTTTATTTTAAAACTACTTGCACTTTTTGCTCTACTAGCACTTGTTTTTAACTTCTTTTTTACACTTTCTCCACCAACATATTTTGATGGAAAGTACAATATGTACTTTGTGTATGCTTTAATAGTATATAAGATTATTGAACTTTTTATTATCTACTATATCTTAATGCACAGACATATTCTTTTTTTAAAGAAAAACAGAGTGACAAAGAAGTTTGAAGCTAAACTTACAAAACATACAAAACTATTACTATTTTTAATTATTCAGGGCAATACTGTTTTTGGTGTTATTGCTTTTAAACTCTCAGCAAATGTACTGTTTTTTCTTCTTTTTACTTGTATAGCCCTAGTTGCACTCCTCCTCTTTAATCCTAAAAAACTCTTATAAATAATAATTTAAGTATAATTTGAAAAATTACTTAAAAAAGGGTTTCTAATGGTTAAATTTCTAACAGTACTACTTCTATGTATACAACTACTTCACTCAGAGGGTCTTGGTGTGAATGAAAAACTCGGTGAGTATGTTCCTCTTGATCTTGTTTTTATTAATGAGCAGTCACAAAAAGTGACACTAAGAGAACTTATGGATTCTAAACCAACACTTCTTACATTAAATTACTTTAGATGTGCTGGTATATGCTCTCCTCAGCTTAACGATATGGCAATAATGTTAAGTAGATTACACTTAGCAGAAAACACAGACTATAAAGTGGTAACAGTTGATTTTGCAGAGGATGAAACACCTCAGTTAGCAAGAGATAAGAAAAAGAATTTAATTCATTCAATGAATAGAGCTTATGTTCAAGATGCATGGCATTTTGTGATCGGTGAGAATAATAGTTCTGGTAAATTAGCCAATAGTGTAGGTTTTAAATATGAAAAAACAGTTGATAAAGATGGAAAAGTTGATTATATTCATGGTGCAGCTTTAATTGTCCTCTCTCCAACAGGAAAAATTACACGATATATGAGCGGAATTGAGCAGTTAGCTACAGATGTAAAAATGGCATTGCTTCAAGCAAAAGAGGAAAAAGTAACACCAACTATTTCAAAAAATTCTCCATACTGTTTTTCAAAAAAACCTCAAGGCGATGTTATAGTCGAAACAGCGAATAAATTATGGGCTGTATTTATGTTAAGTGTAGTCATAGCTTTATTTGTATATCTTATAAGAGGTCGAAAATCAAAAGCTAGAGATGAGAAATAAATAATAATTTATTATATTATATATAAAAAAATATAATAACTGTTTCAAGTATCTTTAAAGTAAGCTGAAGTATAATTTCCGGTCTTTCTCAATTTATATTGAGGAAATTATAATGGAAGGGGAGTTTATTGCTTAGATACATATTAGTCTTGTTATTGTTTATAAATTGTTTATATGCAGATGAGTTAGGCATAAAAGAAAAATTAGGGGATAGTGTTTCACTTGATTTGAAGTTTATAAATGAAAAATCAGAGATAGTCACACTCAGAGAGTTGATGGATGGGAAACCAACACTATTAACATTGAACTACTTTAGATGTTCAGGTATATGTACACCACAACTAAATGATATGGCTGATGTACTAGGTAGGTTAGAGCTTAAAGAAAATGTTGACTACAAAGTTGTTACAGTGAGTTTTGCAGAAACTGAAACAGCTCCTTTAGCAGCAGCTAAAAAGAGAAATCTTTTAGCATCTATGACAAGAGCATTTGATAATGATGCTTGGAGTTTTGTTATTGGTAAAGATGGTAGTTCTAAAGTTCTTGCAGATGAAGTTGGCTTTTATTTTGAAAAAGATGTATTGCCTAATGGAAATGTAGAGTACATACATGGAGCTGCACTGATAGTTCTCTCTCCGGAGGGTAAGATTACGAGATACCTTAATGGTATAGACCAACTTCCTTTTGATGTGAAGATGTCAGTCATAGAGGCTGCAGACGGAAAAGTAGGACCAACAATAGCAAAAACACTGCTATTTTGTTTTGCATATGACCCAAAAGGTAAAACTTATGTTTTTGTCTGGGAAAAAATAGCAGCAACAGTAATGCTAACGATAGTATTTGGATTCTTTGTTTGGTTAGTTAAATCAGGTAGAAAAGAAGAAGACCGAGAAAAAAAAGGAAAAGATAATGAGTAAAAGTTATTTCGACGAAACACACTGCGCAATTGGGCACCCAAAAAGCACAATTATGCAGTGGCTACTGACTGTAGACCATAAACGTATTGGTATTATGTATGCAGCAGTTATGTTTACATTCTTTTTTGTTGCAATCGCTACAGCGATGGCAATGAGAATAGAGTTATTTGCACCAGGTGCACAAATTATGGATGGTGATACATTTAATCAAGCCTTTACACTTCACGGTGTAATTATGATTTTCTTGTTTATCATTCCAGGTATTCCAGCAGTATTTGGTAATATTGTTATGCCATTGATGATTGGGGCGAAAGATGTATCTTTCCCACGTCTTAACTGGTTTACATTTTGGTTATATATATTTGGTTGCATTAATTGCACTTTCATCTTTATGGACTGGTAACGGTTTTGCAGATACAGGTTGGACATTTTATGCACCATATAGTTTAAATACAGACACAAATGTTATTACTACACTTGTTGCTGCATTTGTTCTTGGAATGGCTTCAATTCTTACAGGGCTTAACTTCCTTGTAACTATTCACCGTCTTCGTGCTCCAGGTATGGATTTCTTCAAAATGCCACTATTTGTATGGGGAATATATGCAACAGCATGGATTCAACTTCTTGCAACTCCAGTTGTAGGTATTACACTTATTCTTGCTATTTTAGAGAAGTACTTCGGTATTGGTATTTTTGATCCTGCTAAAGGTGGAGATCCAGTACTTTTTGAGCACCTATTTTGGATTTACTCTCACCCAGCAGTTTATTTAATGATTTTACCAGCATTTGGTATTATGTCTGAAATTATTCCTGTGTTCTCTAGAAGAGAAATATTTGGTTACCGTACTATTGCACTTTCATCTGCTTCAATTGCAGGTATTGGATATTTAGTTTGGGGTCACCACCTCTTTACTTCAGGTATGTCAGATATAGCTAAAACTATTTTCTCATTCCTTACATTCTTTGTTGCTATTCCAACCGGTATTAAGTTTTACGATTGGATTGCAACAATGTATAAAGGTAAAATTATTTTAAAATCACCTATGCTTTGGGCACTAGGTACTATCATAACTTTTGCTATTGGAGGACTTACAGGTGTAACTATCGCAATGGTTGGATCTGATATTCATTTACAAGATACTTACTATTCGGTTGCACACTTTCACTATGCTATTCTTGGTGGAGTTGTTTTCTTGTTTTTCGCAGGTCTTCACTATTGGTTCCCTTTAGTTACAGGTAAAATGTATAAAGAGGGTGTTGCTAAAGTTGCTTTTTACCTTAACTTTATAGGTATGAATCTACTTTGGTTTCCAATGTTTATCGCTGGTTACAATGGTATGCCTAGACGTTATTTCGATTACCTTCCTGAATTTGAGATTTATCATCAGATTTCTGGTGTAGGTGCAGCTGTTATTTTATCTGGTCTACTTCTTATGTTCTGGAACTTCCTTTATAGTTGGAAAAATGGTGAGCCTTCAGGTACAAACCCATGGAATGCCACTACACTAGAGTGGCACTTACCGAGTTCACCACCACCATTAGAAAATCATACTAAGGTTCCTTATGTGGATTTTAATCCGTATGAATATTATCATGGTGAGCCAGTTGTTAAATTTGATTATGAAACTATGAAAAGGATTGACTAATGTCTGATCACGCATATGTACCAGAAATCGCGACTAGTCGCGATGGTGTTAAACATGAAGTTCAAGGTTGGCAAGGTGACTTTTACGGTGGTAAATTAGGGTTTTGGTTGTTTATGTTAACTGAAGTCCTTATGTTTGGAGCTATGTTTATGGTTCTTACATATTACTTTACACTTCACCATGATGCTTTTATTGATGCTTCCGCATCTCTAAATAGAGTTCTTGGTGGTTTTAACACAGTAGTACTATTAATCTCTGCACTTACTATGGGTCTTGGTTTACTCAAGATGCGTAGTGGCGATATTAAGGGTGCTAAGCTTATGATATGGGCTACTATTTTACTTGCTTTTGTATTCTTAGGAGTAAAAGCAGTTGAGTGGACTCTAGAGTATCATCATGGTGTTTTCTTAGGTCTTGATGCACTTCAGTCTGGAAATGCACACTCTAAACCTTTTGGTCAAATTTTATTTTTCGGAATGTATTTTACAATGACAGGTTTACATGGTTTTCACATCATCATTGGTATTGGACTTATGCTTTGGTTACTTAAACGAATTAATGCGGGTAATGTAACACAAGGACATCATATCCTTCATTGGAATATTGCACTTTACTGGGATTTAGTTCACTTAATCTGGGTATTTGTTTTTCCTTATTTTTATATGATAGGAGCAGATGCTGGTGGATACCATATGCCAGACATAGGATCACTTTTTGGAGGACATAGTAATGAGCACTAATGAAAATGTAAATTATGAAGCAGAAAAAGGTGGTTATTACAAGGTTCTAATAGGACTTTTAATATTAACTACTGTGACTTTCATTCAACCAAGTATGTTTTTAACTGAAAGTACTTTTGCAGTACAGATGTTAATTGGTCTTATTAAAGCAATAATTATTTTATTTTATTATATGCACTTAAAAGGTGAAACACTAATAGGTTGGACAGTAGTTTTTGCTGTCTTGATTGTAGCCTTTTTCTTTACAGTCGTAATTTACGATGTAAATAATTTTCAATTTTCTGATGAGAGTCATATCACATCAGAAATTACAAGTGCTGGTAGTCATGAGTCTACAGCACATAATACAGAGCACTAAGGAGGCCATATGTTAGAAGGATTTAATACAAGCGGTACTATAATCGCAGAACACATTAATCAAGCTCTTGAAATTAACCTTTGGATCTCATTAGCTCTTTTTGCTTCTGTTGTTCTTCCAATGTTTTACTTAGCATGGAAATATCGTGAAAGTAATGTTAAAGATGAGGATATTGAAAATATCACACACAATACACTTTTAGAAATTGTCTGGACAGTTGTTCCAACAATTACTCTATTTGTATGTTTTTGGTATGGATATACCTCAATGGTAACAGCTAGAACTATGCCTGATGCTGATAAAAGTATTACTATTGATGTTGAAGGTAGTAAATGGAAATGGAGATATGAGTATCCTGCAAATGAAAATGGCTTTGTTCATAAACTAGGTGGAGCTTATACTAAGCCTGTAAGAGATGAGAACGGAGTAGTTGTTCAAAAAGGTACAATGGGCTTATCAGCACTTTATGTACCAGTTGATACGAACATCATCTTAAATATGACAGCACCAATTGGTGATGTACTCCACTCATTTTTTGTTCCTGCATTTCGTATGAAAGAGGATGTTGTTCCTGGTCGTATAACAAAGCAGTGGTTTAATACTACAAATATAGGTGAGTATGAGGTTGAGTGTGCTGAATATTGTGGTACAGATCACTCGTATATGTACTCTAGAATTGTAGTACTTCCAAAAGATGAGTATTATGCATGGTTTAATAGTAGCGATGATACACCTAAGGGTGATTATGCTAAATCAGGTGATGCAATATTACAAAAACATGGATGTAAAAGTTGTCATGCAATTACAAGTGACAAGGTACTTGTTGGACCTACACTTAGCACTAGAAGATTGACTAAAGAGCAAGTATTAGATGTGATTAATAATGGTCAAAATAAACTAGGTTATGCTATGGGTGAAATGCCAGCTGGTATGGCTACGGGTGCAGATGCTGAGGAAATTGCAGCATATGTCGCTGGTGGTATGCAAGGTACACAACCTGCTTCATTTGCAGCATGTAGTTCATGTCATGGTGAAGATGGTAAGGGTCAGTATGGTACAGCTCCAAGTCTTGTAAGCTACGATGTAGATCTTTTACGTAATGTACTCAAGCATGGTAAAAAGGGTATGATGGGTACTATGCCAGCATTCCCTTATGTGTCAGATGAAGAGATTTCAGCTATTGCACAATATCTTGAAAATATAAAATGATCAAAGACTTTATAGTTCTTACAAAGTTTGTTCTCTCTTTCGCCGTAAGTCTTTCGGCTCTTTTTGCCTACATAATGGCAAAAGGTGAAATTGGAGGGGAGATGTTTCTTGCAACTCTCGCTGTACTTCTTGTAGCTATGGGAGTTTCAACTCTTAATCAAGTTCAAGAGTATAAAGAAGATGCTCTAATGGAACGAACAAAATATAGACCAATTGCTTCTGGAAAGTGGTCTCCTCGTTCTGGAGTGATTGTATCAATTGTTTTAATTCTTGCTTCTCTTGTATTAATCTACTTTGTTATTGGTATGATAGGAGTAAATTTATTTTTATTCGCCTTTATTTGGTATAACGTTGTTTATACTCCATTAAAAAAGAAGAGTGCTCTAGCAGTAGTTCCAGGTGCAATTTTAGGTGTTATACCTCCTGCTATTGGCTGGATTGCAGCTGGGCACAGTTTAGGAGAACCTGAGTTTTTTGCTTTAGGTCTTTTTTACTTTGTATGGCAAGTACCACATTTTTGGTTACTTGTAATGCTTCATTATGGTGATTATGATAATGGCGGTTATCCAACTGCTATGAAACTGTTTGGTAAAAATACACTTCAGAAGTTAACTTTTGTATGGCTAGTTATGACTATCCAAACAGGTTACTTTATGGTAAGTGTGTTTCAACCAGCTAGTTTTACTATAAATATTTTATTGATTCTAACAGCACTTCTTGCATTTGCTAGTAGTTTACAACTTCTATATAATAACTTTGAACTCAAACATGCGAGAAAAGTTTTTGTTCAAATTAACTTTGCATTTTTAGGTACAGTTATACTTATAAGTATAGATGAGATGCTAAAATTTAATGCACTTCCTTAGAAAATAGAGGTCCCTCTATTTTCTAAACAGTTAATATCCTCTGCTATAATTTTTAAAACCACATTTAGGAATATAAATGTCACACAACTCCCTTAAAACAATACTTTCAACCTTTACTGATAAAAATGGAAAAAAATTAATTTTATTTAATGCTAAGCCCGTTGGTGGAATAAGTAGTAAGGTCATTATACTCCTCTTTCTTGCTATGCCTGTTATAGAATATTTTGCAATTTTTAACGATTATGTCTATAACAAAGTTGGTTTGGTAACTCAAATAGTAATGTATATAGTTTTTATGTCTATTATGATGATGGTAATATTTGCCATTATTTATGCGACAAAAAAAAGTGTAATTAAAAAAATCACACCAGATTGGAATAGATATTTTGATGACATAGACCTAGCAATGGTCTTATCGGTTGGAATCACACCTTATAGTGATTTCTTTAAATATTATATGCAATTAGTAAAACAAAATCTTAGTGATGAAGTTCTACATGAGAAGCTCAAAGAATCTTTTAAAAAAATGCAAGATGAAAATAGTGATTTACTTATTGCTATTAGAAAGGATAAGTTGAGGATATAGTTATTATAAATTTTACTTTTAAGGATAATTAAATTATTTAACTGCTAGTATATTGAACGTAAAGATTTTTAATAAGTTAAGATTAAGTTACAAATCTTTATCTCAATATATACAAGGAGATTATATGAATAAGAATGGCCCGTTAGAATACGACTATAGTGTTTCTAAATTGTTTATAATGAATTCATTATTTGTAGGGACAATAGGCATGCTTGTTGGGGTTATATTAGCATGGCAGATGGCATTCCCAGAGTTAAATACATTTTTGGGTGATGGTTTAGCTGAATATACTAACTTTAGTCGACTACGACCTTTACATACTGATAGTGTGATATATGGTTTTGTGCTAAGTGGAGTTTGGGCATCTTGGTACTATGTTGGACAACGTGTACTCAAAGTCTCGATGGCTGAGTCAAAAACATTGATGTTAATAGGAAAAGCACACTTTTGGATATACTTTTTCTCTTCAGCACTTATTGTAACATCGTTACTATTAGGTTGGACAACATCTAAAGAGTATGCAGAATTTGAGTGGCCTATTGATTTAGCTATTACAGTTATTTGGTTACTTTGGGGAGCTAGTATTGCTGGACTTGTTGGTTTTAGACGTGAAAAATCACTCTATATTTCTGTTTGGTATTATATTGCAACATTTTTAGCAGTTGCGATGTTACACCTTTTTAACAACATGGAAGTACCAACTATTTTAGCAACTTCACCAGCAGGTGAGACAATGATTGGTGCTTGGTGGCACTCAGTATCTATGTATGCAGGAACAAATGATGCACTTGTACAATGGTGGTTTGGTCACAATGCAGTTGCATTTGTATTAACGACTCCTATTATTGCGATTATTTACTATTTTCTACCAAAAGAGTCAGGTCAAGCTATCTATTCATATAAATTATCTTTACTTGCATTTTGGGGTTTGATGTTCGTTTATTTATGGGCAGGTGGTCACCACTTACTCTATTCGACTGTTCCAGATTGGATGCAGACTATGGGTTCAGTGTTTTCTGTAATTCTTATTCTTCCTTCATGGGGTTCAGCGATAAATATGCTTCTTACTATGAAAGGTGAGTGGCAACAAGTTGCATCATCTCCACTAATTAAGTTTATGGTTCTAGGTTCTACATTCTATATGTTCTCAACATTAGAAGGTCCTATTCAAGCTATTAAATCTGTAAATTCAATTGCTCACTTTACTGACTGGATTGTTGGTCATGTACATGATGGTGCTCTTGGTTGGGTTGGTTTCATCATTATTGCAGCAATTTATCATATGTCTCCACGCATATTTGGGCGTGAGATATACTCTAGATCATTGATGAATATGCAGTTTTGGATTCAAACATTAGGTGTTGTTTTATACTTTACATCTATGTGGATCGCAGGAATTACACAAGGTATGATGTGGCGTGCACATGATGAGTTTGGTAACTTAGCTTACTCTTTCATTGATACAGTAACTGTCTTACATCCTTATTATACTATTCGTGCTGTTGGTGGTACTTTGTATCTAATCGGTTTTATTATGTTTGTATATAACATTTACAAAACTACATCTGCTCGAGAAGTTGACGAGTCAGAATTACAAAATGCATCGCCTATGGGCGCTTAGTAAAAGGATTATATTATGTTTCATTGGTTAGAAAAGCATCCGTTCTTTTTTGCACTGAGTGTCTTTGTTGTTATTGCATATGCTGGTTTAGTTGAAATTATTCCAAGTTTTGCACAAGCAGCACGTCCTCTTGTTGGTACGACTCCTTACTCTACTTTAGAGTTATCAGGTCGTCAAATATATATTAAAAATAGTTGTAATGCTTGTCATTCACAACTTATCCGTCCATTTAAATCTGAGACTGATCGTTATGGTCACTACTCTATGAGTGGTGAGTATGCCTACGATAGACCATTTCTTTGGGGCTCAAAACGTACTGGTCCAGACTTGATGCGTGTAGGTAACTACCGTACAACTGACTGGCATGAGAATCATATGAAAGACCCTGCAGCAGTAGTACCAGGTTCTATTATGCCTAAGTACACATGGATGTATGAGAACGAAGCTGATATAGAAACTGCATATGCAGAACAGTTAACAGTAGCTCAGTTTTTCTCCGTTCCATATAATAAGCCTATTCCTATGAAAGATGGAACAAGCAAAATTATTAAAATGGGCGATTCAATAGCAGAAGCGAATGCATTAGCATTAGAAGAAGCTAAAGTTATAGTAGCTGATATGAAAGATCAAAACATAAAAGATGCAGTTGCAAATGGTAAGATTCCAGAGATTGTCGCAATTATTGCATATATGAATAGTCTAAAATAGAGGGTATAAAAATGGATATTGCAGAGCTACAAGCTTATGGCTATTTGATAATGACTGTTGGCTTAGCTATCGGTCTTTATGCATATATATATCATTTATATACAAAAAGAAAAGATGCTGATGGTGTTGATTATGAAGATTACAGCAATATGGCATTAAGGGATGATATAGCAGATACACCAGTAAATGCTACATCTTCTGATAAAAAAACAGGGAGAGATATATGAGTAAAATTTATCTTTGGGGTATTATTGTTACAGCTGTAATGCTTATAGCAACATACTATACATTAGTGATAACTGCTGGTGATTCTGGTAAAGACTTATCAGAGATACTTAGTGGTGATATTGTAAACTCTTTAGCAATTGCTGGGGCAGTTGCTCTTGTAATAATTACAGTTTTTGTTGTAATTAAATATGTACGCCAGATGCAGGTTGATAGTGCAGGTGGTGAACTAGCAGATGAGAGTTGGGATGATATTGGTGAGTACCATAATCCTATTCCAAAAGGTTGGGCAATTATTTATTTACTAACTATGGTCTGGGGTATGTGGTACTTTGTAGCTGGTTATCCGGTAAACTCTTACTCTCAAATTGGTGAGTATAACGAGGATGTTATTGCACATAACAAAAAGTTTGAACAAGAGTATGCATCTATAACAGGTGATAGGTTAATAGAGATGGGTGAGTCAGTCTTCTTAGCAGAGTGTAAAGTCTGTCATGGTCTGTCTGCTGATGGTATTGATGGAAAAGCAGCTAATTTAAATGTTAGAATAGAAGCTAATACTGTGAAGAATGTTATCATAAATGGTTCAGACAACTCTTTATTAGGTACTCAAACACCAATGCCAGGACGTGATGGAATCATGAATGCAAATAAAGACTATGCACCAATTACAGATGCAGAAATCGATGCAGTATCTGCTTATGTAGCAAATGGTATGAGCGGAAAAGGTGCTGATGTATTTGCTGGAGCATGTGCTGTTTGTCATGGTGAAAATGGTCAAGGTATGGAGTTTGTAGCACCAAATATTGCAACTTATGATGCAAGCCTGATAACTAATGTATTAAATCATGGTAAAAAAGGTGCAATAGGTACTATGCCTGCATTTGACAGATTAAACTCTAAACAAAAAGAAGCAGTGAGTGCTTATATTATTAGTTTAAGTAAAGGAGAATAAGATGGAAGAAAATTCAAGAGGCGTTTTTGCATTTGATGGACTTTTAGGATTTGCCGTTGCAGTAGTAGTTCTTTTAGCAGCTCTTTTCTTTCTTATGTACTTTGCTATAGGTTCACAAAATCATAATGCTCAAAATTATTATGATATAAAAGATGCAAAGTCTATTAAAATGTTTGACAAAGATAATGCTAAACATATTATAGATGTAAAAGGAGTTTAAGATGGAAAAGATTATTACACTAGGTTTAGTAATTATGGCTGCTTATACTCTTTATGCAGTATTAACTCCAAACCATCTTTTTGTTGGTTAGGTTTTAAGTTGAGTAATT